>JASGIE010000192.1:0-40661 GCA_049841055.1 Paludibaculum sp. | reverse complement strand
GCTGGTGCAACAGTTCCGTACGAATTACGACATTCCAGCCGCACAAGACATCGGTCGGGCCGCCTGTCACCGGCATCGTCCATTCACCATAACCAATGAGGAACGACCCTTCGGCCCAGCAGGTGGTTCGGTTGCCCGGCCGCAGGGCGGGACCAACCGCGTCCCACTCGCCGTCCAGGCGCTCAAGGATGCCGTGTCGTCCATTCCGGATCGGGCAGGCAGTGATCCTCGGCCAGCATGACGTATGCGCTTGTGGCGAATCGGATGCCCAGGGCTCGCGCCTCGTGCAGATCGGCAGGGCCGACATCGACGATCACCACCCCGGAGGTGAGGGCAGCTCTCTGCTCGTCAGACGGTCCGGCGGGCCGGACAAAGACAAGAATCTCCAGTGCATCCCTGCGGGTCTGACGTTCCAGGAATCCAGTGCGGCCAGGATCGTGTTGTATCCCTGCATGGCGGGCAGCAGGATGGAAAGCTGGGATTTCATAAGAAGCGGCGTCTCCACAAGTATTGTTCCAGAGGATACAGAACGGTGCGCAGCCTTCGGTCATAGAGGCTGGTAAACCGGTCTTTCAGATTCGGCGGCTCGCAGTCGACCAGAGGACGCGCGCCGGCCAGAGCAGCCTGGTAGGGCGCGTTGAAAGGACCCGCCACCGGTGCGCGCCAGGGCTTCATGCGGCCCGCAAAGTCAACGATCCCGGGCCGCTTCCATTCGTCACCGCCGTCGCGATCGAATGAGCGGCCGGCGCGGCTCACCAGCAGGTTCCAGCAGGTACAGGCGCTTGCAGTCGTCCCACAGAACCGCGTTCAAGGCTTCCTGATGAAGGAAGTCGATGGGCTCGCGGTCTCCTCGAAATAGCGGAACGCACGCCGGGTAATGTCGCGCTCGCGCCAACGCCCGAGGTGGATGAGGAGAACGCCACAATTGAAGTAAGGGGCGTTGTCGGGAATCCCCATCCGGCGCCAGCCCTTCACTCCGCGTGGCCCGGAGCACAGAGGCACGGCGGCGTCGGCGGCAGCCGCCACGACATGTCCGTCCATTGGCGTTTCCCACAGTTCCGTCACATCCCCCAGCACCAGCAGATCGGCGTCAAGAAACAGGACACGCTCCAGGTCCGGGGGCAGGACATCCGGCAGCAGGAGGGGCACCGAAGCCTCAGGCGGGTAACGACGAACGCGGGGTGCGCCCGCCAGCAGTTCCGCGGAAAGGCAGACAGGATGGGTCTTGAGTATTGAAGCAACGAGAGCCAGGCTGGATTCGGGAATACCCGAGTGGATCAGGTAGAGCTCGCAGCTTGCGCCTGCCCGCAGGTGTTCTTTCAGCGACATCAGCATCACCACCAGCGGAGTGACATAGTGGCGATTGACGGCGCAGACGATGCGAACCACTGAGTTTGAATCAGGCGCCATCGGCTTGCACATTTTAGCGCATTCCGAGGAATACGAGGCGGGATTGGACCTTTATTACTCTCTGATCATGTTTGGTTTCAGCGAGCGCCGGTTCGCCGCAGCGGAGAATACCCCCTACTCGTAGCGCAGGGCGGTCATCGGATCGACGGCCGCCGCCCGGCGGGCCGGGACCATGCAGGCGAGCACCGCCACAGCAATGAGAATCAAGGTCACCCCAGACAGGATGAGCGGATCGCGGGCACTCTCGGTGACCCATTTGGACGCCAGTGAGTCGAAGAGAATGCTGAGCAGGAGCCCTGCCGACAACCCGGCTGCCACATTCAGCAGCGTTGCGGACAGGACGATGCGGACCACGTCGCGCGCTTTGGCGCCCAAGGCGATCCGGATCCCGAATTCATTGGTCCTGGTGGCTACGCCGTAGGAAACGACACTATAGAGACCCGCGGCCGCCAGAAGAAGGGCGAGAACGGAGAAGACGGCAAAGAGGGTAGCGATGAGGCGTTGCTGCGCGTACTCCTGCATCCCTGTGATCCAGGTCTCCAGATCGCGCACCTGCATTACCTGCTGGTCGCGGTCGATCTGGACGATTTGGGCGCGGACGTCCCGGAGGATGGAGAGTGGAGCGACGCGCGTGCGCACCAGGATCTGGGTGAACATCCTCATCCGCAAGGAATAGGGCACATAGGCGGCCGGCTTGACCACGCTGCGCAGACCATCGTTGCGGACATCGGCGACGACGCCAACGATCTGCAGCCAGCCTTCGCTGCCTTCCGCCGCGGGCTGGTAGGGCGGCTCATTCTTCAGACCGAGAATCCGGATCTGGTGGCCGATTGCGTCGCCCTTGGGCCAATACTGCCGGGCCATCGTCTCGTTGATAACGGCAAGAGGCGCCCCCCGCATTGTCTCCGCGTGATCCCAAAGGCGGCCGCGGGCCAGGGGGATGTGTAGAACCGGGAAGTACTCGGGACTGATGAAGTTGACACGCACCACCTGCTTCTCCATGTCGCCGCTGCCGGCGATTTCGATGCGGCTGTCCGAGCCATTGATGGGCGGTGTGGCATTCGTGGAGATACCCGCCGATACGACCTGGGGCATGGAGGCGATGCGGGCACGGATCTGCTCGAAGTATTCGGAACGCTGCTTCCACGTGGAGTAGGTGTTCTCGTGAACCGGAATCGGGAGCGACATGGCGAAGTGAGGATCGTAGCCAAGGTCCGCCTGGACGAGGCGGAGGAATCCTTTGGCGGCAGCGCCGGCCACGGTGAGCATTAGCAGCGTGAGCGCTACCTGGGCCCCCACCATCAGGCTGTGGGTCCGTTTCCCGCGAGCAGAACCCATGATGCGCCGCGTATTGGACTGCATAACGCGACCGAGGTCCGGCCGCGAGAGCTGCAGGGCCGGCCAGAGGCCAAAGACCAGAGTTGTTGTGGCGGCCAGGGCAATGCAGAACAGCAGTACGGGCAGGTTCATCTCGATCACGGACTCGGCGGGATATGAGTTCTCCGGGATCCAGGCAATCAGCAGCGCCAGACTCTTCCAGGCGAAGAGAAGCCCAAGCAGCGCGCCGGCCGCGGCGATGACGAAGGATTCGGTGAGGAGTTGCCGGATGATTCGAAGCCGTGCCGCCCCGAGGGCTGCCCGGACGGCGAGTTCATGCTGCCGTTGCGCTCCTCGCGCGAGCAGGAGGATGGAGACATTGGCGCAACCGATGAGCAGCAGAGAGGCCACCGCCCCGAGGAGGAGGAAGAGTTTCGGCCCGAGTGGCTTGGCGTAAAGCTCCGTGATGGTGCGAACCGTGACACGGAACTTTTCGGGATAGCGATCCGGCAATTCACCGGCAAACCTGTCGATCAAGGGCTGGAGTTCAGCGTTGACCTGAGCCGCGGAGAAACCGGGCCGGATCTTCATCGTCAGGCCGTAGAAGTTGTTCGGTTCCAGCGTGACTTTCAGCGGCACATAGATATCCGCCTCACGCCAGCGGAAACGCGGCGGCATCACGCCGACGATCTGGTAGTTCTTGCGAACGAGCTGAATGGTGCGTCCGACCACACCTGGATCCCCGGCGAAGTGACGCTGCCAGAACCGGTAGCCGAGGACCACCACGCGCTCAGCCTCCTGACCTGTCGGGGCATCGGAAGGGATGAACCAGCGGCCCAGCATCGCGGGAATGCCCCAGTGGTTGGGCGCATTGGGCGCAAGATAGGCCGCCTGGACATCCTCCGGCAGGTCTCCGTCGGTGGTGGTAAGGTTCCAGCCATCCTCCGCCACGACGCTCTCCAGGGATTTCGCCTGGCGAAGCTGTTCCAACTGAGCGCCGTTCATGCCGGGGTAGCGGTACTTGCCCGCTTTGTCCATCAGACCGAGGTTGACGATGCGGTCGGCGCCGGGATAAGGAAACGGGTTGATCAGGATGGCGTAGATGACGCTGAAGACGGCGCTGGTCGCTCCGATGCCGAGTGCCAGGGAAAGAACGGCGGTGAGTGTGATGCCAGGGCGATGACGAAGTTCGCGCAGGGCATAACGCACGTCGGCGGAGAGCGTCTGCATACCCAGCTAATACGGCGACGGCGTGCGTGCGTTTCGTGAGTTTATGAAACTTTACCGGAAGGAGCCGATCCGGTGAGGGGATCCGCTCGATCGGAATCAGGGCTGATGCCGGCTCGAGTTTGTCGTGGAACGAATTGACTAAACAGCGTCGAAATCCCAGCCAAATCCGGGACGATCCGATGGAGCCGTGTAGATGCCCTCGGGGCCTCTTGTGACGCGGTAATCCTCCTCGAAGCGTTTGTAAACTTCCGGCGGGCCGCCTGGCGGGGGCAAGAACATCTCGGCCCAGGGGCTGTTTGGGGTGGCCATGATGAAATGCAGGCCGTCCTGGGTCGTCCCTCCGCCGTGCGGAATCACCGGAATGTCATAGGCCGCGGCGAGAGCCGAGATCTTTCGCGCCTCTGTGAGACCTCCACACCAGTGCAGGTCCGGCTGCCAGATTTCGGCGGCCTCATGTTCCAGGAGATTTCGAAATCCGTAGCGGCCATATTCGTGTTCACCGGTGACAATCCGTGTGGAACGGATGGCCTTGCGGAGGCGGCCGAAACCGGCGTAATCGTGAGGCTGGAGAACCTCTTCCATCCAATAGATGCGGTGAGGTTCCAGCAGCGCCGCCATCTCCAGGGTGTAGCGCTCGGTCCAGGCCATCCAGCAGTCGAGCATGATCTCCCCATCCGGACCAAGGACGGCGCGGGCCCGTTTCACCAGCTCTTCGTTCTTACGCATGCCCTCCCGGCCATCGGCGGGACCATGCGGCATGGCCAGTTTGAGCCGCCTGAATCCGAACTCGACATGCTGCTCTATGTCATTGCCGGTGCAGTAGGCGGGAATGCGGTCCTTGGTCTGTCCGCCCAACAGTCTGTACACCGGCATGCCGAGTGCGTTGCCGATGAGGTCCCACAAGGCCAGGTCGACCCCGCTGATAGCATTCATGGTGACGCCCATGCGCCCGTAATGCATGGTGGACCGCCACTGGATGTCCCACAGTTTTTCGATATCGAAGGGATCCTCGCCAAGCAGCAGTTTGGTGAGGTGGCCTTCCACGATGGCGCCACCGCCCGCGCCGCCGCTGCCATAACCCTTCACACCCTTATCCGTGGCGATTTCCACGGTGAAGCCTGGCACCTTCCCTGGATCCGGAAAGAAAAGGGACCGCGTCGCCTTGTATCGCGGGTAGATGGACATCGGGTTGGCGACTTCGACCGCCTGGGTGCTCCAGGATCCTGCCGCCGGGGTATAGCTGGGAACCGGGCGCTTCGGGCGGGTGTTCACCAGCCGAACCGACGTGATCTTCATCCTGCTCTTGCCGGCATCAGGAAGCTGGGCCCAGGCGGGGGCGGCGCCGGCACAGAGCCCGGAGGAGAAGAAGGATCTGCGATTCATGGTGGTTGGCCCACACGATATCAGGTGCCGCGCACGACGGGAACCGCCGGGTTCCTTTCGGGTTGGCCATGGGGCAGCAACCGGCGCAAGTCTCGCAAATGACAATGTGCCCTAGAATTGAGGAATGCTGAGACGGCGTTCCCTTCTCTGGGCGGCAGCCCTCGCGCCCTTGCGGGGCCAGGATCGAGGACCGAACATGTTTAGCAATGCCGAGGCGTATGAGCGGTTCATGGGCCGTTGGAGCCGGCTGGTGGCGCCGAAGCTGGTGAAATTCAGCGACTCTCCGGCGGGAAGCCACATCCTGGATGTGGGCTCGGGCACGGGATCTCTCGCCTTTGCGGTGGCGGACGGCGACGCAAAAGCGCGGGTAGAAGGGATCGACCCGTCGAAGGAGTATGTCGCCTACGCCACCCAGCGCAATAGGTTTCCAGACCGCGTGCGATTCCAGGTTGGCGATGCGCAGGAACTGAGCTTGCCGGAGGCGCAGTTCGACGCGGCGCTTTCACTCCTTGTATTCAACTTCATCCCCAATGAGGCGAAGGCTTTGCAGCAGGTGCGGCGGGTGACCCGGCCAGGTGGCCGCATTGCGGCCGCGGTTTGGGATTACAGCGAGGGCATGAAGATGTTGCGCACCTTCTGGGAAGCCGCGGCGGTGGTGGATCCGGACTCCGAGAAGCTCACGGAGAAAGCCATGAAGCTCTGCCACCGGGGCGAATTGACCGCATTGTGGCAGCAGGCGGGCCTGGTGGACGTGCGTGAGGAGCCGATCGACATCACAACTCGATTCCGGTCTTTCCCAGACTACTGGGACGCCTTCCTGCTGGGCCAGGGCACAGCCGGCGCCTATGCGGTCCGATTGAATCCGGAAATGCAGGCGGCATTGCGCTCTGAGGTGAAGAAGAGACTCGCCGTGGCATCGGAGACGACGCCGTTCGACCTGCCGGCCCGCGTCTGGGCCGTGCGCGGTGATGTGCCAAAGGGCGGCTGAGCCTTTGGCTGTCAGGAACTCGGGGGGCCGGCCGCCTTGCTCATCCGAATCACAGGCAGCGTAGCTCCGTTGGTGAGTGGGACTTCGATGCGCTCCAACGCGACGTAGCCTTTCAGGCTGTACAGTTTCTCGCCCGTCAGAGTGGCGCCCATTTCAAACCGGCGAAACCCGGCGGCCCTGGCGGCGGATTCGCACGCATCGAGGATTCTGGTTCCAAGACCCTTTCTGGCCCACTCCGGATGGATAAAGAAGGCCCGGATCCGGGCTGCATCGACCTCCGGGGCCAGGAGCTCGTCCACGCGGACATCGGCATGGTCGCTGCCGAACAGGGTCTTGCGCTTGCTCCAGCCGCCGCAGCCGACCAGACCGGCCTCCGGCGATTCCAGCACAAAATAGGTGCCGTCCGCGATGAGGCGTGTATCGACTCCGAAAACGGTGCCGCAGCGCGCGCGATGTGTTCCGGAGAGTAATCGCCCGCCTGAAGGCGCCGCACGGAAAGATCAATCAGCACATGGAGCGCCGGAACATCCGACATGCGTGCCTCACGGAGACAAAGTGAGTCCAGTGCGGGCGATGACGGCATGGCGCTATTTTAGCCTCCTCAACGGTGGCCTATGATTTGCGGACGGGGACCAGCGCGAACACATTGCCCTCGGGATCCACTCCATCCCATGCGCCCCAGGGCCGTTGAACCAGAGCCACACCGAGAGTCCGCAGACGGGCAAGTTCCGACTCTAGATCATCGGCCTCGAACAGCAGTTTGTAGGGAGTCTCCTCGCGCGCTCCGGCGGCACGGAGAGAATGATCTGTTCCGCAATGTGCGCCGGGATGGCATGCAGGGCAAACCTGGTCGAGCCGGTATCGAACTCCAGCCAGGTGTCTCCGCGTGTCTCCGCTCGCGGGCTGATGCCCAGTATCTCCGTGTAGAACCTCTCCATGCTGGAGAGCGACTTCACGTACAGCATGACGGATTGGATTCTCATAGAGCACCAGCGGCTGGCGGACAGAGGATCAATGGCGGAATTCGCGGTTCAAACATAGCGCATCCATTCCCGAAGCAGGTTGGCGAAGGCTTCGCGCTGGGCCTCCTGCTGTTCCAGATCCCGAAAGGTGACCAGCGCGCGGTCCTTCGCGAGCCATTCCAGGAGTCCATGAGGATCGGGGATCTGGATGCCGGTCTCCGCGATGGCGTTCTTCTTCGCGCCGAAGTGGAGGATGATGCCCAGGCCGTTACGGGCCCTGAGATTCATCGTGGCGAAGTGTTCCGTCGTGTGGAAGCTGGGCGCGTTCCACTTGATGGCCTCACCGATGGCGGGATCCACCGAGAGGATGAGTTGGCGCAAGGCGAGGATCTGCTCTTCCGAGGATGATCCAGTTGCGACAGGAAGGAATCCACGTTCCCGCCGGCGGCGGGCTTCGATTTGGATGGGGCGGAATTCGATTTCATGGTTGACCGGCGCCCGCGGTGCCAGGGCCTCGAGTTTAGCGTCAGGAAGCCAGCCGGGCGGGCCAGTACCGCAGAAGTGGATCCCCAGGCCGCCAAGATCCCTGTAGACTGTTGGGGGACGCGGGCAGCGCGCGCTTCCGAGGTTGCGAAGAAGCGAGCGAGTTCGAGGGCCCTGCCATCCGGCCGGGCCGGAGGATGGCTGTTCACGTCAATCGGCGCCGGAGACGGTGTCATGGGAGCACTCATTATGAAGCAAAGTATTTTGGGTCTGTTGGCGGCGGGCCTTCTCGCGGCAGTATTCCCTGCAGCAGCGGCACCCCCAATCCGCGTCATGCTGCTGGATGGCGAGCAGGGCGGGCCGTATCATGCGTGGCAGGAGACCACTCCCTATCTCAAAAAGATGCTAGGGGAAGCCGGGATGCTTCCAGGTGGATGTCGTGACCGCACCGCCCAAGGGCGCCGACTATTCCACATTCAAGCCCGAATGGAGCAAGTACCAGGTTGTTGTCTCCAACTATGACGTGCCTGACGAACGCTGGCCGGATACTCTGAAGGCTTCTTTTGAGGAGTACATCCAGAAGGGCGGCGGACTGGTCTCCGTTCACGCCGCCGATAACGCATTTCCGAACTGGAAGGCTTACAACCTGATGATCGGCGTCGGCGGCTGGCGCGGCCGGAATGAGAAATCGGGCCCGCACTTCTATTACGAGAACGGGAAACTGGCGTCGGATCCCTCTCCGGGTTCAGCCGGCAGCCATGGCGCCCGGCTCGCGTATAAGGTTGTGAACCAGGTGACAGACCATCCGATTACCAAGGGATTGCCCAAGGAGTGGCTGCATGTTCCAGACGAACTGTACGCGAATCTGCGCGGGCCTGGCCAGAACATGACCGTGCTGGCGACAGCGTGGTCCGATCCGGCCAATCGCGGCACGAACCACGAGGAGCCCATCCTGATGGTGCTGTCCTATGGCAAGGGGCGCATCTTCCACACCGTGATGGGGCACGACCTGGCGGCGCTGAATTGCGTCGGGTTCATCGCAACCTATCTACGGGACACGGAATGGGCGGCGACGGGCAAAGTGAAACAAAAAGTACCGGCCGACTTCCCCACGGCGGACAAGGCGAGCACCCGTGCGGAGTATGCGCCACCAGCAGGCTGGACATCACCCGGCGGGCGTCCGCGTCCCGCGGCAGCGCCTGCCAAATAAACCTGCTCCTGGTTGCGATTCTTCCCGATTCGGCTAGAATTCAGGTGAATGGGTAGATCGTTCAGTTCGCGAGCTCTCGTTGCGGTCAGTTGTGTGCTGGCCCTGCTGCTGGCCGGGCTGGGTGTGTTGCAGTACCGAGTGGTCAGCCAGGGTTTCGGCCGCCGACGCGCAACGAGAGCGGGAGCACTTAAACTCCGCCGCTCAATTGTTTGCGAGCGAGTTCAACAGCGTCATCGGCCAGTCGGTGAGATTTCTCCAGAACGAAGCCAATACCGCGCTGAGAGCCCGCACGCCGCTGAGTGGAACACCCAAGCTGATCGGAGAGTTGTACTACCTCAATCTTCCCGCCGGGAAGGCTGGGAGATCCTGAAGCTGACCCGGAGGAGAATTCGCGCCCTCGGCGTTACCGGCCTGGCTCCCCGAGGCGCGTTGTTCGCTCAGCGCGGTGGACGAGCCATCGACGATCCTGGCTCCCATCTTTGACGTCGTTACGGTAGAACATCAGGTACCGGGCGAAACCCGCATCACCAAGGCCATCAAGTGGCAGATCGAACCGTTGTTTCATCGCCCGCCTCGACAAGCAGATATACTTGAGCACTACGTTCATTCCCCGGCTCATCCAGAAGACCTTTGGCGGTACCGCCGCGAGCGAGTATGATTTCGCGCTGGTCTCGCTGGACAAACCGGAACTCCGTCTCTACGGCGGCGTTCTGAATCCGGATCTACGGACACCCTTCCCAGCCGCGGAGTCGATTCTGCCAGTGCCTGCTCCGCCGTTCATGTCGGGTGGTTCCCGGCCTCGAGAGCGAACCTCCATTGTCATCCAACGGGAGGATCGCGTGTTCTCCAGGAACATCAACCCACTCCGGGGCACCGGCCTGTGGGAATTGCAGATCGCCCACAAGGACATGCCGATGTCGACCGCCTTTGAACGCAAGCGGTGGCAGAATCTGCTGGTCAGTCTGGGCGTCGATCTGCTGCTGTTCGCCGGTGTGGCGTTTCTGGTGATCGCCTCGCGCCGCATGCACTGGCTGGCGGACCAGAAGATGCGATTCGTAGCCGGAGTCTCACACGAGCTCAGGACGCCGGTATCGGCCATCGCCATGCTCTCGCGCAATCAGGCAGACGGTCTTGTGGCAGGCCCCGACAAGGTCAAACAGTACGGGGAACTCATCCACCAGCAGAGCCGGCGGTTGAACGAGATGGTCGAGCAGACGCTCCAGTTGGCGGGCATCCACTCGGGGTTACGCCGTCCAGCCAAGGACGAGATCGATCTTCGGAGCCTGATTGAGGAATCGGTCGCTGTCCGGCGAGACGAACTTGCGCGCGAAGGCTTCGAGGCGGAGGTTACCCTGGCGCCCGACCTTCCCCCCGATCGTCGGCGATGCGAAGCTATTGCGCACCGCGTTCGACAATCTGCTCGATAATGCTCTCAAGCATGCAGGCGGGGGCAGGTGGATCCGGGTGAGCGCCGTTCACGATCCAGCGGAAAAGGAAGTCCGCCTCAGCGTGGAAGACCGTGGCGCGGGCATCGACCCCACGGATCAGGCCGAGATCTTCGAACCGTTTAGCCGGGGACGTGCCGCTGTGGAGGCCCAGATCCCGGGCTCCGGCCTGGGGCTGAGCCTGGTCCGCAGCGCCGCCGAGGCGCATCGAGGAAGTGTGACGCTGGTGAGCAGGCCCGGGCGCGGCAGCACCTTCACGCTGCATCTGCCGCTATGAGCCATTCCATTCTGTTTGTGGAAGATGAGGCCGCCTTTGCGGTCGGAATGATCGATCGCCTGGAGTCGGAAGGCTATGCGGTGGAGTGGGCCCAGACAGGAAGCGCCGGCTATGAACTCGCGCGCACACGCCAGTTCGACCTGATCGTTCTGGACGTGATGCTGCCGGGCAAGAACGGGTTCGACATCTGCCGCGATCTACGCCGGGAAGGCCAGAACGTGCCGGTACTCATGCTGACGGCCCGCGGCGAGGTGGTGGACCGCGTGGTGGGTCTCAAACTTGGCGCGGACGATTACGTCCAGAAAAACTGCGAACCCGTGGAGTTGATGGCCCGCATTGAAGCACTGCTGCGGCGGTCCATGACTCCATCCACCGCCCCGGCGGAACGAGCCGAACTTGGCGATTTGAGGATCGACCTGCGCCGGCACGAAGTGTCGCGCGCAGGGAAGCCGCTCTCCCCTATCCCCGGTCGAGTTCCGTCTGCTCGAGTACCTCATCGAACGCCGCGGGGCGGTCATCACAAGAGAAGAACTCCTGGAGAATGTGTGGAATCTGAGCGGCGACACGATGAGCCGGACGGTGGATGTGCACGTGGCCGGCTTGCGGAAGAAGATCGAAGACGACCCTCGTTATCCGCGCTTGTTACTCACCGTAAAGGGCGCCGGATACAAACTTGCCGTCTGACGCTTACATTCCTTACATACAATTTGCTCGCCGAACATCCAAACCGACGCAAGCTATTGACATGAAATCCAGTTTCGCCTGTGCACTGATCCTCTCCTGCTGTGCTGCGTTCGGCCAGCAGGCGGCCGGGACGCTCGCGTTCGAAGTGGCGTCGATCAAACCGTCCGAACCTCAACAGATGGGCCGCATCCGGATCATGATGGACACCGATGGCGGCATGTTGCGCTACTCGAACGTTTCGCTGAAGGACTGCGTCCGGGTCGCCTTCAAGGTGAAGGAGTTTCAGATCGAGGGGCCGGACTGGCTGGGCAACCAGCGCTTCGACATCGTGGCCAAGTTCCCGGCCGGAGCGACCGAGAAACAGGTTCCGGAGATGCTGCAGGCGCTGCTGGCGGAGCGGTTCAAACTGACCACCCACAAGAACTCCAAAGAGGGGGCCATCTACGCCCTCGTGGCAGGAAAGAACGGTCCGAAGCTGAAACCCGCCGAAACGACGGCACCCGCCGCGACGCCGGACGCCAAAGGGCCGGGCGGTGGCCCGCCCAGAGGCTCCGTGATGATGATGATGGGCCCGGAGGGCGCGCATCTGAAGGCGCCATCCGTGACGCTGTCCGGCCTGGCTGAGATGATCTCCCGGTTCGCGGAACGTCCCGTCGTCGACATGACAGGGATCGAAGGCCAGTACGACTTCGACCTCGTCTTCACGCCGGAGACGATGCGCGGCATGCCCGGGGGCGGACGTGGTCCGATGGGCGGCCCGGGGCCGGGTGGCCCGCCTCCGGGCGGCGGTGCGGCCAGCGAAATCCCCGTCGAACGCGCCGGCTCGATCTATGACTCCGTGCAGCAGTACGGCCTGAAACTGGAGCCACGCAAGGCACCGATGGAAATGCTCGTCGTGGACCACATCGAGAAGCTGCCCACCGAGAACTAGCGCCCATCCCGGAGACCGGCTGACCGTGCGGTAGCCGACCCGACGCCCCGGTTTCGAGGCGCGGGAACGAGGTCAGCCGGCACTCCGCACCGAGCGTACTTTCTGATCGACTTGAGACTAGCCATGGATTTCCGACGCATCAGTCACTTTCTTCGACTCTGCGCTGTAATTGGCCTTCTGCTGCCTGTTCTTGTGGCTTCCGAAAATCGGGGCCGCGTAATTTTCAAAGGACTACCCGTACCCGGTGCCACGGTAACCGCCAGCCGGGACGGAAAATCGTTCACAGCCGTCACCGACCTCGACGGGCGTTACCTGTTTCCCGAGTTGTCCGATGGCTCCTGGATCCTCCAGGTAAAGATGTTCGGATTTGAATCCATGCGGCAGGAAGTCGCCGTGGCGGCGAACAGCGTTGCCCGGGAGTGGAGTCTGACCCTGCTCACCATGGAGCGGATCAAAGCCGAGATTCAGGTGGCGGTCGCGCCACCAAAGCCGGCGGCGCCGGTCCGGCCCGTGGAGCCGCTAGCGAAGCCTGCTCAGCCCGCACAACGCAAGCCGGCGATGGCCGCGGCCCCCTCGGGCGACGACGAGACGAGCCAGCGCGCCGCCGACGGATTGCTGATCAACGGCAGTGTGAACAATGGCGCGGCCTCGAACTTCGGCCAGGCCGCAGCGTTCGGAAACAACAGGTTTGGCGGCAAGGGTCTGTACAACGGTGGTCTGGGGATGACCCTCGGAAACTCAGCATTCGATGCCCGCCCCTACTCCCTGACGGGTCAGCGAACACCCAAAGCCGACTACAACCGGCTGACCGGTATGGCCAGCTTTGGCGGGCCAATCAAGATCCCGCATCTGCTCAAGAACGGACCCATGCTCTTCCTGGGCTATCAGTGGACCCGCAACAACGATGCGACCACCTCTACCTCTCTCGTGCCGACTCTGGCTCAGCGTGGGGGTACCCTTGCGGACGCCATCGTGGATCCGCTCACCGGCCTTCCCTTCCCCGGAAATACTATCCCGCAAAGCCGCATCAGTCCTCAGGCTCGTGCTCTTCTGAACTACTACCCTTTGCCCAACTTCAGCGGCAGCAACGGCTACAACTTTCAGGTTCCTTTGTTGAATCCCACCCACCAGGACGCGATGCAAACGAGGCTCTCCAAGGTGATCGGCCGCAGCAACCAGATCTTCGGCCAGTTCAGTTTCCAGCGCACGCGCGAAGACGATCCCGACCTATTCGGCTTCCTCGACAAACGCAATCTGCTGGGCATCAATAGCGGGGCAAACTGGACTCACCGCTTCAGCCAGCGCCTCTTTCTCAATCTGGGTGTCCAGTACAGCCGCCTCTCCACTCGAATGACTCCCTTCTTCGCCGACCGGGTGAATGTCTCGTCCAACGCCGGCATCGCGGGCAATAATCAGGACCCGAGCAACTGGGGTCCGCCCGCCCTGAACTTCTCGAGCGGCATTGCCGGTCTTTCCGACGCGCAGAGCGCCTTCAATCGAAGCCAGACGGCCGGCGTCTCAGCCTCGATGCTCCTGACTCATGGCGCACACAATATCGCGTTCGGTGGAGATGTTCGACGGCAGCAGTTCAACTACCTCTCCCAACAGGATCCGCGCGGCACGTTCACGTTTACCGGCTCGGAGACAGGGTCCGACTTCGCCGACTTCCTCCTGGGCACCCCGCGGACCAGTTCCATCGCGTACGGCAATGCGGATAAGTATTTCCGCCAGACCGTCTACGACGCCTACATCACCGACGATTGGCGGATCAACCAATCGGTGACGTTGAACGGAGGCGTTCGTTGGGATTACGCCGCGCCCATCACGGAATCGCAGAATCGACTGGTGAACCTCGACCTCGCTCCAGCGTTTACCGCGGTGTCGCCGGTTCTCGCGGCCAATCCTCGGGGCAGCTTGAGCGGGCAGCAGTATCCCACCTCACTCCTGCGGCCCTTCCGGACGGGCTTCTCACCGCGCGTTGGACTTGCCTGGCGCCCGCTGGCGGCCTCCTCGCTCATCGTGCGGGCAGGTTATGGAATCTACTACGACACCTCTGTTTACCCGGCGCTGGCGACCAGGCTCGCCCAGCAGCCGCCGCTTTCGACGACCGCGACCGTACAGAACAGCGTCATCAATCCAATCACCCTGGCGAATGGATTCGGCTCAGCTACGTCAGGCGGCAGCAATACCATTGCCATTGATCCGAACTTCCGGCCAGGCTACGCGCAGAACTGGCAGTTGAGTGTGCAGCGGGATTTGCCTGCTTCGATCCAGATGACGGCCACCTATGCCGGCATCAAGGGCACCCATGCCATGCAGGCCGTGCTGCCCAACACCTTCCCGCTGGGGGCCGCAAACCCCTGCGCTTCCTGTCCGTCAGGGTTCGCCTTTCTCCAATCCAGCGGAAACTCGAGCCGCCATGCCGCCCAGATTCAACTGCGGCGCCGTCTGCGAGGAGGCTTTACGGCCTCGACGCAGTATGTGTTCGCGAAGTCGATCGACAATGCGGCCGCCCTGGGCGGACCCGGCGGAGCCACGAATCAAGGCGGCGGAGGGCAGAACCAGAATGGCGCGCAACCGGCCTCGCCTCTGGCCGGACTCGGAGGACTCTCCATCGCGCAGAACTGGCTTGATACCGGCGCTGACCGGGGGCGCTCCAGTTTCGACCAACGCCATCTGCTCACGGCTCAGGTTCAATACACCTCGGGCATGGGTCTCACCGGTGGCACCTTCCTGAACGGCTGGAAAGGCACTTTGCTGAAGGAGTGGAGCCTGGCTTCGCAGATCACCGCCGGCAGCGGACTGCCGCAGACACCCGTCTATCTGGCCGCCGTCGAAGGCACCGGCGTGACGGGCACGATCCGGCCTGACTATACAGGCGCATCACTCTACGATGCCCAGCCCGGACGGTTCCTGAACCAGGCCGCCTATGCGGCACCGCGGCCGGGCGCCTGGGGCACCGCCGGACGGAACACCATCTCAGGCCCTTCGCAGTTCACCTTGAATGCCTCAATGTCGCGAACATTCCGCATGACAGACCGTCTGAACCTGGATCTTCGACTCGACGCTGTGAACCTCCTCAACCGGGTCAATTTCACAAACTGGAACACAACGGTCAACGGCGCACAATTCGGATTGCCCGCCGCGGCCAACGCCATGCGGAGCATCCAGACGACATTGCGGGTGAGGTTCTAACCGATGCGTGCTGCAATCCTGTGCTTCCTGCTGGGGACGGTGCCTGCCTTCGGGCAGCAGGTGGGCGAAAATGTTCAGGCGGCGAAGCCCGAGACCGCGACCTTCACCGCCGGAGCGCAACTCGTCATTGAGACAGTCACGGTGACGGACAAAAAGGGAAAGCCCATTGAGGGGCTGACCTCCAAGGATTTCACGGTCACGGAAGATGGCGTGCCCCAGCAGATCCGTGTGTTCGAGTACCAGAAGCTTTCCACCGCGGCCACTGGAGCCCCGCCCGCCGGACCCGAGCATGTGAAGGTGTACGAAAAGCTGGGTCTGACCAGAATCGCGCCGGAGACCACCGGCGATGGCCGATACAAGAATCGGCGCCTGATGGCTCTGTACTTCGATATGACCGCGATGCAGCAGGCCGAGCAGATTCGCGCCCTGGCCGCGGCACAGAAGTTCGTTCGAGCACAGATGACGCCGGATGACCTGTTCTGCATCCTTCGTTATTCGGGTGGCGCGGTAGAGGTCCTGCAGGATTTCACGGACGATCGCAACCGGCTGCTGAGCATTCTGCAGACACTGATCATCGGCGAAGGCCAGGGGTTGGATGAATCGACCAACGACGCCGCCAGTGGGGATGCGGGCGCCGCCTTCGGCCAGGACGACAGTGAGTTCAACATCTTCAACACCGACCGCCAGTTGTCGGCCCTGCAGACTGCCGCCAAGATGCTGGGACAGCTCAGCGCAAAGAAGTCGCTGATCTACTTTTCCAGCGGCTTGCGGCTGAACGGCATGAACAATCAGGCGCAATTGATGGCGACAGTGAACTCCGCGATTCGCGCGGGCGTGTCCTTCTGGCCGATCGATGCCCGCGGGCTGGTGGCCGATCCTCCCATGGGCGACGCTTCGCAAGCTTCGCCGGGCAACGCCGGCATGTACTCCGGCGCGGGCATGCAGGCCAACACGGCCCGGTTCCAGCAGTCGCAGGACACGTTGCATGCCCTGGCGGCTGACACGGGCGGCAAAGCACTCTTCGATACCAACGACCTGACCAAAGGCATCGTCCAGGCGGCGGAGGCCATCTCCAGTTACTACATCATTGGCTACTACGCATCGAACGCCGCCCAGGATGGGAAGTTCCGGCGCATCAAGATCTCACTGAACAACGACGTGGCTGCGAACCTGGACTACCGCCAGGGCTACTTCGCCGGCAAGCAGTTCGCTAAATTCTCCGCGGCCGACAAAGAACGGCAACTCGAGGACGCGCTGATGCTGCCGGACCCCATTACCGAACTCACAATCGCGATGGAGATCGACTACTTCCAGCTAAACCGGGCCGAGTATTACGTGCCCGTGGTCGTGAAGATCCCGGGCCGGGAGTTGGCGCTCGCCAAACGCCGTGGCGCGGAACGCACGGTAATCGATTTCATTGGCGAGATCAAGAACTCTTTCGGGACAACCGTCATGAACGTCCGGGACAAGGTGACCGCCAAACTGAGCGAGGCGACCGCCGCCGAACTGGCCAAGCGGCCCATCGTCTACGATGCGGGCTACACCTTGTTGCCGGGCGAGTACACCATCAAGTTCCTGGCCCGGGACGCCGAAACAGGGCGGATCGGCACCTACCAATCGAAGTTCGTCATCCCCAATCTGAACAGGCAGACAGACCGGCTGGCCATCAGCTCCGTTGTGCTCAGCAGCCAGCGCGTCGACATGAAAGATGCGTTGTACAACGCCATGAAGGAGAAAGACCGGCACGATGATGTGAACCCGCTGGTGCAGGAAGGCCAGAAGCTGATACCCAGTGTGACGCGGGTCTTCAGCAAGGACCACAACCTCTATGTCTTCCTGCATTCCTACCAGCAGGACCTCACCGAGGCCCAGCCGCTGGTTGCGGTCGTCAGTCTCTACAAAGGCCAGGAGAAGGCCTTCGAGTCGATTCCGGTGGAAGTCTCGGCGGCGGGAACCGGACGACTGAAGACGCTGCCCATCCAGTTCGACATTCCGCTGGCGAAACTCCAGCCCGGCCGGTACGAGTGCCAGTTGACGGTTCTTGAACCCGGCCGGGCAGAAAGCTACGTTCTGGCAGGCGCCGATCCTTGTGGTGGATTGAAGCGGGCGGGACCGCCGTTCGGGGCTTCGCCCAGGTTAAATCACGATCGGCGTCCTGCCGCCCAGTTCCGGCCAGCGCAATCGGGTGGTGAGACCGGCCCCGGCGAACGCCAGGGCAATCTCATTCCTGCCTTCTGAGAAATGCTGCCAGCCTTCAAAGTGCAGAGGCACGATCGTGGCTTCAGGGAACGACCGGGCAAACTCAACCGCCTCCTCGGCCGTCATGGTGAGGTGTTGCGGGCCTACGACGGGCACCCGGGCCGCACCGAGATTCAGAATGGCGGTCCTGATCGGAAAACGGCGTCCCACTTCGGCCACCGCTTCATACCAGACGGTATCGCCGGAAAAATAGATGCAGCGGTGCGGCGAACTGGCGAAGTAGAATACAAAGCCAATCACGGGCCCGCGGTCGCCATCGCTCGGACCATGCCGCCCCGGAGTGGCTACGACCATTAGACTCTGTCCATGCCCCGCGTCGAACTCCCGTTGCTCCCAGGGTTGCATGGCGATGCTGTTGCCACCCAACCGGCCTGCCCCGTCCACTGTCGTAAGAACGGATCTTGCCGTGGAGAGTCAGGCTCCTCCCTGCCCGATCCAGGTTGTCGAAATGATGGTCGTGGCTGAGCAACACGTAGTCGACCGGTCCGATCTGATCGGCCGGAATCGCAGGCCCGGTGAGCTTCGTCAGAGTAACCGGGCCTGTGGTGTAGTCTCCGCCGGGCGGATCGAAGGTCGGGATCTGTCAACAGGCGGACTGGGCCGAATTCAATAAGCGCCGTAGGCCCGCCAATATAGGTAAGGGTCAAGGTATGGCCGGTCATCTGACCCTTTTGATTCTCCCGGGGCGGATTCGGATTCGGCATGAACCCGATAGGGTCGTCCCCTCACTCGTCAGCCAGCGCCTCCATCGGGGATATTCGGGCGGCCCGGCAGGAGGGAATCAGGCAGGCTCCCAGGGCAACCAACCCGATCAGCGCAATCGCACTCGCCAGCGTCGCCAGGTGCACCGGAGGCACATGAAACAGCAGAGCCCTCATCGATTCTCCGGCAAACCACGAGCCCAACAATCCGGCGGCAATCCCCGCGCCCAGCAACCGGACAGCCAACGTCAGGAACTGCGCCCTGATCTGCACGGGCCGCGCGCCAAGCGCCATGCGCAGCCCGATCTCCCGGCGCCGCTGCGCCACGGCGAAGCTGAGAACCCCATACGTGCCGATGGCCGTGAGCAGCACTGCCACCACTGAGAAGATGGCCAGAGCCAGAGCAGGCGAGCGATATGCAATGAGACTGTCCGTAATGCGGGCTTCCATGGAACGCACATCGCTCAACGGCAGATCCGGGTCAATCCTCCGGACGGCTTGCTGCAAGGTCTGAGTGATCGATTCCGGTGGCAGCGTGGTGCGCACGACCACGAAAAGATTGTCATCAGAACGCATCGCATACGGATAGTAGATCGCGCCCTGCGCGGCCTCGTCCGTGAGACCCGCCTGCTTCACATTCCCCACCACGCCGACGACGGTGAACGCCTCGGCATCGGACCGCTGGTCCGAGCCATCGAAGAGCAGTTGGCCCAGAGCGCTGGCGCCCGGCCAGTAATACCGCGCAAAGTCCTCGTCGACCACACAGACTCTTCCTGGACGCCGGGAATCGGCTGCGGTGAGGAATCGCCCCTCTCTCAACTGGAAGCCCATGGTCGAGAAGTAGTCTCCATCCACTCCATACGAATAATGACCTCGTGGCGCCTCTCCGGCTCTCCGGCTGTGGCCCTTCACCGTAGCGGCGCTCTTCCCGCTCCTGCCGCTGAGAGGCACGTTGTTCACCACGCCGGCCGACGCCACGCCCGGTTTGTTTGCGAGTTCCCGCAGCAGGGTTGCGTTGAATGCCAGGCGATCGGCCCATGTTCGATAGCTGCTCCAGGGGACGGAGACCTGGCTGGTCAATACATGATCGGCTCGAAAGCCCGGCGAGACGGCCATCGCCCGTTCCAGGCTGAGCCCAAGAACCCCCGCGCCCGAGAGCAGTACCAAAGCGAGGGCGATCTGGGCCACGATGAAGGCATGCCGCAGCCGCTGTGCGGCCAAGGTGGAAGTGCCGCCCCGGCCATCAGGCCGAATGGCAGCCGTGGCATGACCTCGCAGGTTCAACCACACAATCGGCACGGCGAGCAGCGCCCCCAACAGCAACGCACCCGCTAATCCAGCCGCCGCCGAGCGGGCATCGAAAGCGATCTGGCTGCCCAGCGGCAGTCGGTCCGCACCCAGCACTGCGAGCACGCGGATCCCAGCAGCTCCCACGATCAGGCCCAATAACCCGCCTCCCATGGTGAGCAGCGAAGTCTCGACAAAGGCCTCACTGATGACGTGGAGGCGGCCTGCGCCCAAGGCCTGGCGGACAGCGATCTCCTTCATCCGACCGTTGCCCCTTACCAGCAGCAGGTTCATCAGGTTCACCACACCGATGAGCAACAGGGCGATGGCGCCGGCCTGCATCCACAGAAGGACAGGCCGGATGCCGGCGACGTGATCCGAGTGAAGGCCAGTGACGATGGATCGGAACCCTGCATCCAGAAGCATGGCTTGCTGCTTCGGATTGTCGGCCTCCAGGGATGCATTCTGGGCGTCGATCTGGGTCTGGGCCAAACCGATAGTCGCGCCGGAAGCAAGCCGGGCAATCATATGCTTCGAGTTGCCGCCGGCGTGACGGTTGGCCGCGCTTCGCGCCTCGGCATTGGAGGAAAGCGGTGTGAACAGCTTTGCTTCGGAGGAGAGGAAGCGGGACCCGGGGGGCAGGATGCCGACGATGGTGGACGCGCCTCCATCCATTCGAAGCTGCCGGCCAATAGCGGCAGGGTCCGCCTGGAAGTGTTGACGCCAATATGCGTCGCTGAGGATCACAACTTTGTCTGTCCGAAACGAGGTTTCCCCTTCAGTGAAGGTGCGGCCCAGGACGGGTCCGGCGCCGAGAGTGGAGAAAAACTCCGGGGTCACCTGCAGGATCTGCTCGCGCCTGGTAAAGCCTGGTTCACCCACAACCGCCGTCGAATTGCGATACAGCGAGAGCGAGGAGAAGGCAGGAATGTGGCCGCGCCGTTCGTAATAGTTCGTAATGGACGAACCGTCGCGATCCACGCCGGCTTTTGGGTAGGAATTGTAGACGGTCACCAGCCGGTCTGATTCCGGAAAGGGGAGCGGGCGCAGCAGAATCGAGTCCATCACCGCGAAGATGGTGAGATTCGCGCCAAGACACAATGCAATCGTCAGCAGCGCGGTCAGCGTGAATCCCGGCGACTTCCGCAGCAATCGCGACGCATAACGCAACTGCCGGCCGAGTTCATCGAACAGGTGAAGCCGGCGCGCCTCGCGGCACTCCTCCTCGATTGTGTTCACTCCGCCAAACTCAAGCCGGGCCTGTCTCTCCGCCTCAGGCCGGGTCATGCCGGACTGCATCAGGTCCCGCGCGTATTCCTCCATATGGAACTGCAGTTCATCCGCCATTCCGGTCTCGAAGCGGCGGCGGCGCAGGAGCACCCGGAAGAGCGATCGGATTCCTGGCGGCACGTTACACCTCCTCCGGAGTGGCACTGAGAGCCGCCGACATCGCCGCGGCCAGGCGATTCCAACTTGCCGTTTCCTCACGCAGCCTGCGACGTCCGGCCGCGGTCAGCGTGTAATACTTCGCCTTTCGATTGTTGTCGCTCTGCGCCCATTCGGCGGCGATCAGTTCCTGATGCTCCAACCGGTAGAGGGCCGGATAGAGCGAGCCTTGCGGGATATCCAGCGCCGAACCGGAGATCTGCTTGATCCGCAGCAGCACGCCATAGCCATGCAGCGGCTTGAGAGATACCGCCTTGAGAATCAGCATGTCGAGAGTGCCCGGCAGGAGTTCGGCTGACTTGGCCATGAGAGGTCTCCTAGTTTGTCTAGGAATAGAGTACCCTGGCTCTCCTAGTTTGACAAGGGGAGACAATCGTAACAAAACGCGCAGCGGGCATCCGGTTCAATCTGGGACAGTGGTTTACGCTGCCGGCCCGGTGCGGCATTCTGGAGGTACGAGGAACAAGAGGAGGCCGAATTGCCAGAAGAGCAAATCTTCCATAAGCCGACCATCAGAACCTGTGGAACGGCGGAAGTTCATCAGAGACTGCTGCAGGATCCGGCATACCAGGACCGGCGGATCGACATCGAGCGGCATCTCGCAAGATTCTTGCTGTTTGGACTGGAGAGCGCACGCACCGGCGTGACGGAGATTCCCGTGGTGGTCCATGTTGTGGCTTCCACTGCGGACGGCAACATCAGTGATGCGCAGGTGAAGAGCCAGATCGACGTGCTCAATCAGGACTACCGGGCCACAAATCCGGACATCAGCAAAGTACCCTCAGTCTGGAGCAACCTGACGGGCGATACGCGCATCCAGTTCGCCCTGGCTTCCTCTGATCCCAGCGGCGCGCCAACTTCGGGCATCACCCGTACCACCGCCCGGGTCGCCTCCTTCGGTACAAATGACGACGTGAAGTCGGCCGCGAGCGGCGGAGCCGATGCGTGGCCCTCGGAAAAGTACCTGAACATCTGGGTGTGCCAGCTCGGCGGCGGTCTGCTGGGCTACGCTCAATTTCCAGGTGGGCCGGCCGAGACGGATGGAGTCGTGATCCTTCATTCCGCCTTCGGGACCCTGGGCACCGTGGAAGCGCCCTTCAATCTTGGCCGGACCACGACTCACGAAGTCGGCCACTGGCTGAATCTGATCCACATCTGGGGCGATCGCCTCGATTGCAGCGGCACCGACGATGTTGCCGACACTCCGCCGGCTCAGCGGCCCAACTACGGAAAGCCGCAGTTCCCGCACATCTCCTGTAGCAACGGCCCCAATGGGGACATGTTCGTTAACTATATGGACTATGTGGACGACGATGCGATGGTGATGTTTACACTGGGCCAGTCGGCACGTATGGCGGCGGCGCTGGATGGCCCCAGGTCCAGCATCGGCAAGACCATCGTTCCGGAACCCGAGACGTAAGTGCCCATCTTCGACCAGCAGCTGCTTCATCGCGCCTGGCTTCACTCGCACGAGGAGGACTCGGGCGATTCGATGGTCTTTCGCCCGGAATCGCACCACTTCCCCCCAAGCCGGGGCCGCTACGGCTTTGTGTTGAAGCCCGGTGGAGCGATGACGGCAAGCGGCCCCTGCGGCACCGACGTACCCACCGCCCGGGAGGGCGGAAGCTGGACCCTGCAGGAGAGAAACCTGCTCCTGCAGGCGGCCGGTGAGGGCAGCCGGCGCTTCACCATCGAGCAACTGGACGAGGACAAACTGGTGGTGCGGCAGGAGACATGACAGGTTCCCAGGCTCGGACCTGCCAGGACCTCGAAGGAAATATCGCTCCGCCTGAAACTTGAGTGAGCACTCAGGCATCTATCAGGCAGGACCGAAAACCCAAAGCAGGTACAGGATGAGAATTCTAGTTTTTGGCGCGACCGGGATGGTGGGCCAGGGTGTACTGAACGAGGCACTGAAGGATCCCGGCGTTGAGTTTGTTCAGACGGTCGGCCGGACAGCCACCGGCCTCCGGCACGAGAAACTGCGCGACCTGGTCCACAAGGACCTTCTCCACTTCGACTCGATCGAACCCGAACTCAAAGGATTTGACGCCTGCTTCTTCTGCCTGGGCATCTCCTCGGCCGGCATGTCGGAAACCGACTACCGGAAGGTCACTTATGACATCGCCTTGGCCGCCGCCGCGCCTCTCGCGCGGCTGAACCCGCGGATGACCTTCATCTTTGTCTCCGGCGCCGGAACCGACAGCACCGAAAAGGGTAGAACCATGTGGGCACGCGTCAAAGGCGCGACAGAGAACGCGCTCATGCGCCTGCCGTTCCAGGCCAGCTATATGTTCCGCCCCGGCTTTATTCAGCCGGTCGAGGGAGCAAAGTCGAAGACGGCCATCTACCGCATCATCTATACGGCGCTGACACCCCTCATCCCTCTTCTTCGCTGGCTGTTCCCGGCCTATGTCTTGAGTACCCGCGAGATCGGGCTGGCCATGCTGCGGGTGGCCAGATCCGGCTATTCCAAACGCGTCCTGGAGACCAGGGACATCCGGGCAGCACTATCCATTTGAAAGGAATCCTCTTATGTCCACTTCGAAAGTGTGGCTCATCACCGGCAGTTCCCGCGGCCTGGGCCGCGCGTTGACCGAGGCCGTGCTGGCGGCCGGCCACAAGGTCGTGGCCACGGCCCGCAATCCCAGACAACTCACTGACCTGGTGGATCAGTATGGATCCAATGTGCGCGCGGTCGCCCTGGACGTTACCAGCGCCGATGCCGCCCGTCAGGCGGTCGAGACGGCGGTCACCGAATTCGGAAGGCTGGATGTCCTGGTAAACAATGCCGGATACGGCAATATGGGCGCCATCGAAGACGTTCCCGACGAGGATTTCCGGGCCCAGATGGAGACCAACTTCTTCGGTGTCGTGAACGTCTCACGCGCGGTCCTGCCACAGATGCGGACCCAGCGCTCGGGCCACATCATCCAGATCTCGTCCATTGGCGGGCGGACCAGCTCTCCGGGCCTGGCCGCCTACCAATCGGCCAAGTGGGCGGTCGGCGGTTTCTCAGAGGTCTTGGCCAAGGAAGTGGCGCCGCTTGGCATCAAAGTGACCGTTGTCGAACCAGGCGGATTCCGGACAGATTGGGCCGGATCCTCCATGACCATCCCCATCCCGTCCGTGCCGAATACCACGCCATCCGTCGGCAAATATGCGGAGTTCATGCGCGACCATGACGGACAGCAGAGAGGCGATCCACGGAAGGCAGCGCAGGTCTTGCTGCAACTGGCGCAACTGGAGGAACCACCACTGCATCTGCTGCTCGGCACCGACGCCCAGTATTTGGCCGCCGCGGTAGCCGCCACCCGGGCCGCCGAAGACGCCAGGTGGAAAGAACTGGGCGCATCCACGGACTTTGACGGCTCGCCCAGCATCGAGTCTCTCCTGTCGAAGCTGCCCCCGAATTCGAAACTCTGACGGAACGAAGCCAATCCCGGCCGCTCAGTACGGTCTCTCGCCTTCCCAGTTGCCAGGGGGATTGTAGTTGCAGACCCAGACTTCCCGGTCGCCGCGGCGGCCGACCGCGCAGCCTACCTGCCGCGTAGTCCGCCAGACGATCTGGGTGTAATGACCGCACTGAGCGCCGGCCCGGCAGGTATTCCGGGCGAGATTGTAGTCCTTCGCTTCCGACGCCCAACTGTTGACAACGAACTGAGGGGTTGCCTGATCGCCCTGGATTACGAACAGATTCTCACCGAACCGGTTCGACGGACGGTGGCGGAACTGCCCGTTCGCCGACAACGACCGGGCCCACTCGCGAGCCACTGCCTCCAACTCCACCGACCATTCCAACGGAGGCAATCCAAGCCGGGCCCGAACCGCATTGTGGGCAGCCAGCATCGGTCTGGCGAGTCCCTCCGCCGGGGCTGAATGAGTGGGAACAGCCAGCAGCAGGAGAATACTCAGGAAGGAAACAAAGCCAAGTGTACGGCGCACATTCCGTACCTTAGCATTGGCGGAAGCGTGCTGGACGAGCCGCGATTTGCCGTTTGTTCCCTGTTTCGCAAGAGAGGCCCACGCGGCGGCGGACCTCTCTCCCCACTCCCGACCAGAAGGGTTCAAGCCAGTTCTACCGGAACAGCTTCGGCGCGAATTCGTTCAGATAGTCACGCCAGTTCAACCAGGTGTGACCGCCCTCGGTCTCCTTGAACACCGGCTCAAAGCCGTGCTTCTTCAACATCTCCAGGGTCGCCTTGGTGGTGCCCAGCAGGAAGTCTTCCTTGCCGGTGGCGAACCAGAGCACCTTCAAGCCCGGCTTCAACTTGGCGTTGTCAAGCATGGCCGCGCGTTCCGTTTCCCACTCCGGAGGAATCGCCGGCGCAGTGGACCCGGCCGTGCGCGGCCCGCGGCCAAAGACGCCGGAACTGAATACCCCGATATAGCCGAATTGATCCAGGTGCGCCATGCCGATGTTCAAGGTCTGACCGCCGCCCATCGACAGTCCGGCCAGAGCCCGGTTCTGCCGGCCCTTCAGGACGCGATAGTGGCTCTCGACGTAAGGCATGATGTCGGTCATGAAGTCATCGGCGAACTCGTCGCGCCCACCGGCCGCGCGAGGCCCCATCGAAGTGGTGGTATGCCCGGCCGGCATGACCACAATCATCGGCTTCGCCGTGCCGGCGGCAATCAGATTGTCGAGGATGAAACCGGCGCGGCCCACCGAGGTCCACGAATCGTCGCAGTCGCTGGCGCCGTGCAGCAGGTAGAACACGGGCAACTTGCCCTTCCCCAGTTCGTAGCCCGGGGGCGTATAGATGTGCATGCGCCGGTTCCGGCTGAGCGATTTTGAGTAATAGGTAACAGCGGCTACCCCGCCATGCGGAACCTGGCCGGCATCCACCCAGGCAGCGCCCGGCACAACGACCAAACTCCACCCGTTCGTATTGGACTCACTCATCGCCGGATTGCGCGGATCCATCGCCGCGACGCCATTCACCAGGAAGCGGTACCGGTATGCCCCGGCGGGCACCACGGGACTGGTGCCTTCCCAAACTCCATTGGCCCCTTTGACCATGGGCAGGACGCCGCGAGTCAGTCCGGGCAGATCGCCCCCCTGCAATTCGACGGTTTCCGCTTTGGGCGCCATCAGACGGAAGGTGACCGTCCGTTGCGCCGAAACTTCAGGCGACACTACCGCCGGCGTCTGCGGCGCCTGAGCATGCACCATGGCCGAGACCGCAAACAAAGCGGCGGCGGACCACATGGCCTTTCTCTGCATAGTTATGACTCCTTGGATCTGGCTCTCGCCACGCCGATGCTATCACGCACCAGTTACGCCCGGGGTGCATCCCGCCCGACTTCACGGCCGCCCCAATCACGATCAGGGCAGTTCGAGATCCTCGTTCAGGAGGCCGTTCATTTCGACAGTCAACGGCTTTGCAGCTTCGAGAAAAGGCCGGATGGCAGCCGGGTTGGCGTACTCCAATTGGGTATTGCTGCTCGCGAAGAGGCGATAGGTGCCCGGACGGATACTCTTGAAGTCAAAGCTTCCATCGCTGTCGGTCTTGAAGCCGAGATACCAGCCAGGGTCCGTGGGCAGCGCAGCGGGCGCCAGAACAACAAGGACACCCGAGGCCGCCGCCCCGCTCCGACGCACGAAGCCCTTCAGGCGGCCCATCCCTCCGCTGGCGACTACATTGACCTTGAGCGATCCGCCAGCGCCTATGGTGAGAACACCATCGTGCAACCCACTATCCTCCGAGCTGACCTGGCTGGCGTAGACGCCGGGCACGCCGCTAATCCAGAGACGATACTGGCCGGGCGTCGGCACGGGCATTTGAAATGTGCCGTCCGCAGCCACTTCGCGGGTTGCATTGGCGGTTCGGAGATCATCGCTGCGCAAGGAGACGAACAACCGGCTCAGAATTCGAGGATCCGCATTCTGCAGAGTGACCTGGCCGGGAAACGCGCGCAGGTTCCTGCGGGACCAGCGACACCTCGGCATCAGCGCCGGTCAGGTCCACGGTGGCGTTGGCAACCATCGGGTTCGCGGTGTCCTGATTCATGAGCCGCACCGTATACACACCCGGTGGAACTGCCCTCAAGACGGATCGCCCGTACATATACTCTGTCCGGTGGAATGAAAGAGTCCCCATGACTCCTTCGCTGATCAGATCCAGGCGCATCGCTTTCCCGCCACACGATTCGCAGGTGGCAGTCAGGCTGAAGCCGGGCTTCGTGAACAGCGAGAAACTGGCCTCCGCCTCCTGCCCGGGCTTTACCTCAACGGGAGCCGCCGCTCGAGGGTCCGACGTACCTGGATAGAAAGCAGGTACAAACGCATCGTTCATCATCGCGCCACCGACCGAAGACCCCAGCATCCGGCTGCGGGCATTAGCTGTATACCAGGGCTTTCCTGTCACGGCCAGATAGTATTCACCGGACGAGAGCCCCGATGAACCGGTACTCGCCCAGGTCGTTGGTCCTGTTCCAGGCGAGAGTATAGACGCTCTTTCGTCCGGCGAAGGTGCGGACATGCATCAGTTGCACGATCGCATCCTCCACCGGTTCGCCGGCTTCATCAAGGACTGTTCCGGAAATGGCCGAAGGCGGATGCACCGCGAACGCAATGTTCGCAGTGTCCTGTCCCGGCCCCGCGATGACTGCTATCCCAAAACCGGAAAACAGCGATTCCGCGCCGTAGGATTGGCCGGGTAGTCCATTCCTTTCGGCGCGGAGGTGATAGCTTCCTTTTCTTACCTCGAAGCGGAAATTGCCATCCTCGGCCGTGAAGGCGGAGGACACCTCCGAAGTTGGCCGCTCGGACGGCGCCAGTACAACACGGATCCGGGTCAATGGCCGGCCCGAGACCGAGTCAGTAACCCTGCCGGCAATGGTATAGGAGGAGGGGCGGTCCTGCCCCATGCAGGCCGTGGCCAGCAGCAGGAGTACGATCCGCTTCATTGCGACACCGCCGTGATCTTCACTTCGGCCCGGCCATTGGGAGTGACGCTCACGCGGACGCCATTCGTGAGGTTGCGCACGCCCTCGGGCTCAGCGTACGGAATCTCCTGCAATCGCGGATGAGCATAAACGGATAGTCCCCTGGGGCCAGCGACGACAGAATGAATCGCCCCTCTGTGGAAGTGAGGCCCACAACTGGTCCGGTGAGCGAGTCGAAATCGGGCACTGCGACGATTCCAATAGAGGGCTGAAGCAGCTCCGGACTGACCTCGGCCAGGATCGTCCCCCCGTCAGAACGGACCATCAGTTCGATCGTCTCCGGCTGAAGGCCGGCACGCACAGGAATGGTAGACCTCTGTGTGAGCGTCTCCGACCCTATCGATGCGGAGGCAACGTAGCACCCATAACTTCGGGCCCGCCAGGAGTAGTCGCCCGCATGCAGGTTCTTGAACTGCAGACGGCTCCCAGCCTGGGCCGCGTGTAGTGGCGGCGCGCCGGCGGATTGAACTTCCATGGTAGTCACACACGACATCCGCTCTTTGGACTGACCATCCTTGTCAGATCGAATTGAGACCGCTAGCTCGGCGCCAGGCTGAAGCGGCAGTTGTACACCTTCCACATGGCTCGCCGTGACTCGCACCTCGGTCTCCCCCTGCAGCCGGGCGTCCCCTTCACCTTGTGACACTCTGAGGCGATAGTTGCCCGGCGGTCACATCATTCACTTCCATGCGGCCGTTCACCTCATTCACGGACACCCTGGTGGAAACCGGCTCACCATCGGGAGCCAGCAATTCCACAACAATCTTTGAATGAGGCGCGAAGTTGGTCAAAACGCCCCTGATCTTGTACGCAGGCTTCAGCGGCTCACTGAAATCCACCGCCGGATGCTGGCCCAGGGAAAGAACAAGAGGCGTGGCGGAGGCTCGCTCTACCGCCCCGTCCCTGATAAATCGGCGCCACCACCGCGGGCCAGTCCACCAGGGGCGCGTTCTCGCCCATATATGCCCGAGTGCCACCCGCGCGTCCAGCCAGCCGGACATAGTACGTTCCAGGCGTCAGGTTCCACAACCTGTACCGGCCACGGTCGTCCGTGGAGACGGCAGCGTTGAGTTCGATACGTCTTCCGTCCTTCCGTAACTGACGTTTCCGTGAGCTGAACGCTGACACCCCGGATGGGAACACCCGAGGTATCCAGCACAGTGCCTTCAATCGTCGCCAGCGGGTCGACCTTCAGCTCCAACTTTGTCCTGGATGGGCCGAGTTCGATCATCCTGTTTGCGTCAACCTCACGGAACTGAGGCTTCTGGGCGACAATCTGGTAGCGGCTGGTGCTGAGACCGTCGAATGAAAAGGAACCTGCCGGATCTGTCAGCACCTGACTGGGGGCAACGTCCCTGGGTATGACGGTTCGCCCCGCATGCAGCGGGCTGAGCGTGACCATCGCACGCTTTACAGGCTCGCCGGTGACGCTGTTGGACACAGTCCCGGAAACGGTGAACTTTTCCCCCGTGGATGTCTGGGGCTGAAAGCAGAAAGCCTGCGGAGAAACACCAAAAGACGAGGACCCGGCGCAGCAGCATTACACGCATATGTGACCGACCACATTCTAGTATATTTGCCGCTTTCTGTCCCAAGAGGAGTGGGCATAAATGAATGGCAGAATAACCCGACGCACTCGTCAAATTACTGAATTCCGATCACTGCGGCGGGGAAACGGCTGTCCGCCGCGAATGACCGCAGCGTAGCCGTCGAACCCGGCTTCAGTGCCAATCCATTGCCCTGAAGCATTGTCTATAGTGGTCTAGACTTCCATGCCAGGCATTCTCCGATCCGCCCCACTCCGCTTGCTCGCCTTCCTCCTTGCCATACCCGCCTTGCTTTCCGCGCAGGGTCCATCGCCTGAGTCCGCCATGTTCGAAGCCAGCCAGTGGACCGCCGCCAACTTCCTGGGCCAACCGGACAGCCGCCCTGTTCGCGCACAACTCATCGCCCGGACCAGACAGGGCAAATTCGACCGCAACGGCCGCCGGGATCGAAAACTGCTCATTGCCGGGAAGGTCTACGATCGCGGCATCGCCATGCCGACGCCCGGCGAGATTGTGGTTCAGCTGGCTGCACCCGCCAGGGCGTTCGACGCCATAGCCGGCGTGGACAGCAACGACCTCGGTTACTACGACAACGCCGGCCGCGGCAGTGTCGTTGCCTCCGTGGAATCGAGCGGCCGCCCGGTGTTTCAATCCGGCACCCTGAAGGAAGGTATGAATGGCATCGCCGTCCATGCCGCACTGAACGGCGCCACTCAATTCACTTTGAAGCTGGCCGCTGTCGGCGACAGGCCCCGCACCTATCAGTCCGAGTGGGATCAACTGGACTGGGCCGATGCGCGGGTCACCATGGCCGACGGCACCGTCGTCTGGCTCGCCGATCTTCCGGCCGGGCCCCTGCCCGCGCCGTACACTGCCGCCCCTCCCATTTCCTTCCGGTATGACGGACGGTCTTCTTCCGGGTTCCTCGATCAATGGAAGCTCGAGCGCATCAGCAAACCGAGCGGGGAGGGCAAAACCCGGATCCAACTCACTTATTCCGACCCCTCCACCGGCCTCCAGGTCCGCGCGGAAGCAGTAACTTATGCGAAGTACCCCACTGTCGAGTGGACTGTCTATTTCCGGAATAACGGAACGCAGCCGACACCGATTCTGGAGGACATCCAGGCAATCGATACGGAATTGGAGCGCACACCAGAGGGCGAATTCCGTCTGCACCACAGCATCGGCAGCCCCAACTCACCCACCGACTTCCGTCCGCTGGAGACCGTACTGGGCCCCAAGGAGCGAAAGGCTTTCGTAGCCAGGGGCGGACGTCCGACCGACACCGATCTCGGCACGTTCAATCTGGAATGGGCGGGCGGCGGAGCGATTGTCGCCCTGGGCTGGCCGGCCCAGTGGTCGGCCGATTTCGTGCGCGACAACGCAACAAAGATCCGCATCCGAGGCGGTCAGGAGTTGACGCACCTGCGTCTGCTGCCCGGTGAAGAGATCCGGACGCCCCTGATCGTCCTCCAGTTCTGGCGGGGCGGCGATTGGATCGACGCGCAAAACACCTGGCGTCGCTGGATGATGGACCACAACCTGCCACGCCCCGGCGGGGCTCTGCCCGGTCCAATTCTCTCCAGCGGCAGCTCACGGCAGACCGTGGAAATGCAGGAGGCCAACGAAGCCAACCAACTCCAGTTTCTGAACCATGCCCTCGATTCGGGCCTGAAGCTGGACTACTGGTGGATGGATGCCGGCTGGTATCCCTATCAGATCGGCTGGTACAAAACCGGTACGTGGGAAGTGGACCCGGCTCGATTCCCTCGCGGCTTCCTGCCTATCTCCCAGGCAGCCCACCAACGTGGTGCCAGAACAATTGTCTGGTTCGAGCCGGAGCGCGTCACCGACGGCACCTGGCTCCACAAGAATCACCCGGAATGGCTGTTGGGGCCAGATGGAAAAGACAAACTGCTGAACCTGGGCAACCCCGATGCTCTCCACTGGGTGACCGAACACATCAGCAACCTCATCCAGACTCAGGGCATCGACCTTTACCGGCAGGATTTCAATTTTGAGCCTTTGAAACTTTGGAGAGCGGCCGATACAGAGGACCGCCAGGGCATCACCGAGAACAAATACGTGGTGGGCTACCTGTCCTACCTCGACGAACTGCGCCACCGGTTCCCTCGGATGCTGCTGGACAACTGCGCCTCCGGAGGCCGCCGCGACGATCTGGAAACGCTGCGGCGCGCGGTCCCACTCTGGCGCAGCGACTACGCCTACGATCCCGAGCCGATGCAGCAGTTCACGTATGGCATGGCGCTCTGGATCCCCTACTTCGGCTCGGCTTTCAACTCCCTGGATCCCTATATCTTCCGCAGCCAGATGACTCCGGCGCTCTCCATCGGGATGGTGCCGGAGCGCTACCAGAACGGTCTACCCAGGATGCAGGCGCTCCTCACGCAATGGCGTCGTGTGGCCGAACTCTATGCCGCTGACTTCTACCCATTGACGCCCTACTCAACGGAGAAGAGCAGTTGGCTGGCATGGCAATTCAACCGGCCAGAGCGCGGAGACGGAGTGGTGCAGGCGTTCCGCCGGGCTGACAATGCCTTCGAGCTGGCGAAGTTCCCGCTGAGGGGCGTGGACACAACAGCAACCTACAGAATCACCAACCTCGACACCGCGCGCTCCCTCCTGCTCTCGGGGCGCGAACTGTCTCAGGCCGGCCTCCCAGTGACGTTGACCGCCCATCCAGGCTCGGCTCTGCTGCTCTACGAAAAGATGCCGGCTGCCCGTTAGGAGCCGGCAGCCGTTCACCAGAGAGGAATCTTCCGTTCACCTTGCCCCGTCAACTCGAAGGGCCCAGGCGTTGGAGTCTTCCCGTCGCGCGCCTTCCCGGCGAAATCCGTGTTGATGCTCAGCGCCGATCCGTCCGCGTTCTCAAAACCCAGATTCGGAATACGTGCCTTGCCCAGCAGCGCCGTCGTCACCGGCCGCGTCACCGCGGTGGTCAGACTGGCGCCAACATGCAGAATCAGGTACCCGTGCCCGCCCTCTTCCACAATCGACGGCCTCTGCTGAATCGCTGCATCCACCACCGGGCTGGCTTCGCGGGCATACGGACGGGCGCCGCCCCAATAGACGTTACCAGCCACCTGCAGCGGTGCCTCCCGCGTGTCGTAAACCCACAGCCCATACCCGTCGAAACGCCGGGCCGGGAAGCGGAGCGCTGCTTTTTGCCTGAGTCACTTCCGCGCCGCCCACCAGAATGTTGTTGTAGAACCGGTCGTCTCCACCCTGGATGTTGCTGAGCCCCGCCAGCGCAGTGGAGTGCGCCCGATGGTAAGGCGTCCAGCGGCTGAGTTCCGGACTGCTGCTGATCCGGCCCCCGATCAGGTTGTGCAGATAGGCACCACCCTCCGACCAGTCGCGCAGGCTGATCTCGGACAGCAGAACGTTGTTGTCCACGACAAACGGCCCATGGTCCACTTCGACAAAGATGTCGTCCGTCGTGTTGTCGTAGAATAGGTTGCCTGAGACCCGGGTTCCCTGCGCCATCCAGTCGAGCCACAGACCGCGGCCGGCATTGTGAATCCGGTTCCCCTGGATCACCGCGTCGATGGCTGCATGCAGTTTGATCCCACCCATCTCCGCGCCGGTGAACTGCCGTTTGGCCCAGACGTTGTAAATGTGATTGTTCAGAATCCTGCTGCGGATCGCGCCGAGGCTACCGGCAACTCCGGCCTGCTCACAGTTGAAGATCGTGTTGTTCCGCACGATGTGAGAACCGGTCTTCTCCACCGACCATCCAATTTCCAGCGCCCGCAGAATCACTTCGATGTAGTGGATGGCCCCGTCCCGGCTGGGGTCGTTGGTCCAGACATTGTGCCCGGTCGCGCGGTCTTTCCCCAGAGTCACGCAGGAACACTTGGAGTCGCTGATGGCGTTGTTTTCAATAATCCAACCTTTGCTCCAATGCGTTCCAATCAGACCGATCTGTTCCGCCGTAGGCGCCGCCCACTGCGTCGCGGCCTGCTTCAGTTGGAAACCACGCACGGTGATGTAGTCACGGCCCGGTTCAGACGGATAGAAGCAGCTGTCCCGGACATTGATCTCCACGACTTCCTGATTGGGATCCCGGTCATGGAAGTTCGCGTAGATGTAAGTGTTCCTGTCGTCGACTTCGGCGAACCACGTCCAGGTCGAGCCTTCGTGATCGCGGCCATCCTCGAAAGCCCGGGGATGCAACACACCTTCAAGCAGGTGCGTTTCCCAGAGAGACTTCCCATTCAGGTAGACCTCGCCCGTGTGGTGAGGCCGCCCTTTGCCGGTGAACCAGTCACCGGTAATCAGGTCTTTATATGGGTTATAGGCACCAAAGAAACCATTGGCGATTGTCGCTTTCCAAACGCCGGGCTGAAAAAGGGTCCACCCCTTGATCACTTCCGCGCCGGAGATCACCACCGTCTCACCCGCCGCGGCCTGATAGACAATGCGGGCAGATTCCGACGTACCTCCACGCGGAGGTGCCACCCTCTCCCGGTAGGTTCCGCCGTGCACAGTGATGATGTCCCCGGGCTGAGCCAACTTTGCCGCCGCGGCTATCGATTTGAAGGGAGCGGCGGCCGAGCCATCGTTTCCTTCGCGCCCTTTGACCGATACATGGTATTCCACGGCCTGGACAACAGGCGCCAGCAAAGACAGGGGCAGCAGCGCGGTCAGCACCCACTTCTCCCGGATAAGTCGCCTCATTGACGGGCCTCCCTTAGGCAGGGCACTCTGCCCGTCGCGATTCTATCAGACAGGTCCAGCAGATCGGCAGCTTCACCGGGCGGCTTAAAGCATCTTGTCGAAAACGGTGATGCGCGTATCGATATCGTCGCGAATCTTCTCGACCACCGCCTTGCTGGGGCCGGTGATGTGCGAATAGGCGTCCCAGTTGAAGTCACAGACGGGCAGGGTGGGATCCCGGGCGTCCGCCGGTCGAAGCGGTGTCCAGCGGTTTCGTGCGGCCAGCCATCGAACCAGGATGGAGATTTCCTTCTGCTGGATGTAGTTGAGGGCATTGGCGACAGCCGCTCCCCCCATCGCCCCGCCACCGGTTGGACTCGCCGGCATCTTGCCGCCCACCCGGTGCAGTCCGCCGGCAAATTGAATCGCACCGATGCCGCCGCCGCCACCCAGCGGCCCCGTCTGCGCCTTCTTCACCGGCACTCTCGCAAAAACCGATGGATTGGGAGCGCCGCTATCCACATCCAGCGCTTCGGGATGCCAGAGAATCTTGTCCCAGGTGAAGTGCTTGTCCAATTGACTGCCGTACGGCGTCAAGGATTCCGCAAAATCCAACAGCATCCAATTGATGGGCCAGGCGCGCCAGTTCCGGCGCGGTTCCGCAAGAAACATGGCGCCGGCCAAAGTCGGCAGCATGCCGCCATACGCCGCCGTCGAACCGGGAGCGGGATTCGAGAAAAGCCGCCGGAACTTCACTGCGAATTTCTGAGTTTCCTTCAGCTGATTCAGGCCGAGTTGATTGATCTGTCGTGCCAGTTCGCGATAGGTAGGTGGAACTCCGTCGTTCCATTCGCCCACGGGCTGCGAGTCCGCCTTGCCGTCATCGAAGACGTACAATCTCGCGTTGATCGCCACACGCCGGCCGTTCCAGTGCATGAAGAACGAACCGCCTGCCGCGTTTTGCGCCTGGATCATGCCCAACCATTGGCCCGGCGTCATCGGGTCCAAGAGGAATGGGGTTTGGCGAGTCGCACCATTGCCACCCGCGGGATTCGGCTTGGAAGCCTTGTCCATCCGGGCCTCCAAAAGGTGCAGCGCGTAGTGGCCTGTCACGTAGCCTTTGAAACCACTCTCAGATACGTACAGATCTTGAAGCAAAGATACCTGCCAGCCAGTCAGAGTTTGGGTCAGAATCGTGTGGAAAACCGAGCCCGACGAAATAAATATAACTTAATCAAGAATCCCTTTCCAGCATTCAAATACACTGACTTTCGATACGCCGCCGCCGGCCCCCGGCCGGCCAGGCTCAACACCATGCCTTCACCGCGTGCCATTCGTTGACACACCGAGCCCCGGGCTGATAGTTTCTGCGTGGACACGTCGTCCAGAACAACGGAGCGCAGTGCTAAGTTCCGACTACTTTCGATCTCACCCAGCCTTGCGAATGGCCTTTCCTCCTCTCGTCGCAGGCGCCTTCCTCCCGTCCCGTCTCTTCGCCGCCCAGCAGCCGCCGCCTTCGCGCCTCATCAGCCTGGCTCCGCTGGACCTCATCGTCATAGGCCTCTACTTCGCCCTGGTTCTTGGCATCGGCGTGTATCTGAAGCGCCGCATCAGGGCGAGCGATGATTTCTTCTTCGCGGGCAAAGGTGTCGGAGCCTGGGTCGCCGGACTCAGCTTCGTCGCCGCCAACCTGGGCACCCTGGAACTGCTGGGCTGGTCGGCCTCGGCCTACCAGTATGGGATGCTCGCCGTTCACTGGTATTGGATCGGCGCTGTCCCGGCGATGCTTTTCCTCGGCATCGTGATGATCCCCTTCTACTACGTGTCGAAGGCCCACTCCGTGCCGGGTTACCTGATGCTCCGCTTCGGTGAGGGCTCTCGCCGGCTCTCCGCGGGCTCGTTTGCGGTGATGACCATTCTCATGAGCGGCATCAACATGTTCTCCATGGCCGTTGTGATGAAGGTCATCCTGGGCTGGGACATTCACTTCAGCATCCTCATCTCCACCATCACCGTCGGCGTATACGTCGCGCTCGGCGGCCTGCTGTCCGCCATCGTCAATGAGGTAGTGCAGTTCGTCCTCATCTGGGCGGGCACCCTGGCGATCCCGGTATTCGGGCTGATGGAGACAGGCGGTTGGAGCGGCATGGTGGCCCGCATCGCCCAGCGTTCTCCCCTTCAGGACTACACGCACATCTGGCGCAATATGGGCGCGGCGGCCGACAACCCCATGGGCGTCCACTGGACCGGCATTGTCTTCGGCCTCGGCTTCATTGGGGCGTTCGGCTACTGGACCACCGATTTCCTCGTGGTCCAGCGCGTGATGGCCGCTCGCGACCTGCGCGCGGCCAGGATCGCCACCACCATCGGTGCTGCCTTCAAGATGCTGCTTCCGGCTATCGTCATCCTGCCCGGCCTGCTGGGCCTGGCTGTGCTGCCGATGCGCCTGACCGGCGAAACGGAGGCGCTGAGGACCGGTGGGCACAGTTTCAACGAGGTCATGCCACTGATGATGGCCCGCTACCTGGGCGCTGGATTCCTGGGCATCGGCGTCACCGCCCTGATCGCCGGATTCATGTCCGGCATGGCAGGCAACATCAGCGCCTTCGCCACGGTCTGGACCTACGACATCTACAAGCCCATATTTTGTCCACAAGCCGATGACAGGCAGTGCCTGCGCATAGGCCGTTGGTGTACCGCCATCGGCCTCGCCGTCAGCATCGGCGCCGCCTATCTCGTGATGCAGTTTGCCAGCATCATGGACTACGTACAGGCTTTGTTCGGATTCTTCATCATTCCCCTTTTCGGCACCGTCATCCTCGGTATGCTCTGGAAACGCGCCACTCCGGCCGGCGGCTTCTGGGGCCTGCTGGCCGGCACCGTCTCGTCCATCGTCCTGTGGCTCATCGTCAAAATGAACCCAGCCATGCTCGCCGTCCTTGCGCTCTCCCACGATGCTCAGCCCATGGCCGAGAACCTCTACCGCTTCATCTGGTCGTGGCTGGTCTGTGTGATCGTCACAGTTCTCGTCAGCCTGGCCACGAAACCCAAACCGGATGCTGAACTGCAGGGTCTCGTCTACGGCCTCGCCGAAATGCCAGGCGAGGACGGAATCCCGTTCTACCGCCGCTCCATCTTCGCGTGCCTGGTGGTCGCCGTGTTTTTCCTGGCTCTGAACCTGATCTTCTGGTAACCTCGCGTGCAGCTGCAAAGAGTCGACATGCCGCCTATTGAATCGGATATACAGCCCCGTAACACTGTAACGGCGGAGACGCCTTCGATGACCCGCAAGCAACGTATGCTCCGCGCGCTGCGGCGGCAGCCTGTCGATCGATTGCCCACTCAGTCCAACTACACCAGGGTGATGGCCGGAAACCTTGCCACCCATTTTGAGGTGGATGAGGCGGCGCTCGGGGAACGCCTCGACAACCATCTGCTGCGCGTCGACGTTACCTACGCCCGCCCCACGAACCAGGACGGCTCCATCGAGTTCGACTGGTGGGGCGCCGGTTGGGATACCCGCACCGAGGGCTACTGGCACTCCTTCGCCCCGCTGCAGGAATCCTTGGATCTCGATGCATTCGCCTGGCCGGATCCGAACGAACCCGCACTACTCGACGCCGCGCTCCGGACCATCGAACGCCACGGTGACGATCAGTTCATCGCCCCCAACCTCGGCATGTGCCTGTTCGAACGTGCCTGGTCTCTCCGCGGCTTCGACGCGTTCCTCATGGATATGATCGACCGGGCGGATTGGGCCGAAGACCTTCTCGATCGCATCACGAATATCCAGTGCGCCCTCGCGCGGCGGTTCGTTGCCGCCGGAGTCCACGGCGGTTACTTTGGCGACGATTACGGCGCGCAGCGTTCCATGCTGTTCTCACCCCGGCTCTGGCGGAGGCTCTTCAAACCGCGCCTGGCGCAGATGTTTTCCGTCTTCACGGAGGCGGGTCTGCCGGTCATCCTGCACTCCGACGGCGACATCCGGGCAATCCTGCCGGACCTCGTCGAGATCGGACTCACCACCCTGAACCCCGTCCAGCCCGAGGTACTCGACCACACCTGGCTCTTCCAGGAATACGGCACCCGGCTCAGCTTCTACGGCGGAGTGTCCACGCAAGGCGTGCTGCCGGGCGGCAGCCCCGAAGAGGTTCGCGCCGCCACTGTGGCGTGCGCCCGTCAACTGGCGCCCGACGGCACCGGGCTCGTCCTGGGCGCTTCCCACCGTATGCAATCCGACATCCCTGTCAGAAACGTGGAGGCCATGCTCAGTGCTTTCGACATTGCCGTCCGTTGAATGGACCCTCGACTCCCTCGCCCGGGCGCGCCGCCTCACCGCGGAGTTCCGTCGCGAATTCGAAGGTGAACCGGAATTTTGGACGCGCGCTCCGGGCCGAGTCGACCTGATGGGTAGCCACACCGACTACAACCTCGGATTCGTCCTCACTCTACCCATCAGCAAGGACACCTGGATCGCGGCGCGTGCCCGGCCGGACCGCATGGTCCGCCTTCGCTCCGTCAACCTGGAAGACACGGACGAATTCCATCTCGATGAGATCCGCCGCGCCGACGGTTCGAAGTGGCGGAACTATGTCCGCGGGGTGGCCGCCGTCCTCCAGCAGGAGGGACTCAAACTCCACGGCTGCGACGCCGTCATCCACAGTACGGTGCCCATCGAGAGTGGTCTTAGTTCGTCCGCCGCGCTCGAATGCGCCCTGGCCACGGTGTTCGAGGAACTCGCGGATTGGAGCCTGTCGCCGGAACGGAAGGCCCGTCTCTGCCAGAAAGCCGAGAACGAGTTCGCCGGAGTCAGTTGCGGCATCCTCGATCAGTTCTCCGCCTGCCTCGGCCTCGACGGCTGTGCGCTGCTGCTGGACTGCCGGGACCTCTCCACGAGTACCATTCGTATCGACGAGAGCATCCACATCGTCATCTGCAACACAATGAGCCCACGCCGCCTGTCTGGAGGGGAATACTCGCAGCGCCGCGCCGAGTGCGAGCAGGGAGCCGCTCACCTCGGAGTTGGCGCCCTGCGCGATTTAGCCCCGGCGGTTCTCGCCGAGCGCTGCGGTGAACTCAACCAGTCCGTAGCTCGCCGTTGCGAATTCATCGTGGCCGAAAACCATCGCGTCGAGCAGCTCGCCCGCTCACTCGCCGCCAACGACCGCCGCTCGATCGCTGATCTCTGCGCCGCCTCGTTCGCCGGAGCCAGGGACCTCTACGAGATCGTCGCGCCGGCGATGGAAACGATGATGGACTGGATGCTGGCGGCGCCGGGCATCGTCGGAGCGCGCCAGGCGGGCGCCGGCTTCGGCGGTTGCATGGTGGCCCTGGTCGACGCGGCCCAGACCGATGCCTTCCGAGCATCCGTGGCCAAGAGCTATGCGCGTGCGACCCGGATCACACCCGAGGTCTTGGCCCGTCACCGGCGCCCGCGGCGCCGAAGCCTTTCACCTCTAGCTCGCGTGTTGTTTCGGTGGTTGCCCCAGCCCTGGGCCACCCAGCACACTGAAGTAGATGCCAAGGACCGCCTGGGGCTGGATGATCACGCCCGACGAACTCGAATCCTGGATTCTCTCCCTGGATGAGAGCCTCCTTGTCCTCAACAAGCCCGGCCATGTGGTCTGCCACCCTTCCAAACATGGACCCTGGTCGAGTCTGGTCGGAGCCTGCCGCGAGTACCTCTCGGCCGAAGTCCTGCACATGCCATCCCGGCTCGATCGCGAAACCAGCGGACTCATGCTGCTGGCCCGCGATCGCGACCTCGGCTCGCTGCTCCAGCGAGCCATCCAACACGGGCAGGTCCGCAAAACCTATCTCGCCATCCTGGAGGGAACTCTCCGCGACCCCGTTGAAGTCGACCAGCCGCTCGCCCTCGCCACGGATTCTATCGTCCGGCTGAAACGTGCCGTGACCGAAGGCGGTCAGGCAGCACACACTCGATTCGAACCACTGGAGCACGCCGGTGGCTACACCTTCACCCGCGTCCGCCCCACTACGGGACGCCTCCACCAGATCCGCGTCCATGCGGCCCACATGGGCCACTCCGTTGCCGGCGACAAGCTCTACGGGCCCGATGAGACGCTTTTTCTCCGCTTCATCGAGCACGGCTTTGACGAGCACCTGCAGGCAAAGCTTCCTTTCCACCGCCACGCCCTCCACGCCGCTTCCCTCACCTTCCAGTTGGAATCCGGACCACTTCAATTCGACGCGCCGTGGCGCCGGACATGGCGGAATTCTGGCGAACTATCCAGCCCTGAGCGGCTCCTGGAATC
>JASGIE010000191.1:0-15754 GCA_049841055.1 Paludibaculum sp. | reverse complement strand
GTGGCTCGCCATCAACACGATCCTCGACGAAACCACCGTGCGCCAAATCATCCCGCGCTTGAAGGAAGCGGGCGCGCAAGGCATCGTCGAGTATCCGTTGAACAAGATCGTGATGTAGGCGCCCATGATCCGCATTCTTCCAGCCGCAGACACCGGCCGTCTGCTTCAGCGCAAGGCCGCCCGCTTCGATGAAGCGGAACAGACCGTGCGCCCCATTCTCGACGCTGTCCGCAAGCGCGGCGATAAGGCCGTGATCGAATACGCGCGCAAGTTCGATGCGCTCGGCGCGGCGCCGTTGCGCGTGCCCACCACGGAACTCGAAGCCGCGGCGAATGCCGTGACGCCAGCGTTCCGCAAAGCCGTCGAGACCGCAGCGAAGAACATCTCGGCCTACGCGAAGCTCCAATTGCCGCAGACGAAACAGAAGGCGCTCGCGCCCGGCCTGATCGCTCGGCCAGATCGTCCGCCCGCTCGATTGCGTCGCGTGCTTACATTCCCGCCGGCCGCTATCCCCTGCCCTCCACGTTGTTGATGACCGTGCTGCCCGCGCAAGCCGCGGGCGTGGCCATCGATGAATGTCACCTCGCCCAACCCGTGCCGGAAATCTACGGCTACCGCGGCGATCCTCGGCGTGAAAGACGTCTTCCAGATCGGCGGAGCGCAAGCCATCGCCGCCTTCGCCTACGGCACAACGACCGTGCCTCGCGCGGACCGAATTGTCGGCCCCGGCAACATCTACGTCGCCGCCGCCAAGAAGCTTCTCGCCGGCGAAACGGGCATCGACTTCATCGCCGGCCCCACCGAAATCCTCATCATCGCCGCCGAAGGCCGCGTCGGATTGGATCGCCGCCGACATGCTCGCCCAAGCCGAGCACGATACCGACGCTTCGGCGATTCTTCTGACCACATCGAAGAAGCTCGCAAACGCCGTGCAGAGGCCATCGAGGAGCAACTCGGACGTTGCCCACGCGCGCCACCGCGCGGCTAGTCATCGACAGCGAACAGCGCAATTCTGGTCACGCGACACTCGAGAAGCCATCGAGCTTTCGAACCGCTTTGCGCCTGAACACTTCGTTTGCACGACCGAGACTGCTGCCGCTGGTCCGGCACGCGGGCGGCGTGTTCCTCGGCGCCGACCAGTCCAGAAGCCGCCGGCGACTACGCCTCCGGTCCGAATCACGTTCTGCCCACGTCGGCGCCGCGCGACTGCGCGGCGGACTCTCCGCGGCTGACTTTGTCAAAATCATCTCCATGCAGAACTGCTCAGCGCCACGGCGCTCGCGCGCCTCGCGCCGGCGATCACAACACTCGCGCGCGCCGAGGGCCTCGAAGCACATGCGCGCTCCGTGGAGGTTCGCCTAAGATGAAGACCCCGAGCGCCGTCGTCGAAGATGGCGCCGTACTCGCCGCCCACCTCGGGCCGTGGCGGCAAGATGCGTCTCGACTTCAACGAGAACACAGTCGGCTGCTCGCCCAAGGTCACTCGAATAGCTCACGAGCATACCTCCCGAAGACCATGTTGACCATCTATCCGGAATACGAAGAGACGCGGCCCGCGCTCGCTGCGTTCTTCAAAGTGCAGCCGGATCAAGTTACTCATTTCGAACGGCACGGACGAAGCAATTCAGGTGCTGGTCAACACCTTCGTCGACCACGACGACGAAGTGCTCATCATGCATCCCTCGTACGCGATGTACCGCTTCTACGCCGAAGTGGCCGGCGCGGTGCGCGAAATCGAGTATGACGCCGAGACGCTTTCGTTCCCCATCGATGGCTTCGTCGCGAACCAACTCGAAACTAAGGCGGTCATGATCGCCAATCCGAACAACCCCACCGGGACGTCGATCGCGCATCGGCGACGTCGAGCGGATCCTGGCCGCCGCCCCGAATGCGGCCGTGCTGATCGACGAGGCCTACTACGAGTTCTGCGGCATAACGGCGCTGCCGTTGATCCAGAGTATCCGAATCTCTTCGTCAGCCGCACGTTCTCCAAGGCCTACGGCATGGCGGCGTTGCGGGTCGGCTGCCTCTTGTCGAACAAAGAAAATGTCCAGTACATGCGCAAGGCGCAGTCGCCCTACAGCGTGAACCTGCTCGCCGCCATTGCGGTGCGCGCGGCGGTGGAGGACCGGACGTACGTCTCGAACTACGCCGCGCAGGCTGTCGACGCTCGGGAAGCGCTCTACCGGGGCTTCGAAAAGCGCGGCATCGCCTATTACCCGAGCCAGGCGAACTTCGTCCTCTTCCAGGCTGGAGCGCAGGCGGTTCCGGTGCGGGACGCCCTTCGAGCCCGTGGCATTCTCGTCCGCGACCGCAGCTACGAACTCGCGGGCACAGTGCGCGTGACGGCGGGCACCACAGCCCAGGTCGCTCGCTTCTTCCAAGCTCTGGACGAGGTGTGGAAGTGAAGGACTCGCTGATCGTCTTCGATATGGATGGAGTGCTGGCTGAGGTCGGCGAGTCGTACCGCGAGACCATCGTGCAGACCGTGGCGCATTTCACCGGGCAGCAGGTGGCGCGCGCCCGGATCCAGGATTACAAGAATCAGGGCGGCTGGAATAACGACTGGGCGCTCTCCCAGCGCCTGTGCCAGGACCTCGGCGTCAACGTGCCTTATGAAGACGTGATCGAACGCTTCAATCTCATCTTCCTGGGCGACGACTTCAACGGGCTCATCCTGAAAGAACAGTGGGTGCCGCGCAACGGCCTGCTGGAGCGGCTCAGCGAACGCTACGACCTCTCCATCTTCACGGGACGGCCATTGGAAGACGCCGCGCACACCCTGCGGCGCTTCGCCTCCGGCATCGTCTTCTCGCCGATGATCACCATGGAGAGCGTCACCGAACACAAGCCCGCGCCGCAGGGGCTGCATATGATCCGCGCGGAACGCCCCGATGCGAAAATGTTTTATGTAGGCGATACGGTGGACGACGCCCGCAGCGCGCGCGCCGCCGGAGTTCCCTTCATCGGCATCGCAGCCCCCGCTAATCCGCGCCATGCGGAGCTGGTGGACGTATTGAAATCAGAGGCCGCCATCGCCGTGCTGGAAGACATCAATCAGTTGGAAGGAGTTCTGCCATGAAGCGCACCGCCGTCATTGAACGCATTACGAAAGAGACACAGATTCGCGCCAGCCTGACCATCGAAGGCAAAGGCCGCTACGAGATCTCGACCGGCGTACGCTTTCTCGACCACATGCTGGAGCTCTTCTCCAAGCACGGCGGCTTCGACATGGCCCTCATCGCCCGCGGCGACCTCGACGTCGACCAGCACCACACCGTGGAAGACGCCGGCATCGTGCTGGGACAGCTCTTCGCCAAGGCGCTGGGTGACCGCAAAGGCATCAACCGCGCCGGCTACTTCGTCCTGCCGATGGACGAGACGCTGGCCGTCGCCGCGGTGGATCTCGGCGGGCGTCCCTACCTTGTCTACGAAGACCGCGTGAAGACCCGCCTGGTGGGCGACCTCCAGTCCGAATTGCTGGAGGACTTCTTCCACGGCTTCACCACCCATGCCGGAGCGAACCTGCACGCCAAGATCATGCACGGGCGTTCGAACCACCACAAGGTGGAAGCCATCTTCAAATGCTTTGCGCGAGCCATGAAATTCGCGTGCTCGAAGGACGCGCGGCTGAAGGACGAACTGCCATCCACGAAAGGACTGCTGTGATCACGGTCGTCAATTACGGTGCGGGCAATCTGCGGTCGGTGGAGAACACGCTCGGCGAAATTGGAGCGACCTATCACCTGACGCAGAGCGCGGCGGAGATCGATTCAGCGGAGAAAGTCATCCTGCCCGGTGTCGGCCATCTCGGGCAGATGATGCGCGCCCTGGACGAGTTGGGCCTGCGGGACGCGCTGGTGCGCAAAGCGAAGTCGGGTGCGCCGTTCCTGGGCATCTGTCTGGGCCTGCAGGCGATGTTCGATGGCGGCGAGGAAGCTCCGGAACAGAAAGGGCTTGGCTTGTTTCCGGGCCAGGTGGGCCGGTTTCCCCTGGACGCCCGCGTCCCGCATATGGGCTGGAACGAGATCGTGCCGGTGGGCTCGCCGCGCCTGCTGCGCAACATCGGCCCGAAGCCGTATGTCTACTTCGCCCACAGCTACTACTGCCCGCTGAGCGAAGCCACCGCCGCCACCTGCCACTACACCCGCGACTACACCGCCGTACTGGAAAGCGGCAACATCTTCGGCGTGCAGTTCCATCCGGAGAAGTCCGGGCCGCTGGGACTGAAGATCGTCAGGAACTTCGTGGAGCTCTGAACATGCTCGCCAAACGCATTATTCCGTGCCTGGACGTCACCGGCGGCCGCGTCGTGAAGGGCGTCAATTTCGTAGGGCTGCGCGACGCCGGAGATCCGGTGGAACTGGCCGACCGCTATAACCAGCAGGGCGCCGATGAAGTGGTCTTCCTCGACATCACCGCCTCTTCCGACGGCCGCGACACCATGGTGGACGTCGTCGCCCGCACCGCGCGCAAGGTCTTCATCCCGCTCACTGTGGGCGGCGGCATCCGCGAGGTGGAGGACGCCCGGCGCATCATCCACTCCGGTGCAGACAAGGTGAGCGTCAACACGGCAGCCGTCCGGCGGCCCGGGTTGATCACCGAAGTCAGCAACGAATTCGGCGCGCAGGCCTGCGTCCTGGCCATTGATGCCAAGCGCAATGGCAAGGGCGGCTGGAACGTGTACACCAAGGGTGGACGCGTGGATGAAGGCATCGACGCAGTGGAGTGGGCGGCGCGCGGCGAGGCGCTGGGCGCCGGCGAGATCCTGCTCACCTCCATGGATACCGACGGCGTGCAGGACGGCTTCGATTGCGCCCTGACCCGCGCAGTGTCACGGGCCACACACATTCCCGTCATCGCCTCCGGCGGCGCCGGGACACCGGAGCATTTCATTCGTGTGTTGACCGACGGAGAAGCCGATGCCGCCCTGGCCGCTTCGATCTTTCACTACGGCACATACACCGTCGATCAGCTCAAAGCCGAGCTCGAGAAGGCCGGCATTCCCGTGAGGAGAACCGCTTGATTATTCCGTGCATCGACCTGCAGGACGGCAAGGTCGTTCAACTGGTACAGGGCCGCGAGAAGGCGCTGGAAGGCGCGGCGCCGCTGGAGATGCTCGAGCGCTTTCGCGACTTCCCGGAGATCCAGGTGATCGATCTGGACGCCGCCATGGGCCGCGGCGAGAACAACGCGATTGTTGAGCTGCTGGCAGGCAAGGCCCGCTGCCGCGTGGGCGGCGGCGTCAGAACGCCCCAGCGCGCCCGAATCCTGGTGGACTGCGGCGCCGATACCGTCATCGTCGGAACGTCAGCCTTCACACAGACGGGCGTGAACCACGAACTGCTCTCGGCCATCGCCCGGGAAGTCAGCCCGGAACGTGTCATGATCGCCATCGACACCAAGGGCGGCCGCATCACCGTCAAGGGCTGGACCGCCAGCCTCGACCTGACGGCCGAGCAGGTGATCGCGCAGTTGGAACCCTACTGCGGAGCCTACCTGGCGACCTATGTCGACAAGGAAGGCATGATGCAGGGCACCGATATCGAGTGGTTTCGCGGCCTGCGTTCCATCACGCAGAAAAACATCACCGCCGCCGGCGGCATCACCACCCTGGACGACATCCGCCAACTGACGGGGTTCCGCATCGATTGCGCCCTGGGCATGGCCATTTACACCGGCCGGCTGGATCTGAAAGAATTGGCGGCGTTGAACGCCCAATGAAGTTGAAGGCCTGCATCGCCGATGTCGAGACAACGGGTCTCAATAACACCACGGATGAAGTGATCGAACTGGGGCTGGTCCTGTTCGAGTTCGACCATTTCAGCGGAGAAGTCTACGGCATCGTGGACGAGTACACCGGCCTGCGCGATCCGGGCCGTCCCATTCCCGCCGGCGCCACGGAAGCGCATGGCCTCACCTGGGATGATGTGCGCGGCAAGGTGCTGGACGACATCGCCGTCCGCGGCATCTTCGCGCGCAGCTCGATGATGATCGCCCACAACGCCCGCTTCGATCGAGGGTTCGTGGCGCGGCTCTATCCGGAATGTGGCCGCCTGCCCTGGATGTGTTCCATGGACGGCGTAGCCTGGCGCAACAAGGGCTTCCGGACAAAGGGCCTGCAGGACCTGCTGCGGCACCACAACATCGTGGCCGAGGCGGCCCACCGTGCCCTGGATGATGCTCGCAACACACTCCGGCTGCTCTCCCAGAAGCAGGGCGACGGCCGGACCTACCTGTCGGAACTGCTCACCCGTGTGAAGTAGACGCCACGCGCAGCGATTACCAGGATCCGGTCACCACCCGCGGCGTGTAGCTGATGGCATAAGGACCCGCGTTGCCGAACCGGACCCTGACGTTCAGCGCCGCGCCGCCCGCCAGCGCGCTGCGGGCAACCACCAGATACGGACTGCCGGCAATCTGTCCGTCCGCATTCAGTAGCGTCACGCCGGGCGGCAGGTTGGTGAGCTGCAGGTACACCGGCCCCGCAATCGCCGTGGTCGAGTTGTTCACGATCCGCACAATTCCACTGGCGACCCGATCCACTGTGCCGAAATTCAGCCTGGTCGCCGTGAGGCTGCATTGCGCCGTGACATCCACCGTATCCGGCAGCCGCAGATAAGCAACTTCGCCATCGTGATCCGAGAGTCGTTCCGGGCGGTTCGCGTCGTTGCGGTAGCTCTCCGGGAAATCGGCGTCTACATGGGCCACCGCAAAGCGCGTCAGTCGCTGCATCAGGTGGCCGTTGGCCAGCATGTGGTCCAGCGACTGGGCATTGCCGTCGAAGCTGTAACTGTAACGGCCCTCGGCGGGCAGCGTGTCTTCCAATTCGGACAGATCCGGGTTCAGCAGATCCGGACTGGCCAGCACCACCTGAGACGTGGGCGAGGGCGTACCCTTGATGGTCCCGATGACATCCACGTAGCCGTCACTGGCGCTGAAGGCATTGAAGTCGCCCAGCAGCAAAACCAGCTCACCGGGATTCGCCTGTTGCCGCGACTGCACCAGACCGGCCAGGTACTCGGCCTGCGCTCGCCGCTTCGCGCGAATACGGCCGCCATCGGCCGGATCATCCACCCCCGTCAGCGAGCGCAGATGGTTGGCAATGATCGTCACGGGCAGCGCCGTCGACGAACCAGCCTTCGTCACGCGAACACGCAGCACCAGCGGTGGACGGTCGTTGAGAAGGGCGGGCGTGCTGCTGCCGGGATCCTGGTAAGTCGTGTCCTTGCCGTATTGCACGACGTCCACCACCGCCACCTTCGCCGACTTCACCAGGAAGCCCACGTCGATGCCGCCCACATCGTTGCCCTCCACCAGGTATGCCTGATAGCTGGGATTCCCCTGGCCTTGCGCCACCGCATCGGCGTTCAGCTTGGCCGCTACGCTCTGCAGCGTGGAGAGGTTCTCCATCTCGGCCACGCCCAACACATCGGGCGACTTCATGACATTGCGCACGAGCAACGACAGCTTGTTGAGGCGGTTGTTGAACGCTGCCTGCGTCAATGCGACATCGCTCACCGACGGATCGTTCACGGTGTCGAAGAAGCGCTCCACGTTGAGACCGCCCACGGTGAATTCATCGGCCGCCGGATCGGGGACCGGCACGGCGGCGGTCACGCCCGATACGGCAGGGCTCGCACCGGCCTCGGGCAGCAGCGTGTATGTGCGAAACGCGTAGTCCAACACGCCCACCAGGCCGGTGATCGTAGCGCCTGAAGCCACCTCCAGCAGCGAGGCGCCGGGCTGGGCTCCACTATCGATGCGGATTCGCTCCGGGTTGCCATCGAACCGCGCTACGCAGCAAGGCGAGCCCGCCGGCAGAGGATCGGGCACCTGCACCCCGGCTTCCCGGAAGGGACTAGGCACGCCTGTCACCACGCCATAGAAGACGCCCGTCGACGTGGAAGTCGCGGCAGCTTCGTTGACACTGCCCTGGGTGGGCGAGGCAGCGGTGAGCGAGTCAACCCGCACGCGCATGCCTTCGTACTTCTCCAGATTGTCGAGGCTGTTCACCAGCGTGTCGCCGGCTGTGATCGCCACAGCGGGCGGAAGCGTTCCGACACCCATCAGCGTGACCTTGGGCGAGCCCGCGATCTCGGTCATCGAGGGACTGGCCGGGTCACTGGACGGAATGTACTCCTGCACCTGCCCGCTCACGCACACGTCGTTCCCGAGTTTTGCCGCTCCGGGCGGCGCGCTGGACGTGAACACGAAGACACCGTCGGAGGTGGCGGGGTTGTTATCGCCAGGAGCCGGCGCCTGCACGAAGAAGCCATTGGAGCGCAGGCCCGTAACAATGCCGCGCGTGGTCACGGTCAGCCCGGTCACCGGCGAGGTGGCGGTGGTCCCCTGAATCTGCCAGATCTCATGGGTCAGACTGCAGGTGGAAATGTTCGAGTTGATGACGAGAGTGAATGTGCGGTCGGCGGAGTTGGCGGGGTCGGCCGCATCCGTGGCGCGGACGTTGATGGTCAACGTGGCCGTGGCCGTGGGCGTGCCGGAGAGCAAGCCGCCGGTCGCCAGGCTCAAGCCGGCCGGAGGGAGACCACTGAGCACGCTCCAGCTGTAAGTGCCGGATCCGCCCGCCGCCGCCAGTTGCTGGCTGTAAGCGGAACCCACAGTGGCCTCGGGCAGCACCGCGTCCGTCAGGATCCTCACCGGCGTGCTGACCCCGCAGAGTTGGGTAGCCGTCGCCGTATTCCGCGGCGCTGGAGCGCCGGCGCTGAAGTCGGCGGCATTGTTATTGGTATCCACACAACCCGCGCCCGCCCGGAACAGCGCGGTGGTATTGCTCGCCGCCGCCGCGGCTCCGGCGCCTTCGTAGTAGTTCGCCGTGCCGAAGCCGACGAGATCGAGGATCCGCGTCACGGAAGCCGCACTGCACGGAGCGCTGCCGCCATTGCAATCGAGCGGAGTTGTGCCCGAGACGAGCGCCACCTTGCCGCCGGTCGCGGAGAGATTGATCGTGCCCGACAAATCAGCCGCCGGCAGGTCCGCGCCCGTGGTGCCGCCGCTCATCTTCACGAGGAAATACTGGCCCGCATTCAATGTCCCGGAGAGCAGGGTGATCTGGCTGCTGGTGGCTCCGAAGTTCCCCGTGCCGGTCGCGCTGGTGTACTGCAGCGAAAGTCCTTCCAGGGGCACCGGCGACGTGCCTGGATTGAACAGCTCCACGTAGTCACTATTGAGCGGAGCACCACTATTGCCGCCACCGCCATACACCTGGCTGATGACGGCTTGCGCCTGCGCGGAGGCCGTGACGAATGGGAGCAGCAGAAGCGAAAGAGCAGCTATCGAGGGTTTCATAGACGTGCGCGAACCAACCGGAGGAAGGGACGCCGGCATACGGAAATGGTGCCCGCGGCGTGCCGGCCTCGCCGCGGGCAATCCGATCGCGACAGTTAAACGCCGTAATCCAACAGCGCCTTGCGGCCCAGCTTGATGCCTTCCAGCTCGTCGAGCTTGCTGCCTTCAAACTCGATGCCGATGTAGCCGGAGTACTTTGACGCTTCGACAATCTTCAGCATCTTCGGAATGTCGTACAGCTCTTCCGTGCCGTTGGCTCCGTCGAAGTGACACTTGAAGCTGGCGCCCTTGGCGTAGGTCATCAGCTTGGTTACCGCGTCGTAGCGGTCGATCTCCTTCGGGAAGTTGCCGAAGTCCGGCAGGGTGCCGAAGTTGGGCAGCGACACCTTCTTCATCAGCGAGAGGACGACATCCGGGTTCGAGGAGATGCCGCCGTGATTCTCGATGATGATGTTGATGTTCGCGGTCTTGGCGTAGCCGCACAGGGCCGTGAAGCTCTCCGCGCAGTAGCCCAGAAAGGCTTCGATCTCCGACGGGGTGGTGGGTTGCTTTTCCGGGTACATGTTGGTGCGGATGGAGTGGCATCCCACCTCGGCCGCGGCGTCCACCCACTTGTGATGGTTCTTCACGGCCTTCATGCGCTGGGCCTTGTCGGAGTGGCCCATCATGCCTTCGTCGTCCACCATAATCAGCACCGGCTTTGTGCCCGTATCGGACATGCGGCGCTTGAGCCGGGCGATGTAGCCCGCGGTCGGTGAACCCCAGAGGGTGTTCACGAACTCCAGGCCTTCGCAGTTGTTTTCCTTGGCGATACGGGGGAAATCGAGGTTGGTGAGCTTGCCCTGTTGGATGGCCTTGTGGATCGACCATTCGGCCAGCGAGACCTTGAATCGGCCAGGGGCGGGGGCGGCTAGACCGGCCAGCGGAGCGGCCAGAACTGAGGAGAGGAGATGACGGCGGGAGAGGGTCATAATCGTTCGCTGAGAACGATTATGACACCAACTCTTTTGGATGAGAGACCCAGTAATCCGGGGCGTGCGAACGCATTGCCTCGTGGTCGCCGTAGCCCCACGAAACACCGCAAGTCTTCACTCCGGCGCGGCGTCCGGCTTCCATATCCGGAGCGGCATCGCCGATCAGCAGGCACTCTTCCGGCTTCACGCCGAACAGGTCCAGCGACTTGAGGATCACATTCGGCTCGGGCTTTGACGGGAAGCCGTCCGTACCCTGCACGTGGTTGAAATGAGAGACCAGTCCGAACTGCGTCAGAACGGCGCGGGCCGTCTCGCTGCTCTTGGTGGTGGCCGTCGACTTCAACCCGCCCAGCGAGGTGAGCATCTCCAGCACGCCGTCGTAGACGCGGGTCGTGCGATGCTTCCGTTCCAGGTAGATCTTGCGGTAGCGCGCCAGCAGCGCTTCGTTCTGCTCGCGCGTGTTGTTGGGCAGAACTTCCTCGAACAGGTCAAAGAGGTGGAACCCGACGAAGCTGCGGAGGTACGCTTCGTCCAGATCCGTGACGCCTTCGGCACCCAGGGCCTCGCGCACCGCGGCGCAGATATCGGCCGCGGAGTCGAGCAGGGTGCCGTCGACGTCAAACAGGTATACGCGGTAAGGCGGGATCACGCCGTTTGCGGTCCGTCGATGAGAGGCGGATTCACACGCCGGACTTCAGGCCGCAGTACCTCCATGTGGCCCTCATCCTGCGACTCGCCCGTGGCCAGCGACTTGCCCGGCTTGCCGGCCAGAATCGCCTTCACTTCCTCGCCGTCGATCGACTCGCGCTCCAGCAGCGCGATCACGATCTGCTCCAGCGCCCAGTTGTACTCTTCGATGAGCGACTGAGCCCGCTTGTCGGCATCCTCGACCATCTCCTGGACGGCCTCGTCGATCTTGATCGCCGTGGCTTCGCTGAAGTCCCGGTGCTGCGCGATTTCGCGGCCCAGGAAGATCTGCTCGTCCTTCTTGCCGAAGCTAATCGGACCCAGACGGCTCATGCCGTAGTCGCAGACCATCGCGCGGGCCAGTTCCGTGGCCTGCTCGATGTCGTTGCGAGCGCCGGTGGAGAGCTGATGCGTGTAGCGCCACTCACCCAGCCGGCCGGCCATGCAGACCGTCAGCCGCGACTCCATTTGAGCCTTGGTGCGGTTCAGCACGTCGCCCGTCGGCAGCTGCATCGTGATGCCCAGCGCGCGGCCGCGCGGGATGATCGATACCTTGTGCAGCGGATCAGCGTCCTTGATCAGGGCGGCGACCAGCGCATGGCCCGCCTCATGATAGGCCGTGACCTTCTTGTCTTCTTCCGAGAGGATCATGCTGCGCCGCTCGGCGCCCATCATGACCTTGTCCTTGGCCAGTTCGAAATCGGCCATGGTGACGACCTTACGGTTCTGGCGGGCCGCCAGCAGCGCGGCTTCGTTCACCAGGTTGGCCAGGTCAGCACCGGCAAAGCCCGGGGTGCCGCGGCCGATGACCGAGAGATCCACGTCGTCGGACAGCGGAGTCTTCTTCGTGTGGACCTTGAGGATCATCTCGCGGCCCTTCACGTCGGGCAGGCTCACCACCACGCGGCGGTCGAAGCGGCCCGGACGGAGCAGGGCGGGATCCAGCACGTCGGGACGGTTGGTGGCGGCGACGAGAATCACACCCTCATTCGACTCGAAACCATCCATCTCCACCAGCAACTGGTTCAACGTCTGCTCGCGTTCATCGTGCCCGCCGCCCAGGCCCGCGCCGCGGTGCCGGCCGACAGCATCGATTTCGTCGATAAAGATGATGCAGGGCGCGTTCTTCTTGCCTTGCTCGAAGAGATCGCGGACGCGGCTCGCGCCGACGCCGACAAACATCTCCACGAAATCGGAACCGGAGATTGAGAAGAACGGCACGTTCCCCTCACCCGCGATCGCGCGGGCCAGCAGGGTTTTGCCCGTGCCGGGAGGTCCGATCAACAGCACCCCCTTCGGGATGCGTCCACCGAGCTTCTGGAACTTCTGAGGTTCGCGCAGGAATTCGATGATCTCCTGCAGCTCTTCCTTGGCCTCTTCCACGCCGGCGACGTCTTTGAATGTCACTTTCTTCTGCTGCGAACTGTGCATGCGGGCGCGGCTCTTGCCGAAGCTCAGCGCCTTGTTCCCGCCGCTCTGCATCTGCCGCATCATGAAGACCCAGAAGGCCAGCAGAAGGACGAACGGAATCGCATTGATCACTACCGTGATCCAGGTGCCGGAGCTGCTCTCCTTGATCCGCACCACCACGTTCTTTTCGCGCAGCAGGTCATACACCTTGTCGTAGCCCAGCGGCACGACTGTGTGTAGAGGGGTCTTGTCGTCCATCTGCCCGCGGACTTCCGTGCCTGCGATCTCCACTTCCTTTACGCGGCCGGCCTCCACCTGTTTGAGAAAATCAGTGAAGGACAAGTCCTGCACGGTCCGGGCGGTGTTCTGTTTGACCACTGTCCAAAGCAGGATGGCCACGCAGACCAACACGACCCAGAAGATTGCTGTTTTGACGTTCGAGTTCATTCCCTCTCCAACGCGCTTGGAACCGGTTCAACCGATTGTAACGCTATTACTTCAGACGCATTTCACGGCCACTTTGATTCACTGGCCGTCCGTAACTTCTACTTTGGAGCCCACTTTCCCGCGAAATCCCTCAACTTCGCCCACTCGCAGGACACGTTGACTGCCTGGACCTGCTGCCGCCCAGGCGGCTGCTCCAAACCTCCGAGCCCAAACGATGCGGCCCTTCGATACGATCATCGGCCAATTCCGCCGGTTCCATGAGGGCACCCGCTCCGACTGCATCAGGTGCTTCAGCTTCACCGGCCTGTCTCGCCCTACTGGTTGATACGTATCACCAGCGTGCATGTTCCTAACGATCAGAGGAAAAGACAGACGATCGAAATCCAACCAATCTCTGCCTACATTATATAGGCAATCCGAGCCGTGCGCCGGGTCGGGACAAATACTTGCTTCCTCAACCACTTCCAACTCCACCGGACCAGCCTGCGCGCAACCCGGCCCGGGCAGCTCCACCGACCAATCCGAGGCTTCCTCCGGCTCCGCCCCGGTCAGCCGCAACCACTCAAACGAGCGCCGGGCCCGGATCCCCGGCAGGACCAGCTGTCCCTCCCCGCGAACCTGCGAGGCCAGCTCGAACAGGTTTTCGATGTGCCCCTGTGTAATTCGACGCAACGAGCCAGCGGCGCGTTCCAGGCCCGCCCGAAGCACTCGCCGGGCTACCGCCGGATGCAGCTTGGCCAGCTCCATCGTATTGAGAATGCATGGGCTTTCCTGAACGACACAACGCCCCCAGGCCTCGTGGACGACCACCTGCCAGTAATCCTCTTCTGACTTGGCAATCGAGGCCAACCGTGCCAGCGCGCGGCTGGATCCATTCCGGACGTGCTCTTCCAGATCCGGCAGGATCCTTGCCCGCAGCACGTTTCGCCGGAAACGAGGGTCCAGATTCGATGAATCTTCTCTCCACCAGAGCCCCTGGCCGCCCAGCCACTGCCGGACCTCGGCCCGCTCCACCTCTATAAGAGGACGGATCAGCCCTTCCGCCGTGACCGGCAGGATCCCGGCCAACCCCGACGGGCCGCTCCCGCGAACCAATCGAAAGAGCACTGTTTCGGCCTGATCAGAGAGCGTGTGTCCCGTCGCCACCCGCGCCAGACCGGCCGCCCGGGCCGTCTCGGCGAAGAATCGCTGCCGGGCCCGCCGGGCTTCCTGTTCCAGATTGCCGCGGGTTGGATCCAGCTCGGCCTTCTCAATCGTGCTGGGCAAGCCCCACTCTTCCGCCAGGGCGGCGACGAATTCGGCGTCACCGTCCGATTCAGCACCTCTCAATCCATGATTGAGATGCAGAATATGAAGCCGGATCCCGAGCGGACCGGCGAGCGCGCGTAAAACCCCGGCCAGGCACACCGAGTCCGCTCCACCCGACACGGCTACCCCGATCAGGTCGCCGTGCCGCAGCATCCTGTACTTTTCGATGGTCCTTGCGACACGTTGCAGCAGCACCGTGCCTCCATTGTAGAAGGGCACCCGGCTCCGCTTAGTTGTGCTTCGTGAAGCCGACGTTCTTCTGCCCGCTGAGGCTGTTGTAGACCGTGTCGATCCAGCCGTCGGTCGTGATGAATGAACCGGACCACTTCTGCCAGGCGGCCAGCGCCTTGGCCTGCTTCAACTCGGCGGCGGTCTTCCCGCTATCCATACCCTGCTTCACGACGTCGCGCGTCTCCTTCAGCATCTTCACGAACTCGCGCACATCGTCGATGGAGGCGATGGCCCCGTGGCCTGGAATCACCTTCACATCGGCCGGCAGCATGCCGATCGCTTTGTCCATCGCCGAGATCATGCCGTCGATGCTGCCGCCGCTATCGACATCGATGTACGGGAAGCCGTAGCGCACGAAGTCGTCGCCCATATGAACGACGTTCGACTTCGGGAAGAAGATGATCGAGTCACCATCGGTGTGACCGGAGGGGAAATGCAGCGCCCGGATATCCTCGCCGTTCATGTGAACTGTCACGTCGTGTTCAAACGTGACCACAGGCAGGGCGCCCTTGGGCTGGACCGGATTCGCGGGCTTGCCGGGCGGTACGGTTCCCTGCCCCATCAGACGTTTTCGGACGTTGTCCTGCGCGATGATGGTCGACGTCCCGCCGAACTCCAGATTGCTGCCGGTGTGGTCGCCGTGATAGTGCGTGTTGATGACGAACCGAACCGGCTTGTCGACGATCCCCTTGAGCGCCTCTCGGATTTTGCCCGCCAGCGGAGCAAACTGATCGTCCACGATGACGATGCCGTCCTCGCCGGCCGAGACCCCGATGTTCCCACCCGAGCCTTCCAGCATGTAGACACTGCCGGCCACCTTGGTGACCTTCATCTGCACTTTGCTGAAGTCCTGCTGCTGAGCGAACAGCGGGCAGACAGCCAGGAGAACTCCCACCAGACTCGTGAATCGCATGGGAGAAATGATCGCGCGGATACGGCGAATTGACAAGGGGCCTACCGGACGGCCCCCGCTATTCGCTTGCTTTGGACAGCCGCGCGGTCAACTCATCCCAGCCCTGCAGCAGCGCCTCGGCCTGTGCCGCCGTGTCGCCCTTCAGGTACCAGGTGGTGGTTAACGCGGTGGTGTCGCCCCATTTTTCGGCGAACAACCCCACCGCTCCGCCGTGGATCGAGTCCAAGCCCAGAATCAGGTAACCCGGATCCCTCTGATAGAGGATGGCGCCGGAGATGACCGTACCGCCCGGCAGTTTGGCCTTGTACTGCCCCTCGCCGGTGGCCCCATAAGAGATGCCCGCGGTCAGTTCCGCCATCAGTTCCGTGGCGGGGCGCTTAATCATGGCCATCCGGTTCACGGTCTGGGCCGGCAACGCGCGGGTGTTCTCCAGGTCATGCCGCAACAACTGGAGGAACGAAGTCCAGCCCCCGGC
>JASGIE010000190.1:0-21213 GCA_049841055.1 Paludibaculum sp. | reverse complement strand
AAGGTTAATAGGGAAACACAATAATCCGAACAGCACCTGGCGAGCCTGCTGATGATCACGGCCCATCCGGATGATGAGGACGGCGGAATGCTGGCCTACGAGTCGAGAGGCCAGGGCGCCCGGGTGTCGCTGCTGACACTGAATCGCGGCGAGGGCGGAGCCAACGTGATGTCGCCCCGGACTTCTTCGATGGGCTGGGGCTGGTGCGCACGATGGAACTGCTGCAGGCGGGCCGTTACTACGGTGTCGACCAGTATTGGGACAGCGAGTGGTGGACTACGGCTTCTCGAAGACCAAAGCGGAGAGCATCGGCAAGTGGACGCACGACCGGGTGCTTTTCGATGTCGTGAAGGTGGTGAGGGAAGTGCGCCCGCTGGTCATCACATCGGTATTCGTGGGCGGGCCGAGCGACGGGCATGGGAACCATCAGACGGCGGGAGCCATGGCGCAGGAGGTGTTCCGGGCGGCGGGCGATCCAAATGTCTTCCCGGAGCAGATCCAGATGGGATTGAAACCCTGGGCCCCAGTGAAGGACTACGCCCGGGTGCCGTCCGGCGGCGGGACTCCAGCGAACTGGCGGTGAACGTCAGAGTTCCGGAAGGGACTTACGATCCGGTCTTGGGCTATTCCTACGTGCAGGTGGCCCGGGAGGGACTGGGCCTGCAAAAGTCCCAGAACGGCGGAGGCACGATGCCAAAGGCCGGCGAAGTGAGCAGTGCCTATCACCGGTTTGGCTCGACGATCGACGCCAAGGAGACGGAGCCGGGCTTCTTCGATGGGATCGATGCGACCCTGCCGGGTATCGCGTCCCTGGCAAGAGGTGGAGACGCTGCCTTTCTGAGGACTGGGCTGGAGAAGGTGAATGCCGAAGTGGAAGCCGCGATTGCGAAGTTTTCACCGGTGAAGCCGGAGTTGACCGCTCCGTCGCTGGCCGCGGGGATGAAAGCCACGATGGCGCTGATCGCGGCGGTAGAGAAGAGTGGGCTGGACGCGGATTCGAAATACAACGTGCTGCATGAACTCCGGATCAAGCAGGTGCAGTTCAACAATGCACTGGCGCAGGCCCTGGGGTTGTCAGTGTATGGGACGGTGGCTCCGGAGAAGGAGCCGGATCCAATGTACGCGATGTTCATGGGGGATCCGGATACGATGCGCGTGGCGATTCCGGGGCAGACGTTCGGAGTGAACGTGTGGGTGGTGAATCCGACGGAAGCGCCGGTAACGATTGAGCGCGTGAGCGTCGAGCCGAATGGACAGAAACAGAACTGGGCCATTGTGAAGGCGCCAGGGGGGCAACCGGGTGCGCTGACCGGGAACCGGCCGCTGGATGCGAAGTTTACGGTGAAGGTTCCGGCGGATGCGGCCTATACACGCACCTATTTCTCGCGCCCGGATCTGGAACAGCCGTTCTACAACATCGATGACCCACGCTGGACGAACCGCCCGCTGGCTCCTTATCCCCTTGCTGCGTGGGCGGAGGTGCGCTATGCCGATGTCCCCATCCGGATCGGGCAGTTGGTGCAGACTGTGAAGCGCGAGAACGGCTTAGGCACAGTGTTCGAACCGCTGGCCGTAGGCCCGGCGATCGGAGTGACGATCGAACCGAAAGCCGGCGTCGTGCCCATGGAGGCAAAGACCTTCCCCGTCAAGGTGACGGTGCACAGCAACGTGAAGGGTCCGGCGAAAGGCGGGGTGCGGCTGGAATTGCCGGCCGGGTGGAGATCGGAACCGACTGTGGGTGAGTTTCAGACGGCCTCCGAGGGGCAGGATCAGTCATCGATATTCACTGTGACCGCAGGCGGAACGAGCAATAAGGCGTATCAGGTCACGGCGACAGCGGAGTACGAGGGTAGGCAGTATCGGGAGGGTTACCAACTGACCGGCTACGCCGGCTTGCGGCCCTACTTCCTGTACCGGCCCGCGACTTATACGACCAGCGGGGTGGATGTGAAGACCGCGGCTGAGTTGAAGGTCGCCTATGTGATGGGCAGCGGAGACGAAGTCCCAGCTTCGCTGGAGCACCTGGGCGTGAAGGTGACCTCGCTATCCGGAGCGGATGTGACCTCGGGCGACCTGAGCCGGTTTGATGTGATCGTGCTGGGCGTCCGTGCCTATGCGGCGCGTCCGGAACTGCTGGTGTCGAACAACCGGCTGCTGGAGTATGTGAAGCAGGGCGGCGTGGTGATCGTGCAATACAACACGCCGGAGTTCGATCACAACTTCGGCCCGTATCCGTATGAGATGGGGCGGAACCCGGAGGAGGTAACGGACGAGGCGTCGAAGGTGTCGATTCTCAAGCCGGATCATGCGTTGTTCGCCTGGCCGAACAAGATCACGGAGAAGGATTTCGAAGGCTGGGTGGAAGAGCGGGGTTCGAAGTGGATGAAGTCGTGGGATGCGAAGTATGAGGCGCTGCTGGAGACCCACGATGCCGATCAGCCACCGCAGATGGGCGGACTGCTCTATGCGAAGTACGGCAAGGGCATGTACATCTACAACGCGTACGCGTTTTATCGGCAACTGCCGGAAGGAGTTCCCGGCGCTTACCGGATCTTTGCAAACATGCTGAGCCTGGCAAAGAATCCGATGGTGAGGTAGCGGGCGGACGCATTGGCGTAGACGCGGCAGCAAGGGGGCAGGAACACGGGAAGTAGTTCCTGCGGATCCTCGACTGCCGCACCTGGTTCGATGGAAAACGCGGTCAGGACTTATTCCGGGCGGAGCCATAGACCTTCGGCGAGAACGACAGGTTGTCGACGAAGGGGTAAGTCGGACGGCGGTAACGATTCGCGGGCAAGTGGACGATGTCCTGGTTGATGGCGCCATCGGAGAGGGCCATGAGACTGGGATTGGCGATGGGCGCGAGTTCCGGGGACAGGTAACCGGATTTCACGACGATGATCTTGAACGACTTCGGTTCCAGGCCGAAGCGGGTGAAGTCCTTGATGTCGTGATAGGGGCGGCGGTAGGCCGAGAGCACGAGCGTGATGCCCTGGATCTCGACGACGGCTTCGCGGCGGGCCGGCTTCGCATCGGCAAGCAGGTGTTTGACGACGGCCTCTGCCTTAACCGGCTTGCTGGCCTTGGGGTCAAGGGTGGCGCCGATGGAGAGCGGAATGCGCGCGCCCACACCGGCCTTATAACAGGCCTCGGTCGCGGGCTTGTCCGTGATACCTGCGAAGACAACATGCTGAGCTTTATGGCGAAGCAGTGATTCGAGTACCGTGGCCTGGTCGCCGTTGCCGCCGCCGGTTGGATTGTCGCCGGAGTCGGCCAGGATGGCGGGCTGGGTCTTGGCAGCCATGGCGCGCTGGACGCATTCGTCGACGGTGCAGGTTTCCGTGCCGAACTGGAACTGCTTGCGCGCGTCCCAATACTGCTGGGCGAGGTTGGTCGCGACCTTGCGCAGACTGTTGGGATTCGTGCCCGTCACGACGACCGCGGCGGTGGAGCGCGGCTCGTCGGCCCAAACATAGCCGACCAGCATGCTTACATCGAGAACGCCGGTCTCGCGATTGAGCGCAGGCAATTGGGCCCAGAGGCGCTTGCCGGGCTCCCATTCCGTGCTGCTGCGTTCGCCGGGCATGAGAACAGGGACCGGGGCCCACATCAGAGTTGGACGGATCTTCTCGCGGAGGCAGTGCATGAGCATGTCGGTGGCGCGAAGCATGGTCTCTTCGCGGTCGATGTGGGGGGCGGTGCGGAATGCCGACATCATGTCGATGGTGTCGATGATGGTCTGGCTGATGTTTCCGTGGAGGTCGTAGCTGGCGGAGATGAGGCAGTCCGGTCCGACGACTTTGCGGGCGGCCTGGTACCAGTCGGATTCGGCGTCCTGCATGCCTTCGACGAACATGGCGCCGTGCATGGGGAGGTAGAGACCGTGCAAGGGCAGCAGCGCTTCGAGGCGCTTCAGGAACTCGGCCTTGATGGTGTCGTAAGTTTTCCGTTCCACGGGGCCGCCAGGAACCGCGGAGGCGACCAATGTGGGCTGAAAGGTGACGGGGTAGCGCTTCAGAAACTTGAACCGGGCGCTGGCCGCGAGTTCCTCGCCGCGGAGGATGGTGAACTCGTCGATGCGGGTCAGGAGCCGGCTATAGGTGCTGCATTCGATGCCGATGCCGCCGTAGGCGATGCGGAGATCGCGCGGCGGCGCCTGAGCCGTCGTGGCGGTGGCGGTGAAGGCGGCAAGAGATGCGCTTTTGAGGAAAGAGCGGCGATGCATGATTCCAGGATCGTCGATTTAGGAGCGCAGCGGGCGTTAGCGCAGTTGCGGGATTGAAGCGAGTGCGTGGAGATCGAGTGCCTTGAGTGCCAGCCGCTGCTGGAGCCACTTGGCGCGGTCGAGTCTGGCGGTTGAGTTCAAAGCATGTCCTGCATCATAGAACTCGAGTCGCCGGGGTCCGTTGAAGCCGGCAAGGCTTTTTCGGACGGTGCTCTCCGGAAGGTCCTTGTCGCCGCGCCCGTTCTGAAGGAAGACGGCGGAAGGAGCGGCATGACGAGCGAACGGAAGGGAGTCGTCCCAGGGGAACTGATGCAGGTAGCTTCGGATTGCCGCATCGCCGACCTTGGCGCGCCATGACTTCAATTCGGCGTTCTGCTCGTCGAAGACGAACTCGCGTAAGGAATAGGTATTGGCCATCAGGACGAACGACTGGATGCGCTTTTCGACACCGGCCAGTTTGGCTCCCACGCCGGCGCTGAAGCTATGCCCGACGTACGCGACGTGCGCGGCGTCCACGTCCTGGCGGGCGAGCAGGATGTCGAGGGCGCGGCGCCATTCGCGAGCCATCTGGAGAGTGGCCTTTGGCTCCTGGCCGTGCGTGAAGTCAGGATCCTCGGTGACTCCCGCGCGGACCAGGGGAGTGTCGAGCAGCAGGCAGACCGCGCCGGCGCGCGCGTAGACAAGGGCCTCCCGCAGAAACTCCGTGTGATTGCGCATTGGGGAGCCGGCCATCATCCAATGGCCGAACAGGATGATTGGGAACCGGCCCGGACGGTCGGGTGCAACAAGCACGCCGGGCACACGGCCCTCGACGGGGCTTCTGAAGGAGATGTTGAAAGTCCTGACACCATCGCGGCCACCGGCAGGAGTGAGCTCCACGTCCCAGGGCTGGTTGGGGTCGTTCCTGAAAAGCCTGGCGAATTCGTCGAAAGAATCCGATTGACCGCAGGCCGCCAGGGAGATCACCGCGAGTGCCAGGACGCGCTTCATTGCGTACCATTTTCACTCATGGTGGACGTTTCCGGAGAATGAACCGGCGCGGATTGAGGCGAGGCGCGGTTGCTCGGCCACTGAAACCGGCGGTAGTCTGACGGAATATGGACCGTGCGATTCCCATCCTGCCAACTTCGGATCTGGCCATCGCGAAGCAGTTCTATGTTGAGGGCCTCGGATTTCAAGTCACCTTTGAAGCATCCGAGGACGGCCATACCGGGCTGCTCGGATTGATTCGCGGGGGCATCGAGTTGACGCTCGATTGCCCGATGGATGGTCATGGGCGCAATGCCTGTGTCTCATTGCATGTCGGGGATGCCGATTCCTACTACCAGGAATGGAGTGCGCGGGTGCCGGTGGAGCGAGCTCCGAAAAATGAGGAATGGGGCGCCCGGACCTTTGGACTGCAGGATCCTTCCGGGAACACGATCTTTGTCCTGGGCCCGATTCGTCCGGAGGAGTAGTTGCCCGCACGGGCTGCGTGACTCTGTACGAGGACGAAGGCGCATTCCCTGTGCGGCCGGCGCACTCTCCTAGGACGGCGGGTTCATGAGAATCAGCACGTGTCCTTTCTTGTGCCCTGCCTCCACGTAGCGGTGGGCATCGACGATTTTCTCCAATGGATAGACGCGGTCGATGACGGTTCGCAAGTTCCCCGCCTCGATCCACTGCTTGAGCAGTAGTTGGTCTTCCCGGCTGCCGGCAGCGACTCCGGTGATGACCCTGGCGGCGCCGGTGGAAGTAGTCCACATTCCGTGGAGCGCGCCGCCCAGCATCGCCAGCAGTCGACTGTCGCCTCCCGCGCGGACATAACACCCTCCGCGTTTGAGCGCCTTCAAACTGCGGGCGAATCCGCTATAGCCGACTGCATCGAAGACAACGTCGTAGACCGGTCCGGCGGCTGAGAAATCCTGTTGCGTGTAGTCGATGACGTCCATCGCGCCGAGAGATCGAACCAGTTGGAGATTCGATGTGCTGCAGACGCCTGTGACCACTGCGCCAAAGTGGGCCGCCAATTGGACGGCGAAGGTTCCAACACTTCCCGAGGCTCCATAGATCAGGACCTTCTGGCCGGGTCGGATCTCCGCCTTTCGAAGGAAATGGAGTGCGGTGAAGCCACCGAAAAGTACCGCGGCGGATTCTTCCAATGTCATGTTCGCTGGTTTGGCGGCGAGCATGCCGTCCTCGGGGACGGCAATGTACTCCGCATGGGCGCCGAAGCGGAAACCAGGTGATCCAAAGACTTCGTCTCCGGGCGCAAACCGTGTGACGGCGGTGCCTATCGATTCGACGGTGCCGGCGAACTCCATGCCGAGTACGGTGGTTTTCCGTGGGCGCAGGAGCCCGTTCATGAACCGGATGAGGAACGGATCTGCTTTCCTGAGTCTCCAATCCGCCGCGCAGACAGTGCCGGCGCGAATGCGGACCAGGACTTCGTGCGGGGTGGGGACCGGTTTGTCGATTTCCTGAATGCGGATGACCTGCGGAGGCCCGTATTGGGTGTAGACGGCGGCTTTCATGGTACTTCTCTGCCTGCCTGTTCAAAATCGTTTCACAACTGGAGCGGAATAGCACGCCCCCTCGGGCACAACGAGGGAACGAAGTTCGGGCGATGATGGAGTGCGGGAGGCTCCACTACGCATGAAGCTGCACACCTATCTGAACTATGGCGGGAACTGCCAGGAGGCTTTCCGCTTCTATGAAGCGCACCTCGGCGGCCGCATCACGATGATGCTGACGCGAGAGCAACAGCCGGGTCCAAAGGAGGCTTCGCCGGAGTGGAAGGATTCCATCATGTACGCGCGGATGGAGATCGGAGCGACGGAACTGATGGGTTCGGATGTGCCACCTGAGCGCTTCCAGCCCATGCGGAGCGTCTACCTTTCGCTGAGTGTGGACAGCACCGAGGAAGCCGAGCGGATCTACGCTCTGTTGTCCGAGGGCGGCCAGATTTTCATGCCTATGGAGGAGACGTTCTTCGCGTTCCGATTTGCCATGCTGCGGGACAGGTTCGGCACGTCTTGGATGATTCTGCATGAACGGCCGAGGCCGTAACTGGAGAACCCAGGACGGGGAGACTCAGGGATTGCGGGGTCCAGAACAGTCCCCCTGGACCCCGCAAGCTGCGCGGTTATTTCATTTCGCTGAGCACGGCCTGGGAGATGCTGTCGCGATGGGATCCTGGAACAGTGATGGCGTCCAGGGCTTCCGACATGGCCTTTCGCTCTTCCGCGGAGCGGGCGCGATTTGTTTCGCGGGTCGCGGCGAGCATTTTATCCTTGGTGGCAAGATCGGGCATCACCGCAAGGATCCACACAAACGCGGACATGTCGGTGTGGATGATTTCCGTATCCACTGAGTAGCCGAAGATGGTCCCATCGGCGACCAGTTTGTCGTAGCCCGGTTTCATGTATTTCTCGAAGACTTCGCTAAACTCCTGCGTCTTGCCCGGCTTCAGGCGGAGCGAGTAGAAGTTGGTATAGGGAAGAACCCCGGCCGGCGCTTTCTTCATGTTGCTGAAGACGTGGCGGACCATGAGGTCCTGGTGGGCATTTGTGTCGGTCGCCGCCCAGACGGACGCAGTGAGCTGTGGCGAGGCTTTCATTGCGGCATGAATCGCCTCTTCCGCCTTGCCGAAGGCAGCAAAGCTGGGGACCTCCATCCAGATGTCGGCGTTGGTGCTGCCGGGCTGGTGGAAGACATCAATGTCGAGACCATAACCCAGGATTGTTCCTTCCTTCAGCAGCTTCGCCCCGACAGGAGCGATGAACTTCTTCATATTGTCAACGAACGCGCCTGTGGCTTCCGGCTTCACTTTGAAGAGAGCCACGGAGGTGTAGGTGGTGCTTTCCTGCGCGAGCAAGGGGCAGACCGCAGCCATCAGACAGACCGAGAGCAGACGAACTTCTTTTTGATACATCCCAGAGTCGCCCTCCAGGCGACAAGAGATTATGCGCGGGGTGTGGATGCAATGCAACCATCTTGTTGAGAAGTTCGAAGGGGTAAGGGACGGGCGGAGAAAGGAGCGGATCCTGATTAGATTGGCGGCAGGCAATTAAGGGATAGCCGCCCGAGGCGGCATCAAGCTGATGCAAGGAAGGATCCCTGGAGTTCGAATGGACCTCCGTATAGAAGCGGGAATAATCGGCTTGAGTTGAAGGCGAGTGAAAATGGCTGATCCATTTGATCGCAATGGTTAATGATTGCCTCATTCGAATCTTATTGTGAATCGCTGATAGACTATTGGCGGACTTTGATCATGCTTCCTCGACTTTGTGCCGCCGTTGTACTCTCGTTCCCGCTCGCGTCACAATCTCCACCGCCCAGTACACCGCTACTCCGAATCGAACGTCGACCTGGTGCAGGTGGACGCGGTGGTCACAGATTCCCGCGGCCGGCATGTCACCGATCTCCGGCCTGAGGAGTTTGAGATCAGGCAGGATGGGAGGCGCCAGAAGATCACACACGTATCATTTGTCGCGGGCAGCCCAATCGTGCCGCCCGCAAAGAAGGCGACGGCAGGGTCTCCCGGGAGGAACCTGCCGCCGCTCGCGACACTTGGGGCTCAGGACATCCAGAGGACATATGCGCTGGTCGTGGATGATCTTGGGCTGTCGTTCGAGAGCACAGCGCGGGTTCGGAGTGCGCTGAGGAGATTCGTCGAGGAGGAAATGCAGCCAAATGACCTCGCGGCAGTTCTCACGACAGGGCGCGGCGCCGCGGCATTCCAGCAGTTCACCTCCGACAAGAGAATCCTCTACGCCGCAATTGAAAGGTTGCGCGGCAACCTGAACTCACGCAGTGGAGGCTCAATTTCTGCCGGAGGGTTTACGCCAATCGTTGACGAGCACGACAAGGAGTGGGCACGTCGACATTTCACGAGCGGTACGCTGGGAGCTGTGCAATACATCGTCGGGGGTCTTCGTGGGCTCCCCGGGCGCAAATCAGTCATCCTCTTTTCGCAGAATCTTCCAATGGACCGGTTTGAAAGCCCCCAACTCACAGAACATCTGCGCCATCTTGCCGATGCAGCCAACCGGTCAGGGGTAGTCATTTACACGGTGGACGTGCGGCCACTGTCCTCGCCTGAGGGGTTTTCAGCCGAATCGCGTCGCGCGCCCATTGTGGCAAGTGAGGATGTAGTCGATCGGATCAATCGCAATCAGCGGCTGAAGGCTGCGCTGCTGGACACCCAAGCGGGACTGTATTTTCTGGCGAGGGAGACCGGTGGACTTTTTCTGAAAGACGACAATGATCTGGCGAAGCTGGCCCGCCAGTCAATTGAGGATCAGTCAGGATACTATCTGATCGGCTACCAGCCCGAGCCGGGTACTTTCGAACAGGTACGCGGCGCGCCAGTCTTTCATCGCGTCAACGTGAAGGCGCTTCGTCCGGGGACACAAGTTCGCACTCGATCAGGGTTCCTGGGCGCTCAGGACCTTCCGGAGAGCTCCGTTCCAAAGACTCGAGGCGGCAGCATCGCCGCAGCTTTCGCATCTCCCTTTCACGCGACGGAAATACCTGTCCGGCTCACGTCCTGGTTCGACGACGAACCCGAGGGCGGCCCTAGCATTCTTTCGATGGTCCATATCGACGCGAAGGGCCTGTATTTCACCGAGGAAGCCGATGGCTGGAGAAAGGCCGTCGTGGATGTGATCACGGTGGCCGTGGGTGAGGCCGGGCCGTCGGTGAACCGGCTGGACCGAACCTACACGGTGCGAGCCAGGGGACCAGTGTACGAGAGCTTGTTGAAGGAGGGGCTGATGTATACCACCACGCACCCGCTCAAGGTGCTGGGGCCCTTCCAATACAGAGTCGTAGTGAGAGATGCGAATACGGGGCGGCTCGGCTCGGCCAACCAATTCATAGAGGTCCCCGCTCTACAGAAGGGCCGACTGGCCGTTTCCGGGGTGGTACTGTTGAATGCGACGAATGAGGCAGTGCAGAAGTTAGGCGCGGGCGGCGGCGGCGATGATGCGTTGACGGAACAGACCGGCGGGCATCCGGCGTTGCGGCGCTTCCGGTATGGCCAAAAGGTCGCGTACTCCTACCGGATCCTCAATGCAAGCGAGAGGGTCGAGACCGAGTTGCGACTGTACCGCGATGGGACGCTGGTGTTTCATACCCCGCCGAAGGAGGTTGCCGCGCAAGCAGGCTCACCGGGCTATCGACAGATGACCGGCGTGCTGACACTGGGTCCGCCACTGCTGACGGGAGACTACGTACTGCAGGCTGTGGTGACGGACAAGACGGGCAAGAGGAAACAGAATGTCGCGACGGGAGCGATGGATTTCGAACTGCTGCTGGCTCCGAACCTGGAGTGAATTCCCTACCCTGCTATCGATTCGATCTTGAACTTGACGCCATCGTCGCCGGACAGGGCCGGTTCCGATTCCAGCAGGCGTATGACTTCCCTGGTGATGCGGTCGTCGATCTCGGCGACGCGGCGGATCTCCACGGGGTATCGGATGGTGATCTCCAGGCCCGCTTCGATGAAGCGGATGCGGCTCTCAGGCCGGGGGGCTTCCGTGTGCACCAGGAGAGAAGCCTGAAAGTTGCTGTGCTGGCGGTCGATGGTATCGCGATATTCCGCCCAGATGGTCTCGACGGCATCCAGCAGCCGCCGCTCGAGCTTGGCGAAGTCGCTGCGGCCGGGGAATTTCAAGATTACGGCACGCCAGACGTAATCGATGCCCGGCAATTGTTTAAACATCGCGGAAGGCTGAAAGAACACGGCGTTCGGGAAGACCACGATGCGGCCCGTGGGTTGCAGGGTTGGGCCGGAGCCGCCGAGTTCCAGGAGATAGAGCCGGAATAGGCCCACATCGGCGACTTCCCCGGTTACGCCCGAGACCGTAACGCGATCGCCGGCGCGCACGCCCCAGCGCCCCACGAGGAAGAAGTAGGCGACGACGGAAAGGATGACACTCTGCATGGCCACGGCAATGCCGGCGGCAGAGAAACCGGCAAACGTCGCTAGCGATCCGAATTCCGTGACGAAGCTGAGGATGACCAATAGCGCGACCGCGCAACCGACGACGATTCTGCGCAGGACGAGAAACTGCCTGCGGCGGCGCAGATCCTGCACATAGCGGACAGTGGCCCGGCGAGCCAGTTCGGACACGCCAAAGATCACGAGCAACGCCACGCCCAGCATGCCGATGCGCAGCAGAAGGTAGCGCAACGCCGAACTGTAGCGTTCGCCAAGAATGCGGCGCCACTCCTGGATGCGGCCCCGGCTGGCATTGATCTGAGCGGACTGTTCGCTGAGCGGACTGGAGGAAGCCGAGAGCTGCTTGAAGCGGGCGAGCAGCGCGTCGATCTGCTTTCGCTGTGCATTGAGAGCCTCGATGTTGGAGGACTCAGGCAGTTGCGCCAAAGCGTCGCCGCGGCGAATCACGTCGCGCAGTGCGGTGCGCAGAGGTCCGCGCAATTTGTCTGCCGCCTGCCGGAGAGCGTCGGTCTCCTGCGCCAGGCGGTCGAGCTGATTCATGCGCTGGGAAACAGAGAAGACCTCCGCGGTCAGGCCCACAATGCCAGCGGATTCCGGATGGAAATCCGGCGCGGCGGCCACGCGGACGGAGGACGGCACCTCTACCGCGGCCTTCTGAGCGGGCGCTGCCTCGGGCACGGCGCGTTCGAGCGCCGCGATCTTCGCCGTGAGACCGCCCTCATCCGGGGCGCTGAGGAATCCAATCAGTGTCCGCAGGGCATCGCGGCGCGCTTTGGCGAAATTGGCCTCGCTGGTGACCTCATCGCGTTGGGCCTGCAGGCGTGCGCGGACCGCGCCGGAGGCCGTCTGTAATTGAAGGTTGAGACGGTCGAGTTCCGACTGAGCCTGTTCCACTCTCTGCGCCGCCGCGGCAGCCGATTGTGCCAGCGTACGGCTGCGTGAAGCATCCGGTTGCGGGTTCTCCGTTGTCGCGGCCGCGGGGATGGCGGCCTGAGCACGAGCGAACTCAAACGCCAGGCGGACGGTATCGATGGAGCTTTGGCGCAAGGCACCCGCAAGGATAGTCTGAGTCGAATCGGCGGGCGGCTGGAGGAGCGAGGCTACATTGCGATACCAGGCCGATGTTCTGGCTGAGGTACTGCAGGATATCCTGGTCCGGGAGTGGTCTCTGCGCGGAGAGTTGAGGCCCGGTGATCGGGAGCAGGAGCAGAAGCGCCAGCGCGGCCCAGGGGAAAGCGCGGCGCGGTGGCGCGGTGGAGAACGAGGGGCACCACATCTGAACCCAAGTTTAGCGCAGGAGGTGCGAACCGAGCCCGCACCGGACTTTCGCCCCTCACCATCCCACGGACCTTGTGAGATTGACTGAAATCACAAGGATCGTCTGCTAGTAGTGGAAGCAGGGGAAGCAAACCATGAACTGGTCGTTGAATCCGGATGCATTGAGAGGGCGGATTGCGGTGGTCGCGGGAGCAACGCGCGGCGCCGGGCGCGGTATTGCCGCGGCATTGGGCGAAGCCGGCGCCACTGTCATTTGCACAGGCCGAAGCACACGCGGCAGCCGGTCAGAATACAATCGCCCGGAAACGATCGAAGAAACCGCCGAGCTCGTAACGCAACTGGGCGGCACGGGTGTGGCAGTGGCAGTGGATCATCTGGATCCGGCGCAGGTAGAGAGTCTGGCGGGAAGGATCCGAGCGGACTTCGGACACATCGACGTCCTGGTGAATGACATCTGGGGCGGCGAACTGCTGAAGGGGGGTCCTGACGAGTGGAACACGCCGGTCTGGGCTCACGACCTGGCCAAGGGTCTGCGAATCCTGCACCTCGCCGTGGACACACACCTCATCACCTCGCACTTCCTGTTGCCGCTGATCATCGAAAGGCCGGGCGGACTACTGGTGGAAGTGACGGATGGCACGAACGACTACAATGCCGCGAACTATCGAATTTCCGTTTACTATGATCTGGCAAAAACCGCTGTCAACCGGCTGGCTTTTTCTCAGGGTCATGAACTGGCGCCACATGGGGCAACGGCTGTCGCGATCACGCCGGGCTGGATGCGCTCCGAGATCATGCTGGAACATTTTGGAGTCTCCGAGGAGAACTGGCGGGATTCACTCAAGGCAGAAGGCGAACGCAGCGGACCGGGCGCTCCGGCGGATTTCGCGCTATCGGAGACGCCGCGGTTTGTGGGCCGCGCGGTGGCGGCGTTGGCCGCTGATCCGCGGCGGGCACGATGGAACCAGCGGTCGGTCAGTTCGGGTGAACTCGCGTCCGACTACGGCTTCCTAGACGTCGACGGATCGCGTCCGGACGTGTGGCGTTTCCTTTCGGAAGTTCGCGAGGCCGGCAGGGAAGGCCGGTATGAAGACTATCGCTGACCTGGTCACGCCGGTGCAATGCCGATGCCGTTTCTAGTCCGCGGGGCGAATGTCGCGAATGGTGGCGCTCCAGGGGCTATAGCCACGCTTGGCGCTGAACGAGTCAGCCTCCACCGTGAGTGCGACGTCGACGCGGGCTCCTGGCTGGAGCTCGCCGATGCGGGCCGCGAAACGCCAGGCCTTCGCAAAGAGGGAACGATTGCCCTGGAAAATGCGGATGCGCAGGTGATCCCGATCCTTGCCAAAGACCTCCGGCAACTGGCGAATCTCCACATTGCGGAGCAGGAAGAGTGGCGCCCGGTTACCCAGGCCGAAAGGCGCGAGGTGCAGGATCTCGTCGACGGCCGTGTCGTTCAATTCGTCGATGGCCGCCTCGGCATCCAGCAGGCGCTCCGGCGCGAGATCCTCGTCGCTGAGCGTTTCGCGGGCGTAAGCATTGAAACGCTGCTTGAGTTCCTCGACGCGAGCTTCTTCCAGAGTGACACCCACTGCCTGCCGGTGACCGCCGAAGCGGATGAAGACCTCGGCCATGCCATTCAACGCATCCAAAAGATGAAATCCGGGAATGGAACGGCCCGAGCCCTGCGCCAGGCCGGTATTCTCGTCGCGGCCTAGTACGATGGCCGGGCGGTGAAAGAGTTCCACGACACGATTGGCGACGATGCCGACGACGCCGCGATGCCAGTCCGGCGAGTAGAAGACGAGACCGGCGCGTTCCGGCCCGGGCCCCTCGGCTCCGCATTCCTCGAGAATCGCCTTGACGATGGCTTCACCGGTGCGCTGCCGTTCGAGATTGAGCCCATCCAGCCGTGTGGCGATGGCGCGGGCCCGCTCCTCGTCGCTGGTGAGAAACATTTCCACCACCTCGCGGGCGTTATCCATACGGCCCGCCGCATTGATGCGGGGCGAGACCCGGAAGCCGACATCGGTGGCGGTCATGGCGGAACCCGGCTCTACCCCGCTGGCTTCCAGCAGCGCGCGTAGGCCCGGATTGCGGGTCTTCGAGAGGCCGTCCAGCCCGCGTTTGACGATGATCCGGTTCTCGCCGGTCAGTGGGACCACATCGGCAACCGTCGCGATGGCGACCATCACCAGGAAGGAATCGGAGTAGCGGACAATGCGATCGGGCGGCCAGTTCAGGCTCTCCATCAGGGCCTGAATGAGCTTCAGCGTGACGCCGGCGCCGCAGAGATTCTTGTTGGGATAGAGGCAACCCGGCCGGTTGGGATTCAGGATGGCAACGGCGGGCGGCAGTTCTTCCTCGGGCAGGTGGTGATCGGTGATGATGACGTCGACGCCGGCGGACACTGCAGCCTTGACGGCTTCCAGAGCCCGGATGCCGGTATCGACGCTGATAATGAGGTTGACGCCATCCCTTGCCGCCTGTTCGACGACGGACACCTGCATGCCGTAACCGTCCTTCAGACGATCGGGCACATGGTAGACCGGCGCATGCCCCATGAACTCCAGCATCTTGCTGAGGATGACCACGCTGGAGACGCCGTCCACGTCGTAGTCGCCGTAAACGAGGATTTTCTCCTTGCGATCGACGGCGCAACGGATGCGCTCTACGGCCTGGCGCATGCCGGCCATGAGAAATGGGTCGGTCAGATCAGTGAGCCGGGGATGCAGAAAGTGATCGACATCGGCTTGCGAACGGAACCCGCGGGACCACAGGACGCGGGCGGAGGGCAGTTGCAGCCCGCACCGGGCGGCCAGCGCCGCCACTTCCTTCTCTGATGTTTCGGCGAGTGACCAGCGCGCCTGAGTCTGCATCATTCTCAATTGTTGGAGTAAAAGCCGCCGTAGCCGCCGGCTTCCTCTGGTCCGTCGGGTCCGGCATCCTCCAACTGGTCAAGGATGTCGTGCCATTCTTCGTACCACTCCGTCTGGAGTTCGAACAGGTAGATGCGGCCCTCGAAATCAAAGCTGAGTTCGATGGCGCAGATGAAGCCTTCGTAGATGGAAAGCTCGCGGATGCGCCGTTCCAGATCGCGTTTGTCGTCGCGGGGCATCTCGGAGTCTTCCAGCAGTTCGAGCGCTTCCTCCCGGTGGTGAGACCGGAACTCACGGGTATGAAAGTGGACGAGTCGAACACCCAATTGCAGCGCGCATTCCAGAAACCGGTGGTAGTCGGGCAGACGGCCCGTATCCCAATATACGAAGCGGCCATCGTCGGTGGCACGGCTCATGGAACGGTAGACGACAAAATGTTCAGTTTCGAGGTAGTGCTGGATCTCTTCAGTCAACGAATCGAGGTTTGGTCTCACGGATGGGTTCTCCAGCGCGGTTAGCGCTCGGCCCTCACCAGGATCTCATCGGGCCCGGCCAGGTCTCTGGCCGATGGGGTGACGATCGTCTTGGGGCCGATGAATATCTTCTTCTTCTTCGCGATGGCTTCGCGAACGTCCGCTTCACAGACGAAGGGGACGATTTCGATTTTGGGCGCGGGGATCTGCGCCGGAGCCGAAACAGGTTCCGGAGCGGGCACCGCCTGTTTCGTGCCGCAGCCGCAGGATGGAGCGGGCTGCGGTTCCAAGGCGGCCGCGGCCTGAGATTGTTTGGCGGCGAGAAACCGGTCGACGGCGCCGGCCACCGCGCCATGGAGAGCAGGCTTCGGCGCGGAAGGTGCTTGTGCCGGTAGCGCGGCGGCAACGGCGGCGGAGAGGGTCGCGCCGCTGATGTTCACACCCTTCTTGGCGAGATATCGTTCGACGGCCGCGACCAACGCTGCTTTGTCGATGACGACATCGGCCGGACTTTCCGGATTGGCCTCGGGATCGCGAACCGCCCAGGCGATTCGCTTGATGTTGATGAGGTGCTGAGGGCCGACGTTGTCGCTGGTGATGTTCCCGGCGATGGCGCCGCAGCCGAGCGTCATCGACGGCTGCACATTGGTAGTGATCCCGACCGAGCCCTGGGGCGAAGCGGTATTCACCAGCACGCGGAAGGCGGGCATGCGCAGGCCGAAGCGGCGAACCTTCGATTCATCGCCGGCATGAATCACGCAGGTGTGGCCGAGCCCGCCAAACTTCAGAATCGCTTCACAGGCGTCGAGCCCGGCTTCGAAGGAATCCACGAAGAGAAGGGCGAGCACCGGAGACAGCTTCTCCGCCGAGAGCGGATGGTCGCGGCCGACGCCCTGAATTTCCGCCACGAGGATCGAGGCATCCGCCGGCACACTGATGCCGGCTAGCTGAGCGATAGTCTGAGGGGACTTGCCCACGCAATCGGCGCGGACCGTTGTACCGCTGCTGAAAAGGGTGCGTTCCACGGCGGCGCGTTCCTGTTCATTCAGGACATACGCCTTGCGCGCCTTGAACTCAGCCAGCATGCGGTCGCGCAACCCGCGTTCGGCGACCACCGTCTGTTCACTGGAACAAACGGTGCCGAAGTCGAAGCTCTTGCCACTCACGACGCGGGCGACGGCCTGTGCCAGATTAGCGGAGGTATCGAGGAGAACGGGCACATTGCCGGGTCCGACACCGAAGGCGGGCTTGCCGGAAGAGTACGCCGCGCGCACCATGCCCGCTCCGCCGGTGGCGAGAATCACCCCGGTTTTGGCGTGCTTCATCAGCGCCTGTGTACCTTCCAGCGTGGAGTTGGTGGCGCACTGAATGAGATCGGGTGGAGCGCCCGCCTCGATAGCGGCTTCCGCCAGCAGAGCCGCGGCGGTACAAGTGCATTCCTTCGCTCGCGGGTGAGGGCTGAGCACGATTGCGTTGCCGGCTTTCAGCGCGATGAGAGTCTTGAAGAAGACCGTCGAGGTTGGATTCGTGGTGGGACAGATCGCGGCAACAACGCCTTGCGGCACGCCGACCTCGGTGATCTTCTGTTCGGGGATCTCGCGCAGCACGCCGACGGTCTTCATACCGCGGATGGCGCGCAGCAGTGTGTCGGAACAGAGCATGTTTTTCGCATACTTGTCCTCGACGTTACCCATGCCGGTTTCGCGCACAGCGAGTTCAGCCAACCGGCGGGCGTGCGCACGCCCCTGGGCGGCCACGGCTTCCACTACAGCGTCGATCTGTTCCTGAGTGAAGTTCTTATAGGTCTGCCAGGCGGCGTAAGCCTTATCAACTTTTTCCCGGACCTCCTGGACCGAGACCAGGTCCGCATCGTGCAGCATGCCATCCCCCTACGCAACCAGTCATCCATGCAGGAACGCGCGGGTCAGCGCGTTCTCCAGATAAGGAGGCGGCCGGCCTATCCGACCTTGTCGTTTTTCTTCGGGACGGGCAGGATTTTCTCAGTCTCCTCGTGCGGATTCGGAATGACGTGCACAGCGATGAGTTCGCCCACGCGGCGGGCGGCGGCGGCGCCTGCGTCGGTGGCAGCCTTGACCGCGCCGACATCGCCGCGAACGGTGACGCAAACGTAAGCGGCACCGACATATTCCTTGCCGGTGAGTGTCACGTTGGCGGTCTTAACCATCGCGTCGGCGGCTTCGATCGCGCCGATCAAGCCTTTTGTTTCGATCATTCCAAGGGCTTCCATTGAACCTCCCGACGAGCACGACTGAGTGAACTTCCAGAAACTCCCACGGTATCACAACCAGGGTGTGCGCGATACCGGTTTAGAGGGGGCGAAAGAGGACTTGCGGTACCCTCAAATGTGGCCTGACACACTGCGGGAAAAATTGCAAGCTCAATAAAATCAACAACATAGAATGCTGGACGCGAAGGCTCCCTATGGTATAATGGTCCTCATGTCCAGGACGCAAGGGAGCCGGAATCGGCTCGCCACTCCGCGATAGCCCATGAAGCTGCAACGCGCGGCGTCCTACCTCGATTCGAAGGACCCCGCCTGTTGCCTTCGACACGCGTGAGTCGTCCAGAAGGCTCCGGACCAATCGGCCGGAGTAGACCCCCGGCGGAATCGCCGGAGCAACGATCTGGCTCGGAAGCCAGGGACAAACGCCGGCGTTGCGAACCGGCTCAACTTTACTGATTACGAAAGTAGTTCGGAACTGGTGACCAGAACCGGAAGGAGAGTTTGTTTTTGATGACAAAGGCGCTATCGAGAGGCTTGGTGGTGATTGCGGGTCTATTGGCCGGTCAAACGGCGGCTGACCCGGACCCTCGCCCAGCCGATATGGCCGTCAGCAAAACCGACCCGCGTCTGACCCGAGTCAAGCAGTTCTTCCAGCAACGGGATTGCCCAGCCCAAGTCTATGCCGCTGATTTCATTACAGCCGCAGACCAACACGACTTGGACTGGCGGCTGCTGCCAAGCTTATCCTTCATCGAATCGGGCGGCGGCAAAGTAGCGTACAACAACAACATGTTCGGTTGGGACAACTGCAAACTGAAGTTCAGGTCGACGAGGGAAGGGATTTACCGGGTGGCATCCAAGCTCGGAAAATCCCGGATGTACAGAAAGAAGAACGTCGATCAGGTTCTCAAACTGTACAATCCGCGGAGGGAATACACAATCGCGGTGAAAGCAGTGATGAGCCAACTGGGCCCTGCCGAGTTGGCGCCGAACGGGGCCTTCTGACGCAAAACGGGCCCTCCGGGGCCCGTTCGCAATCCATCTTTAAGTTAGCGTGTCTGCTCGTTTAGGAAGGCCTCTCTGACGCGTGCGGACTGTTATTCCAACAGCCGGACGCCCATATAAAGGCCTCCGAACAACAACACGGAGACGACTCCGACCAACAGCCATTTGAGGTATCTCTCTCTTGGCGTGGTTTCCAAATCTGCATCGTGTTTCATCTGCTCGTCGAGGGACTCGAACATGGAAGCGACCTCCCGTCTACGGACTAAGGTACAAACCGTATCTGATGCCGAGCAGCCTCATTCTAACGCCGAAACACGTCATTTCGTCAAACAAATATTCCGTTCTGTTTCAACCACTTATAAGATTTGATGAAGGCTTCGTCCCGGACTTCGGCCTCTGAATTGCCATTTGTACCCCAGTACGAGGCTCTTACGTTCAATCCAACAAACGACTGTCGAGGATATCTACAGGGGTAGAGATGGCGGGGACAAGGGGAAGACGCACCGGCCGCTACCCGCCAGGTCAGGCTAGACCCATGCGCTCCAGTTTGCGATAAAGCGTCTTGCGCTCGATGCCGAGGATTCTGGCCGCCCGGCTCTTATTCCCGCCCGTGGCGGCGAGGACTTTGCGAATCTGCTCCATCTCCGTATCGGCCAGCGATTCGCCCGCCTGCTCCTTGGGGCTGGAAGTGCGGATGGCGTCGTCCACCGCATCTTCGGTGATGCGGCCGCCGGGCGAAAGGATCACGAGGCGTTCCATCATGTGCTGCAACTGCCGGATGTTTCCGGGCCAGGTGTAGTCGGAGAGCGCCTTCATGCCGCTTTCCGTGATCTTTGTCTCCAGAGCGTACCTCTCGTTGTAGCGCTTGAGGAAAGCCCCCACCAGCAACGGGACATCGCCATGCCGCTCGCGCAGCGGAGGTACGCTGATGCGGACAACATCGAGACGGTACCAGAGGTCCTCTCGGAATTTCCCTTCCTCCACCATCTTGCGGAGGTTGCGATTTGTGGCCGCGACGATACGCACATCCACCTTACGCGGCCGGGACGAACCCAGGGGGCGGATCTCTTCTCCTGCAAAAACCGGAGCAATTTCAACTGAAAGTTGAGATCAATTTCCCCGATTTCGTCCAGGAAGACGGTGCCGCCGTTGGCAGCCTCGAAGACGCCGGTGCGATCGCGGTCAGCGCCCGTGTAGGCGCCTTTCATGGCTCCGAAGAGCTCGCTTTCCACCAGCGACGGAGCCAACGAGGCGCAGTCGACCGGCAGGAAAGGCATGGCGGAGCGGCGCGAATTCGCGTGTAAAAGATGAGCGATTAACTCTTTGCCCGTGCCGGTCTCGCCTTCGATCAGGACCAGCGCGTCGGTGGGCGCCACGCGCGAAATGGTTTTGTAGATCTCGATGAGCTTGGCGGAACTGCCGATCATCTCGGTCGCCAAGAGGTTCCTCGGGATCGATGTCACCGTCCTCTTCCTCGTCGGCCGCGCCTTCGGCGCGTTTCACGATGGAGAGCAGATCATCGAGCTCAAAGGGCTTCGCAAGATAGTCGAAAGCGCCGCCGCGCGTAGCGGCCATCACCGTTTCCATGCTGCCGCGGGCCGACATGAGAATGACAGCGCAGGCGTCGTTTGCGAGCCTGGCCGCCTTTAAGATGTCGATACCCGTTCGTTCGTCGATGTAAATATCGGAGATGACGATTGGATAACTGGCGTGGTTCAGACGCAGAAAGGCTTCTCGCGTGGAGGAGACTGCTTCCACGGCATAGCCTTCCAATTCGAGAAATGTGGAGATAGTCGATCGAACCGAGGGATCGTCTTCCACCAACAGCACCGGGGGCATACCAACACTCAGTGTAGCGTGGCCGGCAGCACAACCGTGAATGTCGAGCCTGCGCCAGGGGCGCTCTCCACTTCCACATGCCCGCCGTGCAGGACCACAATCTGCTGCACAATGGACAAACCGATGCCTGTTCCGATTTCGCCCGACTGTTCCGCCTTCCGTGTGCGATAGAACTTGCGGAACAGATTCTTCACTTCACCGGCATCCATACCCATCCCGTGGTCCCTGACGGAAATGGAGATGCCTCCGGATGTTTGAACCGCTGAAACCAACACATCGGTTTCCGGCGCCGAGTATTTCACGGCATTCGTCATGAGGTTATA
>JASGIE010000189.1:0-102357 GCA_049841055.1 Paludibaculum sp. | reverse complement strand
AAGCGACGATCGAGCGCCTGGTGGAGCAGGGCGCCTTGCTGCTGCAGAACGGGAAGTCGTTCGGACAGATACATCCGCGATGGTGGTGGCTCAGGAACGCCACCCGCTGACTGCCGAACAGCGCGCCATCGTCGACGACGTCGACCAGCCCGGTGGTGCGAAACGGCCCCACCTGGTCATGGGGATCACTGGATCCGGAAAGACCTTGGTCTACCTGGAACTGGCCGAGCGAGTGATAGCCAAGGGGGAGGCACGGTCCTGGTACTCCTTCCGGAGATTGCGCTGTCTCCCCAAGCGGCGGCGAGATTCCGTGCACGGTTCGCGCGGGTGGCAGTCGTCCACTCGGGATGCACCGAAGGCGAGCACGCGGAGGCGCTACCGTCAGATCCTGGCCGGGAACATCGACATCGTCGTCGGTGCGCGTAGCGCTCTGTTCTCACCCCTCTCGGACTTGGCTTGATCATCGTCGACGAAGAGCACGACCAGGCCTTCAAGCAGCAGGCGACGCCGCGGTATCAAGCTCGCGACCTGGCCATCTTGTATGCCCACCAGCTGCAGATCCCGATCGTGTTGGGGTCGGCAACGCCCAGTTTGGAGAGTTGGGCAAACGCACAGGCCGGTCGGTACCGATTACACCGGCTCACGGCACGTCCTGGCGGTGGAGCCCTTCCGCAGGTGACCGTGGTCGACATGCGCCAGAAAGACCTCCGCGGCACGTGGGTGAGCCCGCCGCTGATCGCCGGCCTGGCACAGGCCAAAGAACGTGGGCACCAATCCATCGTCCTGCTCAATCGCCGCGGCTGGGCATCGAAGGTCTTTTGTCGCTCCTGTGGCACCGCGGTGACCTGTACGGCATGTGACCTGGGGATGACCTACCACCGGGGAGATGATCGTCTGCGCTGCCACTACTGCGGTGGGACACGTCCTCGTCCGGTAGTCTGTCCGACCTGCCAATCAGACGCGATTGGGCAGGCGGGCATCGGCACGGAACAGCTGGTGACCATGTTGACCGCCCAGGTGCCGGGGTTGACGACGCTGCGATTGGACGCGGACACAGTACGCGGACATGGCAGGGGAGGACACGATGTAATCCTGTCGCAGTTCGCCGCGCGGGAGGCGGACTGTTTGGTGGGAACCCAGATGGTGGCAAAGGGCCTCGACCTCGACCTGGTGACGTTCGTAGGCGTCGTCGGCGCCGACCTTGGTCTCGGCGTTCCGGATTTCCGTGCAGGCCGAGCGAACCTTCCAGCTGCTCACGCAAGTCGCCGGACGCGCAGGGCGGCGCCGGGAGCCTGGACACGCGGTGATCCAATGCTGGGACACCCAGGCGGTTTCCATCCGGGCCGCAACGACTCACGACACGGAAGGCTTCCTGAACAGTGAGATGCAGATCCGAGCATTGTATGGCTACCCACCCTACGCAGCACTCGTCCGCTACGAATGGTCCGGACCATCGGCAGAGGCGGTAGCTGATACCGCACGGGCCATGGGCGCACCGTTGACGGAGGCATGCACGGCGCATGGAGCGGTCATGTTGGGACCCGTGTGTAGTGAGCCGAGCTTTCTGGAAGGCCGCTACCGTTGGCATGCCTTGGTGAAGGCACCGAGTCGCGCGGTAGCCCAACGGATTGTCGGGAGCCTTACCGGAACGATGAAACACCGGCGCCAGGTACTCGTCACGACGGATGTGGACCCCTACCACGGGTGAGGTCACATCGATTCTACGTGGAGGCTTGCGGCCCAGGGTGCCGGTCGCGAGCGGACGCGCCTGCGGCGCTGACGGAAGGACGCGCCTGCGGCGCTTGCAGAGAACGCGCCTGCGGCGCTCGGGATGCATCGCGCCTGCGGCGCTATGACGAGAAAGGGCCCCGGATGTGGGGTGCGTCACGGTAAGAGGGCGAGTAAAGACAAGTCTTTCGTGAGCGCCACCCAATTGGAAGGACGTGTAGTCGAGGGGTGTCAGCGGAGAAATTGTGATTCCTGAGCGTGGCTGCGGAAATTGATGCCGATGTCCCCGCGTCACGCCGCGTCATGCAGTCCGCACAAGTCTACTGTGCGCCAGTTCACCGTCACGTGCGTGCGTGCGCGAGGCGCCTGTTCGTCATTTCACAGCCGCGCAGCAAGCCGTGCCGGCGCTGATCGTCAGGGACGGTGCCGTTGTCCCAGAGAGCGCACCTACGCAAACGGACCGTGTATTCCGATCGGTAGTGAGCATGAAGTCCTCCTAAGTGGTTGTGCGGCAAATTCTCATCTGGGCCGGCTATTCTGTCCCTGCGCCCCTGCGGTCGTGTTCGGTGTTTTTACTGATGGGACGACATGTTTGCGAACTGGTCTGATGGCCAGTCGTGCCGACGGTCCGCACCATCCGCGACATGCGCTACTCGGTTCGGATTCGACACCGTCAGGTGGAATTGCGATGCCATGGAAGTGGTCAATCCTGGCAGACGATCGATCGGTGGCCGATCGGTGCCCGGTCGCTTCCGGAACGTTGGCACGAACGTCTCACCGCCCAGGTCGCAGCTGGGCTCGAACAACAGTTACAGGCGGCACGGCTGGGATCGTACGTTCCGTGTCCCGTGGCGCAGGTGCCGACAACACCAGACGAGTGGCTGCAGGCGATCACGCACCTGTGTTGGGAGCTACGATCGGGTAGCCGGAAAACGGGTGATCTCGTCCCCCTGGCAGTCGCCCAGCACCGGCTGCTCGATACCCTCAAGATCCTTGGTCTTGAGCTCCCCGCTGTGCGTCGGCGCGGCCGTCGTCGGAGCGCGGCATGATCGCCCGGGCAGTACGTGAACCCCTGAGCCAACGTCGGGCACGACGTATCCCAGCATTGCCTGATTTGGACGACCACATCCGCCTCTCGTCCTACCAGTTTCTCAGCACCTGGCGGCTGCATTGGATCCGGTATGGAAGGATCGGTGTGGCCTCCTATCTTCCCCAGGAGTATTCCCCCCATGAACTCGAATGATTCTGGTAACATCTCCCCTCCCTCGGCGGCCGAGCTCGCTGAGCGCTTCCGGGCATCTGGTGCGCCGAAGGATACACTGGTGCGCGTTCTGGAAATGTTCGGCCGCCCCATCCGTGGTGCTGATATCATTCTGCCTCGCATCGCCAGACCATCAGCGCTGGTGATTGCCAGAGTCGTGGGCGATGATGGTAAGGAGCTGACGCTGCCGCATTATCAATGGGCGCGCAATCTGCCGACGGAATCGTTTGTGTCTGCCGAGGCCTGGTGTCTGCAGGCAGCCTGGTCCTTCGGGGCGCTGACGGTGGTGCGAGCCGCACTCGACGATGGCAAGATGAACGGTCCTGGGCTCCGCGGACAGCGAGAGGTCATCGAGGCGCTCGTTGGCAAAAAAATGGTCCCCGCTGTCCTTGGACAACCGTCACCGCAGGCGGTGGTATCCATGCTGAAGGGGTTTGGAGGCGCGTGGTGGTCGTTTCATGTCAATCACCACCTCTTTACCCGCCACAGCGAAGAGGACGTCCGCAAGGCGCTCTTGCGTGACCGCACCATCAAGCGAAATGGTCGTCGCGCGGGAGACCCGCCGATTGATCTCCTGGGCCAATTGATTTCAAAGCCGCACTCCAGCGCGAAATTGGCTAAAGCACGCACGACCACCCGCCTGGATGACCACTAACAGTAGGCTGCTCAGGCCCCGCGGCGATCGACGTATTTCGTCACTTTCGGACGTGCGGGAAGATCAGGGATCAGGCGGGAGACGTCCGCGGGCGAACGTAGAGCTGCGCGTTCCTTTTCCATGCGCTTCCGCTTTGCGATCGACCCCTGTTTGTCTGCCGGCAAGAGTGGTTCTACCCGTTTCTCGAAGGCGTAGTTCCGCTTCACCTCGTGGCCTTCTTCCTGGTCGCCCTCGATCGACACAGTGGCATTTGCCTTGGCTGCCGCCGCGTTCTGGCTGAGCGGAATGGACAACAGGCGTTCAACGTCTTCCCTGATCTGCTCCACCAAGCGGCGCTGCGTAAAGCGAGGCAACTTCGGGTCGATCTTAGCGACACGAGCGCGGTAGGTCGGATGCCGGGTGATGTCTTTCTCGGTGACCATGGTTGCCTCCTGAGGTGGTGGCTCCGACGTGCTGAAGAACAGTGCTGATCATAAGGATTTCAGCTAATTAACAAGAGTTGAATTTGACGGATTCAGTCAGTGGGGCCTGTTTCTTTCGCCGATCGCCAGGCCGCGCAGATCCGGTCAGCGATGATGCTGACGCTTTGTGTGACGGTTGTGAATTGGAGGTCGGACGGCGCGTGTCCGTAGGCGGAGGCGACTTCGCGTGGGCCGATCGGGCGTTCGCCGGAACAGAGGTAGGCCAGTGAGTCGAGGGCTTCCCGAACGTGATGACCATTGGGGTGAGCTCGGCAAATCGTCGGGAGGTCCGCAAACAGCGTGGGTAAGACCCGCTGAAATCCGCCGAGCACATAGATCACATCGGCAAGATCTTTCGACCGCTTATCCAGCGGCCTGGATTCGCGGATAAGCAGCTTTTGTGCGGCGAATGCGAGCGGGTGCGCCACTCGGATCACGAGGTCCTTGTGTGTTATGGTCCACGGCATCTCCAGCAGCATCCATGCATGGGGGGACAAGTGCACGCGCAGACCATTTTGTGGTTCATCGTCCCGCACCTGTAGGTTGTCAGTCGGAGAGAGGAATTCGACATAGGCTGACGACAATGCGATGTTGGTGGGTGGAAAGTCGAAGCAGGTATAGGCGGTCTCATGGCGTACCACGTCACGACGGACCAATCCGGCACGTTGCAGCTGTGTGCTCAAATCGCCCGCCGTAGCCAGCTCCAAGGGATTCGTGATGGCGAGGTCGGCATCGACGGTGGCCAGCGGCAAAAGCGCACGTAGCGGAGCGAAGTCTGGATGCCACGCATATGCGAAGACAGCTAGGCCGCCGACCAGGACCGCGTGTTCTTGGTATGGGCCAAGTGCTGTCCACGTCTGGTGCACGACCGCTTCTGCCTTGGACCCGTGCAGGGTTGGGTTTCTCATGCTTTGTACTCGTCACTCAAACGCGCGATGACGGCCTGGGCCTGCTGCGAGCCTTGCCCAGAGTCTGCGGACACATCGAGAGCGGCTTGAAGTGGATCGCTCCAGTATAGGTCGTCGTGCCGTTTCTCGCCGACATGTGATTGGCCGACAAACTCGACGGGATCTGGCGTGCTGGTCAGCGTGAAGAGGGCCTCTGTTGGGTAGGTCTCCACCAGCTGCAGCTGGCGCGGTTGTGGCCGCTTGCTGAGCATGATTATGTGCACGTGCTTGCGTTCGGTGTCTGTCAGTGCGTTCATATGAAGATGCGCGAGTGAAGCCCAGCCACCAATGCGTACAGGAGACTCTGTAGATGTTTCGAGTCCGCGTCGTAGCCACGCCAACGCGGCATCCCATGAGAGCTCATCGGGAGCATCGAACACCGGACGGACATACAGTGGCTTCGTTGACAACCGTCGCAGCCATGCGTGACCGACCATGGCATCGAGGAGCTCGCGGCATCGCACCAGCACCGGGCGCTGTCCACGTTTCCACTCCACCCAGCCGTCGCGTTCGAGCACGGACATGGTGCGCGAGGCCGTGGCGAGACTGAAGCCACCAGCGCCGGCGAAATCCTGGAGTGATTTCAGGATGGTTCTCGTGTGAACCCACCACTGCGCGCTCCGCGGGATTCCGTTGTAGAGAATTGCTTTAACGACCCACAGCGTCGTCGGCGTGAAGATACTCCCCTGGTATCCTGTATTCTCCGCGCTTTTGGAGGGCCTGTCGGAGATGGCTTGGTCGACGCTGGTGTCGACTCCGAATGCCGGGAGATGGAGTCGTGGTCGGCCTTGCTGTGGCCAGAGGATGAAATTGAATCTGGGCAACTTCACTTGCTGCAAGAGTGCGTCGACACGCTCTGGAATGTCGTTCGTGAATCGGGTTACCATAATGACGGCGACCACGGATTTATTCTTCGCTGCCGCGCGCACGGCGGCGTGAACAATGGCGGCCTCGATGCGCTCGTTCGTGGCATGCTGGCAGTTCACCACCTCCACCGGCAGATCGTCTCCACCGGGAAAACCGCCGATGACGTCGGTGTCGGACCCCTTGGCCATGTCGAGTTGCACGCTCTGCAGAGCCACCCGGAGGCGGCTGCGCGTGACATCCGGAAGGGAGGTTGGAGCTGCCATTTGCATAACTATGCAAACTTCCATGTGTGTGCAAGTTTCCATAGTGATGCAATCCGGGGCTGAGAGTTGCCAATAAGTTAGAGGGAATGTGGGGGGGGCTAGGACAGCGCTTGAGCTGAGCCTTGCCAGGCGTTGTGCTTGCGCGGATCTCAGGGCCGGTAATAGGGTCATCATGGACCCATCCCTAGACCCCGAAGATCTGCCGCTCCTCAGTTCCGATGTCCACGCCGGATTTCCCTCGCCTGCTTCGGATCACGTAGACCAGCAGCTCAGCTTGCGGCGCCGGTTCGTGCCGCGGCCGGCATCGATGTTTGCCATGCGTGTGGTGGGCGACTCGATGATCGGAGCCCAAGTCGCGAGCGGGGACTACATCCTCGTCGATCGCTCGCGCGACCCGCGTCATGGTGACCTGGTGGTGGCGGAGATTGATGGTGATCTGGTGCTGCGCATCTTTTGTCATGACCGGCGAGCGATCCGTCTGGATTCAGCACATTCACAATTCCCGTCCATTCCTTGGCGAGAGTCGTGCTTGATCTGGGGTGTGGTGACGAGCGTGCACCGTGACTTGACACAGCCGAGATGACCAATGGCAACGTTCGCCCTCGTCGACTGCAATTCGTTCTATGTGTCCTGTGAGCAATTGTTCGCCCCGTGGTTGCGAGGACGCGCCGTCATCGTGCTATCGAACAACGATGGTTGCACTGTGGCTCGATCGCGGGAGGCGAAGGCCCTCGGCATTCAGATGGGGACTCCCTTCTTTCAGGTGAAGCCTCTGGTCGACGCGGGCCAATTGGTGGCGATGTCGAGCAACTACACGCTGTATGGGGACATTTCCCAGCGAGTGATGGAGACGCTTTCGCAGTTTGCGCCCGCACAGGAGGTGTACTCCATCGATGAGTGTTTTCTCGACCTGACCGACGTGCGAGCGCCGGAACAACAGTGTGCGCTCGCGCGGGAGACAGTGCTGAAAAACATCGGCATTCCAACCAGTGTCGGCATTGGGCCGACCAAGACGTTGGCTAAACTCGCGAGCGATCTCGCTAAGCAAAGACCATCCGGAATCTATGGGTTGCCTGCGCCTGGCCCTGGCCTAGCTAGCGTACTGGCGGCGGTACCGGTGGAGGATGTGTGGGGAGTGGGCCCGCGTATTAGTGCCGCCCTGCGTGGAATGGGGGTGATCACCGCCCTCGATCTGGCGCGCCTCAACGTCCATACCATGCGTGCGCGGTACGGAGTCACCGGAGCACGCGTTATCGAGGAGCTGCGTGGTGTGTCGTGCTTTCCGCTGGAGGAGGCGCCGCCGGCGAAACAGTCCATCACCTGCAGCCGGAGCTTCGCTGGCCAAGTGACTGAGCTCGACGAGCTGCGTGCGGCGGTGGCGACGTTTGTGGAGCGCGCCGGAGAAAAGGTGCGTGCAGGACGGCTTTGCGCCTCAGCCATGACGACGTTCGTGGAACGCAATCGGTTCGATCCATCCGCGCCACGCTGTGACGGGGCATTCACGGTCAATTTCCCGGTGCCGACCAATCTGAACCGAGAATTCATGGCGGCTGCAGATCGTAGTATCCGCTTGTTGTGGGATCGCGGCGGCCTGGTGGAAGAAGGCCGGGGTGCTCATGCTGGGGCTGGTGTCGGCCGATGCCCAGCAACAGAGTTTCCTCGATGCCGTCGACCGCGAACGTGAGAGCGCGTTGATGCGGATGGTCGACGAGGTCAACCGCAAGCACGGACGCCAGGTGCTTCGTAGTGGCACGGCTTGGCTCTGCCGGCGGTGGCGGCCGCTCGCTGAACGGTGTTCGCCGCGCTACACCACGCAATGGAACGAGCTCCCGGAGGTGCGATGAGTACGTTAGGGTTCCTGATGTCGATGGCGCCCGCTATTTCCCAACGCTCGCTTACGAAACGAGTGGTGTGTTGATAGGTGACGTCGCCCAACCACACTCACCGTTGCGATTGCTCCGGTGGGGATCCCTGAAGGAGTGCCATGCTTGCCATTGATTGGTCGGAGCCCGATCCCCCGCGCACGTGTGCGTGTTGCGGTAACCGCATGTATCGGCTCACGCGCTTCGTGACCAGGGATGGAAATGCCCGCGCCATCGTCTACATCGCATTCACCGAGAACCACGGCGAGCGGCTGGTGAAATTTGCTGTCAGCATAGGGGACTGGCAGGACGAAGACCTGGAGGCCAACGCCGCTGAGCTGCGCCGGTGCTTCAACGTCTGGTACAAGGATCTCCCAGACCACTACGGCTTCATGATGCGAGATCCAGCTGATGGCGATTGGCAGGAGCGTTATCTGCTCGGACGGCAACTCACCCGCGAGGAGGCGCTGCGGGATGACCTGGTCGCAGAGGTATGGGAAATCCTAGATCGTGTCGTGGTCGAGGATCCGGTGCTACATCCCTACCTCTGCAACGGCAATCGCTGATCACCATGTGTAACCGCTACGAAAACGAACGCACTGCCGCATCGCTCGCAGAGCTCATTCACTACCCGCTGCAGGTCCGTGATGACGCACGTGCGTGGGAACCGCATGCCTACATGGCGCCACAAACGAGCGGGCTCTGCATCGTGCAGCACGACGGCGACTGGGTTCTGCGCACGGCCCACTGGTCGTTCCTGCGGCACGAACCGCCCAAACGCGAGAAGAAGCCACGCACGAAGGCCGAGGCCGAGGCGCGCAAGGCGCTGGGGGACCTTCCGCCTTTGAAGCCAAAGAAGCCGACACCGGTCTTCAACACGCGCTCCGATCGCTGCCCGGCCGAGCTCCTACCGTTCGCCTACCGCAGCGAAGCACCGGCGATCCCCTCTCTTTTCTGGCGCGGCCTGCAGTTCTGTTGGCTGCCGGCAACGGCCTGGCTGGAGTGTCCGCAGCCTAGGACGTGGATCCGCATGCACCTCGAAGGGGAATCATTCCTGTTGGCCGGCGTGTGCGGCGAGCGCGACGGGATATTTCGCATGTCGATGACGATGACCGAGACACCTGATTTCCTGCCTGCGATCAAGGCGGGACATTCACGCATGCCGCTGGCCTTCGCGCTCGATGCGCTCGGTCAGGTGGATCCGAAGCCGATCCATGATCGCATTGTGGTTGATGCCGTGTGATTCGTGAATTGCCTCAGGCGCCGTGAGCCATGCGCTATTGCCCACTCATGTTCTGCTCGACTAGCTCGGCCATGTCGTGGAGATCTGGACGGGCCCTACCCGACATTCAGCCCGGCGGCCGCTCGCCGGGTCATGCAGGATTTCAGGACAGCGCTGGGGCAATGACGAAGCTCGGGATTACATCCGACTGTCACCGCATGCCTGACGCGTGAGGCTGACCGGTGTCAGATGTGGGCGAGGAATGCGAGCCACGTCGCCGAGGGAGATAGTCATGACCATGGAGGCTGCGCGCCCTACCGATGCACGAACACACGCGTGATACCGCTGATCCGACTATCGCAGCGATCTCACGGATCCGCTTGCCCTCTACCCAGAGCTCACGGATGCGCTCGCATTCGGCTTCAGTAATCGGATGCCCCGGCGTCGAATGCCGTGTTGGAAAAAGCTCGTCCCCCAAGTGACGCCTGACCCATCTAATTCGAGAGACCAGGAGATGCCAGGGCAGCCCCGTCTGCGCACAGATCTCCTGGAGCGTGGCCCCTTGGTGCCATAGCTCGCTTGGCTCGCGCATAAGCTGCACCATGCGATCGCGATGACGCTCTGCCTTGGCTTGGCGCACCTCGGCTCGGTTCGCCCCCAGGCTCAACTCGCGCCTCGGCAAAAATTCCCGTCCAAGCCGCTCACGCAACCGATCAATCCAATGCTTGATGGTCCCAAAATCTACATCGTAAGCCTTCCCGATCTCGACTTTCGATTCACCCTTCAGCCATCTGGCCCTCAGGTCGTTGGCAATGGTCAACCAGATGGGAACTGGTGCATTGCGGTGTGGAAACCACTCGACACCAAACCACAGGCGGGCCCGATGAATATGCCAAGCCATTCGACTCCTTCTGAGCCCCGTACTGCTTGGCGATGGACTCGATGGTGGCGCCATTGGCCCATGCTTGGCGAGCTGGCTCGATGAAGACCAGGAATCGCGCCTTAGCGAGCTCGTGCAGTCGCTCAGACCGCTCCTCACGGATGGCCCGCCGCCGTGCGCGATCTTCTGCCAACGCCGCGTCTCGTATCTTCGCTTTGGCACGAATGATGGTCATCTTCTCCGGTTGACCTTCGCGCTTGATGATTTGGCGAATGCGCTCCCGGGTCACGCCGGCGAGATCTCCGATCGCCTGCAAGGTTTCACCGGCAAGATGTCGCCGGATAACCTCCTCGACACTCATCGACCCTACCGTCATTTTGCGGTTGCGGCCGAGCACGCGCCAGGAAAGCGACCAGCCGAGGTGATCTGCAACGGGCCGTAGGTGGTGCCATGAGAGGTCGAAAGCTTCACCGACCCGGTAGAGATTGTCTCCCTGGAAAATCGCCAGCAGAAAGCGGCGCGTGTCAGGGATGCTCAGATGCACGAACCGGGCTATGAGGCCCAAATCGAGTTCATCGAGTTCTCGTTCAGGGAACATGGGCTTGGGACGGGGAGGGCGGGGCGGCAATTGCCACCGGCGACTCGTCCTTGGTCTGCCTCTGCGAGGGCTGCGTTCGATGTAGGCGCCGCCGTCAAGGGTCGGGAAATCCCCCTGACGGTGCTCCACATGCTGAAGCAGGTCTGCAATCGGGATGCCGATTTCCTCAGCGATATCCCAAGCCGGAACCAGCTCCTTCCACCGATCGACTGCATGTTGGTGCCGAGTGGGCAGGTCCATGGGATGAACTCTCACGGTCAATGATGTGCGAATCTGACTGATGGGTGGGGTCCGGGTGAGGTCACACCCCCTCACCGCTACCCGGCACTTCGGGCACGAGGTCATGCAATCAGAAATTTCGAGGATCTGATCTAACCGCATCGGCGCCGCCGGCAGCCGTGGATGGCCCTGTCGCTTTGACGATGGTCTGATGGGCACATGGCGACGATCAGCCAGGTCTTGGTGAGTCCCCACTGTTGCGGTGCTGCTCCGGCACCCGTTGGCAGGATGGCCGCGCTACTTCGGCAGCATCCTTTATATCCTCTGACGGGACCGTTTTTGCATATGGCGTTTGCGGAATTCCGTATCCAAGATCGCTCGTTTTTTATCAATCTGATGCAGCGCATCCGCTAGGTCGAAATCAAGTGACTTCCCGCGCGTCTGCGCGAACCACCGAAGAGTATCCTCAGCGGTGGCGCTGCCCGCCTTTCCAGGTGTTTATCGCGGTAAGCACGAGGGCTAAGTTCATTGGCCAGTCAGATTCTTCCCTTAGCGATTCGGTGGATATGATCGACCACATAATTCTTTGGTCGCTTGGCCAATGAGTCTCCCGAGTAATAGCAACGTCCGTTCTGGATTTCGAATAGACGCTCCAGGACCGCTGGGGTGTGAAATCCCCCAGCAGATTTGCAACGCTTCTCACGCAAGGAATCTTTGCGTTTGTTTCTTGCGCTTTGCTGAACACGCAGCGCCCAGTGCTTCGCTTTGGTCAAATCCGTGAAGTAGAACTGGGTCACGCTGAGCGTAATCACGACCACGTCCATGCTGGGGAATGCTTCATGCACATGGTCGATTTCGACGCGGTTGATATGGTCAGCCTCAGCGCTGAGCGCCTCCCAACACGGACGGCTCAATCGCCTAGGCGACTCAACCTCAATGAGATGCCCGCGTTTTTGGGGACGATCGGCATGGGACCATACGCTGGAATCGTGCCCAAATAAAGGAGGGCGCTCGATCGCATGCGCAAGTTTCGTTTGCCCTCATACGGTCCTGCTGTCATGCAGATTTTTCCGAAGGTAGGCTGATTGGAGCGTCGCGATGATATCGACCCCGTCACTGACGGAGAAAGGCGGTCACCCGGATCCGGACGGACGAGGCAGAACCGATAACCACATTTTGCGTATCAGCCTGATGGTTGGTGGTGTCCGAAATGATGATGGTCACCTGCTGACATGATCCGTTTGAAATCAGTAATGAGGGGATGTTCACATCAAAAGTGTTCCCGGTCACCTTCGTGATGGTGGCTCCCGGAATACCTCCCACGTAGCCAGACAGATTGCCGCCCGCAAGAACCGTGGTGGGGTCGACGACGACGTGGTATGCCCATGAATCTCCTGTGACCACGACCTCGATGTTGGGGGTCGAACTAATCAGCGGCCGGGAATCGGAAACGCCGTCGACCCAGATGTTGATCGAGCTGGTGATGGTCGAGGTACCATCGCTGACTGAGAAGGTGACGGTTTCCGAGCCGGTTGCCGTCGGCTTGAAGGTGATCGCGCCAGTCGTGGGATCCAGAACGAGATCTGCCAGGCGTGCGATTCCGGTCAATTGGTAGGTAAAGGTGCCGCTGACGATTGGCCCGTCAGGATCAGTGATTTGCACCTGTCCAGCCCACGAGCCTCCAAGCACGGTGTCGATCACCACTGGTGTGGCCTCCGGAGGATCGTTCACCGGGGTCACGTTGATGGTGAATGTCGCAGGTGATGTGCGATCAGAGCCGCCATTGGCCGTGCCGCCGTCATCGACAAGCACAGATGTTGACAGTGGCTGTCCCATTGGCATTTGGTGCCGTCTGGAAGGTGAGCGTGCCGGTCGGCGAAACGGCGGGCGCTGTTGAGAAGAGAGTGGGGTTGTTCGTTGTGAGCTGGAACGCGAGGACCTGACCAGTTTCATTGGCGGCACCGGGTCCGATGCCGGTCGCCCAGCCAGTTGCGGTGAATGGCCCGAAATCTTCGATCACCGTGACATTTGCGCCGATGGTATAGACCGGTGGATCGTTGACCGCGGCGACGCTGATCGACACCGTGGCCGTATTGCTTGCGGTCGACTCATCATGGACGCGGAACTGGAAGCGTCGCCGTGCCATTGTAGTTTGCTTCAGGAACGAATGTATAGGCACCGGTTGCTGAATTGAGGCTGGTTAGTGTGCCGTGAACGGGGGATCCCATGGCTTCGTAGGTAATGGCCGATGCCTGGGAATCGACATCCGTCCAACTGGTGCTGAGGCTGCCAGAAATTTGCGTGTCCTCCAGCGTCGTCGCTACGGTGTTGAGGGCGACCGGGGAGCGATTGGGTGAGATGACACTCACCAGCATTGACCCGGTGGCTGGATTGGTGCCGATCGTACCGTCGGTAAAGCTGATGCCGATTGTCTTCGACACGGTGTTATGATCTCCAATCAGACTATTCGCTGAATAGGTAATAGAACGCAGGAGTGCATCGACGCGATCTGGACTCGCGTTGCGATTAAAGGTCACCACCAAGGACGACCCCGAGTTACCCCCTGTCCAGGTGCCAATGATGGTTTCAGGACCATAGACCCCGGGCGAAAGAATTGCGGACAAGCGGACGGTCTGACCACTCAGTGCGACGTGGTAGCCATTCACGTCGCCCGTCGCGATGGATAGTTGATCGTTTGAATCGCCGCCAGCGGTCAGCTGCACGGTGACCGTACCGGTATCAAACGATGCAGGATTGTCGGGGTCGGTGACGGCCAGAGTGGTATCGAGGATGATTCCAGGATCGCCGCGTTGGTAAGTGATAGTACCGCCCTGGAGATACAAGATCGGGTCAGATGGCAGGTCGTAAGTCACCGTTGCGGTACGCACGCTGTTGAGATTGCCCTGGGCATCGGAACACGTGTTGGCTGGCAGGGTCAGCGTGACGGGCCCCTCCACGGTTGGTGTGGCGTTCACGGTAAAAGCGGTCCCGGATCCCGAGAAATTGGAAAGCGTTGCGTTTGTCACCTGCAGATCTGATTGGGTGAACCCGAAGACGGGTTCGTTGAATGTGATCGTGAAGGTGATGGGCGAGGTTGGGATCGACGTGCCATTGGGGGTGATGGTGGCCGAGGGACCCGTCCGGTCAGAGGTGATGGAGGCAGCCGCGGCAGAGTTGGTGTTCCCGCCGGCATCGAATACCGAGAAGGAAGGCACTGCGACGGTGACCTGGCCGTCGGACGTGGGGGCTACGGCAAGAGTATACGTCGTTCCCGAACCGGAGAAGGCGCCCGCAGTGCCATTGGTGACGGTAATATCGCTAGCCGTAAAGCCGGTGACCACTTCTGAAAACGTAAAGGTGAAGTTGATTGGCGTCGCATTGGTCACACCGCTATTCGGATTGATGGTCAGGGTCGGTGGTGTGATATCGTAGACGCACGAGACCGTTGTGGCGGCATTTGGATTTCCAACTCCGTCCGTAACGGCACCGGCCAAGAGGGTGATTGTCACGGTGCCCTCGGTAGTCGGCGTTACCGGGACGGTGTAGCTGAGGCCTGAGCCCGAAATGGTACCAATCGTCCCGTTCGAGATCGAGAAGTCATTCGCGGCAAGGCCGGTCACCACCTCGCTAAACGTCAGCTGGAAATTAATCGGACTGACATTGCTGCCTGTATTTGGTGTGATCGTTACGGTCGGCGCCGAGCGATCGCTCGTTACTGTGGCCGATGCAAACTGATTGCCATTGCCTGCCAGATCATTGCACGCTGAGACGCCAACTGCGGCAGTCACCGTGCCATCGGCAGTCGGGGTGACGAGGAGCGTATAGACAGAACCCGAACCTGAAAAAGCGCCTTTGGTGGCGTTCGAGATGGTGATGTCACTGGCGTCGAATCCGGTCACTGGCTCGCTGAAGGCGAACGTGAAGGTGATCGGGTTCGCGGTCGTAATCGTTCCATTGGGGGTGATCGCCAGCGTTGGCGGCGTGGCATCGTAGGTAACCGTTGATGTCACTTGGGCATTGGTATTGCCGACTGCATCGGTCACCGCGCCACTCGCCAAGGTCAGGGTTACCGCGCCTTCGGTGGTGGGAGTGACGTTCACAGAATATGAGCCGCCTGATCCAGAGAGGCTCCCTAGGGTGCCGTTGGTGACTGAAAGGTCAGACAGCGTAAACCCGGTGACGCTTTCCTGAAAAGTGATCGCGAAGACGATAGGGGAAGTGTTGGTTGCGGTACCGGATGGGGTTATGGTTGGCGTTGGAGGCGTGCGATCGGAAGTGACTGATGCGCTTGCTTGAATGTTGCCATTGCCGGCCAGGTCCGTGCAGGCGTTATCGGCGACCGAGACCGATACCACACCATCCGCGGTTGGAAACACGGTGAGCGAATAGACGCCGGCAGACCCGGAGAATGAACCCTTGCTGCCGTTGCTTACAGAAACCTTTCCTGCGCTAAACCCGGTGACTTCTTCGCTAAATGTGAGGGTAAACGTGATCTGATTGGCATTTGACGAACCCCCGTTCGGGGTGATCGCCAGTGTAGGTGGCGTGCGGTCACTCACGAAAGAATAACTCACAGCAGCGTTCGGGTTCCCGGCAGCGTCAGTTACTGCTGCTGCAGCCAGATCGACCGTGACCTGCCCGTCAGCATTCGGATTGACGATCAACGAATAGGAGGCGCCCGATCCCGTCAAAGCACCCTTGGTGCCACCAGTCACGGAGAAGTCAGCGACGGTGAGGCCAGTCACGGTCTCATTGAAGGTGATCGAGACGGGCACCTGCGTCAGATTGGTTGGTGAGGACGAGCCCAGGACGGCGATCGGCGCGGCTGTGTCGTAGATGCCTGTCGCTGACTGTGCTGCCACCGCATTTCCTGCTGCATCGAAGGCGGCATTCGACAAGAGTTGAATGCTGAAGGTGCCGTCATTGATGGGGGCGACGTCTACCGTCCAGACAGTACCAGACCCGGATATTCCGACCTTCGCCGCGTTGGACGTTCCGAATTTGGTCAGGTCAAGACCGGACACGGCTTCGGAGAACGTGAAGGTGAACGAGACGGTTGATGCGCTTGTCGCGGCACCATTGGGTGAAATGGTAAGGGTGGGCGCGGTCCGATCCGACGTCACGGTTAGGGAGCCCTGTGAATTGCCGTTTCCGGCAGCGTCGGCACATCCACCCGCTCCGAGCGTCAGTGTCACGGGGCCATCTGACTGGGGAGCGACCTGCAGGGCATACGTGGTGCCGCTGCCAGAGAGCGTTCCAACATTGCCATTCGTGGCGATGAAATCGCTAGCTTGAAGCCCAGAGACCGACTCGTTGAAGGTAATGGTAAAATTGATCGGGTTCGCATTGGTAATGGACGCGGCCGACGTGATCGTCGGAGTCGGGCCAACAGTGTCGTGAACGATAGAAGTAGATGCGCTGGAATTGGTAATGCCGACCGCGTCGGTAAATGATCCGGCGGGAACAGAAACGGTGACCAGTCCTTCCGCCGTGGGCGTGACGCCCATCGTATAGGACGTTCCGGAGCCAGTCAGCGCACCGGCAACGCCGTTAGTGATTACGACATCTGATGCGGTGAAGCCAGTGACCAACTCGCTGAATGTGAAAGTGAAATTCACGGTTGCCGCGTTCGAGGTAATGCCGTTGGGAGAAATGGTAACCGTCGGCGCAGTCCGATCGATGGTGATAGACGAGTTTGTTCCAATCACTTGGTTACCGGCGAGATCAGAGCAACTACCATCGGCGATGGTGCAGGTAACAACGCCATCGGCAGTGGGAGTGGCTTTCACAGTGAAGACCATCCCGCTTCCGGAGAAGGCGGTTTTGGTTGCACCAGTGATGGCAACATCCGAATTCGTAAATCCAATGACTGGCTCTGAAAACGTAATCGTATATTCGATCAAGTTGGTGTTGAGGGACGTTGCGGTGGGGCTGATTGACACCGTTGGGTTGGTGGTGTCGTAGTTGGCGGAGGCGCTCCCAGCGAGATTGGCATTGCCAGAAGTATCGGTACATGCACCGGCAGTGACCGCGCAGGTGACGAGGCCTTCGGCTGTCGGGGTGATTGCTAAGGTGTAAGTCGAGCCGGAACCCGAGAACGTCCCTTTGATGCCATTCGTGGTCACATCGGACGCGTTGAACCCGGTAACTGGTTCACTGAAGGTGAAGGTGAAGGTTACCTGACCGGAACTAAAATTATTTACCGATGGGGTGATATCTAGCGATGGGCCCGTACGGTCCGAGGTTACAGTTGCTGCTCCAGCGGTAGATCCGTTCCCCACTGCGTCCACCGCTGCGTTTGCGGGGAGCGAGATGCCAACCACGCCATCGACAGTCGGCGCCACTTCGATGGTGTAGACATTCCCTGCGCCAGCGAAGGTGCCCTTGGTTCCGTTTGATACGGTGATCGATGACGCGGACAGACCAGTGACGGACTCCGAGAAGGTCAGGGTGAAGGTGATGGGATCGGCGGAAGTAGTGGTACCAGACGGGGTGATGGCCACCGAGGGCAGGGTTCGATCTGAGGTGACCGATACCGATGCGGTGGTATTGCCATTGCCTCCGCGGTCGGTGCAGGAATTGGCCGCAACCGACACCAGGACCGCTCCGTCACTCGAAGGATTGACCACAAGGCTATAGGAGGCCCCTGACCCACTGAACAGACCCTTCGTACCATTGGTAACCGAAACATCTGAGGAAGTGAAATTGATGACCGGTTCGGTGAAGGTGAAAGTGAAGACAATAGGATTCGCGTTGGTTGATGTTCCATTCGGGGAAATCGTCAGATCTGGAGCAGTGACGTCGTAGGTGATTGTGGCGTTGGCACCGAGGGTGGGGTTTGCTGCCATGTCAGTCGCCGCGGCGTCCGGAACCGATATGGTAATCGGACCTTCAGTGGTGGGCGTCAGCACCAATGTGTACGTTGAGCCACTACCGCTGAAGGCGCCCTTGGTCGCATTGGTCACGGTTATATCTGAGGTGGTAAATCCGGTTACCGAGGTGCTGAATGTAAAGGTCGCCGTCACAGCTGCGGAGTTGAAGAACGCGTTGTTGGGAGTGATGATCAGGCTTGGGTTGGTATTCGAATACGTGACAGACGCCGAAGCGGCTGAATTCTGATTGCCAACGCTATCGGTACAGGCGCTGGCCGCCACGCTGACTGTCACGACGCCTTCGGACGACGGGGTGATGTCCATCGAGTACGATGCGCCGCTCCCGGTGAGCGCGCCTTTGGTGGCATTAGTGACAGTGATGTCTGAGGCTGTGAATCCGGTCACTGATTCATTAAAAGCGAATGTGAAGGTGATCGGAGACTGGTTGGATGAAGTCCCATTGGGTGTGATGGCTAGCGTGGGTCCGGTGCGGTCGGAGGTCCACGTGGTGCTCGCATTGGCAATCGCATTGCCGGCCGAGTCAGCACACGCACCGGCACCGATCGCGACAGTCACCAAACCATCGCTGGAGGGCGTGATTGGCATCGAATAACTTGCGCCCGAACCACTCAACACGCCGGTAGTGCCGTTAGTGACCAAGACGTCAGAAGCGGTGAATCCGGTAACGGCTTCCGAAAACGTAAAGGTACAGGTAACGGGACTGCCGGCGACGACAGACCCAGATGGCGAGAAGGTGACTGTTGGTGCCACGGTATCATAGGTTACCGAGGCGGTTTGCGCGGTATTTGAATTGCCGGCCGCATCTGTGGCGCTCCCTGCTCCGACCGTCACGGACACGGTTCCCTGGGCGGTTGGAGTTACCTGCAGGGTATACGTTGCGCCAGAGCCTGAGAAGGTTCCTTTGGTACCATTGGATACGGATACGTCGCCGGACGTGAATCCGATGACCGATTCGCTAAAGGCAAATGTGAAGGTAATCAGTCCGGAGTTGGTTGCAGTAGCTGTGGGAGTGATCAACAGGGTGGGCACGGTGCTGTCATAAGTGAATGTGACTGATTTAGCTGCGCTCTGGTTATTATAGAGATCGGTGCAGGCTCCTGCGGCAACGCTAATGCCGACGCTGCCTTCTGCGGTAGGAATCACCGCTAGGTGATAGACATTTGCACTGCCAGAGAAGGTTCCCTTCGTGCCGTTGGTGACAACGACATCACTCGCGGTAAAGCCGGTCACATTCTCGGAAAACGTGAACACCACATCGACGGGGGAACTATTCACCGAGGTGGCATCTGGGGAGATCGCGATCGTTGGTCCCGTGCGATCTGAAGTAATTGTGGCCGAGAAGGCGGTGTTTCCATTACCGGCGGAATCATGGAAGGTATTCGCGCTTGAGGTGATTACCACATCGCCATCTGAGATTGGGGTAATGGACAGCGAATAGCTGGTGCCGGATCCGGAGAAGGCGCCTTTGGTTCCGTTGGTTACCTGTAAGGATGCAGCCGTGAAATCGGAAGAGCTTTCGGATAGAGTAACCGTGATAGCAATTGGATTTGCTGATGTGGTGCCGCCATTCGGGGAGATCGCAATGGAGGGCCCGGTCCGGTCGGACGTCACCGTTGCCGTTCCCTGGAAGTTTTTGGCGCCATTGGGTGTGGTGCAGCAGTTATAGGGCACGGTGAGCGTGACGGGGCCGTCTGAGGTTGGGGTAATCGTGACAAAGTAGTTCTTCCCGGTTCCGGTAAGGGTACCTGCGGTTCCGTTTGTAACTTGTAAATCGCTGGTGGTGAACCCAGTCACATCAGTATTGAAGGTGATGGTGAAGTTGATGGCGCTTGAGTTGGTCACTAAACCATTCGGCGCGACAACCGGGACGGGCGTCGGGTCGACGGTGAAGTAGCCGGTGGTACTTGCGGACTGGGTAGTCGCGTCAGCAACGCGATAGCCAAATGATACTGACGTGGAGCTCGCGACGGTGGTGGGTGTATAGGTGAACTGGGGACCGGTTCCATTTTGGAGTGAGATGCTGCCGAGCGTTGGCGCACTGGTGATCGTAGCTGTGACAGTATCCCCGTCAGGATCGGTGTATGCCAGAATTCCGGTGTAGATCTCCTGGTCGCCAATGACACCGAAGTAAGGACCGTTTGGGACGGTCGGTGGATCATTTACTGGCGTAATGTTCACCGTGATGGTTCCCTGCGAGGAGGTCGCGGTGCCATCAGATACAGTGTAGACAATGGTATCTGTACCGAACGCGTTCGCGTTCGGTGAATACAAAAGCATCTTGTTGGGGGGCGCTGAATTTTGGAAGGTGACAGATCCTTTTGACGGGCCCGACACTACAGTGTAATTCAGGGTGTCGTCGGAGTTCGCATCCCGCCCAAGGCGCAAGCCCACTGTACGAGGAGTCTTCATTGAGGGTAATAGTCTGGTCCGGGGCCGTCGGTGAGGCTTGCTGCGTGTAGACGCAAATGCCGTTTCTGAGCACATTCGTTTTCCCTGCCGAAGTGGTCTCAATAAAGGGAGATAGCAATTTCCCTGAAAGGGCTCCAGAAGTGAATTTGACAAGCCCACGAGGCTGACTCGTTAGACCGAAGCCAGCGCTGGTAAATAGAGTCCAGTTCGTTCCGGAGTTCTTGTAGAGCTTGCCATATGCGGAAATCAAATGAACACCGGAAGAGAAGAAGTTTGGAACAAAATAGCTGCTAACCGTGAGGAAGCCGTTGTTCTCGATTGGCCAATTCATGTCCTGTGTAGTCAGGTCGGTATTGACGACACATAATTTGAGTTGATTGCCGCCGGTCGAGGTGGTGCATCCGAAGTAGATTTTTCCGTCGCTTTGATCGACCACGAGCAGGCCTGGGTAAATAGAATTGGTGAAGGTCAAAGTTCCGGGCCCGGCTATGTTCGTCCAGGATGTTCCATTGTAACGCGCTAGACCGTGAGTGGTCGTAACTCCGCCAATCGAGACGAATGGGCCATTCGCGATAAAGTCGCCGCTCGCCGTCGTTTCCAGAAGCCCGACCCGCGCGATCCAGCCTTGGCTGCCCGTGCTGGTACTTGTGCCCGCATTGCTCCACGATGTGCCGTTGTAATACGCAACGCTGGTGGCTGCACCGCCATTGATGGTATCTATCGCGCCACAGAGCATGATACGTCCACTTGCGTTAACCGCGATATCGATGATCTCGGATGCGTTTCCGGAATACGACGTGCTCGTGAATTGCGGATTGCCAGGCAGCGCCTGCCAGACCGTTCCCGTCCACTTGGCAACGCCATCCGCGCTCACAGGGTTGGCATTATTCCCGTCGCTTACGGTGGTAAACGACCCAAGGGCGTACAGGGATCCATTTGCAATCTTCAATCGCAGGTCGGAGCTTGTTCCGTTAACTACGCCGATCTGCGTCAGGCTTCCATCGGCATTAACCCGCTGAATATAATAGGTGTTCTTAACGCAATAAATCTCACTGCTGTCTGCTTTCCCCACGAGATTCGTGTATGTACCATTAGCCGAGGTCGAGCCGGGCCACATGATCTCAAACGTGTCCGACGTGTGCGCCACAACGGCGGATAAGCAAATGAGGAGGGTTGTGACGATTAGAGAGCGCACACCGCGAAGTACCGCATTCGATGCGATCAAAGACCTATAAGACACGTGTCCCCCCTCTTGAATTTTGCGATTTGATGTGTTTGAGCATAGATTACGGATGGATCGCTAGGCGCATCCCAGAGAAAGGATGGCGTACATCAGGATCGACTGACGTCGTGGCCTTTGAGAGTCCACTCACGTGTGCGTTGTCGTGCCAGCTTCCGCCAACCAACTGTCCAGTGGTTGACCATTCACGAATGTTTCCAATGAGGTCAAAGAACCCATTGGTGTCTGTGCGAGATGCCACCGGTAGCGGGCCGCTGGACAGCGCTTCTCTCGTGACCGAGAACTGAGAAGACGAGGCTGTGGACGTCCATGGATAGTCGTTACCTGATCCAAAGGCTGTCTGGAAATCAGTAATGGTGGGTAGACCGGTAGGGAGAGAGCTCTTTGCGGCCACGGCGGTGGCGAAGGCGATGGCATCCACTTGCGACAGATTTGAGGCCGGCACCTGGCCATTGCTGGTCGGAGATTCGATCGAAACTGGGAACGGTCGACCAAGGCGTTGTCCCCATGATCAGTTCCAGCTGCGAGCGGGTCACCTCGGTGATGGCGAGATAGGAGCCGCCGGAGAGTCGCTTCAACACAACGACATCAGAAGGGGCTCCCGTAGGGGCGTCAGGTCGAGCTGGTGTGGACACCACTTGTCAGTGAGATCTGCAGGTAGACGCCGTTATATGGTGATGGGGCATTCGTCGTGGTAGATGAGGCTCCGCCGCCCAAGCACCCTGCCAGCAGCACGCAAGCGAGTGCGACCAAGGAGACGCGCCGGGCGAGCGAGCAAACTATTCAGGCTGTAACTCGTCGGGCATGAAAAACTTCCGTACGGTAAGTTGGACGTGCACTGTAATTCTGGGTCGTGATTTCAAGGTGCCCTCGCTTGCTTGGCTGCACCAGGTTCGCGTCTTACCAGGCCCCACCGTGCTTAGCCTAAGGCCTACGGCGATGTTACCTGACCAGGAATCGAGTCCGTCGACCGGCTTCACAGTCAGATCCACAAAACCATCGGTTCGAACGAAACATGAGACAACCAAACGCTTCCAGTCGGGTAGTTGTAACCAATTCGGACACCGGTTTGGTGAATGCATCTCCGTCGATGTCCTTGAAGTCATCGCGTTCGCGCACCACGGTTGGACCGAAGAAGTGACGCGATGGGTCATCTTCGAAGGCGATTTTCCGCGCCGAAGCGGTGTAGGCGTGATGATCGCAGGTCACTGTGGTCTCCTGGAACCGGATAGAGAGTGTGCTTGGCACCGTTGGCCCATGGTATTCGCCAGACACTCCGAAGACCATCCTGCAGGAAATCGACGGTACGATGCCGGTCCATCGTGCTGAGAGGACCTCGCCCAGCGTATCTTGACTGGTGAACGAGTTGCATCTTCACCGGTTGGGATGCGCACACCTCCACCGATCAAAATGCCTGCGTATCGCTCCTGCCACACAGGGGAAAGAAGCGGAACGGTTGGGTCTGACAGCAATAAATCGCCAGAGCTGACGTTATTCCACCGGTCTCAGCATTGCGGCTAATGAAACCAGCTTTGACTTCGAGCTCGGCATCCCATGGGAAGGGAGTCCACAGTGAATGGAGGTAGGTGAAGGAGATCGCCTAACGCTGCTCAACGAGCTTCTCGCGGGATTTGGAATGAACGGTGAGCCGGAGGCGTTGGTCAGCACGATATCCTCCGACGTCTCTTTGACATCATCGTCATACCCAAAGGACATGAGGGCGTGAGGCCACCGTGGTGGGAGCCAACTCAACGCCCATGGTAGGAAGGCGCAAATCGTAGAATACACTGGGGATGTCGCCGCGCTCCTATCGCAGCACCATTTGATTCTCAGCGGCCACGGCGGTACCAGGGCGCTTACCAGAACAAAGAACAATACGGGTTGGGCATATCAAGAGGTCCTTAGGCGGGGAGCATCTGGCTGGAGGCAGTTTTTGTTGTCCACCAGGATTCGTGAACGTCGGGCGAATTTGATTTTGATCGGCTTGCTTGGGACTTCGTTGTGGTGGAGTCACGCGTCCAGAGATACCCCTCGCCCTTCTTCAGAGTTGTGAGGTCGCGAATCGTCAACCCGTCTCGCGCCGAAGGCAGGGATCGCACTCGCGAGATGGCTCTTCCAGCGTGGCGAAGATGATTTTGTTGCACACCAGGACCGATGCCAACTCGATGAGGAGTGGGTCGATACGCATGGGCTCTTGGCTGGCGAGGATGACGCTGGTGGCGTCATGACGCATCATGCGGATTAGCCAAGTCCATCGCGCCAATGAGCTCCTTATTTTGCTCGAAGACATGGAACTCATCGAGGTGGACCTGCTTAGGCATTATACTGCCATTCGGTAGCTTTTTGGCGCAAACACGCGCATCAATACGAATGATCAACCGGAATCCGCGAGATCTGCATGAGGGCTGGATCACGCAAGTCGACGGAGATGTAACGCCCTGGCTTGAGATGCCCGGCAACGTTCCCTTCGTTCGCTACAAAATCGCCGCAGAATGCGGATACGGTTCTGCGCAGTCCTCAGGTCATTGGGGTTGAGGTGTGACTTGGAAACTTCTTCGACGAGCTCTTCAAGCGTGAGGCGATTCTCGAATTCCTCCAGGATGGCATTCATGATCTGGATGTATTCACTGTCGTCGTCGCCGACGGCGCCCATGAAGATCTCGATTCTCTCGATGCCGAGCTCATCGATCTCCGAGCTTGATGGGTGCTACTTCTGTCTTGATGCCTGGTGGCGATCGGCACTCACTTCCGCCGATCGCCGTTCTCACAGTGTTCCGGGGCCAAGACCGTCGATTTCATCGGTTCGGCCTCGCAGCTCCAGATTCGGCCGGCCCACCCGAAGTACGTCAGAGACAGCAGGAGACAACCAGGTGATGTAACGTGACACGTCCTGTATTACAACGCGTTGCGAGCCGCCCGTCCCCTCCGCCCAAGGGGACGTTCATCTCTGTCACAAGACGCCGAACGATCGCAATCTCAATTGGATTCCAGGCTGACAGGGTGGGAACGTCCCCCAACCGGGAGTCCCTCCCCATCGAAATCCAGCCCCACTCCGTCTATGCTGGGGGAGGCCGGTCCGCCCCGCGCAAAAGAATTTGGAACTAACTTCCCAACCCGGAGCAATTCCAAACGGAGACACGTTGCTGAGCCCTTCCAGCACTCTGAACGAAGCAGCACTCTTGCGCCGGCTGCAGGCCGGCGAAGACCTCGCCTTCGAGTTGCTCTACGAGCGCTACCAGCCGCGCATCTTCCGGTATGCCCTGCGCATGTCCAGTTCGCGCGAACTCGCCGACGACATCGTGCAGGAGGTTTTTCTTGGTCTGATCCGGGGCGCCCGGGGCTACGATTCCTCGGCCGGCCCGCTCGGCAGTTATCTCTATGGAATCGCGCGGAATCTGCTCTTCCGGCAGCTCGGCGCGAAACCCATGGAGGAGTTGGAAGAAGATTCCATGATCACGGAACACGACCCCCTCGACGGCCTCGCCCGCTCCGAACAGATCGAGCGCGTGCGCCAGGCCCTGGCCGCCATGCCGGCCCACTACCGCGAGGCCGTCGTCCTCTGTGACATGGAGGAAATGAGTTATTCCGCTGTCGCTGAACTGCTTGGCGTCGCCGTCGGCACCGTCCGCTCCCGCCTTCACCGGGCGCGCGGCCTGCTGCTGGAGCGGTTGAGCCAGGAACGCTGCGGCGCATGAAATTCAGGAAAGGATGCCAGGCATGAGTGGGGAGAACGAAAACCTGAACAGCGCACTCAAGGCGCTGGCCGGCGAAACCAGCGGAGCCCAGGCGTCGGCCCATGTCCGCGACGCTCTGCGCGCCGAACTGCGGTCGCGGTCTCGCCGCCGCCGTTTGTCCACCTGGTGGCCCGTCGCCGCCGCCGCGGCGCTCATCATCGGAGTCTGGCTGGGCATACCCCGCAAGGCCAACCTGCCTCAGCAGCCTGCAGTCGCCGTGGTCGAGCCCGAACCCGCACCGTCCCGTACACCCGAGGTCGGCACCGATCGCGAGATTTCACAGCCCGCGCCCACGCCGGCCACCACGCGCGCCGCGGCTTCTTTCCCCCGCACCCCGCGCGTCCGCCCGTCTCCGGGAAGCTGCTGATGAAAAACCGGTTGCCGGCACGGTCCGGGCGCTGACGCCGTGGTACTTCTACACCGGTCTGCCGGTCTCCACGCGCGGCCAGGTCGTCCGCATTCGCGTCAGCAACGAGACGGCGGCCCAGTTCGGCATCGTCGCCGACTCCAATGCGGTCCCGGCTCAGGTCTTCATCGGCGACGACGGCGTCGCCCGCGCCATTCGCTTTATTCGCTAACCAGCTCTTAAGAATTCGGAAAATCGAGAGGTGACTATGAACAGGAAACTCATCATTCTGGCCACGGCAGCCGCTTCGCTCGCCTTCGCCCAGGAAGTGAAACACAGGCAACAGTCCGGCAGCGTCGACATGGTTCTGACCGAGGACGAACCGCAAGCCGTCGTCAGCGGCGTCGCCACGGCCGCACCCACCAGTGACCACGTCTTTGTCATGAACGGCCCCGGGCCTCTGGTGGCCACCCAGTTCCTGCGCAGTAAGGCGATGAAGGGTGCGCCCTACTCAGCCGAAGCGGTCACGGAAAGCGTGCAGGTCCTGGCCGACGGCAACCGGATTACCAGTAAGCAATCCAACAAACAGTACCGCGACAGCGAAGGCCGCACGCGCACCGAGACCTCCCTGGCGGGCAACGCCATGTGGGTCCCCGAGAACAAGAACACTACCTTTATCAACATCATGGACCCGGTGAGCGGCGAATCGTACACGCTCAACACGGTCGAAAAGGTAGCCACCAAGATGAGCATGCCGAAGGCGGAAACGGCCTCCGCGTACAAGACCATGCTGCGCACCAATGAAGCCTCCACCACGGTCCACTTTGAGGCCGACGCCGTGGCCGGCGGAGCGGGTGTGGCTGGAGCCATGATCACCGGCGGAGCGGCCGGGGAGGGTCCGGCCGTCATGACCTTCGAGCGGCGCAGCGGCACCCTGTCCACCGTTCGCTCCGATTCTCCCAACAATGTGAAAACAGAGGAGTTGGGGAAACAGGTGGTGGAGGGTGTCGAATGCATCGGAATCCGCACGACCGTCACCATCGCGGCCGGCCAGATCGGCAACGAACGCCCACTGGACATGGTGACCGAGCGCTGGAGTTCACCCGAACTCGGCATGGACGTCCTCCGCAAGCACTCCGACCCCCGCAGCGGTGAGACCACCTACAAGCTGACGAACATCGTGCGCGGCGAGCAGCCCCGCTCGCTCTTCGAGATCCCGGCCGACTACCGGCTGAACGATTTCAGTCCCGACGCCCTGCGCAAAAAGATGACCATCAAGATGCGCGAGCCCGCGCCGGAAAACCAGTAAACCCAATCTCACGAGGAAGAAAGGCCCGCCGGCTCCCGCAGCCGGCGGGCCTTTCCGCATGCGTTCCCGTGGATTGTGATTTCGGAGTATTCTGGCTGCGTGAGCAAATATTCGCTGTTTATTGCATCAATCCTGATCTGTGGAAATGTCACTCTTCCGGCGTTCGGGCAGCGGGTCTCCATCGATGCCGCGCTTCGTAACACGGAGAAGCCTTACATCCAGGCCTTTGGAACGGGGACGGTCCTGGCCACGCCCGATCAGGCCGTAGTCAATGTCGGAGTAGTCACCCAGGAATCCACGGCCGCTGAAGCAGCGGCACAGTGCGCACGCCAGACAGATCTTGTTTTGAATCAGTTGCGAAAGATGCTCGGTGCTGGCAGCCGTCTCAGAACAATAGGCTATTCCGTCCGTCCGGACTACCAATTGCCCAAGCCGGGCTCAGCGCCGGGCATCCGCGGATACACGGCTACCAACACCGTGGAGATCACGCTGAATGATCTGAGCCTGGTTGGGAAAATACTCGATTCGGCCAGCAAAACCGGTGCAAACTCCATTTCGAATCTTCAGTATGAGCTCAAGGATCCCAGCGAATGGAGAGCCCGCGCCTTGAAGGACGCCGCGGCAAAGGCCAAGGCAAGCGCTGAGGCCATCGCGGCCGGTCTGGGCCTCAAGATCTCCAAAATCATCTCCGCCGAGGAGTACTTCGGAGACGATTCCGGCGGCATGTACAAGAAGGCAGCGCCACCCTCCCCCGCGAGAGCAGTCACGGAGACTCCGCTCGAGGTCGGAATGGTCGAAATCACGACCGTGGTGATGCTTAGAGCCGAACTAACTCAGTAGCGCCGTCGCGAAATTGGCTCCAGATCGGGCTGCGTGCCGCCTAGAGCGGCCAAGCGCCTGCCGGCTTCGGGGGCTCTTGCCTGGTGGGTCAGAGCGAGCCTTGATCTGAGAAAAATTACCACGGTTTCAAGCAGTTGCCGCCAACGTGAGCACTTCATTCCACACGTCCTCCTCCACCGGCACCCCGAGCTTCAGGTTCTCCTCACGAATGCGTAGCGTTTGCTCTCCGGGATATCGCACCGCACCCTCTTCGCCACACCCGCAGCGACTCAACGACGCTGTCGGCCATCCTGGTCAGTTCTTCCGCTGCGGCCAGGCCTCCAGGGTGTAAGGCTAAGAAAATCTGAGAGATCCCCGTCTCCCTCTGGACTTCGCTGCTGATCTGGTGGGTCGCTAGGCCGCCCGACAAAAGGGCCGCCATCAGGTCCAGCACCATCGACAAGCCCGAACCCTTCCAGTACCCGATGGGCAGCGGACGCCAGGATTGCTCGATGGACGCCGGGTCTCTCGTCAGCTTGCCATCGCTGTCGAAGCCGCCGTCCACCGGCAATAAGTCGTTGCGTTTTCTATAAGCTGCGAGTGTGCCGTAGGAGAACTGCGACATCGCCATGTCCAGCACCACAGGTCCGCCGGCCCTCGGCACGGCGATCACCAGCGGATTGTTGCCCAGCTTACGGACCTTGCTGCCCCAGGGCGGCAGGTTCGGCATCGTGTTCGTCCAGCACAGCCCGATCATCCCGGCTTCGGCCGCCTGCCAGCCGTAATTCCCTGCCCGCATCCAATGATTTGTTTGAGATAGCGCGACACAGCCCACCCCGTGCTCGCGCGCGATGTCGATGGCCCGGCCCATCGACGCATAGGCATTCAGGATCCCCGGACCCCGCCGTCCGTGCCAGCGCTCCAGCACGCCGAAAGCGCCGATACGCTCCGGCGACTCGTGCACGCGCACCAGCCCATCCCGGATGTTATTGATAAAACGAGGGAACCGGTTCAACCCGTGGGTGTACACGCCGTCCCGTGTGGTCTCGGCGAAGATGCGGGCGCACAGTTCGGCTCGTTCGGGTGCAAACCACTGCTTCAGCAGGACGCGCGTGAGCGTCTCATGCAGCTCCTGGAACGGTACTCGCGGCATTTAATCATTTTCGTTCCAGAAGCCGTCGCTGAGGTACTTCGATGCGCCGTCGCAGGCGATGGTGACGATGACGCCACGCTTGCCTTCGCGCACCAGGCGCTGGCCTAACTTCCTGGCCGCCACAATGTTACCGGCTGCCGAAATGCCTAAAAGGAGCCCCTCTTCGCGGGCCATGCGGCGCGCCATTGCGTAGGCATCCTCAGTCTCAATCCAGAGATTGCCATCCGCTACGGTTTCGTCATAAATGCCCGGGACGATCGAGGCCGGCAGGTGCTTCGTGCCCTCCACCCCATGGAACGGGGTGGCCGGCTGAGCCGACCAGCACTCGACATGCGGCAGGTCGCGCTTCAGCCTTCTGGACGTCCCTGTGAACGTGCCCGTCGTGCCCAGCAGGGCCACGAAGTGCGTCAGGCGCCCGTGGGTCTGCTCCATAATCTCCGGGCCGGTGGTGTGGAAATGGGCTTTCCAGTTGGCGTCGTTGTTGTACTGGTCGGCGTAGAAATATCGTTCCGGCTCAGCAGCATACAGCTCGCGGACCTTGCGGAACGCGCCGTCGGAACCTTCCCCCGGATCGGTCAAAACCAACTCGGCGCCCAGCACGGTGAGGATGCGTTTGCGCTCCTCGCTGGCATTGGCTGGCAGGCACAATTTCACTTTATAGCCGCGGGCAGCGCCGATCATGGCGTAGGCGATTCCGGTATTCCCGCTAGTGGCGTCCAGGATGATCTTATCCGGATTCAAGCGACCAGTCCGCTCACCATCGAGGATGATGTTGCGGGCTGGCCGGTCCTTGACGGATCCGCCCGGATTGACGAACTCCAGCTTCAGCCAGATCTCGATACCCGGCAGATCGGCCGTCGTGTGCTCCAGACGCACCAAAGGCGTGTGGCCGATCAGAGCCAGAAGGTGTTGCCCGCGCAGAGGCGGCAATATGGCGGGAGTGGCGAGCATGATAGCCGTCTCCTTGCATCCCAACGGTTGGTACTACGCCCCAGCGAGCGCCGCGGCGCGGGTCCCAGCCCGCCACGGCGCAGGATAAATCCAATAAAATCAGCTGGTCCGGCGGGCCCTGACCCACAGCCGCTCGCGCGGATCGGAGGGGCGCTGGACACTGTACTGCCCGGGTTGGAACAGCTCGTCAAAGAACCGCTCCAGGTCGCCGCGGACCGCCGCCCATCCCTCTTCGGTATTGGGATGCAGCATCCGGTCGTTGAGAGTCACCTCGACTTCGTCGTGGCGGAACTTCAGTTTGCCCTGGAACTCCTGCTCCTGCTCCAGCCGTTGGGCCGCATGCAGAGCCGCCTCGTAGGCCTGCTTCAGGCTGTCGCCCTCGACCTTGGCCTTACGGTTGTAGAGCACCCCTAACTCGTTGCGGGCATTGTCCAAACTGTAGTTCGCCTCGTGCCCGATGAGCAGGACACCGGGGCCCGCGATCACATGCGAGTAATCCGTCACGTCGATCAATAATTCCGGCAGGTCGCGCTTCTGGATCCAGCGGTGAAACACCGGGATGGCGTCTTCCAGGGAGATCTGCGTGCCGGGCTCGGCGAAGATCTTGATGTTTACGTGCTCCATCTGGTTATCCCTTCACCGGAACGGCGGTCATGCGGCCCACGCAGCTATGGCAGGCCTCGATGAACAGTTGGGCCTCTTCGATGAGGCGGTGGGCCGATTCGGCGGAGCGCTCCTCGCCCAGCAGTTCATGGGCGTGGAAGTAGTAGTGGGCGAACTTGCCGCCCGCGAACGGGTCGAAGAACAACTGCGTGTCGTGGAACTCCTTGCGGAAGGCCTCGACGATCCCGTCCGGAGTATTGATATAGAACGACTTGTGCCAGACCAGCAGGGCCGAGGCGGCGCGCGACATGGAGTCGTAGGCGAGCTTCGAGGCCTTGGGTAGATCGCCGGCTTCAAAGGCCAGTTGGGCTTCGAAGACCTCGCGTTCGCTGGCGGTCATCTGGAACTCGAGCGGGGAGACGACCTCGCCGGCGCACTCGCCGATACCCATGTCGCCAGTGGTGTATTCCCGCGGATCGTGCCAGTCCGAGTAGAGCGAGGTGTCCTCGCTGTGCAGCGGCGTAACCATCAGGTCTTCCAGCATCTTCTTGCACTCGGCCTTGCCGATGCGGCGGATAAATGCCTGAAAACTCTCGCTTTCCGTTCGCTCGTTGGTATAGCGGGCGAGGATGCGGTCGGCTGCTTCGGGCACGCGCTTGGAGGGCACGGCTCCGATGGCCAGGCCGTAGGAGCCGGCGTTCTCGGTCCACTGTCCACCCAGGACCACCTGGAAGTGAGGAGCCGCGAAGCCGCCCTTGTTGCGGCTGACGCCGTAGAAGCCGAGGTCGGCTATGTGGTGCTGGCCGCAGGAGTTAAAGCAGCCGCTGACCTTGATGCGGAGGTTTTTGATGGCGTCGTTGCCGGCCGCTCCGTTCTCGGCCATGTGCATGCGCAGCTCGCCGGCCAGGCCGCGTGAGGAGGAGATGCCCAGTTTGCAGGTGTCGGTTCCGGGGCAGGCGACGGTGTCGGTAATGGTTCCGGCACCGGCATGGTGCAGGCCGGCGGCCTTCAACTCACTGTAAACAGAGGGGAGATCGAGTTCGCTCACCCAGCGCAGCACGATGTTCTGCTCCACTGTGGTGCGGACGGTCTCGTTTACATACTTGCGGGCGATGTCGGCCAGGGCGCGGAGCTGGTCGGCCGTCAGATCGCCGAGCGGAAGTGCCACGGTGACAGTGGCATAGCCCGCCTGGCGCTGGGCATAGACGTTCGTTTCGCGCCACGCGCGGAAGTCTTCGGGCTGGGGGCTTTCGATCTGCAGCAGGCCCGGATCGCGCAGCGGAGTCTCCTGCTGGCTGTCGATGCCGTCGAGGTAGGAAGTCCAACGTGGATCGGGGGTTAGGAGCTTGCGCTCCTCTTCGACGAGGCGCTTGAACTCGTCGAGCCCGAGCTTCACGACCAGAAACTTCATGCGGGCCGTGTTGCGGTTCTTCTTCTCGCCGAGGCGGGCAAAGACGCGCGCCATGGCCTGCGCGAGGGGCAGCAGTTCTTCCTGCGGCAGGAATTCCGTGTACAGCTTGGCGACGTAGGGCACGGTGCCAAGTCCGCCGCCTACATAGACTTCGAAGCCGCGCTTGCCGTCCTGGATCTTGGCCACGCAGCCGAGGTCGTGAATGCGGACGAGGGCGCAAGGGTTGTCGCCGCAGCCGGAGAAGGCGATTTTGAACTTACGGCCGAAATCCTGCGTATCCGGATGACCTAAAAGGAAATAGGCCGCGGCTTTAGCGTAAGGGGTGACGTCAAAAGCCTGGTCGCGGCAGACGCCGCTGAGGGGGCAGGCGGTGACGTTGCGGACGGTGTTGCCACAGGCTTCGCGGGTGGTGATGCCGGCCGCGCCCAACCGCCGCATGATGGCCGGCGTGTCCTCAATATGGATGAAGTGGAGCTGGATGTCCTGGCGCGTGGTGACGTGCGCGATTCCGTCTGAATACTCTTCCGCAAGTTCCGCCATTACTTCGAGTTGCGTGGCATTCAGGCCGCCGAACGGGATCTTGATGCGCTGCATGCCGGGGGCGTCCCAGAGGGTGCTGGGACCCTTCGTGTTGGGGTTGTCGTAGGCGAGTTTGCGGCTGTCCAAACCGTCGTGGCGTTGACCGTTGTCGTAGCGCTGCCCGTAGGCTCCGCGGCGAAGGCGGGTTTCGGCGAAGACCTTGTCTTCCATCTTGCCCTGCTTCTTGAGGGCGATCTCGCTGTCGAAGGCGTCAATCTCGCTCGCCAGACCCGGCTCAATTTTGCCGACGAGGTGGTCTTTCCACTGGCTGTTGCTGGCTTTCATAGGAAGAGAGGAAACACCTATAACCATATCGAGTACAGGGCCCATATTTCAAGCCCCCGCGGGGTCGTAGGGATTGCCGGCTGGAATATTGGTTGACAGAAGCAAGTAAGTTAGTTGACACTGTCAAATAATTTCAGCGATGCGTAAACCGTCGATTCATGATCATCGTGTGGCCGCTGTGCGGCGTTTCAACCGGTTCTACACGCGGGAAATCGGTACCCTCCAGCAAGGTCTACTACAAAGTAAATTTTCGTTGACCGAGGTTCGGATCCTGTACGAGATCGCGAACCGGGCGGACCCGACGGCGACCGAAATCGGCCGGGAGCTGCGGATGGACGCGGGCTACCTGAGCCGGATGCTGGTGAAGCTCGAGAAGGCCGGTCTGATCGAACGGGTGACCTCGGAGGCGGACGGGCGGGCGAGCCATCTGCGGCTGACCCCGGGCGGAAAGACGGAGTTCACCAATCTGACGTTCCTGGCGAACAGCGAAGTGAGCACGATGCTGAGCCGGTTGAACGAGCAGAAGCAGCGCCTGCTGGTGGATTCGATGCGGAATATCGAGGCTGTGCTCGAACCGGCTCCGGAACAAAAGGAACCCTATTTGTTGCGGACCCATCAGCCCGGAGATATGGGCTGGGTGGTGCACCGGCATGGGGTGCTGTACGCGCGGGAGTACGGGTGGGATGAGCGGTTCGAGGCGCTGGTGGCGCGCATCGCGGCGGATTTCATCGACCACTTCGAACCAAAGAAGGAGTGCTGCTGGATTGCGGAGCGGGCGGGGGAGATTGTGGGGTCGGTGTTTCTGGTGCGGGATCCGGAGAACCCTCACGTTGCCAAGCTGCGGCTGCTGATGATTGAGCCTTCGGCGCGCGGGCTGGGGTTGGGTCAGCGGCTGGTGGATGAGTGCACGAAGTTTGCGCGGCAGGCGGGCTACAGCAAGATTACGCTGTGGACCAACAATGTTTTATTGGCGGCCCGGCACATCTACGCGAAGGCCGGGTATCAGAGAGTGGGCCAGGAGGCGCATGAGAGCTTCGGGCATCCGATGATTTCGGAGACTTGGGAGCTGGGGTTGTAGGGAAGGCGTTGGGGGTCCGGGCTTAGCCCGGCGTTTACGCCGGCAGGCGTGCGTGCTTCCGAGGCCCGATCGAATGAAGACAAGGCCGAGAGGGGTGCCCGCTTACTGACGGGTCTGTGAAAAAATCAAAGACGCGCAACCAGCGCCCCCGCAGGGGGGTACGTAAACCATTAGGCGATCCGCTGCGATCGCTCCTAGAGCCTCTGGCGATGCCATCCTCGCGTGCATTTTTGCCCGTTTTCGCGAAGTGGGATTTTTTCACAGACCCTGACGTGCGCGGTTCGCAGCGCGGGGACCACTCCTTGAGGGCGGCAGATTTGGCTTGCTTGCTTCCCTTTTCCATGCTATGCATAGTTTGGACAAGGGAAGAACCGCATGAAACAGCCGGAATATCCGGAATTGCTGCCTGGCACACTTTACATGATGGTGCTGCGGACGCTGACTCGTGGTCCGCTGCATGGCTATGCCATCGCGAAGCGAATCAAGGAAGCATCGAACGAAGGGCTGGCGGTGGAAGAAGGATCGCTCTACCCGGCGCTGAACCGGATGGTGGTCAAGGGCTGGCTGACGGCGGAGTGGGGCGTTTCGGAGAACAACCGGAAGGCGCGCTTCTATCAATTGACCCCGGAAGGCAAGAAGCAACTAGAGCGGGAAGCGGGCGAGTTTGACCGGTTGGTGCGGGCTATCCAGTTGGTCATGAAGTCGGCTTGAGGAGTAGTCCATGTCGCTCAAGAGCGAACTGCTGAACAGGCTTTCCTACCTGTGGCGGCGCGGCCAATTCGACAGGGAATTGGATCAGGAGATCGAGTTCCACATCGACACACGCGCGGATGAGTTGGAGGCGGGCGGGCTGGCACGGTGCGAGGCTCTTGCCCAGGCGCGGCGCGAATTCGGATCCGGCCGGAGGGCCAAAGAAGAGACTCGGGAGGCCTGGCAGTTCGGATGGGTGGAGGATCTGGCGCGCGATGTCCGCTACTGCGGCCGGGCCTTCCGGCGCAGCCCTGGTTTTGCGGCCGCGGCGATTGCTTCGCTGGCGTTGGGGATCGGCGCCAACACGACGGTGTTCAGCCTGGTGAAGGCGATTCTGCTGGGCGGCCTGCCGGTGCGAGATCCGGGCCGGCTGGTCTCGCTGCATCAGCCCAGTGGGGCGGCCCGGCTCTCCTTTCCTGACTATGAAGACTACCGGCGGCAGGTTGCGTCCTTTGAAGATGTCGCGGCGGCTTATCCGGCCGTGCCGCGATCGCTGAATGCCCGAGAGGATGCGGAGCGGCTGTGGGGCCAACTGGTGACCACGAACTACTTCCCCGTGCTGGGGGCGGAGCCGCCGCTGGGGCGTGGCTTCCTGGCCGAAGAGAACCGGTCGGCTGTGGTTGTCATTTCGGACTCGGTTTGGAGGCGGCGATTCGGGGGCGATCGTGGGATTGTGGGCCGGAGCATCCGGCTGGGCGGGCAGGGTTATGTGGTGGTGGGGGTCGCTCCGCCGAGCTTCTCGGGACATATCCGGGGGCTGGTGACGGACTTCTGGATTCCGCTTGGGCTGCATGAGCAGGCTGTGCCGCAATTGCAGCAAGGCGCTCAGGGACGGCTCGAGCAGGACCGGAATCAGCGCTGGCTCTATGTGACGGCGAGACTGAAGGATGGTGTGTCGACGGCGAGCGCCCAGGCCGCGCTGCAGGCGGTGGCGGGCCGCCTGGACGAGGCTTACCCGCGAGGCCGGGAAAAGCGGCGGTTGCGGCTGGAAGCGGCCGATGCGCTGGCGATGGGGCTGCCCCAGGCGAAGTCGCTGCTGAGCACGCTGATGGTGGTGGTGGGGCTCGTGTTGCTGGTGGCCTGCGCCAATGTGGCCAATCTGCTGCTGGCGCGCGCGGCGGCCCGGCAGCAGGAGTTCGGCATCCGGCTGGCCATTGGGGCAGGGCGGTCGAGGCTGGTGCGGCAGTTGTTGACGGAGAGCCTGTTCCTGTCAATGGGAGGCGCGCTGCTAGGCGCCGTGCTGGCCTGGATGGCCACGAATACACTGGGCCGGATGCAGAGCAGTGTGCCGTATCCGATTGCGCTGGATCTGACGCTCGATTGGCGGGTGCTGTTGTTTACGGCCACGCTGGCGATTGTCACGGCGCTGGTGTTTGGCTTAGCGCCCGCGTTGAAGGGCACGCGCTCCGGCGTGAGTTTTGCCCTGAAGGGCGAGGCGAAGGGATTCACCGCGTTGCGCCGCTTTGGGCTGAAGAACAGTCTGGTGGTGGTGCAGGTCGCTTTGTCCCTGGTGTTGCTTGTGGCCTCGGGGCTGTTTCTGCGGAGCCTGCGCCATGCGGCTTCGATTCCGCTGGGCCTGGAGACGAAGGATGTCCTGCTGGTGAGTTTCGATCCGCGCGCGGCGAGCTACTCGAACGAGCGGGCGGAAGCGCTGTTCGCCAGGGTTCTTGAGAGGGTGCGGGCGCTGCCGCAGGTCCATTCGGCCGGGCTGGTGGATACGCTGCCGTTGAGCCTGGCTCCGAATGCGGCTGGCGTGTCGAGGCCTGGGGAGCGGGAAGCGGTACTGGCCGATATCTATGGGGTGACGTCGCAGTATTTCGGCACCTTGGGGATCGGGCTGGCGCGCGGCCGCGACTTCGCCCGGAGTGAGCCGGCGGGATTGCCGGCGGCGATTCTGAATGAGGCACTGGCGGAGCGGGTCTTCCCGGGCCTGGATCCGGTGGGGCGCACTGTGAATTGGGAGGGCATGCCGCACCAGGTGATCGGCGTCGCGCGGAATGCGAAGTCGAGAACGCTGGCGGAGAAGGCCCGGCCGCAGATTTTTGTCTCGCTGGAGAAGGAGTACTCGTACTTCTGGGGCATGGCCGGGGTGGTGCTGAGCGTGAAGACGGACGGGGCGGCTCCTCGGATGGCGGAACCGGTGCGGGCTTTGTTGCGCGAACTGGATCCGGCGCTGCCGGTGTACGACGTGCAGACGATGGCGGATCATGTGGACCGGGCGCTGTTGCTTCCGCGCGTGTGCGGTGCGCTGTTTGGGGTTTTTGGCGGGATCGCACTGGCATTGGCGGCGGTGGGGCTGTATGGGGTGATGAGCTACTCCGTGCGGCAGAGGACGAAGGAGATCGGCATCCGCCTGGCGATTGGCGCTCGGCCGGTCGATGTGCTGAGGATGCTGGCGCGGCAGGGCGCCTGGCTGGTCGGCGTGGGGGTGGCGATTGGGCTGGGGCTGGCGTACTCGGTGAGCAAGGTGGCGACGGCGTTCCTGTACGGAGTGAGTGCGCGGGACGGGCTGACTTTCGCGGGGGTCTCGGTGCTGCTGTCGGGGGTGGCGATGGTGGCGGTGTTGCTGCCGGCACGGCGGGCGGCGAGGATGGATGCGCTGCGGTCGATCCGGTATGAGTGAGGGGTAGGGCTGGTTTCCGTATTTGGGGGCCATGGAGCCGGCCAGGGGGCCGGCTGCGGACGAGGGCGTCCGCCTTACCAGTGGGGGACCCGACGTACTGAGACGGCGGGTCCGGGTGTGAAGGTGCTACTGCTTGGCCGTGAGGACCTGCTCCAGGAAGCGGACGGCTCGCTCATCCTTGCTTTGGCCCAGCCAGAAGAAGGCCTGCTTGCGGACGGCCGGGTTCTTGTTGTTCCTGGCTACTTCGATCAGGGCCGGGACGCCTTCGTTCGAGGGCATCTGGGTTAGGGCGAAGACCGCCTGGCGCTTCACCTTGGTGTCGGGGTCGTTCTCGACCGCGCTGGAGATGGCACCTAACGCTTTGCGGCCGGCCTTCTGCGCCATCCAGAAGAGGGCTTTCGAACGGACGTCCGGGCTTGGGTCCGATTTGGCGGCCTGGATGATCGTGTCCATGCCACGCGGGTCTTTGGTAAGGGTCATGGCGAAGATCGCCTGCTCCTTGACGCGGGCGCTGGGGTCCTCTTTCAGGACGCGCTGCAGGGTCTCGAAGCCGGATTTGCCTCGTGTGTTGCCGAGCCAGAAGACCGTGCTGCGGCGGAGTTCCTCGGGCTGGCTGGGCTGGACGAACTCGTTCAGGACACGATCGGCCTGCGGGTCGTCGTGGACGGCGATGGCCGCGATGGCGCCACCTTTGCGGTGTTCCTCGAAGTGCTGCTTCGTGTAGGCCGCCAGGTAGTTGATGCTGTCGGCGGGCTTCACTCCGGTGAGCCAGACCACGGGCAGTCCGCCGGCGTCGAGGCTGCAGTCGGAACCAAAGAAGCGAACCTTGTCGATATTGCCGCCTTCGAAGCGCAGGAGGATGGCCGTGTGGCTGGCGCCCTCCAGGTGGATGGGGCCGGAAGCGACCTGGGTCACGCTGGCATTGGGTTCGAGAGCACAACCCTGGGTCATGACCTGGCCGTCGCGGGAGGTGCTGCAGCAGGAGTTGCCGGCTCCGGCGATCTGCGGGACCGACCAGCCGAGCCAGAGGGGGACTCCGCGTGCGGCGGCGGCGTCCACGTCCGATTTCAGGTTCGAAGAGGCCTTGTTTTCGAATTTGGCATTGACGATTCGGGGTTGCTGCGCCAGCAGCGGGAGGGCGGCTAGGAGGAGGATGAGGGGGCGCATTGCGGGGTCCTTTCTGGTTTTTTTGAAGCTGTCAGCTATCAGCGGTCAGCTATCAGCTATCAGCTATCAGCTCTCAGCTCTCAGCTGTCAGCTGTCAGCTCTCAGCTGTCAGCTATCTGCTATCGAAGGTTCTTGTGGGCTTTCCTGGTTCAGACGGGGGCGGGGTCTGGGGACCCCGCGCGGACCTGGGGGTCCGCCGTACCCTTGGGCCGCACCGCTGATCGCTGATCGCTGACCGCTGATCGCTGATCGCTGACCGCTGATCGCTGATCGCTGACCGCTGATCGCTGATCGCTGACCGCTGATCGCTGACCGCTGATCGCTGACCGCTGATCGCTGACCGCTGATCGCTGACCGCTGATCGCTGACCGCTGATCGCTGACCGCTGATCGCTGACCGCTGATCGCTGACCGCTGATCGCTGACCGCTGATCGCTGACCGCTGACCGCTGATCGCTGACCGCTGATCGCTGACCGCTGATCGCTGATCGCTGACCGCTGATCGCTGACCGCTGATCGCTGACCGCTGATCGCTGATTGCTATCGACTCGCCTGTGTTACTGGTTCAGTACTTCCAGCATGTAGTCCGAGGCTTCCTTGGACTTCATCATCGAAAGCATGCGGACCGCTTCGCGCTTCAGTTCGGGATCCTTTTCGCCTCGGGCGAGGTCGATCAGCGGCTTCACGTTGCCCTGGGTGAAGAGGGCGGAGACGATGCGCTTCTTGAGATCCTTCTCCGTTTCCTTGTTGTAGAGCTCGAGCAGGGCCGGGCCGGTCTTTTCCCGGTCCATGACACCCAGGAGCTGGATGGCCTTGCGGCGGGCCGTGGGATCCTTTTCGCCGTTGGCGAGCTCGATCAGCTTGGTGGTGGCTCCGGAGACCATGAGGGAGTTCAGGATCTCCGAGCGCATGTTGGGATCGCTTTCCACACCGTAGAGCTCACCGAGCAGCTTCTGGTCGCCCAGGGCGCCGAGCTGGCGGATGGCTTCGCGGCGGAGGGTGGCGTCCTTCTCGCCTTTGGCGGCGGCGGCGATCTGATCCTTGGCTCCGCTGATCATGTAGCTGCGGAGGACTTCGCGGCGGACGGAGAGGTCGGGGCTGGAGGCGTAGACCTCAGAGAGCACCTTGAGGTTGTCGGCTCCGCCGCGGACGGCCAGGTTGCGGATGGCCATGCGCTGGATGTCGGGGTTGCTGGCGCCCTTGGCGAGCTGAAGGGCGATTTCGCGGGCCTTGGGCGAGTCGCTCTGGCTGAGGACGAAGAGGGCGCGCTCCTTCAGCCGGGGGCTGGCGCTGCCGGTGAGGATCTTCTGGAGGATGGGCAGGGCGCGGTCGGGGTCGCTGTGCATGAGGCCGTTGAGGGCCATGAGCTTGATCTCGTCGTCGCCGAGGTCGGGCGAGACGGACTGGCCGGAGGCCTGGCGCAGTTCGACTTCGAGGGCGCGGGCGTCATTGTTCCAGCGGCTGTTGGGATGGGCCTTTTTGAGTTCGCCGAGGGTGCCGAGGGCTTCGTCGCGATGGCCGAGCTTGCCCTGGGCGTAGGCGATCCAGTAGAGGCAGGCGTCGGCTCGGGCGGGGTCGGCCGAAGCGTTGCGGAATTCGTTGATGGCTTCTTCCCACTTGCGCTGGTCGAGGGCGCGCTGGGCCTGGGAGTAGGAGCGATCGAGCTTGGAGTTCTTGATGTTCGAGGCGGCGGCCGCCTGGGCCATGCCCATGGCGTAGAGGCCATCACCAGAGAGCGATTTGGCCATCGGGGCCAGGGCCATGGCGGCGAACTTGCCGTCGTACTGGAAGCGATCGGACATGTCGCGCATGCGGTCGGCCATGGCCGCGGCTTTCTCCGTCATGGCTTCCGCGTCGCCGAAGCCGTAGGTGAAGCCGGAGGCGGACCCCAGGGCTTTGAGCTTTTCTAGCCGCTGCATGTCCATGACGCCGGGCAGGGGGGCGAGGGTCTTGGCTTCGATGGCGTCGATGGCATAGGCCTTGGCCGCGGCCTTCGCTTCGGCGGCGCGGGCTTTGGCCTCGGCGGCATCGGCGGAGGCGGCGGATTGGGCGCGTCCCGGGACGGCGGCGCAGAGCAGCAGCGCCAGGACGGAGCAGTAGCGTTTCGGACTCATAGGTAGTTCATCCCTTCGTGGAATCAGTTCGTTTGTAGAAAGACCGGGCCGCATGCCGGCGGAGGCTCCGGCTAATTGCTGGCGGTAGGCAAGAGTTTGCGCTGCCGTTCGCGGATTTTCGCGTTGGCGACACGGAGCTGGAACAGCACTCCTTCATCGGCCATGCGGCGTTGGATTTCGGGGAGCTCTTCCGGCCTGGCGTTGGCGGCTTCGGTGAGGAAGCGTTCCAGTTTTTCGAGGACGGAGGCCATGTTACGATCGCCGGCGCGTTGGAGCGACTGGCGCATGAGACGGTTGTCGAGCAGAAGCTGTTCGGCGGAGTCGCGCTCCAGGGGGAGCCCGTCGCTGCCGGTGTTGGCGAATTCGAGGAGGACGCGCTGGGACTGTTCGAGGTGGTCGCCGACGCTGACGAGGAGCATGCGATCGGCGGCGACATTGGACGGAGTGCGGGCGATCTGGTGCGGCTCGCCCGTGGGGCGGGGGGAGACGCGGCCGAGGAAGTAGGCTCCGATGACGAGCAGGGCGACCGCGGCCACGGAGGCGGCGCGGGTCCAGTTCATCCACTGGAAGGAGAAGAAGCGGGCGCGAATGCCGAGACGTGGACGGAGCTGGTTCCAGACCTGGGTGCCGTATTCCGGGCCGCGCTCGGGGGCTTCCCAGGTGCTCACCAGGTTGAGGGTGCGCTGGACGGCGGCGAGATCGGCGCGGCAGGCGGCGCAGTCATCGAGATGGGCGCGGGCTTCGGTGAGTTCCTCGGATTCACCCAGGTAGTAGAGGACGAGTTGTTCTTCGGTCAGATGCGTCATGATGCGACTCCGGCCCAGCCGGCTAAGTTGCGGCGCAGTTTCTGGACTGCGCGAAAGATGCTGTTGCGAGTGGCGTTGGAGCCCAGTTGGAGGGCGGCGCCGATTTCCTCGATAGAGAGGTCCTCGAAGTGGCGGAGCGTGAAGGCGGTGCGTTCTTGAGGAGTGAGCTCTTCCATGGCTTCCGCGAGGCGGACCTGAATTTCGCCGCTGAGCAGGAGGCGGTCGGGGCCGGGGGCCTGCTCGACGGGTTGCCAGGCGCGGCCGTCTTCTTCGCCCTCGGGTTTCTGGTCGAGGGGATGGAGGATTTCGGCGCGGCGCTTGGCGGCGGAGATCCGGTCCAGGGTGTAGTTGGAGGCGATGCGATAGAGCCAGGTGCTGAAGGCGGCTCGTCCGTCGTAATTGGCGAGGCTGCGATAGGCTCTCAAGAAAGTCTCCTGGACCACGTCGTCGGCGTCCGCTTCGTTGCCGGTCATGCGGTACGCGAGACGAAAGAGGGCGTGGCTGTAGCGTTCGACGAGTACTTGGAACCCGTCGCCGTCTCCAGCGAGGACCCGCTGGATGGCTGCGCCATCACTTTCTTTCATCTGCCCATTGGACCGTGTTTTCAACGCGGTGTTAGTGGCGGGGCGGAGATTTTTTGGGGGAAGGGCGGGGCGGGCGGCCGGGGACCGGCTTCCGCCCCAAGGCAGACGAAATTCCGAGGCTGGACCAGTTCCAGGCGGGGCCCATGTCGGTTTTGTCGGGGCGGTAGTTCTGGTGGGAGGCGATGCCCTTGTAGGCGCTGAAGAAGACGGGGTCGAACTCGGTGCGCTTGGCGGCCGGCGGCAACACTTTGGGGATGTTGAATTTAGCGGCCAGGTGGTGGACGAGGTCGTGGACGGCGGTGACCTGGATACCGGGGAAGGCGGCGAAGTAGTTGATGCCGCGGTAGGTGGCTTTGACGTAGCGGTCCTTTTCGGACTTGGCGCACCAGCGGGTCTTGTAGTTATTGGGCCACCAGTTGAGCTGATCCTTATTGACGGGGTCTTCCTGGAGGCCGCCGACGTTGACGATTTCGATGGCGACGGCGCGGCGGTCGTTGATGGAGTTGGGGTTATTGCCGGTCATGCCGAGGTGCCAGGCCCACTTCTCGGGCGGGAAGAACTCGTAAATCCTGCCGTCGACGTCGACCACATAGGCGGTGGCCACGCGGTAGGGTTTGCCGTTCACCGGGGCCATCCAGGCGTTGAAGACGCTCTGAGCGCTGGAACTGGCGGTGAAGTGGAGCATGATGAGGTCCTTGGCGGAGGTCTCATTGGCGAACTCGGTGGTGGGCAGGCGGAAGGTGGTGCGGTCGATGACGGGTTCGTGGGCAACGTTGGCCTCGACGGCGAGGTCCTGGAGGTCGGTTGTGAGGTTAGGGATGACCAGGGACTTGCCCACGGCGATCTTGTTGGGATCTTTGATGGCATTCACCTGGGCGAGGGCTTTGACGTCGACTCCGAATTGGTCTGCAATTTTGGCAAGGGTATCGCCCGCTTTGACTACGTAGGTATTCATGGCTCCTCCTGATGCTTCGGCCGTGAGCGCTGGACGAAGCGCTATCGCTGATTGTTCGGGGGATTGGAGGGGAAATGCAACTGGAATCCGCGGGCGGGTGGGAATTCGGGAGAATAGAGACGTGGCTCTTCGAGTTGGTTTGACGTATCGGTTTGAGCAGAAAGCGGGTCCTTACCGGGCTGCGTTGCAGGCGGTGGGGCTGGAACCGGTGAATCTGACGCCAGAGGCTCCGGCGTCGCTGGATGGGCTGTGCGGGCTGGTGCTGACGGGCGGATCGGATATTGAACCGTGGCGGTACGGGCAGGACGATATCGCCGCAAGGAATCCGGATGGGCCGCGGGACGAAATGGAACTGCGCCTGGCGGCGGAAGCGATTGAAATGGGCATGCCGTTGTTCGCGATCTGCCGGGGGATGCAACTGCTGAACGTGCTGCGGGGCGGGAAGCTGCTGCAGCATATCGGCGAGGGGCACACGGGCGTCACTCATGGCGTGAAGACCGCGGCGGGTTCGAAGCTGCGCGAGATTCTGGGATGCGAGTATGCGGTGAATTCACGGCACCACCAGGCGGCGGCGCGGCTGGGCGACGGGCTGATTGCGACGGCGATCTCCGAAGACGGGCATGTGGAAGGGTTGGAACTGCCTTCGGCCCGGGGGTTCGTGCTGGGCGTGCAGTGGCATCCCGAGGATCTGTATGAAAGCGACGCGGGGCACCTGCGTCTGTTCGAAGCTTTCCGTGACGCCGTCATAGACTGGAAGCGGTAGCTTTGGCCCGTCCCTTCTCCATTCGCCAGTTCTTCTCGCGCACCGGCCCCCTTGCGCAGGCACATCCCAACTATGAGTTCCGCAAAGGGCAGTTGGAGATGGCGCTGGCCGTGGAGTCGTCGCTGGAGGACAAGCGGCACCAGATTGTCGAGGCCGGAACGGGGACGGGAAAGACGCTGGCCTACCTGGTGCCGGCCATTCTGTCGGGCAAGCGGGTGGTGATCTCCACGGGCACGAAGAACCTGCAGGAGCAGTTGTTTTTCAAGGATATCCCGTTCCTGAACCAGTTTTTCCCGAACGGCATCAAGGCCTGCTACATGAAGGGCCGGAACAACTATGCCTGCCGGCAGAAGATCTACGACGCGGAGCGGGAGCCGATCCTGAACGGGCTGGAAGAGGTCTCGGACTTCGCGATCATCCGGGAGTGGGAGAAGACGACGGAGAGTGGCGACCGGTCGTCGATTCCGAACCTGCCGGACGGGACGTCGGTGTGGAACAAGCTGGATGCGCGAAGCGACCTGTGTACGGGCCAGAAGTGCGCCTCGTTTGAGCGGTGTTTCATCACGCTGATGCATCAGCGTGCGATGGAGTCGGACATCATCATCGTGAACCACCACCTGTTCTTCGCGGACCTGGCGGTGAAGGAAGAGGAGCATGCGGCGATTCTGCCGGATTATGCGGCGGTGATCTTCGATGAGGCGCACGAGCTGGAGGATGTCGCGGGGCAGTATTTCGGGTTGTCGGTTTCCTCGCACCAGGTGGAGGATCTGCGGCGCGACATTCTGGGTACGGCGCGGCGCAAGGAGTTCCTGACGCACGATCTGGAGCAGATCCTGACGCTGCTGGTGGATCACGGGGACCGGTTCTTTGCGATGTTTCCGCAGCAGGAAGGGCGGTCGGGCTTTTCGGAGCACCAGAGTTTCCTGGCGCAGAACCAGGAGCAGTATGGCAACTTCCTGAGTGTGCTGGAGTTGCTGGCGGCGCACCTGTCGCTGGTGAAGGACGCTCCGGAGGAGTTGGTGCCGTTGCACCGGCGGACGGTGATGCTGCTGGGGAACCTGAAACAGTGGATGTCGGGCGAGGACCACAGCAATGTCTATTGGATTGAGCGGCGAGGGCGGGGTGTGTACCTGCAGGCGACACCGATCGACGTGTCGGCGCTGCTGCGGGACAAGCTGTTTGCTGAGGTGTCGCCGGCGATTCTGACTTCGGCGACGCTGGCGGTGGAGGAGAAGTTCGACTATCTGCGGGAGCGGCTGGGGTTGGACGGGGCTCGGGAGCTGATTGTGCCCAGCCACTTCGAGTATGAGAAGCAGGCACTGCTGTATGTGCCGCATCATCTGCCGGATGTGCGGGCTTCCGACTTCCTGCGGCAGGCGGGCGAAGAGGTGCGGGTGATTCTGCGTCACAGCCGGGGCCGGGCGTTTGTGCTGTTCACGAGCTACCAGCAGATGCGGCTGATCCACGACCTGGTGACGCCGGATCTCGACTATCCGGTGCTGATGCAGGGGGCGGCGCCGCAGAGGGTCCTGATTGAACAGTTCCGGTCGACGCCGCACTGTGTGCTGTTTGCCACTTCGTCGTTCTGGCAGGGGGTGGACGTGCAGGGGGAGGCTTTGTCGTGTGTGATCATCGACAAGCTGCCGTTTGCGGTGCCGAGCGATCCGGTGGTGGAGGCGCGGGTGCGGGCGATCAAGCTGGCGGGCGGGAATCCGTTTTACGACTACCAGGTGCCGCAGGCGGCGATTGCGCTGAAGCAGGGGTTTGGGCGGCTGATCCGGGCGAAGACGGATCGGGGGGTGTTGGTGCTGCTCGACAACCGGATTACGCGGAACCGGTACGGGCAGGTGTTCTTTGATTCGCTGCCGCCGTACGGGTTCACGACCGAATTGGGCGCCGTGGAGAAGTTCTTTGACGACGCTCCGGCATAAACAAGTGTAGTATTACTACAAAGACAGTTATTTGCCGATGCAGAACGTGGAGAAGATGTGGTTGAGGATGTCGTCGGCGGTGGTGGCGCCGGTGAGGGCGTCGAGGGGGCGGAGGGCGGAGTAGCAGTCGAGCAGGAGCATTTCGTGGGGGAGCCCGAAAGACACTGCGTTTGCAGTTCTTTGCAGGGATTCGAGGCTCTCCTTCAAAAGTAGTTCATGGCGCAGGCTGGTGATGAGGCCGGATTGGGGGGCGGCGAAGCCGTCGGGGGCGATGAGGTGGAGGAGGCGGCGCTGGAGGTCGTCGATGCCTTGGCCGGTCATCGCAGACACCTGTAGTAATTCAATCTCGACTGGTTCGGCTTGGGGCAGATCGCACTTGTTGCCGACGGTGAGGTGGAGACCCTGGGCGGCGGCGCGTTCAAGGAGCTGGCGGTCTTCGTCCTGCAGGCCGGCGGCGAGATCAATCACTACAATCGTAATATCTGCATCTGCCATGGCCTGGAAGCTGCGTTCGATGCCGAGCTTCTCGACGACGTCGGAGCTGGTGCGGATGCCGGCGGTGTCGACGAGGCGGACGGGGATGCCTTCGAGGGAAAACGTCTCGGAGACGGTATCGCGGGTGGTGCCGGGGATGTCGGTGACGATGGCGCGGTCGCGCTGGAGGAGCGCGTTGAAAAGACTGCTCTTGCCGACGTTGGGACGGCCGGCGATGGCGAGGGTGAGGCCGTCGTGGACGAGTTTGCCGAAGCGGAAGCTTTCGATCAGGCGGGTTAAGCCGACCGAGATGGGCCGGATGCGGTCGAGGATGTGGTCGTTGGAGGCGACGCTGACGTCGTCCTCGGCGAAGTCGATGCCGGCTTCAAGGAGGGCGATCAGTTCGACGAGCTGGGCCTTGAGAGGGGCGATGGCTCGCGAGACGGAGCCTTCCATCTGCTGGGCGGCGATGCGGGCCTGATGGAGGGTGGTGGCGGTGATGAGGTCGTGGACGGCCTCGGCCTGGGGTAAGTCGATGCGGCCGTTGAGGTAAGCGCGGAGGGTGAACTCCCCGGGTTCGGCTGGCCGGGCTCCGCCCTGGAGGGCTCGGGCGACGCAGTGGCGGAGGACAACGGGCGAGCCGTGGCAGGAGATCTCAACGACATCCTCGGCGGTGTAGGAGCGGGGGGCGGCGAACCAGGTGACGACGACCTGGTCGACGGTGTTGCCGGAATCGTCGAGGAGTTCCGCGAGGGCGGCGGTCCAGGGCGTCCACTCCGGAGCTGTAGGGAAGCGCAGGATGCCTTCGGCGATGAGACGGGCCGCGGCTCCGGAGAGGCGCACGACTCCGAGGCCACCGGCCCCGGGCGGGGTGGAGATGGCGACGATCGTATCCCTGGTAGACACTCGACAGTTGTAAGACTAGCGGCGAGGTCCGCGGCGCGGGCCCCGATCGCGGTCGCGGCCACCGCCGCGGCGATCTCCGCCACGGTCGCCTCCGCGGCGATCGCCACCGGGTCCGCCATGACCGCCGGGACGGCGGGGCGGCAGCATAGCCATGGGGGGCGGATCGGGCAGGGAAGCCATACCGGCGGGGTAGATGACGACGTGGCGGCCGGGTCCGACGCCGGCGCTTTCGCTGCGCAGGTCGGTCTGGTCGCGCATGGCGAGGTGGATGAGGCGGCGTTCGCGGCTGCTCATCGGGTTGAAGCGGTAAGGCACCTTGGACTCGCGGACGCGTTCGGCGACGGTCAGCGCGCTGAGGCGGAGTTCTTCCTGCCGCAGGAGACGGTAGTCGTTGGCATCGAAGCAGAGGAGAGCGTGTTCGTCAGGGGCCATTTTGAGGACCTCCTGGGTGAGCTGCTCGAGGGCGAGCAGCGACTCGCCTTTGTTGTTCATCAGGAACTCGAGGTCGGGGCCTGAGAACTTGACGACGAGAGTAGGTTTCTCGAAGTAGTTGCCTGCCTCGTGGCCGTCCAGGATCTCATATTCGACGTCGAAGTCCGCGGCATCGAGGACGGCGTCCAGGAAGTCGGCGACATCATCGCCCACCGTTTCAACTGTGTAATTCCGGTTGCTCATGAGCCAAACCGTAGCTGCTTTCTATTTCTTCTTTGGAATGATGACCTGGGGTGTCGCAGGTTTCGCGGCCGCTTTGTTAAAGAAGTATTGCTGGGCGATGCCTACCACGTTGCCAGTGAGCCAGTATAACACCAGGCCACTGGACGCGCCGTAGAACATGAAAGTCATCATGACAGGCATCATATACATCATCAGCTTCTGCTGCTGAGGGTCGGCGCCGACGGCGGGGGTCATGCGCTGCATGCCGACCTGGGTGATGAGCATGGTGACGGGCAGAATGCGGATGGGGAGCGTCTCGGGCTGGGAGAGGTCGGTGACCCAGAGCCACTGGGCGCCGCGCAGCTCAATGGCGACGGAGAGCACCTTAAAAAATGCGATGAAGAAGGGCATCTGGAGGAGGAGCGGGACGCAGCCTCCGACGGGGTTGATGCCGTGCTTCTGGTAGAGGGCCATGGTCTCCTCGTTCTGCTTCTGCTTGCGAGGATCCTTCATGGAAACGTCTTTATAGCGCGCCTGGATGGCCTGCAGCTCGGGCTGGAGTTTGGCCATTTTCTGCGAGCTGCGCAACTGCGAGAAGCGCATGGGCAGCATCAGCAGGTTGATGATGACGGTGGCAAAGACGATGGCCCAGCCCCAGTTGTTGGTGAGGTTGTCGTTGGCCCAGTGGAGCGCGAGGAAGAGCGGCTTGGCGATGAACCAGAACCAGCCCCAGTCGATCATCGTTTCCAGATTCTTGTTGGTGGCGCGCAGGACGTCGGTGTCCTTGGGGCCGACGAACAGGAGGGCTTCATTGACATCCTTGCCGCCGAGGGAGATGCCGACGTGGGGTTTTTCCTCGGCGCCGGCGAAGGGGACAACGTGGTCCTGCCAGGTGGTCATCTCGGTGGTGTTGCCGGGCTGAGGCAGGATGACGGCGGCGAAGTAAGTGTCCTCGATGCCGGCGAAGTGGAACGAACCGGAGACGGTGACGGGGCCCTTGGAGGCGGAGCCGGAGCCTTCCTCGATGAGTTTGGACTTGGCGGCGTCGTAGTGGACGCTCTTCTGGATATCGGCGGCGTTGTGGACGGTGCGATCGCCGAAGCCGCCGCGCCAGGCGAGCTGGTGGGGGATGCCCTTGCCGCCGCTGCTGACTTCGGAGTGGAAGACGGACTTATAAGACTTGGGGTCGATGCGGAAGGACTTTTTGGCGGTCGTGGTGCCGTCGGAATATTCGAATTCGACGGTGGCGGGGTCGGGCTGTTTGACGGAGAAGAGGACGTTATTGAGATCGACGGCGGGTTTCTGGCCGAGGAACATGTAGCTGAAAGGCCAGCCGACCTTGGGGGCGGCGGTGGCGCTGATCAACTCGACCGGCTTGCCCTGGATGTCCTTGTACTTCTTGAGGATCCAGCTATGAATGCAGGCGCCGCGGTTGGTGAAGACGATGCGGTAGTTCTCGGTTTCGACGACGTGGAGTTCGTCTTTCTCGGCCGGCGACGACGGCGGGCGCCGGTGCCGGCTTGGCGTCACCGGGTTTGCCTGGCGTGGTGGGTGTGGGATTGGAGCTGGCCGGGGCGGCTGGGGGCGGAGCGGGCTTCTGGGCGGTTTGCGCCTGCTGCTGGGGCTCGGGCGGCTTCGGCGGCTGCTTCGGCATGAGGTACTGCGTGACGAAGAGCACGAGTCCCATCAAGCCAAACGCGAGCAGGAGACGGATCTCCATGCTGAGTTCTTTTTTCTCTCCGGTGCTCGGCTTCTTGGAAGCGCCGTTGGTATCGTCGGCCATTCTTCTCTCTTTCTCGGCTACAGCTCAGACTACGGGATCCAACCCGCCGGGGTTCCAGGGATGACAGCGGGCGAGCCTGCGGAGACCCAGCCAGACACCGCGCGCGATGCCATATTTCTGAATGGCTTGCATCATGTATTCGCTGCAGGTGGGATGGAATCGGCAGGCGGCGGGGAGAAGGGGGGAGATCCAGCTTTTGTAGCCGGAGAGCAGCGCGAGGATCAGGCGTTGCATCGCGCGATAACCTTCTCTACTTCGCTGTCGAGTTGAGATTGGGGTGCTAACAAACTGGTCCGCCGCAGATTCACCACGATGTGCCAGTGAGGAGGCAGCATGGGGAGTCTGCGGCGAATTGTCTCTGGGACCCGGCGCTTCATTCGGTTGCGAACAGTCGCTTTGCCCAGAGCACGGGGCGCGGTGAACCCGATTTTCGGTCGATCCGGCTGCCAGCTCTTCCAGCAAAAGGCTACGAAACAAGGGCAGGGTACTTTGAATCCGTTGTCGTAAACCTGCCGGAACTCGGCTGACTTCAACAACCGCCGGCATTTGGGCAGAGTCAGTCGGGTTGGGCGGGGACGACTGGAATTAACGTTCGTTGTAGCGGACGGCGCGTTCGTCACTGACAGTCAGCTTGTGACGGCCCCGGGCGCGGCGGCGGGCCAGCACGGCGCGGCCGTTCTTGGTTTTCATGCGGGCTCGGAAGCCGTGCGCCTTCGCACGCTTAAAGTTGTTCGGCTGAAATGTTCTCTTCGGCATTCTGCTACCTTATGGGTGTCCCAGCGGGCTCGGCGGGGATGCCCGTGCTGAAGCACAAAGATATCCCTAGCCCTTGCAGGCTGAACTTCCAGTATAGGTTTAGAGCCTTGCGACTGTCAAACGTGGCTCTTGCAACGGGAAAGTATTGAAGGCATAAATAGATATGATGTTTCGCCGCATTCTCGCTCTCTCTACGCTGGCAGCCATGGCGTGTTTCCTCTCCCTGGGCGCCCAGGAGAAGAAGAAAGAAGACGGTCCGCTGGTGAAAGGGGCCAAGGCTACGGAGAAGGCCGCCAAGGCCACGGCCGATGCGACCACGGATGCAGCCAAGGCCACCGGCCGCACAACCAAGAAGGTAGCCGGGGCGACGGCTGACGCGACGACGGATGCCGCGAAGGCGACATCCTCGGGCACGCAGAAGGCGGCCACGGCGACGTCTGATGCCGCCAAGGCCACGGGGCGGAAGACGAAGGAAGTGGCGGGCGCGACGGCTGACGCCACGGCGGACGCCGGCCATGCGACGGCCTCCGGCGCAAAGAAGGCGACAAACGCGACCGGCGACGCGGCGAAGGCCACGGGCCGGAAGACGAAGGAAGTCGCGGGAGCCACGGCCGACGCCACCACGGACGCCGCGAAGGCGACGGGCCGGGGGATCAAGAAGGGCGTCAGCGCGGTGGGCAAGGGCCTGGAGAAGACCGGCGAAGGAATCGAGAAGGCCGGGAAGAAACTGTACTAAACGCCACTAGGCGTCGCGGTTGAAGGCTTTGCGAAGCACGCCAGGGGCGATGTCCAAGGTCTGCACGGGATAGGGGATCGAGATCACCCTCTTCTGGAACCTCTTGAAAACACGGCGGCGCAGGGCATCCTGCACGGCATACTGGCGCTCGAATTTCGCCACCTGGACGGAGAGCGTGAAGTCCAGCGACGACGGGCTGAAGCCCGGGTTGAGACGCACCACGGGGCCGGGTTCCGCCAGCAGGCCATCGACCTCGCCGAGGGTGGCATGTGCTTCTTCCAGCAGGATTTGCGTCACACGGTCGATGTCGCTGGAGTAGCTGACTCCGACGACGATGGAGGTGGACATGCGGGGCTCTGGGTAGGAGAAGTTGGTGACGACAGCTTCAGCGAGCTTGGCATTGGGGATGATGACGAGGTTGTTCGAGAGGGCGCGTAAAGTGGTGATGCGCCAGCGGATGTCCTCGACGTAGCCTTCCTGGCCGTTGTCGAGGCGGATGAAGTCGCCGCGGTGGATGTTGCCCGCCATGCTGACGTAAAACCCGGAAAAGAGATTGGCGAGGGTCCCCTGCATGGCCAAGCTGACGGCGAGGCCGCCGACGCCCAAAGCGGTGAGGGCGGGCGCCAGGTTGATCTTCAGCAGGTTGAGGATGACGAGGACGGCCGGGATGAGCCAGAGGACGCGGATGACGGTTCGGGTGAGGGTGGTGACCTGCTGGGTGGATCCGCTACGACTGAGGTAGTACTGGAGGAGAAGGGCGGAGACGCGGGAGGCCGCCATGGTGACGGAGACCGCGACGAGCATGATCATCGCGCCGGAGAGGAACTCCTGGAAGGACTTGGGGAGGTCGCGCTCGTCGAGGTCGCGGATGGCGGTGATGAGGGCGGCGAGGATCGTCCAGAAGCGGACGGGCCAGGCGAGGGCGGTGACGATCTGATCGTCGATTTTGGTTTCCGTGCGGGTGGCGGCCCGGCGAATGGACCGGATGAGGAAGTTCCCAACGAGCCAGAAGACGCAGGTGATGCTGAGCCACACCACCAGAAAGCGGCCGGCGCCGTGCCACTCGGTGTAAAGGCGGAGAAGATCCTGCATGCAAGTGCTCAGATCGCGGACATCGAGGCGGCGGAGGCGATTCCGGTCCGTCGCGGACTAATCGACGCGGCGCAAGGGGAGGCCGGCCTGGCGGAGGCGGTTCTCGACGTCGGCCAGTTTCAGGCGCGAGGCATCGTAGCCGACCTTGAGGCGATCGAGACCGGGGGCCAACTGGATGGACTGCATGCCGTAGACGCCGTGGAGCTGCTGGATCAGCTCAGGTCCAGGCTTCCTGGTGAAGGGGGCGGTGAACTCATCATGTTAACCTCGACCTGGTCATAGCCTTTACAGAGTAGCATCAGCCCAGCGGGTGCTTCAGCTTCCAGGAAGCACCTGGCAGGAGCATGCCGGTGAGGACGGCGGCATCCTAGGACTCTCAGATCCATGCGGCGCACGAGGCGATGGGTTTTGTCACGCCCGTTCTTCGCCATGCTGTAGTCGGTGTATTCCGACGACTGTAGAACATTTTCCAGCAGTTCTGTAAACCGTTCGACCTCGTCGGCTCCCAGCCAGTTCCGCGGCTTCGGGCAGGTGGCGGGCGGCGGTGGGGAGGCGGATGAGCTCGTAGAGGCAGACGGCGACCACCTGAGCGAGGTTCATGGAGTCGTGCTGGGCGCGGGTGGGGATGTGGGTGAGCCAGTGGCAGTGGGCCACGTCGCTGTTGCCGAGACCGAACTTCTCGCTGCCGAAGAGGAGGGCTACGTTGGAGGCGGTCATGTGGCGGCGGATGAGGCGGGCGCCCTTCTCGAGTCGGTGCATGGCGTGTTGGGGCTGGCGGTGGCCGAGTCCGGTGGCGCCGACGACGAGGGTGCAATCGGCGACGGCTTCGGCGACGGTCTCGAAGACGCGGGCGTCCTTCATGACCTGGGCAGCGCCGACGGCGGAGACGGCTTCCCGGAAGGCGACCTCATACGGGTGGACGAGGCGCAGGTCGAAGAACCCGAAGTTGCTGATCGGCGCGGGCCACGGCCCCGATATTCAAGGGGTTACGGGTGTCGATGAGGACGACTTTGAGGCGTTGATTGCGTTTCCGGATCCATGTCAGGCGGGTCATGACCAGCATAGCGCCCCGCCTGAACATGGCTCGCACGAAGAGTGGACGGTTACTTGGAAAGGGACTTGGTCCAGACGTTGTAGGGGCTTTCCAGATTCGCCTCGGCGGTATCGCCGGGGTGGATGACGACACGGTAGCGGAAGCGGAGCGGACCGGCCTTTCTCGAGGGTGTGGCTGCCATTCTTCGTTTTGTCGTTGTAGAAGTCGTGCAGACCGAAGGGGTTGGCGGCGAAGAGGCAGTAGTCGCGGGCATGCCAGTAAGTGGGGTGGCGGATGTTGGAGGGGGCGTCGAAGATGGCCACGCCGACCTTTTGCCTTCGAGTCCGGAGTAGTCAGACCCAGGGGAACTGTTTCCCCAGATCTGTTTCATGCCAGCCTTGCCGTCGGAGCTGATGAGTTTACCGGTGCCGCGGATCGGAGAGTTCGTCGCGGAGGCGGATGGCGAAGAAGCCTTCCTTGGTATCGCCGAAGGTGGCTTTGTCGAGGGCGGTGAAATTGACGTCGAAGTCGATGATGCGGAGGACGGGGTCGGCCACGAAGGTCATGGTGCGGTCCTCGCGGAGGAGGGGTGTGCCAGTCTCGCCGATCCAGGTGAACGTGGCGCCGGGACTGGTGCCCTGTTTCTTGCCGCCCTCGGCTGATTCGACTTTGTCGAGCTTGATGGTGCCGTGGCGGCCCTTGGCTCCGGGTTCGTTCGTCCAGAAATCGATGCCGTTGATATCGCCGTGGGTGAACCAGAGGCCGCGGTGGTGGGGGTGATCCTTCGTCTCTCCGGCTACCGATTCCATGGGGTAGCGGCGGGTGATGACCAGGCCGTCGGCGGTACGGAGCGGCGCGAGGTAGGGCTTGGGCGCATCGCCGCCCGCGAAGAAGGTGGTGAACGGTTTGCCGTTGATCTCGACTTCGATCCTGCCGGGGGTCTGAGAGAACTTCACCTGCGCGCACAAGGGCAGGGCTAACGCCAGCAGCAATATGTGGGGCTTCATCGCATTCAGTAGATCACACGGGGTGGTGGCGCTCAACTACAAGCATGCCAGTGGGATCGCGGCGGACGGTCCAACCGGGCGGGATGAGGGTGGTGGAGCCGTAGTCGATGACGAGGGCGGGGCCGGAGACCGGTTGGGCGGTGAGCTGGGCGCGGCTGTAGACGGGTCCGCGAACCCACTTGCCGCCGGTGTAGAAGCGGCGGGTTTGTGGTGGCGTGGCATCGGCCGGTGTTTTGTCGAGCAGGCGCGGTTTGCGGACGGCGATGCGGGCGCGGACGCGGAGGGTGACGATCTCGATCTCACGTTGAGGGTTCGAGTAGCCGTAGGTCTTTTTGTGGAGCGCGTGGAAAGGGCGCGCCGGGGTTTTGGCGTTCCAGGGGACGGTGAGTTCGTAGCTCTGGCCGCGGTAGCGGAGGTCGGCGAAACGCTGGATTTGAGCGCCGGGCATTTCGGCGAGGGCCTGTTGTTCGAGGTGCTGGAAGGTTTGGTCCGGATTGGCGAGACCGATGGCGCCGGCGGAGTAGTCGCGGATGCGGTCGGCGAGGAGCATGCCGAGGGCGGAGAGGGCGCCGGCGAGGGCGGGCACGAGGACGGTTTGGATGCCGAGATCCTCGGCGAGTTCGCAGGCGTGTAGGCCGCCGCAGCCGCCGAAGGCGAGGAGGGCGAAGTCGCGGGGGTCGTAGCCGCGTTCGGTGGAGACGACGCGGATGGCGCGGCCCATGGTGGCGTTGGCGACGCGGAGGATGCCGGCGGCGGCTTCGGTTTCGGAGAGGTTGAGGTGGGCGGCGAGGTCCTGGATGGCGTGGCGCGAGCGCTCGGGCTGGAGGGTCATGGCTCCGCCGACGAGCTGGTGGGCGGCGATGCGGCCGAGGAGGACGTGGGCGTCGGTGGTGGTGGGGCGGGTGCCGGCGCCGTAGCTGGCGGGTCCGGGATCGGCTCCGGCGGATTCGGGGCCGACGCGGAGGAGGCCGCCGGAGTCGACGTAGGCGATGGAGCCGCCGCCGGCGCCGACGGTGTGGATTTCGAGCATGGGCAGCTTGACGGGCAGGCCGTCGACGGAGGCTTCGAGGGTTTCGCGGGGGGCGCCGTCGCAGAGAGAGACGTCGGTGGAGGTGCCGCCCATGTCGAAGCCGAGGACTTTGCGGAAGCCGGAGGCGCGGGCGGTCTCGGCGGCTCCGGTGACGCCGCCGGCGGGTCCGGAGAGGATGGTGCGGACGGCCTGGCTGCCTGCTTCGTCGACGGTGATGGAGCCGCCGTTGGACTGGACGATCCAGACGCGGTGGTGGGTGGTGCGGCCGAGTTGGGAGAGGTAGCTGCGCATCAACGGGCCGACGTAGGCGTTGAGGGCGGTGGTGGAGGCGCGCTCGAATTCGCGGAACTCGGGACAGATGCGATGGGAGACGGAGAGGTAGAAGGCGTCACCGAGGGCTTCGGCGACGGCCTGTTCGTTGGCGGGGTTGCGGTAGGCGTGAAGGAAGCAGATGGCGACGCTCTGGACGCCGGCTCGGCGGAGTTTGGCACGGAGTGAAGACAGGCCAGAGGGCTCGGATTCGATGGCGCCGCTGGCGAGGGTGCGTTCCTTGACGCCGAAGCAGAGATCGGGCGGGATGAGCAGGCGTTTGGGCCCGGGGGTGAGGTTGTAGAGTTGGGCGCGGTTCTGGCGGCCGATCTCGAGGAGGTCTTCGAAGCCGGCGGTGGTGAGGAAGGCGGTGCGGGCGCCCTTGCGTTCGAGGAGGGCGTTGGTAGCGACGGTGGAGCCGTGGATGACGTCGCAGGGCTCGGGGTTGGCGATGCGGGCGAGTCCGTCGAGGATGACTTCGTGGGGCGCTTTGGGGTTGGAGCGGAGCTTGAAGGTCTCCATGCGGCCGTTGTCGTGGAGGACTACGAAGTCTGTGAAGGTGCCGCCCGCGTCGATGCCGATTCTCACGCTACTGGGCCTTTCTGGGGAAGAGGAATTGGAGCATGGCGGGGAGGCGGTCAGCCCAGGCGCGTTCGGAGTGATCGGCCCCTTCGGCTTCGAGGTAGTGGAGGTTGCGGCCTTCGCGCCAGCCTTTGCTGACGAGGGTGGCTTTCAGTAGTCGGACATCGCGGGTGGAGGAGAAGGGCGCGCTGCCTTCTTCCGTGCCGATGTCGAGCCACATGCGCTGGCGCTGGGGGTGTTGGACGGTCTGGAGCATTTTGAGGATGACGCGGTGGTCCCACCAGACGGAGGGAGACATGAGGCCGAGGCGGCCGAAGATCTGGGGGTGGGTGAGGCCGAGGTAGAGGGTGGCGAGCCCGCCAAGGGAGGAGCCGCAGAGGGCGGTGTGGCGGGCCTGGGGGAGGATGCGGTAGCGGTCAGCGGAGCCAGGGGCGGAGTTCCTCGACGAGCATCCAGGCGTGGAGGTTGGCTCCGCCGCCGCCGAGTTTACGGGTTTTGGTGGGGGTGTATTCGTGGATGCGTTTTTCGCCGCCGTGGTAGATGGCGACCATGATGAGAGGGTCGATGAGGCGGTTGGCTAGGAGGTCGTCAGCCGTCTCCTTGGCGCGCCAGTACTGGCCGGGGACGTAGGAGGTGCGGCCGTCGAAGATGTTCTGCCCGTCGTGAAAGAAGAGCACGGGGTACTGGCGGCGGGTATCGCGGCCGTAGCCGGGGGGCAAATAGACCACGAGGGTGCGTCGGCAGCCGAGCGCCTCGGAGTAGAAATCATCATGTGTGAGCAGTTGACCGGGCAATACAGGCTAGCGTAGCCCTTTTGCCTTGAGGTGCTCAATCAGGGCGGCGGGATCGTCGGTGATGATGGCGTCGACTCCAGGCGGCGAGGAGGGTATCCCAGATTTCGGGTTTGTTGGCGGTCCAGGGGACGACCTGGAGTCCGGCGGCGTGTGCCTCGCGGACGTTTTCGGGTACCACGAGGGAGAGGTAGGGGGCGACGATCTCGGCGTTGGCGGCTTCCTTCGAGATTTCGACGAAGCTCTTGGCGGGGCCGAAGTAAAGGGCGGAGATGCGGATTTTCGGGGGGATTTTGCGGAGCTCGACGAGGGTGCGGAAGTCGAAGCTCTGGACGACGACGCGGTTCTCGAGCTTGTGCTGGATGGCGGCGGCGACCAGTTTGGCGAACTCGGCGGCTTCGACAGGAGAGTTCAGCTTGTTGAGTCGCTCTCTCATTTCGACGTTGTAGGAGAACCTGCCGGAGGAGAGGCGAGGACTTCGTCGAAGGTGGGGATTTTCGACCGGGCACAGGCTGCTGGTTGGGGAACTCGGTGTTTTTCGAGGGTGCCGCAGTCCCACTGGCGGACCTGGGCGAGGGTGAGCTTGTGGATGGCGGTTTCGCCTTCGGGGGCCTTGCAGATCCTGGGGTTCAGCTGGGGGTCGTGGGAGACGACGAGGACACCGTCCTTGGTGACGGCGAGGTCGAGTTCGAGGAAGTCGGCGCCAGCCTTGATGGCGTATTCGAAGGCGGCGAGGGTGTTCTCGGGGCGTTCGGCGCGAGCGCCTCGATGGCCATGGACGAGGATTTTGGGAGCGGCACCGGCCAGCATGAAGGAGCCCAGTAACATTAGAACAAGCTTGGCAGTCATCAAACTCAGGATATATTGAGGATGATTTCAACGCTGTGAAGACACTTACCCTAACCACCCTCCTGCTCGCCGTCAGTGCGAGTGCCGTTCACGCAGGCAAACCGTCGCTGGCGGAGCCCTCTTTGTGTCCGACGAGGCCGGAGATCGCCTTTGTGTCCGGCGGCGACATCTGGACTGTGCCCGCAAAAGGCGGGGAAGCGCAGCTGCTGGTGTCGAATCCGGCGACGGAGTCGAAGCCGATGTGGTCGCCGGACGGGACGAAGCTGGCGTTCCAGTCGACTCGGACGGGCGGCGGCGATATTTATGTTCTGACCGTGGCAAGCGGGCAGTTGAAGCGGGTGACGTTCGACGATGGCGCCGAGATCCCGGATAACTGGTCGCGCGACGGCAAGTGGATCTATTTCCACATGAACAAGGCCGTGCAACTGGCGGATGTGTACCGGGTGAGCGCCGAGGGCGGGACGCCGATGGAGGTGGTGGCGGACCAGATGATGACGGAGTTCCATGCGGCGCCGTCGCCGGATGGGCTGAGCGTGGCGTTCGCGGCGCGGGGCATCGGGTACAACCAGTGGTGGCGGCACGGGACAGCCATCTGGACGAGAGCGAGATCTGGCTGTGGAAAGAGGGCGCGGCGGCGCCGTTCACGAAGCTGGTGGAGATGGGGGCTCGGAACGAGTGGCCGATGTGGAGCGCGGATGGGAAGTCGGTTTACTACGTGTCGGACCGGGGCGGGGCGGAGAGAATCTGTGGGTGTGGCAGGCCGGCGCGACAAAGCAGGTGACGAAGTTCAAGGACGGGCGCGTGCTGTGGGCGTCGATTGGCTACGACGGCAAGACGATCGTATTCGAGCGGGACTTCGGGATCTGGCAGTGCGATACGAAAAGCGGGCAAGCGGCGCAGGTGCCGATTACGCTGCGGGGCGCGCCTTCCGGCAGCGGATTTTCCCGGCAGCCGCTGACGTCGTTCGGGGGGCTCGCGTTGTCTCCGGACGGAAAGAAGATTGCGGTGACGTCGCATGGAGAGATCTGGGCGGCGCCGACGAAGGACGGCGGCGAGGCGATCCGGGTGACGACGACGGCCGGGGCCGAATCGAGCGTGATCTGGGCGCCGGACAGCAAGCGGATCGCGTATGTGTCGGATCGAGGCGGGCACACGAATCTGTTCCTGTACGATTTTTCGACGCGGACGGAGAAGCAGTTGACCAAGGCGGATCTGAACGACGTGGGTGCGAAGTTTTCGCCGGATGGGAAGCAGATCGCCTTTGTGAGGGACCGGAAGGAGCTGCGGCTGTACACGCTGGAGAGCGGGCAGGAGCAGGTGCTGGCGTCGGGTTCGATCACGGGTCCGATTTCGTGGTCGGGCGACGGGCAGTGGATTGCGTTTTCACCGGCCGGGGAGAAGTCGTTCCGGAATATCGCGGTGGTGCCGGCGGCGGGCGGTCCGGCGAAACCGTTGAGCTTCCTGGCGAATGTGTCGACGTTTGACGCGTTGTGGAGCCCGGATGGGAAGTTCCTGCTGTTCTCGACTACCCAGCGGACGGAAGACACGCAGATCGGGCGGGTGGAGCTGGTGCCGAAGGCTCCGAAGTTCCGGGAGGATGAGTTCCGGGATCTGTTCAAGGAAGAGGCCAAGAAGCCGGAAGCGCCGAAGCCGGATGCGGCGAAGCCTCCGGCGGCGGCGGGCGTGAAGCCCGAGGCGGCCAAGCCGGAAGACAAGAAGAAGACTCCGGTGGAGATTACGTTTGAAGGGGTCCGGCAGAGGCTGTCGCTGCTGCCGGTGGGGCTGGATGCGCAGGCGGCGGCGATCAGTCCGGACGGGAAGTGGCTGCTGCTGGAGGCCGAGGTCGCGGGGCAGGGGAATCTGTATCTGTGGCCGCTGGATGAGCTGGCGCGTGAGGCTCCGGTGGCGAAGCAGTTGACGTCGACTCCGGCGCCGAAGGGGAATCCGCAGTGGGCTTCGGATTCGAAGACGGTGTGGTACACCGAGGGCGGCCGCGTGATGAGCATCAACATCGATTCGCGGCAGACGAAGCCGCTGGCGTTGACGGCGGAGATGGATGTGGATTTCGACAGCGAGAAGGTGCAGGTGTTCCGCCAGGCGTGGGGCGTGATGCGGGACATCTTCTACGACGATAAGTTCCACGGGGCGGATTGGAATGCGGTGAAGACGCGGTTTGAGCCGCAGATCGAAGGGGCGCAGACGTCGGATGAGATGCGGCGTCTGATCTCGCTGATGCTGGGTGAGCTGAATGCGTCGCATTCGGGGATTTCGGCGCCGGGGCGGCCGGCTCCGGGCCCGGTGGGCAAGCTGGGGCTGCGGTTCGACCGGGCGGCGTATGAGAAGAACGGGCAGTTGAAGGTGTCGGAAGTGATCACGCTGGGGCCGGCGGAGCGTGGCGAAGATCAGAAGCCGGTGAAGTGATCGCGGCCATCGACGGCACGGCGGTGGACGGGCACGTGAACGTGGACGATCTGCTGCGCGGCGCGGTGAACAAGCGCGTGGAGCTGAAGGTGAGCAACGGGACCGAGACACGGGACGTGGTAGTGCGGCCGATTTCGAACGGCACCGAAGGGGCGCTGCGGTACCGGCAGTGGGTGGAGAGCCGGCGGGCGTATGTCGAGAAGGTGAGCGGCGGCAAGCTGGGCTATGTGCACATGCGCGACATGGGCGAGGAGTCGCTGCGGCAGTTGTACATCGATCTCGACACGGAGAACCAGACGAAGCAGGGTGTGGTGATCGATATCCGCAATAACAACGGCGGGTTTGTGAACGCGTACGCGCTGGATGTGTTCGCCCGGAGGCCGTACCTGCGGATGGAGCAGCGCGGGATGCCGCAGGGTCCGGCGCGGTCGATTCTAGGGCAGAGGGCGCTGGAGCTGCCGACGATTCTGGTGACGAATCAGTTCTCGCTATCGGATGCGGAGGACTTCACCGAGGGGTATCGCACGCTGAAGCTGGGCAAGGTGGTGGGCGAGCCGACGGCGGGGTGGATCATTTATACGGGCGGAGCCCAACTGCTGGACGGCAGTGTATTGCGCACTCCTGGGACGAAGATTTTCGACCATGAGGGCAAAGTGATGGAGTTGAATCCGCGGCCCGTGGACATTGCGGTGACCCGGGCGGTGGGTGAGACCTATACCGACAAAGATGCGCAGCTCGACGCAGCGGTGCGGGAGCTGTTGAGTGAGATCAAGAAATAATCATGGCTGATACGACTAGACGCATTTTTACCAAGACCGCGATGGCGGCGACGGCGCTGAGCTACGGGCGGATCTTCGGCGCGAACGAGAAGATCCACATGGGTTATGTGGGCCTGGGCAACCGGGGCGACCAGGTGCACAACGCATTTCTGGAGCACGGCGACCAGGAGACGGTGGCGGTGTGCGACCTGCGCGACGACTATATGGATTTCGCGATCAAGAAGTCGCGGGCCACGCCGAAGAAGTACACGGACTACAAGAAGCTGCTGGACGATAAGAACGTGGAGGCGGTGGTGGTGGCCACTCCGGACCACTGGCATGCGCTGATGTTCGTGGAAGCGTGCCACGCAGGGAAGGACGTGTACTGCGAGAAGCCGCTGTCGCTGACGGTCTGGGAAGGGCGGCGGATGGTGCAGGTAGCGGCGGAGACGAAGCGGGTGTCGCAGGTGGGGATCCACCGGCGGAGCGTGGAGTCGCTGCGGCAGGCGGCGGAGTTTGTGAGGAATGGCGGGCTCGGGCATGTGACGGTGGCGAAGGGCTACCACGTGCAGAACGAGTGGCCGAACGGGATTGGCGATGCTCCGAATGGCGCGCCGCCGAATGCGGAGGCTTTTGGGACAAGTGGCTGGGCCCGGCTCCGAAGGTGCCGTATAACAAAAACCGGACGTTCTACAACTTCCACTGGTTCTACGACTATTCGGGCGGGCAGATCACGAACTTTGGCGTGCACTACATGGACTGGATCCGGTGGGCGCTGGGGAAAGATGCTCCGAAGTCGGTTGTGGCGATGGGCGGCAAGTATGTGATCAAGGACAACCGCGAGATTCCGGATACGGCCGAAGTGCTGTGGGATTACGGCGACACGATGGTGGTGTTCAGCCAGTACAACGCCAACGGCGCGCCGACGAACGCGAAGAACAGCGAGCTGGAGATCCGCGGGACGAAGGGTACGATGTACCTGCAGAGCGGCAAGTGGGAAGTGGTGCCGGAGAAGACGACGGAGGTGCTGTTCGGGCAGCGGACGCCGCTGGACCCGGAACCTGGAAAAGGGCTATGGTCCTTCGAAGAAACCGGCGATGGAGGCGGTGTCGAACGGGTCTGGCTTTGCGGAGACGTATCCGCATGCGCGCAATTTCCTGGACTGCGTGAAGAGCCGCAAGAAGTGCAACTGCGATGTACTGGACGGGCATTTGTCCACGTCGGCGTGCATCCTGGGGCATATTGCGCTGCGCACGAAGGGCTATCTGGAATGGGACGCGAAGGCGGAGAAGTTCACCAACAACGCGGCCGCGAACAAGCTGTTGAGCTATCAGTACCGGGCTCCGTATAAGTTGGGGTAACGAGATATGACACGACGCGATTTCGTCATGGCGGCGGCCGCGGTGCCGCTGGCCGCGCAACCGGCGAAGGCCAAGCCGGTGCTGTGCATCTTTTCCAAGCACATGTCCGAGTTCCAATGGGACGAACTGGGCGCCAAGGCCAAAGACGTGGGCTTCGACGGCGTGGATCTGACAGTGCGGCCCAAGGGGCACGTGCTGCCGGAGCGTGTCGCGGAAGATCTGCCGAAGGCGGTGGACGCGATCAGGAAGCATGGCCTGAGCGTGCCGATGATCACGACGGATCTGAAGGATGCCAGCGATCCGGCGGCGAAGCCGACCTTCGAGGCGATGAAGAAGGCCGGTATTTCTTTGTACAAAATCGGCTACTGGAACGCGAAGAAGGGGCAGGGCGTGCTGGCGGCGGCGCAGGAGAACAAGCGGAAGCTGAACGGGCTGCTGGCGCTGTCGAAGGAGTATGGCCTGACGGCCGGGCTGCACAATCATTCGGGTCCATATTTTGGGTGCGCCGTGTGGGACTACCGGGAGCTGATCAAGGACGTGAGTCCGCGGGATGCCGGGTATTACTTCGATCCGGGCCACGCCACGGTGGAGGGCGGTCTGAACGGCTGGCGGGTGTCATTGGATCTGGTGCTGCCGCGGCTGAAGATGTCCGCTATCAAGGACTTCTATTGGGAGAAGTCGAACGGGCAGTGGAAGAACCACTGGTGTCCGCTGGGCGAAGGAATGGTGAACTGGCAGGCGGTTTTCGCGGAGTATGCCAAGGCGGAATTTGGTGGTCCGTTGTCGCTGCATCTGGAGTATCCAGGGGGCGACGACCTGCCTTCGATCCGCAAGGATCTGGAGTATATGAAGAAGCAGGTGAGCGCGGCGTACGCGTAAGACAGGCGGGCCGGGGTTGCGGTGGTTGATAAGATGGAGGTTTCATCATGAAACTCCAGTCGTACACCATCACCCAGGGACGGGACCGCGCCCCGGCGCGCGCCCAGCTGAAGGGTATCGGCTTCACCGATGAGGACTTGAAGAAGCCCATCATCGGTATCGCCAACACCTGGATTGGAACCATGCCGTGCAACTTTCTGTTGCGCGATCTAGCCGTCGACGTAGCCCGCGGCATCCGTGAGGCCGGCGGAACGCCGATGGAGTTCAACACCATCGCGATCTCCGACGGCATCACCATGGGTACGCAGGGGATGAAGGCGTCGTTGATTTCCCGCGAGGTGGTGGCCGACTCCATTGAGCTGGTCACGCGCGGGCACATGTTCGACGGCCTGGTGTGCCTGGTGGCGTGCGACAAGACGATTCCGGGGGCGGCGCTGGCGCTGCTGCGGCTGAACATCCCGGGCGTCATTCTGTACGGCGGCTCGATCCTGCCCGGCAGGTACAAGGGCATGGACGTGACCATCCAGGAGGTGTTCGAGGCGGTGGGCGCGAACGGGCCGGCAAGATCACCGACCAGGAGCTGCTGGATATCGAGAATGTCGCGTCGCCCGGTCCGGGCGCCTGCGGCGGGCAGTTCACGGCCAACACGATGGCGACGGTGATGGAGATCATCGGGCTTGTCTCCAATCGAATACGGCTTACGGTTCCGCAGGTGGACAACCGGAAGCACGCGATTGCCGCGTACTGCCGGCGAGATGATTCTGGACGCGGTGAAGAACGACCCGGCTGCCGCGGGAGATCTGCACGCGGGCATCCTTTGAGAACGCGATTGCGGTGTGGCGGCGACGGGCGGATCGACCAATGCGGTGCTGCACCTGCTGGCCATGGCGCAGGAAGCGGGTGTCGATCTGATGATCGACGAATTCCAGACGGTTTGCGGCAGCACTCCGCTGCTGTTGATCTGAAGCCTGCGGGCAAGTATTACCGCGGTAACGTGGACCGGCCGGCGGCATCGGGGTGATTGCGAAGAGCCTGGTGGACGGCAATCCGGATCATCAGGACGCAATGACGATCACCGGCAGACGCTTGCTGAAGAAGCGGCGGGTGCTAAGGAAACTCCCGGGCCAGCAAGTGATCCGGCTCTGAATGAGTCCGATCAAGGCGACCGGAGGATGGTGATCCTCAAGGGCTACGCTGGCGCCGGAAGGCGGCGTGATCAAGGTCACCGGCATCGACAAGAAGATTCACCAGGGGCCCGCTCGCGTGTGTTGACTGCGGAGGAAGACGCGATGAGCGGCGGTGGCGCACGGCAGATCAAGCATAGCGACGTGCTGGTGATCCGGTATGAAGGGCCTAAGGGCGGTCCGGGAATGCGGGAGATGCTGGGGGTGACGTCGGCGGATCATGGGCGCAGGGTTTGGCGATACCGTCGCGCTGATCACGGACGGGCGGTTTCAGGGCGCGACGCGCGGATTCATGGTCGGGCATGTGTCTCCGGAAGCGTCGGTCGGCGGGCCCATCGCGTTGTCCAGGAAGGCGATCCGATCACGATCGACATCGAGCATCAGAACATTCGCTGGATGTGGATGAGGCGACACTGGCGGCGCGGCGTGCGAAGTGGGTGGCTCCGGTGCCGGCCCGGAAGACGGGCGTGATAGCGAATACCATCAACTGGAGTGAGTTCGGCGGCGGAAGGCGCGATTACGTCGAACGTGTACTGATCAGGGTAAGATTCCTGTGGACGAAGGGCCTGCCCGCGAGCCCTTTCTTCTTTTTGGCGGCCCGGGTTGTTAAAACACGTAAAAGATCAAACGGGTCCTGTACTTCTGTTGCCGCCGTCGAGCATCCAGAGGGAAAGAGAAATTCCCACGAGTGGTGACATGCGAAGCGGGCACGGGGTGTTGTCCGTTGCCTGCTTCCGTAACGGAGACTCGGGATGTACCAGAATCAGCGAACCACGGAGTGAACAGAAGAACAACGTTGCGCTGGGCGGGTGTTGCCGCGGCGATGGCCGGGCTGGCGAGCCTGGCCTGGGCAGTGACGTACTACGCGACGTATACGTTGAATGGCGGGACGGCGACGCAGTCGAACCAGAGCTACAGCGCGAGCGCGGCGGACACGTCGGCGGTTTGGGTGACGAACGGGGGCTCCCTGACGCTGGAGAACCCCACGATTGCGACGAGCGGCAACACGTCGTCGCAGGACAACAGCAGTTTTTAACGGGCTGAATGCCGGCGTGCTGGCGGCGCAGGGCACGGTAAACAGTGACGGGCGGTTCCATCAAGACGACGGGCACGGGCGCCGATGGTACGTTTGCGTACGGATCCGCTTCGAAGGTGACGATCACCGGCGCGACGATCCAGGCGAGTGCGGATGGGGGCCACGCGGTGATGGCGACCGGCGGAGGGAACATGGTGCTGACCGATGTCGATATGACGACGTCGGGCGGCAGTTCCAGTGCGATTGCCACGGATCGTGGGGGCGGGACGATTGTGGTGACTGGCGGGAAGGTAAAGACGTCCGGCGGGAATTCGGCAGGGATCTACTCGACCGGCGCCATTACGGTGACGGGGACGGCGTTCGAATCGACTGGCGCGGAGATGGCCGTCATTGAGGGGGCCAACTCGATTGTCCTGACGGGCGTGAACATGACGACCAGCAAGGAGAAGTGGGGCGTCATGATCTACCAGAGCATGTCGGGCGATGCCTCCGGGACGAACGGGCGTTTCACGATGACGGGCGGCTCGTTGAACTATACGCCGAGCAGCGGCCCGCTATTCTACGTCAACAATTCGACCGGGAACATCACGCTGACCGGCGTCGCGTTGACCGCCAATTCCGGCGTGTTCATCAAGGCGGCGGCGGGCAACTGGGGCAACAGCGGAGCGAACGGCGGGACGGTGGTTCTGGTGGGCAGCGGCCAGACGATGAACGGGAACTGGGTGGCCGACAGCATCAGTTCGATTACGGCGACGTTGAAGAGCGGATCGGCGCTGACGGGCGTGGTGAATGGGGAGAATACGGCCAAGTCGATCAATCTCACGCTGGATTCCAGCAGCCGTTGGATTCTGACGGGGCACTCCTACGTGACGGCCCTGGCGGATTCGGCGGGCATTTCCGGCGGGACGGTGACGAACATCACGGGCAACGGGTTCAACGTCTATTACGATTCCAGCGCGTCGGCGAACAGCTATCTCGGCGGCGGAACGTACTCGCTGGTGAACGGCGGGCTGTTGCTGCCGAAGGGGAGCAGCGGGACGAGTTGCAGCTATGCGGTTTCGGCGGCGACGAAGAGCTTCCCGGCGTCGGGTGGAAGCGGGACGGCGACGGTGACGACCACGGGCGCGTGCTCCTGGAGTGCGACGAGCGACGTGTCCTGGCTGACGATCGGTTCCGGGGCGACGGGCACGGGTAGTGGGACGGTGGCTTTCAACGTGGCGGCGAATACCGGCAGCGCGGCGCGGACGGGCGTGCTGACGATTGGCGGGCAGACGCTGTCGATTGCGCAGGAGGCGGGGGCGTCCGGCGGGTCGGGCTGCACGGTGACGTTGGGCGCGACGGCGGCTACGGTAGATGCGCTGGCGACGACCCGCAGCGTGGCGGTGACGGCGGTTTCGGGCTGTCGGTGGAGTGCGTCGAGCGACGCGTACTGGCTCACGCTTTCGAGCAGCAGCGGCTCCGGTACGGGCTCGATTGCATTTACCGCGGCGGAGAATACGACGGGCGCCAATCGCGTGGGTACGCTGACCATCGGCGGCTCGACGTTCACGGTGACGCAGAGCACCTTGGGGACTACGCCGCTGGCATTTGTTCCGATCACGCCCTGCCGGTTGATGGACACGCGGACGAATTCCAGTTTGGGCGGGTCGCAGATGTCGGCAGGGGAGACGCGGAGCGTGGCGGTGCGATCCGGCGACTGCGGTGTTCCCGCCGGCGCCGCGGCGTACTCGTTCAATGTCATTGTGTTGCCGGTGGAGGGATTGACGGCGCTGACGGTCTGGCCGACGGGCCTGCCCCAGCCGGCGACTCAGACGACGAGTGCTCCGGATGGACGGGTGAAAGCGAATGCGGCGCTGGTGGCGGCCGGGACGGATGGCGCCATCAGCCTGTCCGCCACCGAGGCGACCGACGTGGTGTTGGATCTCAACGGCTATTTTGTGGCGGCGTCAACCGCTCCTGCTTCCGCGCTGGCGTACTACCCGGTAACGCCGTGCCGGCTGATGGATACGCGGCTGACGGCGGGCGTCCTGGGTGGGCCGAGCCTGGCGGCGGGCGTGGCGCGGTCGTTTCCCCTGACCGGGCAGTGCGGGTTGCCGGCCTCGGCGCAGGCTTACTCGGTCAACATCGCGGCCGTGCCGCATTCGGCGCTGGGTTCCCTGCAGACCTGGGCGACCGGTACGGCGCAGACCGGGCTGGCGACCGTGGTGGATGCCTCCGGCACGGTGGCGGCGAACGCGGCGATTGTCACCGCGGGGAGTGGCGGGTCGATCGATCTGCTGAGCAGCGCCGAGTCGGATGTGGTGATCGACGTAAACGGGTACTTCGCGCCGGCGGGCAGCAACGGGTTGTACTTCTATGCCGTGACGCCTTGCCGGACGGTGGATACGAGGAACGAGGAGGGGGCGCTGGGCGGACCGGTGGCGGCTGCGGGGGCGACGCGCGCGTTCCCGTTGCGGTCGGCGGCGTGCACGGTGCCCGAGGCGGCGCAGGCGTACTCGCTGCAGGTCCTCGCGGCTCCGACGACGGTGCTGGGCTATCTGACTCTCTGGCCGGCGGGCACGACGCAACCGCTGGTGGCGACCCTGAACGCGATTGACGGGGTGGCCACGACGAATGCGGCGATTGTGGCCGCCGGGACCAAAGGCGCGATCTCGGCGTTTGTTACGGAGGCGTCGCACCTGGTGATGGATCTCACCGGATTCTTCGCGCCGTAGAGCGGCCTGGATTCCTGAAGGTCCGGTGAGTGCATTTTGCGCGGAACTCCGCTGACGTCAACATGGGCGACCGGAGGATGAACTTCGCGGAGTGCACCGCGTGTACGAAGAACAATAGGGAGGACGGGGTGCCGCCGCCGTGTTTCCGGGCGGCGGAGGCGGCCGCCAGCCGCAACCGGGCGCAGATGGTGGCGGTGAAGGAGACCCGCATTGGTTCTCCCTGCCCGATGAATGCCGACTGGGACGACCTGATCGGGATCCTGATGTCGGGCAAAGCCTATGACGTGAATCACGACGGCAAGTCGCGGCTGTACACGATCAAGTCCCAGTTGGACCGGTATCCGCGCGGCACGCACTTCACTAAGAGCGAGACGAACCGGAAGACGATTTCGGCCGCGGTCAGCTACATTCCGACGAAGGCTCGGGGCAGTGGGGATCTGTGGCTTTCGTACAGCCAGGACTACGGGACGCTGGGCTTTGTGCGCGGGTATCCTTCCGACCATGTATGGTCGCAGGTGCTGGAGAACTACTATCGCGACGTTGGGATCGATCCGGCGATGACGTATATCGGGGGCGCGGTGAAGGTGGCGGCGACGCCGGGCATCTATCCGGAGGGGATGGATGGGGTGGCGGGCGTCGTGATGAACCTGAAGTCGATGAAGCGGTTTGCGGTGACGGCGACCGTGAAGAAGGTAGCGGGCGGGGGCGGGCTGTCGTCGGCCCTGCAGGTGGTGGTGGCGTCGAATGTCTCGGATCCGGCGAAGTTGAAAGGGATGAAGTTCCAGGGTGGGTTCGACATCAATGTGACGGTGGGCCTGAAGAACTGGGCGAAGGTGGCGGGAGCGGTGAAGGACGCCAAGAAGTTCGGGGTGCTGGTGAAGATCGCCAAGGCGCTGCACGAGAGCAAGGGGATCGTGAAGATCGACAACATGGGCGATGTGATGGCGGCGGTGAAGGCCCTCATTGCGGGCAATGGAGGACTGACCACCTACCGGTCCGGCAAGCCGGACTTCATTGTGGCCGATCTGCCGATGCTGCCCAGCGTCGGGTTCGAATTCAGCCTGACGTTCCTGTCGGAGACGACGATCACGGGCATCAAGGCGCTGTAGGCCCGGCTAGTGGCCGGCGGTGATGGTGGAGATGTGGTGCTGCAGGTGCTGGATGTAGTCGTCGATCCAGGCATCCAGCGGCATCGGGTCGTGGCCGCCCAAAACGACGGGGGAGGAAAGACGCTGTTCGGGGATGCGGGCGATGAGGCGGCCGAGCATCCAGTTGCGCTCCTCCCAATGGCGCAGGAGGTGTGCCCAGGGCATCTCCGCGTAGCCGTGGAGGTCCACCCACTCGTTCTGGGCGTAGATGGGGCCTTCGTAGCGGCCCTCCAGGGCGGCAATGGCGATGCGCTGGTGGTTGTTCTGGGCGGAGTCGAGCAGATGGCCCAACTCCTGTTTGCGGAGCCAGCCACCGGGGCGGGACGGCTGACTTGCTGTCTCCTCGGTGATCTGACGAAGCCGGCCGGCGGCAATGTCGATGGCGTCGTGAAAGCGGGCCGATATCTCCTGGATGTTCATGATCGCGGTGCTCCCTGGTTTAAGGTTTGATGAGCGACGCGGAGAATGGCTTCGAGAGAACGTGTAACGTCCTGATCGGTGGTGGCCCAGGAAGAGACGCTGATGCGCATGGCGGTACGGCCCTGCCAGTGAGTGGAACCACACCAGCAGGTGCCGTCTTCCTGGATGGCGGCGATGACCGCGTTGGTCTGTTCCGAGGTCCCGAAGGGGACCATGACCTGGTTGAGGACGACGTCGTTGAGGATCTCGAAGCCGCCCTGTGCCAGACCTTCGGCGAAGCGGGCGGCGTGGTGGCAGCAGCGTTCGACGAGATCGGTCAAGCCCTGTTTTCCCAATGATCTGAGGGCGGCATAGACGGGCACGCCACGCGCCCGGCGGGAAGATTCCGGGGTGTAATGCATGGGCTGGCGCTGGGCGCCGTGGCTGAGGTAAGCGGCGGGCACGTCGAGGGCGTCGCGCAGGGGGGCAGCGTCGCGGAGGAGGGCGATACCGCAGTCGTAGCCGGCGTTGAGCCACTTGTGGGCGTCGGTGGTCCAGGAGTCGGCCTGGTCGTAACCGGTCATGAGGTGGGCGCGGGCGGGTGAGGCGGCGGCCCAGAGTCCGAAGGCTCCGTCGATGTGGACCCAGGAGCCCGAGGATTTCGCCAGGGGGATGAGTTCGGCGGCGGGATCGAAGGCTCCGGTGTTGACGTTGCCGGCCTGGAGGCAGACGATGGCGGGTTCGTTCAGGGTGGGGAAGGCATCGGGACGCATCCGGCCCTGGCCGTCAACAGGCACCTGGATGACGCGGTCCTTGCCGAGCCCGAGAAGCGAAAGGGCCTTGCGCATGGAGGCATGGACCTCTCCGCCGGCCACGACGGGAACGGGCGGAGCGCCGAAGAGCCCCTGGGACGAGACGTTCCAGCCCTGGCGGGCGAGAAGGGTTTCGCGGGCCGCGGCGAGGCCGGTGAAGTTGGCCATGGTGGCTCCGGTGACCAGCGCGCCGCCGGTGGCGGGCAGGTGGAGGGCCTCGCCGATCCAGCGGAGGGCGATCTCTTCGAGCCGGGCGGCGATGGGGGACATGACGTCCATGGCGGCGTTCTGACCCCAGGCGGCGGCGAGCCAGTCGGCGCCGAGGGCCGCGGGGAGGACGCCTCCGGTGACGAAGCCGAAGTAGCGGCCTCCGGTAGCGGCCATGGTGGCGGGGCTGCCGATTTCGTCGAGTTCGGCGAGGATGGCCGCGGGGTCAGAGGGTGACTCAGGGAACGGTTGTTCCAGTTGGGTGAGGGCCGCCAGGGCGGCGCGGTCCGGCCGGACCAGCCGAGTGTCGAGAGAGGACTGATAGTGGCGGGCGCGTTCGGCCAGGAGGTTGAAGTCGATCATCCAATGTCCCTTGAAATACAAAAAGGGCGGGCCATCGGGCCCGCCCTATTCTCCGCTTTGGGGAGCCACTTATCCCAGGTGCGGCTCCACCATCTTCACGAGCTCGGATTTGCCCACGGCGCCGACGCGTTGATCCACCACCTTGCCGCCTTTGAAGAGGAGCAGGGCAGGAATGCCGCGAATCATGAAACGGGCCGCGGTGCCATTGTTGTAGTCCACGTTAACCTTGCCCACCTTCACCTTGCCGGCATACTCTTCGGCAAAGGCGTCGACGGTCGGCGCGATCATCTTACAGGGGCCGCACCATTCCGCCCAGAAGTCCACCAAGACGGGGACATCGGCGTTCAGTACGTCCTGATCGAAACTCGCGTCGCTAAATTCCACTGTGTTCTTGCCAGCCATGATCGAAATTCCTTCTCCAGTCGGATCAGATGAGTGCGGGGGCGATTTAGATTCAACCGCGCCCCAACAAGCGTTGATACAAAGCAGAGTACTCGCGGGCAGAGGCGGTCCAGGAGTAGTCTTTCGCCATGCCTCGACGCATGCGGGCCGTCCAGGAATCGCGATTCTCAAAAGCTCCTAATGCTGAACGGAGGGTATCGTACAGCGCGCCCACGGAGTACCAACTGAACTTAAAACCGGTATCTTCCTGAATGGTATCATCCAGCCCGCCCGTGGCGCGGACCACGGGCACGGTGCCGTAGCGGAGGCTGTAGATCTGATTGAGTCCACAGGGCTCATAGAGGCTGGGCATGAGGAAGATGTCGGAGCCGGCCTCGATGCGATGGGCCAGGGCGTTGTTGTAACCGGTATACAGACCAACGCGATGCGGCAGCCAGCGGCGCCAGTCCTGGAAGATGTGCTCGAAGCGGGGCTCGCCGCTGCCGAGGATGACGAGCTGGATGTCGCGTTCGGCCACGAGGTTGGCGATGCCGGCGATGAGGTCGAAGCCTTTCTGCTCGGCGAAGCGGGAGACGATCCCGATCAGGGGGCGTTCGAGATTGTCGGAAGGCAGGCCGAACTCCTCGAGGAGCGCCCGTTTGCAGATGCGTTTGCCGGAGAGGTCGTCGCTGGAGTAGGTGGCGGGCAGGAATTTGTCCGTTTCGGGGTTCCACTCGTTGTAGTCGACTCCGTTGAGGATGCCGGAGAGGGCCATGGAGCGGGCGCGGAGGACGCCGTCGAGGCCGAAGCCGCCGTCGGACTGCTGGATTTCCCGGGCATAGGTGGGGCTGACGGTGGTGACCCAATCGGCGGACTGGATGCCGCCTTTCAGCATGTTGATGTCGCCGAAGTGTTCGAGTTTGTCGGAGGTGAACCAACCCCAGTTCAGTCCCAGGTCGGGGAAGGAAGATTTGCCGAAGATCCCCTGATAGCCCATGTTGTGGATGGTCATCACGGTTTTGACATTGGCGAAGAGAGGATTGGCGTGTTGCTGGTCAGCGAGATAGATGGGGGTGAGGGCGGTCTGCCAGTCGTGGCAGTGGAGGATGTCGCATTCGAAGACGGTCTGAGCGACGCCGATGGCGGCCAGGCAGAGGACGGCGAAGCGTTTGTGGTTGTCGGCGTAGTCGCGGTTATTGACGTTGTAGATGCCGTCGCGGTCGAAGAAATAGGGCGCTTCGACGAAAAAGAAGCGGACCCCATTGTGGACCTGAGTGCGGATGTCCACGCGGTAGGGCGTGGATCCGGCGAAGACGACCATGTTGTCGAAGGCGCTCTCGGTGTCGTGATAAGGGATTTGCCGGTAGCGCGGCATGACGACGGCCACTTCATCGCCGACCTCCTGAAGGGCAGCGGGCAGGGCGCCGGTGACATCGGCGAGTCCTCCCGTCTTGGCGAAAGGGGTAGCTTCGGGGCTGACCATCAGGACGCGACTCATGCCAATCATCATGGCATGTCAACCGGGTGGAGTGAGTCTCCGTCATTAGAGGCATGAGAATCTGGAAGTTTGTTTCCTTGATCTTGCCGCTGGCGGCGGTTCTGTCGGCGGCTCCGCAGAAGGGCGGCGGGCAGCAGGCGCAGCGGATGGCGCAGGAACTGGGGCTCAACGATGACCAGAAGGCGAAGATCCAACCGATTCTGGCGGAGGAGGCGGGCAAGCTGAAGGCGTTGCGAGCGGATACGACCCTGTCGAACCGGGACCGGCGGCAGAAGATGCTGGCGCTGCGGGATGACTACGACAAGCAGCTGAAGCCGATCCTGACGGAGGATCAGTTCAAGAAGATGCAGGAGTTGCGGGCGGAGCGGAGGCAGCAGGCGCGCAAGCGGGTGCGGAACTGAGCGGGCGGAGAAATGAAAACGCCGGCAGACGTCCCGTTGAGGGTCTGCCGGCGTTTGGATGCAAGAGCAGCGCTTAGGCGCGGCGGCGGGCCGGAGGGCCGTAGCTTCTGCGGCCGCGGGGCGCGGAGTTTTCGCTGCGTGACTGGTGGTGGTGGTGGGCCATGGGGAGGACCACGACGGGCGCGAGCTTCATGTTCTGCTCGTACTCAATCTCCGGGCCGACCGGCCGGCGGGTGAGGGTCACCTTGATGGTGCGCTCAATGCGGCGGATCTCGGAGCGTTCGTTGCGGGTGCTGAAGGTGGAAGCGACTCCACGGGCACCGGCGCGGCCGGTGCGGCCCACGCGGTGGATGAAGTCTTCCGGTACCTGAGGCAGGTCGTAGTTGACGACATGCGCGATGCCGTCAACGTGAATGCCGCGGGCGGCCACGTCGGTGGCAACCAGGACGCGGTAGTGGCCCTGCTGGAAGCCGCGGAGGGCTTCGTTGCGCTGGTTCTGGGTGCGGTCGCCGTGGATGCGGGCGGCCTTCACGCCGAGGGCGCTGAGCTTGCGGGCCAGGCGATCCGTACCGTGCTTGGTACGGGCGAAGACGAGCACGGAGCCGGTCTCGGCCTTGAGCAGGGAGTGGAGGAGGCCGAGCTTGCGGTCCTGTTCCACTTCGTAGACGTGGAGGTCCACCATTTCAGCGGGCTTGGTGGTGGAGCCGATGGCGATGCGGACGGGGTTCTTCAGGTGCTCGTTGATGAGGTGGGCGACCGAGGGTTCGATGGTCGCGGAGAAGAACAGGGTCTGGCGTTCGGCCGGCATGGCGGCGAGGATGAGCCGGAGAGCGGGCATGAAGCCCATGTCCAGCATGCGGTCGGCTTCGTCGAGCACGAGGTGCCGGACGGTGCCGAGGCGGACGAGCCGGCGATCGAGGAAATCACAGAGACGGCCGGGCGTGGCGATGATCACCTGAGCGCCGCGGCGGATATCGTGGAGCTGACGTTGTTCGTTCAGGCCGCCAACGACGACGGCGGCGCGCAGGCCGCTGCCCGCGGCGACGCGCTGGAACGTTTCCTGGATCTGGATAGCGAGTTCACGCGTGGGGCTCAGGATGAGAGCGCCTACGCCGGACTTGACAGGTGTCCGGAGCAAAGATTCGAGCACAGGCAGTACGAAGGCCAGGGTCTTCCCTGTGCCGGTCTGTGCGGTGGCGACGACGTCGCGGCCTTCGAGGGCCGGCGGAATGGCTCCTGCCTGAACCGGAGTGGGTTCGACGAAGCAGTTCTTGACAAGGTTCTCCTTCAGGAGAGGAGACAAAGAGAGTTCAGAAAAGTTGTTCATTCAGAGTTTGTGGGAAGGCAATCGGCAGGGTCCGACAAGCGGAAGAAGAACAGGGGGGTGCAGATTAACTTCTACTCGAAGTTAAGTATAGCATGTTTCGGGAGTGTGATTCAGACGGCCAGAGCCGGGCACGGCGTGACAGGGGGTCCAGTCCGCACGGCGTCCTCCGGCCTGGCCAGTCGAAACGAGCCAAGAGCGCGCTCACGATCATTGGTGAGCGGTCTTTTTTTGTGGCCCGCATCTGTCTAGACGATAGCTTGAGGCCCACGGTTACCGGCGTTAAGTATTGTGAAATCAGCTAATCAAAGTGGAAAGCGAATGGTTACTTCGAGCCCGGGAGCGGCGTTACGAGCCGAGATATCACCATGATGCAGGCGAACGGCCCGCTGGGCGATGGCGAGGCCGAGGCCTACGCCGCCGGAGTCGCGAGAGCGGTGCACCTCGACGCGGAAGAAGGGGCGGAAGATGTCCTCGAGTGTGGCCTCGGGCACACCAGGGCCGAAGTCGCGGATGCGGACCACGGCGTGGCCGTCCTCGATGGCGGCGGTGAGCGAGGTCTTTTCCGCGGCGGGCGCGTAGCGTTGGGCGTTCTGGAGGATGTTCTCGATGGCACGGCGGAGGAGCGCGGGGCGGCCGTGGCAGGACATGCCTGGTTGGATGTTGAGTGTGAGGTCGTAGCTGGCGGCGATCTCATTGAGCAGCGCGGAGAGATCGAAGGGCTCGCGGGCGTGCGCGGCGGGATCGCCTTCGGCGCGGGTCATCTCCGTGAGTTCGCCGATGAGATCGGACATGCGGGCGATCTCCTGTTTCGACTGTTCGGGACGGCCGAGCTGGACGGCGAGGGAGAGCCGGGAGAGAGGGGTCCGCAATTCGTGCGAGACGTCCTGGAGGAGGCGCCGTTCCGCGGTGAGCAGGGTTTCGATGCGGTCGGCCATGGCGTCGAAGTCGCGGGCGAGGTCGCCAAGTTCATCGCGGCGCGTGGAGCGGGCGCGCATGGTGAGGTCGCCGTCGCCGAAGTGTCGCACGGTTTCGCGCAGGGCTCGCAGGGGCTGTCCGAGGTGGCGGGCGAACGCCCAGGCCATGAGGGCGACGAGAAGGGCGATCCAGAAGTAGTAAGGCAGGAACGACATGAGGTCGGGCCGCGGCATGAGGGCGGCGAGCATGGTGTAGCGCCGATCGCTGGTGCTGTGCGCAATCATGGCCATGCCGGGACCGGCGTTGGCGAGTTCGGCGGAAAGGTCCTTGCCGGTGAGCAGGTCGTGGCCGGTGGCGTCGAGCAGATAGTGGGAGCCAGGAAAGAGCGTGTCGACGCGGTGCATGTAGTGGGCGAGTTCGGTCTTGCCGCCGCGCTCGTAGGCGTCGACAGCGGATTCGAGCTGCAGGCGGTGGGTGGAGCGGAACATGCGGCCAGGCTCGAAGACGCGCGGGGTGAAGTAGCGGTTGGTGATGAAGAAAGCCAGCAGCGACAACGCGAGTGTGGCCAGGAACCAGAACGTGAGTTTGGCGAAGATGGATCTCACTCGGCAGCCTCCCCCGCCTTGTCGAGGGCAAAGAGGTAGCCGGCGCCGCGGATGGTGCGGATCATGGCTCCGCTTTCGCCGAGTTTGCGGCGGATGTGGCTGAGGTGGACGTCGATGGAACGATCGAAGGGCGAGGCTTCCCGCTGGTAGAGCCGGAGTGAGATCTCGTCGCGGGAGACCGGGCGGCCGGCGGCGCGCATGAGCTGCTCGAGGATCTCGTATTCCGCGGCGGTGAGGTCTACCGGCTGATCGTGAGCGGTGACGGTGCGGGCGGAGGGGTTGAGGCGGACACCGGCGATCTCGATGACTGGCGAAGTTTCCCGGACGGTGACTCCGGTGACGCGGCGCAGGATGGCCTGGATGCGGGCGAGGAGTTCGTCGGGGTCGAAGGGTTTGGGGAGGTAGTCGTCGGCACCGAGGCGGAGGCCGGCGATGCGGTCGGCCGGTTCGCCGCGGGCTGTGAGCATGATGACCGGGGTATCGCTGACACGGCGCAACTCGGCGAGGACGGCGAAGCCATCCATGCCGGGCATCATGACGTCGAGCAGGATGAGATCGAAGCGGCGGATGCCGGCGGCCCGCAGGCAGGCCGGGCCGTCATGAGCCATTTCGATGGAGAAGCCTTTGCTGGTGAGGAAGTCACCGATCAAGGAGCAGAGGTCCCGGTCGTCGTCGACCAAGAGCAGTTGAGTCATCGGGCATCCTTCCAGCCGGGCAGGGAAACTGTCGTCCTATAGTTGGACTCGTTGAAGTCGGGATTGCGTTTCGGCGTGTAGAGGCGGGGGCCGCGGAACGGGCGGTCCTGGGTGTAGATCCAGATAGCGGACTGATCCCAGAGCAGGATCTCGTCGCGGGCATCGCCGGTGAGGTCGGCGACCATGGCGGCGAGATCGGGGTGACCATCGTCAGGGAACATCACCGCGCGGCGGAGCTGGCCGTCGATGAGTCCTCCTTCGCGGACATTGCCGGAGAGGAGCGCGAACTCCTGGCCGTCGCCGCGCCAGTTGACGGGCAGAAGTGGGCTGCCGGAGTGGATGGGCTCCTGCTGGGCCAGGATATTGCCCTGGGCGTCGAACAGGGTGATGATGCCGGGGTTGCGCCAGTAATTGATGGTCATCAACTGGAGCCCCGGCAGGTCGGGGCGGTAGCGGGCGATGCTGGGGCTTTGGGCGTGGCCGATGAGGAGGTGTTTCAGGATGCGGCCTTCGCGGTCGAAGAGGAGGAAGCCTTCGTCGCTGCCACAGGCGTAGACCATGGGTTGGGCCTGCGGGTCGCCGGAGAAGTTGCCCATGGCGATGCCGTCGGCATGGTCTTTGAGTTCGGCGTCGCGCGACCAGAGCTTGCGGCCGTCGTGGGACCAGAGGCTATAGCCGAGCATGAACTCTTCCCTGCCGTCCCCGTCGGCGTCGTAGGCGTAGGGATAGTGGCCGGTCTGGCCGTCGCCGCTCCAGAGCAGTTTCAGCTCGTTGTCGTAGATCCAGAAGTGGGCATAGCGGTCCTTGACGAGGATTTCACGGGGTTCCTTGTGGCCGGAGAGATTCAGGAAAGCGATGGAGTCGCCGGAGTTGAGCTCGTAGGGGCGCTCCTTGATGTCGTCGCTCATGCGCGGCATCCAGACGGAGCGTTTCTGTTTGCCGGTGCGGCCGTCGAGGATCTGGAGCTGGAAGTCGCGGACGAGGACGACTTCGGCGCGGCCGTCACCGTCGACATCGTGGATCTGGAACGGTGTGTCATTAGTGAGGAGGCCGTTACGCGGGTCGGGCCGGCCCTGCTGCCACAGGACCTTGCCTTCGAGCGTGATGGCAGTGAGGCAGGAGAGATGGTCGAAGGCATCGCCGCGCACGCGGGGGATGTTCTGGCCGATCAGGATGTCGGTTTTGCCGTCGCCGTCGAGGTCGCCGAGGCGGATGTTGCGTCCGGCTCCGAAGGCTGGGGTTGCAATCTTCTTCCAGAGGATGGGCTTGGGATTGCCGGCCTGGAGAGCGGCGAGTTCCTGATTTCGTTTGGAGATTGCGGCTTGGACGGTTTTGATTTCAGAGTCAGCGGCAGTGACGGCAAAGTCCGTGAAGCGGGTCGGGCGGTTGGCGGTGATGCCGGCCTTGCCTGAGAGGATCTCGCTGTCATCCGCTTCGAGCACCAACTGGCCGTCGATGTAGGCGCGGATGTGAGGGCCCTGGTTTTCGACCTTCAGCGTGTAGTAGCGGCGTGTGTCATAGCTGAACTTTGCCGCACCGAGGTCGCGCCAGGCGGCGGTGCGGAGTTTTTCGTCGAGGGAGAGACGCAGGCGCAGAACGGCTTTGTCTCCGTCGCGCAGGCCGAAGACGTAGTAGTGGCGATTGGTGTGGTAGCGAAAGACGATGCCGGCCACGTCGCCGAAGGAGAGGGGTTTTACGCGGGCTTCGACGGTGTAGTTCTTCCACTCGGGCTCGCCGGTGACGAGCATGGCGTTGAACCACGCCGGGCGGTCTGTGAGTCCCTGCTGCTCGGCGTAGGACTTGCCGTCCTCATCGCTGACGATCCAGGCGTCCTGGTGGACGATCGGGTTGAACCACGGGTCCAGCTGCACACCGCGATGTGGAAGGTAGTGATACTCCTGGATGGCGGCGTTCAACTGTCCCACCGGTTGGGAGAGCCAACCGGGCGGGAAGCGCGAGAAGTCGTCGCGAAAGAGGTCACCGCCCCAGAGGGGCAGGCAGAGCGCGAGCAAAGCAGCGGTGCGCATGCGCGCCCATTTTACAGGGCCGGGCGGGTGAGTTGTAGAGGCGGGTTGTTATTCTCCGCCGCTGACGGCGAGACCGACGGGCACGAAATAGACCCTCTGAGAGACGGTGTCCAGGACCTGGGCAGGCTGTTCGCCGGCGATGCCGTTGCGCAGCAGGAAGAGCGAGTTGGAGCCCATGCGGTCGAGGCCGCTGGGGACGAAGTCGAGATCGAGCGCGCCCTTCAGCGAGTTGGAGGAGAGGTCGTAGGCGAGGATCTGACGGGACTCGGCGTTGGCGACGTAGAGCAGTTTTCCGTCCTGGGAGAGCGCGACGCCGACGGGGTCGGCTACTCCACTGCCCGCGGAGGCGACGCTGGCGAGGTTGGGATTCTGTTCCCAGTTGGTGACGCGAGTGACGGTGCTGAGCCCGCGGTCGGCGACATAGAGGGCGTTGCCGGTGAGCAGCAGGGTGCCGGCCTGATTGAGCGGCATCAGCATGCGGGGCTCGGCGCCGGCGGTGAGGAGATAGAGCGTTCCGGAGGACTCCCCTTGGGTGGCGGCGAAGGCGAAGCCGGCGTTCTTATCCATTGCCAGGGAGACGATCCGCTCGGAGATTCCTGAGAGACTGATGGAGCCAGCGAGCTTTGGCTCGGTCGCGAGACCGGACCAGAGGTCCAACTTGGTGGCGTCGGCATTGAGCAGGCCGAGGGCTTCGGCGCCGTCGCTCCAGACTACGCGGGAGGGTACGGTGGCTTCCTTGGCGAACTCGCGCCACACGGGTGCTCCGCCGTCGAGCCGCCGTACGAGATAGAGGGACTGATCCTTGGCGACGATGGCGTTGCGGCCATCGGGGGCGGCTGAGGCGAAATCAAAGGAACGAACCAGGGGGGTGCCGGCGTACGCGGAGCCGGGCATGCCAATGATGGGCCGCACGGACCGGGATTGTTCGTCGATCAACAGGCCGGAAACCGGACCGCTGAGGGCAGATTGCTGTGCCACGGCGGATCCTGCCGCCAGAGCGAAACAAAAAGCAGCGCATGTGGCTTTATTCAACATAAATCTGGCCTCCAGAGTGTCCCAGTGATCTAACTCTTATAGCAGATTCGCATTGCCGCAGAAAGGTTGCGTAAAGCTTTGCGGCTGCACACGAGGGTTGTGCAGAGCGGGTGGAATTGCGGCCGCGGTGGGGCCGGGCCATCGACTAAAGCTATACTGAGCCCTAATCGTGCGGTTCTTCGAAGGTGTCTTTTCCACGCCCCGGTGGCTGGCGTTGTGGGCAGCGCAACTGGGATTCATGCTCGATGCGATGGACGTGCTGTTGTACGTCTTCGCCCTGACGACTCTGAAGGCGGAGTTCGGCTGGACGAACGCGCAGGCGGGTCTGGTCTCGTCGGTGACGCTGATCACTTCGGCGGCAGGCGGCATCTTCGCGGGCATTGTTTCGGACAGGATCGGCCGGCGGCGGACGCTGATCTACACGATTCTCTTGTATTCGCTGGCATCGGCCGGGACGGCAACTTCGCGCGGGATTGTGGATCTGGTCTTCTGGCGGGCGCTGGTGGGATTGGGCCTGGGTGGGGAGTGGTCGGCCGGAGCGACGCTGGTGGCGGAGTCATGGCCGGCCGAGCACCGGGCGAAGGCAGTGAGTTTCATGCAGTCGGGCTGGGCGCTGGGGTACATGGCGGCGGCGGGGTTGTCGGCCTGGATCCTGCCGGCGTATGGGTGGCGGATGCTGTTTCTGGCGGGTGTGCTGCCGGCGCTGGTGACTGTGTTCATCCGGCGAAAGGTGGAGGAGCCGGAGATTTGGGTGAAGTCGACGGAGAAGGCCAGTTTCCTGGGGATTTTCCGGCCGCCGGTTGGGGCGCAGGACGTTTCTGGCGACGATTCTGGCCACGAGTGTGTTGTTTGCCTACTGGGGCCTGTTCACCTGGCTGCCGGGGTTCCTTTCGTCACCGGTGGAGCAGGGCGGCGCCGGGATGAGCATCCTGAAAACGAGTGGGTTTGTGTTTGCGGTCCAGATGGGTGCGTTCTACGGGTATCTGTGTTTCGGAGTGCTGGCGGACCGGTTTGGGCGGCGTCCGGCTTTCGCGTTCTATGTGGGGGTGGCGGCTTTGTTGACTCCGCTGTACGGGTTGGCTCCGCGGGTATCGCCGATGCTGCTGCTGGTGCTGGGCCCATGCATCGGCTTCTTCGGGACGGGCTTCTTTTCGCTTTTTGGGACGATGCTGGCGGAGCTATATCCAACGGCGATCCGGGGCGCGGGGCAGGGGTTTGTGTACAACTTTGGACGGGGCTTGAGTGCCCTGGCGCCGTACGCCGTGGGATCGCTGGCGGATCACTTCGGGCTTGGAGCGGCGCTAGGGCTGAACTCCGCGTTCTTCCTGATTGCTTCGCTGCTGGTCTTCCTGCTGCCGGAGACCAGACAAACTCAACTCGAGACGGTGTAGGAGGCCACCCGGGCCGCCAGGGTCAGCGGGCTCAAGTGAAGCGACCGTTGGGGATGCATCCGCCGGTCTTGCCGCCGGAGGAAGAGGGGCCGACGGCGCAGGCCGAGACGAGCCGTTCCACTTGTTGGGAGGCGCATCGGGGGCAGACCAGTTTTGTGTCCGCCTCGGACATGCGACGGAGCTGTTCATAGCGATGACCGCATTCGGTGCAGCGATACTCATACATCGGCATAGCTACTCCAATGATGCCAGGCGCCGGAATCCGTGACGCTAGACGGCCACGGTTATCTTCCGGATCTTACCCATAAATACTTGCGTGCAGGTCCACGCGATGAGATGGAAGGTGCCCATCATGACGAAGACGGGCGTGTAGCCGTAGTGCATGACCAGGTATCCGGGCAGCAGGGCCGTGAAAATGACCCCGCCGATGCCGCCCAGGAAGCCGCCGATGCCGATGACGGAAGCGACCGCGCTCTTGGGGAAGACGTCGCTGACGGTGGTGTACAGATTAGCGGAATAGCCCTGGTGGGCGGCGGTAGCGAGGCTGATGAGGGCGATGGCGAGGATGGTCGACTCCACTGCCACGGCGGTGGCGGCCAGGGGCATACACAGGGCGAAGAGGGCCATGGTGGCTTTGCGGGCCTTGCCGCTTTCCCAGCCGCGGCCGATTAAGAAGCCGCTGACCCAGCCGCCGGCGACACTGCCGAAGCTGGCGGTGAAGTAGATGACCGGAACGGCCCAGCCGATTTCCTGGAGGCTGAGACCGCGGGCGCGTTTGAAGTAGAGAGCGAGCCAGGTGAGGTAGAACCACCAGACGGGGTCGCTGAAGAATTTGGCGAGACCGAAGCCGTAGGTTTCGCGGATGCGCAGGGCCTGGCTCCAGGTGATTTGGGTCTCGACTTTTTCGTCAGGATCGCTCTCGATGATAGCGATCTCGGCGGCATTCGCCCACTTGTGCTGACGGGGCTGGCGGTAGATCCACCACCAGAGGAGCAGGCAGATGAAGCCGGTGGAGGCGGTGATGAGGAAGCAGGCGCGCCAGCCGTAGTGGAAGTTCATCCAGACGAAGACCGGGGGTCCGCAGACCGAGGCGATGTTGGTGCCGGAGTTGAAGATGCCGGTGGCGAAGGCGCGATCTTTCTTGGGGAACCACTCGGAGACGGCCTTGATGGCGGCGGGGAAGTTGCCGCTTTCGCCGAGACCGAGAAGCCCGCGCCAGAAGGCGAGATCGACGAAGTTGCGGGCGAGGGCGTGGAGGCCGGCGGCCACGCTCCAGAAGATGATAGCGACGGAATAGCCCCAGCGAGTCCCTTGCTGTCAATCACTTTGCCCATGATGAGGAAGCCCACGGCATAGGCGAACTGGAAGGCGCTGTTGACGTAGCCGAACTCCAGTTCGGTGAAGTGGAGGTCGTCCAGAATGACCGGACTGAGGATCGTGAGCATGATCCGGTCCAGGTAATTATTGGTCGTGACAATAAAGAGGATGGCGAGAATGAGCCAGCGGATCGAACGAGGGTCTGGGATTCACGTGTCCGATTATACTGAAATGTCAATCGAAAGTGAGGCAAGGAAAAGGGGGTGGGCAAAAGAAAAGCGGCGCACAGAGTGCGCCGCGGTTGAAATTGAGGCTGGTTGGACTTCTGCTACGCCGCAGCCGGAGCGCTGGTGAGCGACTTCAGGCGATTGTGGAGGCGGGACTTGTACCGGGAGGCGGTGTTGTCCTTGATGATGCCCCACTTGGCGGCGCGATCGACAAGAGAGAAGGTCTGCGGCAGGAGTGCCGTGGCAGCAGCCACGTCTTTCTTTTCAACAGCCCGGCGCATGGCGCGAATGGCATGGCGCAGGCGGCTCTTCCGCATCCGGTTAACTTCCGTGCGACGCTCAGTGATGCGCACACGCTTCAGCGATGAAAAATGATTCGCCATTGATTCTACTTACAGACCCTTACCCAAAGTTGTACATGGTCAGGATAGCGCACTGGGAGGCGGAGCGTCAAAGCGGAGTCAGCTGAGAAAGCACCGTCAATCGCCCACCTGTAAATCTTTCGGATTTTCTGCCTATCCAACGATAACTCTTGTGAGAGAATAGCAGTAGATCGTCTGGCCTGGAGTGCCGGCTCGACACGATCCATGCCGTTGGAAGAATCAATCATGTAGCTCCTCGGATGGCCGGCATTTCTGGAATTGCCGGGCGAGCTTCTCCCCGCTGGTACAGCCAGTGCTGGCCGAGTGTTTGAACCAAACCATGCATTTACCGACCGGTCCCATAGTCCGCCACCACTCCATGCTTTGGAGGATTCTGGCCGCGGGCGTGCTGCTGGCTCCTCGAGTCTGGCCGCAAGCTGTTCATTCCATGGGAGGAGTGAACGCCGGCCCTGCCGTCATGCTGCGGGAAGACGGGAGCGGTGCCGCCAGGGAAGGGAAGCTCGAGCAGGGCACCCGGCCCGCGATTGGCGCCACATCGGCCGAGCCGTCGGAGCCTCTTTCTCTAGATAAGGCGTTGGCTCTTGCCGAGGAGCATAATCCCCAGCTAAAGGCGGCGGCGGCGATGGCGCGCGGCGCGCAGGGCGTCCATTACCACGGCGTCCGCTTACCCGAATCCGGAGTTCACCACATTTGCGGGGCGGCAATACCGGAGATTGCCGGGTGCGGAGCCCGGACTGTTGCAGCATTACAGCGTTGAACAGCAGGTGGAACTGCCTTCGGTGAGGAAGTCGCGGATCCTGACGGCGGAGTTGGGCCGGCAGAGCAGCCGGTTTGGGCTGGAAGAGGTCCGGTTGGGTGTGCGAGCGGGCGTCAAGCGGGCGTTCTACCTGGTATTGCGCCGGCGGGCCGAACTGGAGCTGGCTCGGGAGAATCTGCGACTGGTGGAGGATCTGCGCCGGAGAATCCAGATTCAGGTGGAGGTCGGAGAGGCGGCGAAGCTGGAGTTGGTTCGTTCGGATGCGGAGACGGCGACAGCGCGGGTGCTGGCGAACAGCGCGCAACTGCGGCTGCTGAACGCGACTACGGCGCTGCGCACGGCGATTGGGGCTCCGATGACGGGCGAGATTGCTCCGCAGGGCTCGCTGACGCCGCAGATTCAATTGCCGGCCTGGCAGACGCTGCTGGGCTCCGCGCTGAGTCAGCATCCGATGCTGGCGCAGGCGCGTTCCGAGATCGAGCGGGCGAAGGCGAGGCTTTCCAACGAACTTGCCCTGCGGAAACCGCAGCCGTCGCTGCGGGCCGAGTATGAGAATCAGCCAGACCTGGGCTTCTTCCGATTTGGCGTCACGCTGCCTGTGCCGGTGTGGAACAGGCGCGAGGGTCCGATTGCCGAGGCGGAAGCAGCGCTGGAGCATCTGCGGGCGACGGCAGAGATGAGGCGCCTGGAGTTGACGGCCGAACTGGAGCGCGCCTACGGGCAGTATGAGGTGGCGAGCCAGCAGGTGGATTCATTTGAGCTAGGCGTGCTGAAGGAGGCGACCGCGGCGGTGGATGCAGCCGAAGCGGCCTTCCGGTTCGGGGAGCGAGGAATTATTGAAGTCCTGGACGCGCAGAGGGTGCTGCGCACGGTCAGGCAGGATTTCCTGACGGCCCAGTATGACGTGCAGGACGCGCTGATCAACCTGGAACAACTGCGAGCGATTGCCCCGGAGAACCATCCATGAAACTTGCCCATCGAATCCTAATGCCGGCCTGCGCCCTGGGGGCGCTGGTTCTCACAGGGTGCAAGGGCACCGCTACCGTGAGCGAGGTGAAGGCGAACACGACGAAGACGCGGGATGCAATGTCGATCCGGGTGACGGCTGACATTGCGCGGCACATTCGGACGGGAAAACCGGTGATGTCGCCGGTGGCGGCCATTCTCGAAGTGGCCGGCCGTGTGGAGGCGGATGAGAACCGCATTGCCCGCGTGAACTCGCCGGTGTCGGGGCGGATTGTGGATCTGGAAGTAGTGGAAGGGCAGACGGTGAAGCGAGGCCAGGTGGTGGCCGTGATCCGGAGTACGGAGCTGACGAATGCGCAGACGGAGTTCCTGAAGGCCCATTCCCAGCGAAGGCTGGCGGAGAAGGCGGTGGACCGGGCGAAGCGGCTGCTGGACGCCGGGGTGATTGGTGAGGCCGAGTTGCAGAGACGCGAAGCGGAACTGGTGCAGGCGACGGCGGAGGTTTCTTCGTCGCGGGATCAACTGGCCGTGCTGGGCATGACGGAAGAGGCGCTGGACAAGCTGCAGACCAGCCGGACGATCAATTCGCTATTCCAGGTGCAGGCGACGATCGACGGGACGGTGCTGGAGCGCAAGGCGACGATTGGGCAGGTGGTGCAGGACGCCGAAGTGGTGTGCGTTCTGTCGGATCTTTCCAAGGTGTGGCTGGTGGCGGATCTGCCGGAGCAATCGGCCGGGGCCATTGATGTGGGGAAGAGCGTGGAGGCTCAGATTCCCGCGTTGCCGGGCCAGGAGTTCCACGGAAAGCTGACCTTTGTGAGCGCGACGGTGAACCCGGAGACGCGGACGGTTCGCATCCGGATGGACGTGCCGAACCCGAGGGGCAAGCTGAAACCGGCGATGCTGGCGACGATGCTGTTGAAGGATGACTCGCAGAAGCAGTTGCTGGTGCCCTCGACGGCGGTGGTGCGCGAAGGGAATCAGGATCACCTGTATGTGGAAACGGCGCAAGGCGTGTTTGCCATGCGTCCGGTTCAACTGGCGGGAGAGTTCGAGAAGTCGCGTGTGGTGGTGAATGGATTGTCGGGCGATGAAACGATCGTCCTGGACGGGGCCTTCCATCTCAACAACGAGCGCAAGCGGCTTGCGCTGCAAGGGGAATAGCGGCCCATGCTGGACACATTGGTTCAACACGCGCTGAAGCAGCGTGTGGTGGTGACGGTGGCGGCGCTGGCGCTGATGGGGTTTGGTCTGGACGCGACGCGGCGGCTCTCGGTGGACGCGTTTCCCGATGTGACGAACGTCCAGGTACAGATCGCGACGGAGGCTCGAGGGCGCTCGCCGGAAGAGGTGGAGCGGTTCGTCACCGTGCCGGTTGAGATCGCGATGACGGGCTTGCCCGGGCTGGAAGAGATGCGGTCGCTGAACAAACCGGGCCTGTCGATTGTGACGCTGGTGTTCACGGATGAGACCAACGTCTACTTCGCGCGCCAGTTGGTGATGGAGCGGCTGGTGGAGGCTCGGGAGAAGTTCCCTGAAGGCGTGACGCCGGTGCTGGGACCGGTGTCGTCCGCGCTGGGCGAGGTGTATCAGTACACGCTGGAGCATCCGAACGACGGCGATAAGGTTCTGACGAAGGAAGAACTGGTGGAGCGCCGGATAGTGCAGGACTGGGTAGCGCGTCCGCTGCTGAGGTCCATTCCAGGTGTCGCGGAGATCAACTCGACGGGCGGGTATGTGCGGCAGTACCAGGTGCTGGTGGATCCAGCGAAGCTGCGGTATTACGGGGTCTCCATCCAGGACGTGGTGCAGGCGCTGGCCAGGAATAACGCAAATTCAGGCGGCGGGATTCTGCCGCAGAACTCCGAGCAGTATCTGATTCGAGGCGTGGGGTTGATCCAGTCGCTGGACGACATCCGGTCGATTGTGCTGAAAGAGGTGGGGTCGACGCCGGTTTATGTGCGCGACGTGGCGGAGGTGCGGTTCGGGGAAGAGGTCCGGTATGGCGCGATGATCAAGGGCGGCTATACCGAGGCGGTGGGCGGCATTGTGATGATGATTGCGGGCGGCAACGCGAAGCAGATCGTCAGCAAGGTGAAGGAGCGGGTGGAGGAGATCAACGGCAAGGGCATGCTGCCGGGCGGTCTGCGAATCGTTCCTTACTACGACCGCTCGCAACTGGTGGATGCGGCGATTCAGACCGTAGTGAAGGTACTGATTGAAGGCATCGTGCTGGTGGTGATCATCCTATTCCTGTTCCTGGGCGACCTGCGATCGAGTCTGGTGGTGATTGCCACGCTGATCCTGACACCGCTGCTGACGTTCCTGGTGATGAACAAGATTCACCTGTCGGCGAACCTGATGTCGCTGGGCGGGCTGGCGATTGCGATCGGATTGATGGTGGACGCGTCGGTGGTGGTGGTGGAGAACATCTTCGCCAAGCTGAGCCACAACAAGCAGGCGGACCGGACGACCACGATGGTGGAGGCGGTGCGCGAGGTGAGTACGCCGGTAATCTTCGGGATTTGTGTGATCATCCTGGTTTTCCTGCCGCTGATGACGCTGGAAGGCATGGAAGGGAAGATGTTCGCGCCGCTGGCTTACACGATTGCCATCGCGCTGGCTATCTCGCTGGTGATCTCGCTGACGTTGTCGCCGGTGTTGTCCTTCTTCCTGCTGAAGAGCAGCAACGAGCACGATACGATCCTGGTCCGGGTGTTGAAGCGGATGTACGCGGCGGTGCTGCAACACTGCCTGAAACGGGAGTTGCGGACGATTGCGATTACATTGGCCATGCTGGTGGGCGCGGTGCTGCTGTTCCCCTACCTGGGTACGTCGTTCATTCCGGAGATGAAGGAAGGATCGATTTCGCCCAATATCGACAGGGTTCCGAACATCTCTCTGGACGAGTCGATGGAGATGGAAAAAGAGGCGCTGAAGATGGTGCGGGCAGTGCCGGGCGTGGAGAAGGTCGTATCGCGGCTGGGCCGGGGCGAATCGCCGGCGGATGCGGCGGGTCCGAATGAGGCGGACGTGATCACGACCCTGAAGCCGCGCGACCAGTGGCCGAAGGGGTGGACGCAGGATACGATTGCGGAGCAGATCTCGAAGAAGATCCAGACGCTGCCGGGCATCAACTTCGTGATGGCGCAGCCGATCTCGGACCGGGTGGATGAAATGGTGACGGGCGTGCGCGCCGACGTGGCTGTCAAGGTCTTTGGGGACGATCTGGGTCAATTGGTGGAGAAGGCGAATGAGATTTCGAAGGTGGCGGCCACGATTCGAGGGCTACGGGACAGCCGCATCGATCGCGTCGGCGGCCAGCAGTATCTGAACATTACGATCGACCGCCAGGCGATTGCCCGGTATGGATTGAACGCGTCGGATATTCACGACATGATCGAGACCGCGATCGGTGGGAAGGCGGCCACTGAGATCTATGAAGGGGAGCGGCGCTTCCAGGCGGTGGTGCGGTATCCGGAGCGGCTGCGGCACAACGTGGAAGAGATCCGGCGGATTGTGATCCACACGCCGGACAACGGCAAGGTGCTGCTCGAGAATCTGGCGAAGATTGATGTGGTTGAGGGGCCCGCGCAGATCAACCGGGATACGGCGAAGCGGCGCATTGTGGTTGGTTTGAACGTACAGGACCGGGATCTGGGCGGATTCGTGGCGGAGTTGAAGGAGAAGGTCGGCAAGCAGGTGCAGTTGCCGCCGGGCTATTTCATCGTCTGGGGCGGGCAGTTCCAGAATATGGAGCGGGCGTTGGAGCATCTGAAGCTGATTGTGCCGATCACGATCGGCGCGATCTTTTTCCTGCTGTTCCTGCTGTTCGGGTCGCTGCGATTTGCGGCGCTGATCATTACGGTGCTGCCGTTTGCATCGATCGGCGGCGTAGTGGGGTTGTTCGCGACGGGTGAGTATCTGTCCGTGCCTGCTTCGGTCGGGTTCATTGCCCTGTGGGGCATTGCCGTACTGAATGGCGTGGTGCTGGTATCGTACATCCGGAAGCTGCGGGAATCGGGTCTGGAGCAGAAGGAAGCGATTGCGCAGGGCGCGATGTTGCGGTTCCGGCCGGTGATGATGACGGCGACGGTGGCGGCGTTGGGTCTGGTGCCATTCCTGTTTGCGACAGGGCCGGGTTCCGAGGTGCAGCGGCCGCTGGCGATCGTGCTGATTGGCGGGCTGTTCACGTCGACGCCGCTGACGCTGGTGGTCGTGCCGGTGCTGTACCGGTTCTTCGAGGCGCGGGATCCACAGCCGCCGGCGGAGGGTCCGGTGGCCGAACAGGAGCCGGTGCCGGAGCACGCGTAGAGCTGACTATTCGGCGCGGAGCGACGTCATCGGGTCGATGCGCGCGGCCCGCCTCGCCGGCAGGTAGGTGGCGAGCAGGGCAATGGCGGCGAGTAGCGAGGCGATGAAGCAGAAGGTGGCTGCGTCGGTGGCCTGAACGCCGTAAAGCAGGCTGCTCATGACACGGGTGAGAGCCGCTGCGCCCAGCAGGCCTGCTGCGACGCCGCAGGCCGCGACGAACATACCGCGCGAGACGACGAAGCCCACGATGGAGTTTGGAGTGGCGCCGAGGGCCATGCGGATCCCGATCTCGCGTGTCCCCTGATCGACGAGATAGGACATTACGCCGTAGACCCCGATGGCGGCCAGCGCCAGTGCGAGCGTGGCGAAGAGGGTGAGGAGGGTCATGGAGAAGCGGCGGCGCGCCATGGACTCCTCCACGCGCTGCTGCATGGTGCGGACGCGATAGACGGGGAGGTCCGGATCGAGTTCGCGGATTTCCTTCCTGACGGCGGAGAGAAGGGTGTTGGGGTCAGTTTCCGCGCGCAGGGCGACGTAGAGAGCTCTGGTTGGGTACTGGGTCTGGGGCAGGTAAAAGGCGATGCGCGAGGAGCTGTCCAGGCCGTATTGTTTTACCTGCCGGACGACGCCGACCACGGTGAGCCAGGGTGCGTCAGATTTGGCGCCGCCGGTTCGGATGCGCTTTCCGACGGGATCCTGCGCGGGCCAAAGCTGCTGGGCCATGTATTCGTCGATCACGATGACACGCGGCGCGCCAATTCTGTCCTGCTCCTGGAAGAGGCGGCCACGGAGTAAGGGGATGCCCAAGGTTTCGAAGTAGCGGCCGCCGACGATGCGCTGGTCGGCGTTGATGAACTCCTCGCCGGGCTGAGGCGCGCGGCCTTCGACGGTGATGGGTCCCCAGGAGAAGTAGTTGGACAAAGGCAGGGCGCTGACACCGCCGGAAGAGCGAACTCCGGGCAGGCGGTCGAGGCGTTGCCAGAGGTCGCGGTAGGTGTTGAGGACGGATTCGGGTTTGGCGTACTTGCGGCCGCTCATTGTCAGCTCCAGAGTGAGTACACCGTTGGGATTGAAGCCGGGTGGCACGTTCTGGAGGCGGGCAAAGCTGCGGATGAGGAGGCCCGCGCCGATGAGGAGCACGAGGGAGAGCGCGAGTTCCGAAACGACGAGGAGGCGCCGGAGGTGATTGCCGCGGCCCCACAGGCTGCCGCCACCGGCAGCGCCGCGTCCTTCTTCCTTGAGGCGGTCAGCGGGATTGGTGCCGGCCTTGCGAAAGGCGGGGGCGAGTCCGAACAGAAGTCCCGAGAGCAGGCTGATGACGAAGGTGAAGAGCAGGACTTCGCTGGTGACGGAGATGCTGGCGAGGCGAGGCACGTTGCCTGGTTGGATGGCATGGATCCAATCGATGCCTGCCATGGCGAAGACCACTCCGATCGCGCCACCAGCGAGTGAGAGCAGGATGCTTTCCGTCAGCAGTTGACGCAGGATCTGGCCGCGGCCGGCGCCGAGCGCGACGCGGATGGCGATCTCCTTGTGCCGGCTGAGGGCGCGGGCGAGCATGAGATTCGCGACGTTGGCGCACGCGATCAGGAGGACAAAGGCGACGGCGCCCAGCAGGATGAGGAGCGGACGGCGGACGTCGCCGACGACCTGTTCCCGCAGGGGTACGATGCTGAAGGTGAGGCCGGAGTTGGGCGGGTAGAAATCGGGATGGGAGCGGATGAGCCCGGCGGTGATGCCGGTCATCTCCGCCTGAGCCTGTGCCGGGGTGACGCCTGGTTTCAGGCGGCCGATGATGTTGTAGTCCTCATGTGTGCGGGTGGATGCGGCTTCCGCGTTGAGGGGCAGCGGGAGAAAGATCTCGCCATCTTCCGCAACGCCGAGGGTGGGAAGGACTTCGCGGGGGAGTGAGAACTGCGCCGGGAGGACGCCGACGATCTGATAAGTCTGGCCGTTGAGTGTGATGGAGCGGCCGACGATGCGAGGGTCGCTGCCGTAACGGCGGACCCAGGTGGAGTGGCTCAGGATGGCCGTGCCGCCGCGTCCGGGGTGGTCTTCTTCGGTAAGGAAGAGGCGGCCCAGGGCGGCGCTGGCACCCAGCATAGGCAGCAGGTTTGAGGAGACACGAATGGTGCCGATGCGCTCGGGTTCACCGTCACCGGTGAGGTTGTAGTTGGCTCCTATGGCGATGGCGAGTTGTTCGAAGCCGCTGTGGCCGTTGCGGATGTCGAAGTACTGCGCCGTGGAAAACCAGTCTTCCGCGATGTTGAGGCCTGGTGACCGATTCCAGAGGATGACGAGGCGATCGGGACTGCGATAGGGCAGCGGCTGGAGGAGCAGGGCGTTGGCGACGCTGAAGATGGCGGAATTGGCGCCGATGCCGATGGCGAGGGAGAGGACGGCGGCCAACGTGAATCCAGGGCTTCTGGAGAAGCCACGCAGGGCAAACCGGAGATCCTGAAGCAGGGTATTCATTCGAAATTGTAGGCATCCTACCATGAGCCCGCTGCGGCGCGGCCTTGCCGGCGCGTAAACTCCCGCGAATCCGCGGGGCAAAGATAACAAATTTGATGTAAACCGGCCGTTTGAGGGTGTCGTCTGGAAGTGCATCCTGGGTTGCGATGCAAGGCCCACCGGGCCAGCCCGATCTACCGGGCATGGTGCATCGCGCTACGACAAAAAGGGTGTTACGCGTGAAGAAACTCGAAAGCAAAATCACGACTGCCGTGGACCGGCGTCAACTCTTCCAATTTATCGGCGGCGCGGGGGCTGCATTGCTGGCCACCGGCGGCGCCCTGCCGACACCCGCATTCGGGCAATCCGCCTTCTCTTGTGTGCTGAATCCTGAGATGACCGAGGGGCCGTACTGGGTGGAGGAGAAGCTGAACCGGAGCGACATCCGGGTGGATCCGTCTGACGGGTCCGTCAGGCCGGGTACGCCGCTGACACTGACGATCAACGTGTACCTGGTGAATGGCAGCAGTTGTGCGTTGCTACCGAATGCCTATGTGGACATCTGGCACTGCGACGCGGGCGGTTTGTATTCGGACGTATCGGCGAACAACACGGTGGGCAAGAAGTTCCTGCGCGGCTATCAGGTGACAGACCGCAATGGAGCGGTGCAGTTCACCACGATCTATCCCGGCTGGTACAGTGGCCGGGCGGTTCATATCCACATGCGGATCCGGACTTATTCGGGGACACAGACATTGGGTACGTTCACGTCGCAGCTTTTCTTTGACGACTCGATCACGGATCAGGTCTACACCTCCGCTCCCTACAACACGCGTGGGACGAGGAACACGCGCAATTCGAATGACAGTATCTACAACGGAGCGAGCACCGCGAGCCGGGGTCTGGTGACACTGACGCAGACCGCGGACGGTTGGGCGGGCGTTGCGAATGTCGGAGTGAATCTGACGGCTGGGACCGCGGCGGTAACGACGACCACTTACTCGCTGCCACAGTTTGCTTACGGCGGCGGCTGGGCGACTTCGCTGTATCTGGCTAACACGCTGGACACCGCCGCCACGGCGACGGTTCGGTTTGTGAACGAGAGCGGCGCGGCGCTGAGCGTGCCCATTGTTGGAGTGGGTTCGCGTTCTCAGTGGTCAGGCGATTTGCCGGCTTTGGGGACGGTGGCGCTGGAGACGGAGTCCACTGGCGATCTGGCGCAAGGATGGGCGGAGGCGGACTTGCCGAGCGGCGTGGTGGGCTATGGGATTTTCCGGCAGACGGTGGAAGGGCGCGCGGACCAGGAGGCGCTGGTGCCGCTGGCCGTGGCTTCGGCCAATCCGGCGACGGTTGTGTACGACGATGTGTCCCTGACGACAGCGCTGGCGGTGGCGAATCCGAGTAGTTCGAGCGTCGTCGTGACTTTCGTCGCTTATCGGAACGACGGGGCGCAGATTGGGACGGGCACGCTGACGCTGGCGGCGCGGTCGAAGGCCGCTGTGAGCCTGAAGACGCTGTCCGGACTCTCAGGCGTGGCGGGTACGCGGGGCTGGGTCAAGATATCGACGCAGGGTACCGCCATTTCCGTGCTGGGCCTGCGTTTCGGGACGCAGGCGTTTACTTCGATTCCGGTTGCCAACGGTTAAGCTGTGAGCGGCAGGGCGTAGGGACGAACGCCGATTGCCGCGAATAACGCGTTGGCCAGCGCGGGGGCGGGCAGGGTAATGGACGACTCGCCCGCCCCGGCGGCCGGAATTTCTCGACGGTCGATGATCTCGACGCGCAGGTCCGGCACATCCTGAAAGCGCGGGACTCGGTATTGGGACAGCCGCCGGGTGAGTTGGCGGCTGTTGTCGAAGAGGAGTTGTTCCCACAGCGCCCCGCCGAGGCCCTGGATGATTGCGCCCTGCATCTGGTTCTTGAGGTTGTCGGGGTTGAGCGCCGCTCCGAAGTCTCCGATGGCAACCATGCGCACGACACGTAGCTGTTTGGCAGTGCCTTCGGTTTCGACGAAGAGGGCCAGGCGCGCAAGTTTCTCCAGATTGCAGGCGAGGCCAAAGCCGCGGCCATTGCCCGGTTTGCGGCGACTCCAGCCGAAGAGAGCCGCTCCTTTCTCCAGGGCCTCCTTGAGGCGCGCGTCGTCGATATTGGCGAGGCGAAAGTCGAGTGGATCCTGTTTCAACTGGTGCGCCCATTCGTCGATGTGAGACTCGCGGGCGAAGTTGTTGGCGGTCGCGGCGAGAGCGCGGTAGGAGCCCTGGCGCAGTGGGGATTCGGAGCGCCAGAATTCATTCGACATATCCGCGATGGGATAAGGCGGTTTGATTCCGGGCGCCCCGGCGTTGTAGTTACGGAAGCGCCAGGCGGTCAGGCGGCCGGTGGCATCCACGCCGCTTTCGACGTCCACCAGCGCGGCCGGGCGGGCGTAGGCGACCCAGAACTCCTCTTCGCGCGTCCAGGCCAGGCGGACCGGCGCCTGTACGGCCTTGGCGAGGCGGGCGGCCTCGAGTTCGCATTCCCCGCGCTGTTTGCCTCCAAAGCCGCCTCCGGGCATCGTGACGATGATGCGCACTTTGGATTCGGGCACACTGAAGGCCTTCGCCAACTCAGCGCGGACGAGGAAGGGCGCCTGCTTGCCGCAGCGGACGATGAGGGCTCCATCGCGCCACTCGGCGATGGCGGCGCGGGGTTCCAAGGCGACGTGCGCGATAGGGGGCAGCCAGTAAGAGGAATGGAGACGGCGATGCGCCTTATTGAGTGCCGATTCAACGTCGCCCTGGCGGATGAGGGGTGGATAGCGAGTGTCCTTCACCTCAACCGGTGCGATCGATCGGGTGCGGAAGGTCTCCCGCATTTCAGCGGTGGAGGGTAAAGGTTCGGGCTTCCACTTTGCCTGGACCAGGCGGGCGGCTACAAGAGCCGTCTGGCGGTCAGGTGCCACGACGCCGAGAAGGTCGCCATCGCGAACAACCTGCACGCCAGGGAGGGTTCGGGCGGCGGAGTCGTCGAAGGATTCCAGACGGGCGCGGTAGGCATCGGGGCGGATGATGCAGCCGTGGCGCATGCTTTCGACACGCAGGTCGCCGCAATACTGGAGGGCACCGGTGACGGCGTCGTGTCCATGGAGTGGCGGAATGGACTTGCCCAGAACCTTCCAGTCCTTCGGTTCTGTCAATGGGTGGCCGGCGAAGGCCGCGGCGTCCTTGCGTACGGTGGGTACGGTTTCCGGAGAGGTTAGTGACGCCCACGTGCCGCCGTCGTCGGGGACGGTGTCGGTATCGGCCATGGTGAGGCGGATGCGGTCGATGGGGAGCCGGAGTTCCTCGGCGATGGCCTGGGCGAGCAGAGTGCGCGCGCCCTGGCCCATTTCGATTTTTCCGGTGAAGGCATCGACCTTGCCGTCGGGCGCCATGCGCAGGCGGACGGGTGGTTCGGCTCCCGGGAGAGGGAGGGTGAGCAGACTGCCGGAGCCCAGTAGTTTGAGGAAGTCGCGGCGTTTGTATTCGGAGAGGAGGAGATCGGTTTCAGCCACGGCGATTCTCCTTGGGCAAGGCGGCGACGGCGCGAACGGCGGCCACGATGCGTGGGTAGGTTCCGCAGCGGCAGATGTGGCTTTGCAGCCCGGCGCGAATCTCCGCCTCGGAGGGATCAGCATGCTGGCTGAGGAAGGAGACGGCCCCGGTGATCATTCCAGGTGTGCAGAAACCGCACTGAAAGGCGGAATGATCGAGAAAGGCCTGTTGCACGGGATGGAGTTTTCCACCCGTGGCGAGTCCTTCGATGGTGGTGACTTCCTTGCCTTGCGCGGCGGTGGCGGGCAGGATGCATGACTTGACGGCGCGGCCGTTCAGGAGAACAGTACAGGCGCCGCACTGGCCTTCGCCGCAGCCGTACTTGGTGCCGACGAGGCCCGCGTAGTCACGGATCGCGTCGAGCAGCGTTAGTTTGGACGGGATTTGCAGGCTCCTGTCCGCGCCGTTGAGCCGGAATTTGAGGTCCATGGGCGTTTCTGTCAAATCTTACGCCCATTCGAGCACCCGGGCCTACTGTTTCAGGAGGTCCTCGCCTTTGGACTCCGGCAAAGACAGGCCGAGCAGGTTGCTGGCGGTGGTGGCCACGTCCGCGAGATTGCCATGGGGGAGAGCGCGGGGTGCGATGCCAGGTCCGTAGACGAGGAAGGTGCAGTCGAGTTCGGTGGGGCCGGGGAGGAAGCCGTGCATGCCGCGGGTGGCGCCGGAAGAAGTGACCCAGGCACCGGTGCGGTTGCTGCCGGAGGTGAAGCCGCGGCGAAGGCTGATGGCCGCGAAGGCGTGGGTATAGGCCTTGCGTTCCGCGAGCTGGGATTTGTCGAGCACGTGTTCCACTCCCCAGCGGTCGTTGGCCTGGAGGGTTGCGAGAGCCTTGAGGACAATTTGCTGGGCTTCCTGGTCGTTGGGATCCTTCACCACGAAGGCGACGGAGCCGCCGTTGGCGTGAGCGGCGACGCGCCATTCCGCGGGGTTGCCTTCGGGCGCGGCGAGGCCGAGGCTCGACAGGAAGGCCTGGGGTTGGAAGGCCTGGGAGACGGGCCAGAAGCCATGGTCGCTCAGGATGACCCAGCGCGTGGTGCTTTCGAACGCCTGCCTGGCGAACGGCCGCGCGGAGGGTGCCGATGGCCTTGTCGATCTCCTCCAGCGCATGGTTGGCTTCGGGGCTACCGGGGCCAAAGCCGTGCTCTTCGTGGTCGAGATCGATCAGATGGATGAGCATGAGGTGGGGTTTGCGGGTACGCAGGATGTGGGCGGCCTGGGCGGCGCGGAGGGCATCGGTCTGCGGAGCGTTCCAGGTGTTGCTGCCCAGCGCCTTCTCGCATTCCTCGTAGAGGCCCGGGGTGCTGATGGAGCGTTGCAGGAGGAGGGAGTCCTCTCCGTGGAAAACGGCGTACTCAGGGATGTTGTAGTCGATTCGAGCGCCCACGGTAACGGGCCAGGCGACGGCGCCGACGGTTTTGCCGGCGGCCTTGGCGGCGTCCCAGAGGGTGGGCTTTTTGATGAGCTCGGAGAACCAGTACCAGGCGCCGTTGGTGCGGCGCTCAGGGTCAAAGAGATTGTTGCCCAGGATGCCGTGTTCGGACGGTTGGACGCCGGTCATCATGGTCGTGTGGCTGGGGTAGGTGACGGTGGGGAAGACGCCAGTGAGTCCGGCGGAAACGGCTCCTTTGTCTCGCATTTCCGCGAGGTTGGGGGTCTGCAGTCCCAGCCTGGCGGAGTCGCGAAGGGTCTCCGCTTTGAGGCCGTCGACCGAGATGACGATCACGCGCCGGTCGGCCGTCTGGGCGAACAGAGCAGAGGACAAGAGGAGGCCGGCCAGGAGGTTCTTCCACATAAGCTTCGACTGTATCAGGACAAGATTGCACAGGTGTGACTGGCGGATAGCCCGAAAGGGCCTGGGGCTTTACACTTCTTCAGGCGTTGGACGGTCATCTGGAAGAGGGCGGGTGCGTCTTTATGGGTGGAAGGGCACTACAATGAGTCGCACAAAATCGACAGGTTGGGCCACGGTGGCGGCTGCCCTGGTGATCGCCGCCGCGGCAGGATCCTATTCGCTGATGCGAGGGCGCAACACCGAGCATTACCGGACGGCGGCCATCTCGCGCGGCGATCTGCTGCAAACTGTGTCTGCTACAGGCAACCCGAATGCGGTGGTGACTGTGCAGGTGGGCACACAGGTTTCCGGCAACATTCAATCGCTGTATGCGGACTTCAACAGCAAGGTGACGAAGGGGCAGTTGATTGCACGAATCGACCCGACGCTGTTCGAAGCCAGGGTGCAGCAGGCACAGGCGACGCTGGATGCGTCCAAAGTGGCGGTGGTAAATGCACAGGCGCAGATTCAGGCGCGGCAGGCGGACATCCTGACGGCGAAGGCGAATCTGGCGGCGGCGACGGCCAATGTGTTGAAGGCGCAGGCGGCCGTGATCGATGGCAAGAGCAAGTATGAGCGGCGGCATGCGATGGAGGACGACAAGCTGTTCTCCAAAGAGGAGATCGAGACGGCTAAGGCGACCTACGATACCGCGGTCGGCAGCCTGGGCGCGGCGAAAGCGCAAGAGGATGCGGCGCGACAAGGGATTGCTTCGGCTGAATCGCAACTGGCGGTAGCCAAAGCGGGGCTGGACACGGCTACGGCGCAGGTGAGGCAGAGTTCGGCTAATCTGGCGCAGAGCCAGGTGGATCTGGATCACACCTATATCCGCGCGCCTGTGAATGGCACGGTGGTGGCCAGGCAGGTGGACGTGGGGCAGACCGTGGCGGCCAGCCTCCAGGCGCCCATCATCTTTCTGATCGCCGAAGATCTGACGAAGATGCAGGTGGACACAAACGTCTCGGAAGCGGATATCGGCAAGGTGCAGGTGGACCAAGAAGCCACGTTTAGCGTGGATGCGTATCCCGGCCGGATCTTCCACGGGGCAGTGCGCGAAATCCGCAAAGCGCCCATCAACGTGCAGAACGTCATCACCTACGATGTGGTGATCGGCGTGAACAACGAGGATCTGAAGCTGTTCCCGGGCATGACCGCCACGGTGAAGATCGTGACTGGCCGGCGGGAAGGGGTACTGAAGGTGCCGAATGCTGCGCTGCGGTTCCGTCCTGACAATTCCGCTCCTGTCGCGGCTTCGCGTCGTGGATCCAATGCCGCCGCAGTCTGGACGATGGGCACGGAGGGTAAGCCACAGCGGGAACCTGTGGTGACCGGTGTGACCGACGGGACGTTCACAGAGGTGAGCGGCAAGGAACTGACGGAAGGGTCGCGCGTGATTGTCGCGGCCACCGGAGGCGCCGGATCCACACAGAAGAGCGCTGCTCCCTTTGGAGCAGGAAACCGGGGGCCCAGGATTTGAGCGTGAGCCCAAAGTGGGGAGGGCACAGCCATGAAGAATCTACTGGAGAGTGCAAGGATGGCGCTGGCCGCGCTGTCGGCTAACCGGATGCGGTCGTTGTTGACGATGCTGGGCATCATCATTGGCGTGGCGGCGGTGATCGCGATGGTCTCGGTTGGCTCGGGCGCCACCGAGAGAATCAGTGAGCAGATTGCCAGTATGGGCAGCAATCTGATTATCGTGATGCCGGGCAGCCTGACGAGCGGAGGGATGCGCATGGGCAGCGGGGCCTCGCTGACGCTGACTGAGGAGGACGCGAACGCGATTGCCGCCGAGTGTCCCTCGGTATCGGTTGCGGCGCCAATGGTTCGGAGCGCGGCGCAGGTGATCTATGGGAACAACAACTGGGCTACGTCGGTGATTGGGACGGTGCCGTCCTATCTGGAAGTTCGTAACCTGACGCTGGATCGTGGAGAGCCTTTCACGGCTCAGGACATCGACTCGTCGGCGCGCGTCGCTTTGTTGGGACAGACCGTGGTCGACAATCTCTTCGGCGGAGCCGATCCGGTGGGGCAGACCTTCCGGATCAGAACGTCCCTTTTACGGTGGCCGGAGTTCTGACTCCCAAAGGGCAGAATCCGATCGGACAGGACCAGGACGACGTGATTCTGATTCCGATATCGACGGCGAAGAAGAGAGTGCTGGGCACGAGCCAGGCAAACTCGCGCTCCATCGGCAACATTCTGGTGGAGGCGATTGGGCCGGCGCAGATGGATTCCGCGATTGCGCAAATGACACAACTGTTGCGGCAGAGGCACCGCATCCAGCCGGGATCGGATGATGATTTCTCCGTCCGCAACCTGTCCGAGGTGTTCTCGGCACAGGAGGAGTCGGCGAATGTGATGGCGATCCTGCTGGGCGCTATCGCCTCGGTTTCGCTGATTGTCGGCGGCATCGGAATCATGAACATCATGCTGGTGTCGGTGACGAGAGCGGACGAAGGAGATCGGCATCAGGAAAGCGATTGGGGCGCGGATGGGTGACATCCTTTCGCAGTTTCTGGTGGAGGCGGTGACACTGTCGCTGGCGGGTGGTGTTGCCGGGATCGCCTTAGGTCTAGGAGGATCCTGGGCGATTAGCGCGATCGCGCACTGGTCCACGCAGATCAGCCTGTCGGCGATTGCGCTGGCCTTTGTCTTCTCCGCGCTGGTGGGTGTTTTCTTCGGCTACTATCCGGCCCGGCAGGCGGCGCGATTGGATCCGATTCTCGCGCTGCGATTTGAGTAGCCGGGCTAGATGTAATACATCAGTGATTCGGCTTCGCTGGCCTGTTCGCGGGCTCCTTCCACCCGGCGAATGACGTCAGCTATGGTGGTGTTGTCCAGAATGCCGGCGATGGCGTCGCGCACCTGGCGCATCACGATGCGTGTGCCGCAGGTGGTGATGTCGACGCATTCGTCGCACTTGCGGAAGGCCGTCTCACTGGCGCAGGGCAAGGGCGCAAGCGGCCCCTCGATGCTGCGGATCACCGCGCCCACGGTGATCTGCTCGGGGGAGCGGGCCAGCAGGTAGCCTCCGCGGCGCCCTTTCCTGCTGTCAAGGAAGCCTGCGTTCTTCAGGTCGAGCAGAAGCTTCTCGAGAAACTCCAGGGGAAATGGCTTCCTCCTGCGCGATTCTGGCTATCATGACATGGCCATTGCCATAGTGGCGGCCTGTGCGTACAAACGCGCAGACTATATTGGGTCTTCTTCGAGAGGTTCCGCATGTGCTGCCCGGGTACTACAACTTCAGTGTCCCACACAAGTCCCCGATTCGCCGAAATCGAGACAAAGCGCGGTTCCGAAGACGCTTTCGATGGTTACAACAGTATGGATTCCACCCGGCGGGCATGAACCATCCGGTCGCATTCTGACCACCAGAGGACGGTGAAGCGGCCGTCCTGAGAGGCGACCATGGCCACGGCGTCTTTCTGATCCTGAATGAACTGGGCAGCAAGAAAAGAGATGGCGTGTGCCGCCCAATTGAGAGGGTTCAATGACCGCAGCGGTGGAACCCACGATGGGTTCACTGAGTGTGACCTGGGCTACGGGCGAGGCACCCCGGCGACGAATGATCTTCGCTCCGAAGGCGAGCACCTCGAAGCGGTCGTTCAGAATGGTTGCGCCATCCACCGCGGTGAGCCCGGCGACGCTCTCGATCTTGCGGCGCAACTCTTCGATGGGGCCAGCGCCAGGGACGGGGGCTTCGTTGGCGGGAACCGCGCAGTAGCCGGGGGAAACGACATAGCCTGGCGGCGGCAGGATCGACTCCTGCCACGACTCGGACGCGGACGGCACCAGGAGGAGTGCCCCGCCGCGGCGGTGTGCCCGCATGGAGACGGCGAACTGCAGCAGGACGCCCGGCGCATCCTGCGAGCGGAACTGCATTTCGATACCGAGGAGTGGCGTGAGGCGCGACGGGCATTCAGGCAGGCTGGCGGCGCTGGGGTCGATCATCTTGAACTGATCGCCCTCGATGACGGCGATGTTCACGAACTTTCCGGTCTCTTCACCGCGTGTGTACTTGATGACCATGAGCCCCGGGGCGACCACATCCAGAACCGCAGTGAGCGGCGGCAGGTGGTGGGTGGCGCCCCATGCCGTCAGGACTCCGTTCTCCCGCCAGACACCGACGTGGACGCCGGGGTGGTCGACCGCGGGCGCGACCCGGGTGAGCGATTGCGGAGTGAGAATCAGGGGTGGGTCGAGCCTGAGGGGACTGAGCGTGGAATCCGGCCGAAGGAACGCCAGTGAGACATGGGGGGCGTAGCCTTCTTCGCGGCGCAGGCTGGCCCAGAAGGCAACATCAATGGCGGCTTCCAGGGCATCGAGGTCGACGCAGGAACTACGGCGCGATTCGGGCAGGTTGGAGACCTCAAACAAGCGTCGAAACCGCTCGTGGATCTGAAGAGCGGCAGCTTTGGCCATGGGGTACGCCGAGTCGGGCATCACCTCCAGTGTCCGATAGTTGACGGGATTGTGCTGGATTCACTCCCAGGCTAAACGGCCCTAGCGAGCCCGATTGGAAGCCTTGCTGCCGACGCGGATCGCGCTTTGCCGCGTTCCGACTGCGATGTTTCAGGGGGCAGGGAAGACATCGATGGACATGCTGCCCGGGTCGATGAGCCGAATGTACACCTGGTGAGCGCCGGCATCGAAGTACCAGCCGGAGCCGGCCGCTTCGAAATCCGCATGCGAGTCAAACCGCGGCAGGTCCGTTGCCGATGCGCTGATGCGCGCGGGGGGCTGGCTGGCGGAAAGCAGGCGGAGAGTCCAGGTGCGCGGTTGGATCGAATTGCCGCTCCGCGCCGCATCGATGTGGGTACGGCCGTCCGGCAACTGTTGCTTGGACCAGCGGGTCCGTTGATATGAGCCGTTCAGGTAGTCGAACAACTCGCCGTCATCCTCGTAGAGTTCGAGGTTGCCGAGAGGGCCGGGATAGAAGTCGATGGTGAGAGAGCGCGCGGCGGAGTCCGATGCATTTCGAGCGGCAGTGTCCGCCTTCGGCAGGATCGCTCCGGCGCGGATGAAGACGGGGATCCGGTCCAGTACGAGCTGGGTCGTGATCAACTGACCGCCCTGGTAGGTCTGCCCGCTGTAGTAGTCGATCCAATCCGTCCCGGCGGGCAACGATCTGGCGATCCACTTCACCCTGCTCCACGATTGGGGCGATGAGCATATTGGGGCCCAGCATGTAGTCGTAGTCCTGCATTTGAGCGTGGGCATCGGATGGGAAATGGTAGGCCGTGGAGGCGACGACAGGGGCTCCGGTACGTGACGACTTTCGAGCAGGCTGTAGAGGTAGGGGAGGATGCGATCAGTGCTCACGGATGGCGTCCCCAATCAGATCCATATAGGGGTGGCCATAGGCCCAAAGGCTCACGCGGGCCGGTGTCGCGGTTCGAGTGTGTGCGGAAGAACGGATAAAGGCGCCGAACTGCATCCAACGGACTTCGAGTTCCAGCGAGGCGGTGCTGTTGGATTCTATCGTGTTTCCCTATTAACCTTAGCAATACGT
>JASGIE010000188.1:0-94461 GCA_049841055.1 Paludibaculum sp. | reverse complement strand
ATCTGGTCGACGGCTTCAAAGTGGAACTCACCCCCTTTGGGCTCGATGGTCTCCCAGTAAACCGGGATCTCAGCGGTATTGGCATGGAGGGTTTTGAAGACAGGCCAGATCTCCTGCATGCGGGAAGGCCAGCCGGTGGAGTTGTTCACCTGGCCACCCAGCACGATGAATGGTTTGCCATCGACCAGAAGGGAGAACTTCTTCCCCTGTTTGACGAATTGTGGCAGGGGTGCGGCGATGGCGCAACCGATGAGCGCCGCCGTCAGGATGACAGGCTTAAACAATCGGAGCATACTTGGATCCTCTCGTCTCGGGCAAAAGTAATCGAGGGCCATTCTACAGTGGTGGAGCCAGAGCGGAACCCCATGCCGCGCCGAGCATGCCGGGGGCATACACTCAGAGTGAGGGTTTTCGCAGCTATGTTTCACCGTTTCATACCTGTTTTACTACTTTCGTCCGTATCACTCTTCGGCGCGGGGGATCCCAGCCGCCACGTCAACGTCTTTATCGGCACGGGAGGGCACGGTCATACGTACCCTGGTGCCACGGTGCCTCACGGCATGGTGCAACTGAGTCCCGACACGTTCAACAGCGGGTGGGACTGGTGTTCGGGGTATCACTACTCCGACTCGTCGATCATGGGATTCAGCCACACGCACCTGAGCGGAACAGGCATCGGCGACATGCTGGATGTGCTGGTGATGCCGGGCACGGGTCCGGCGAAGACGGAACCAGGCACGCGGGAGAACCCGGAGCAGGGTTACCGGTCGAGGTTTTCGCATCAGGACGAGACCGCGATGCCCGGCTACTATTCGGTCCTGCTGAAGGACTACAACATCAAGGCTGAGTTAACGGCTACTGAGCGCGCCGGGTTCCACAAGTACACCTTCCCGGCCAGCGACTCGAGCCATTTCATCGTGGATCTGTCGCATGCCATCAGCGGTCCGGCGCGTGTATCCGAGGCGGAACTGAAGATCGCAGGCGACTCGACGATCACCGGTGCCCGGCGCGTGAATGCCTGGGCCAAGGGCCGCTACATCTTTTTCGCAATGAAGTTCTCCAAGCCGTTCGGCAAGGCGGAGATTGTCGCGGATGGCAAAACGCTGGACGCAGCGTTGCGCGAGGGCAAGGGCAAGAACGTGAAGGCGCTGGTTCATTTCAAGACCACGGCCGGTGAGGTGGTCCAGGTGAAGGTGGGACTTTCGGCGGTGAGCGTCGAAGGTGCGATGAAGAACCTGGACTCCGAGATTCCCGACTGGGATTTTGCCAAGGTGGCGGCGAAGGCGAAGGAGAGCTGGAAGAAGGAGCTCTCGCGGGCGGCCATCGAGTCGAAGGACGAGAAGCGGCTGCAGATCTTCTACACGGCGCTGTATCACACGATGCTTGCCCCGACGCTGTTCGACGATGTCGACGGCCAGTATCGCGGGATGGACAATGCGGTTCACACGATGAAGGCAGGGGAGCACAACTACACTACGTTCTCGCTGTGGGATACCTATCGCGCGCTGCATCCGCTGTACACGCTGATGCAGCAGGACCGACTGCCGGGTCTGGTGAACTGTCTGATCCGCATGGGCGAGGAGAGCCCGGCGGGCGTCCCGATCTGGCCGCTGCAGGGCCGGGAGACCTTTTGCATGACGGGCTACCATTCGGCGCCGGTCGTTGCCGAGGCAATGATGAAGGGCATCAAGGGCGTCGACTACGAAAAGGCGTATGCGAAGCTCTACCAACGGGCCATGGTAGATGATTACCGGGGGTTGGGGTACTACCGGAAGTTAGGCTACATTCCCAGTGATAAGGAAGAGGAATCGGCCACAAAGACGCTGGAGTACAGCTACGATGCATGGGCTGTAGCGCAGATCGCCCGGGAACTGGGCAAGATGGGCGACTACGAGAAACTGCTGGGCCAGGCGGCAAACTATCGCAATCTGTGGGACAAGTCGACGGGCTTTATCCGGCCGCGACTGGAGAGCGGCGAGTGGGCGGGTCCGTTCGATCCAAAAACCACGGGCGTTTCGAAGAAGTGGCGTGATTACACGGAGGCGAACTCCTGGCAGGCCACGTGGGGCGCGCAGCAGGATCCGAAGGGCTACATCAACCTGATGGGTGGCCGGCAGGCCTTTATCGACAAACTGGATGCGTTGTTCACGCAATCGACCGAGACTGTCGGCGAGAAGGTGGCCGACATGACGGGTCTGGTGGGTCAGTACGCGCATGGGAACGAGCCGAGCCATCATATTGCTTACCTGTATTCATACGGCGGTGCTCCGTACAAGACGCAGGAGCGTGTGCGGTACCTGTTGGATCATCTGTACGGCAATACCCCGGACGACGGCGTATCGGGCAATGAGGATTGCGGGCAGATGTCGGCCTGGTACGTGATCAGTGCGTTGGGGTTTTATGCAGTAGACCCGGCCAGCGGGAACTATGTCTTCGGCACGCCTTTGTTCGATCGCGCAACGATTGAGATGGGCGCAGGCCGGAAGCTGGTGGTGGAAGCCGTGAGGAAGTCGGCGGATGACAAGTACATCCAGTCGGTGACGCTGAATGGCAAGCCGTATGAGAAGCCATGGTTCCCGCATTCGGTTATCGCCAATGGCGGGAAGATTGTGTTCCGCATGGGCGCCGAGCCGAACAAGCAGTTCGGTTCGTCGGAAGACGCGGCTCCTCCGTCGATGACGAAGTAGGGAACCGATCAGGTCGCGCGTGGGGCGGAGAGATCCGCCCCAGGTGGCGAGACCGGGGTTTGGGGCTCGGCGTGTGGTCTGCGCGCTCGGTTGCTTGCTCTTGTTGTGCAATCGCAATAGAATCAACCAGCAGAAATCAGCGGATCTTCCTGTCCGGATCCGAGGGATCCGTGCCGGATGGTACGGCTGATTGTGGCCGCGGTGGGAGCCATTCCCTGCACTCCGCGCCAAGAAGGAGACCACAATGAGCGTCGGCAGATTCTCCAGACGTTACTTTTTCTATGGGCCGTTGCTGGCGGGTGCCATTCCGACAGGCGGGTTTGGCAGCGTTGCTTCTCTCCGCGCGGCCGGGTACAAATCCCCGAATGAGAAGTTGAATATCGCCGCGATCGGCGTCGACATTCGAGGGCCGGAGATTCTGATGGGCGTGGCCCCCACGGAGAATGTAGTGGCCTTGTGCGACGTGGATGAGGCGCGGTCGGCGAAGGGATTCCAGGCGTACGAGAAGGCCACGAAGTATAAGGACTATCGCAAGCTGCTGGAGACGGAGAAGACGGTGGATGCGGTGATGGTGGCGACGCCGGACCACATGCACACACCTATCGCGCTGGCGGCCATGCAGAGCGGCAAGCACGTGTACTGCGAGAAGCCCTTGACGCGGACGGTGCACGAGAGCCGCCTGCTGGTGGAGGCGGCCGCCAAATACAAAGTGGCCACTCAGATGGGAAACCAGGGCTTCAATCATGAAGCGACGAAGACGGCCTGCGAGATTCTGTGGTCCGGCGACATCGGCGAGGTGAGGGAACTGCACGCGTGGACCGGCGGTATCTACGGCGGGCAGCCGGAAGCTGCCGGAGACTGGCCCTGAGAAGACGGACGTTCCTGGCACGCTCGATTGGGATCTATGGCTTGGTCCGGCGAAGCCGCGTGACTTCAATCCATTGATGACGAACCAGTGGCGGGCATTCCTGGACTTCTCGACGGGCGGATCGCTGGGCGACTGGCTGGTGCACAACCTGGGACCGGCTCACCTGGCGCTGCAACTCGACAAGGCGTCGCCGACCAGTGTGGAGTGCGTGTTCGTGGAAGGCAAGAGCGAATGGCTGTGGCCCTTGCGCGCCCACCTGGTCTTTGAGTTCCCCGCCCGGGCAAACATGCCGCCGGTGACCGTGCACGCCTACCAGAACATGCGCGGCGATTTTGAGAATCCTGCCGGCATGGCCGAGGGCGAGCGTCTGTTCCCCTCGATGAACAATCTGGCAGAGAAGGGCCGTCCTTTCGTGAGCACAGGCGACGGGACGCTGATGGTGGGCGACCGTTTGGGAATCGACGGGAAGCCGGCGCCGGGTGTGTTCTCTCCGGGCGGACCGAGGCCAGCGGGCATGGGACCGCGTCCGGGCGGACCCGGGGGACCTGGAGGGCCGGGCGGCGCGCCACCGGCGGATGCGAAGATGCGGGCTCCCGGGAATGGAGCGGTGTTTGTCGGATCCAAAGGCTACATGGCGACTACGACCCGCGGTGAGGGTGTCTGGCTGCTGCCTGCGTCGCGCTGGGCAGAGTACAAGTTGCCGCCACAGGTTCTGCAACGAGGCATCAATCACCAACAGGATTGGATCCGTGCCTGCAAGGGCGGGGCTCCGGGCGTTTCCCAATTCCCAGTGGCGGCGAAGTACATTGAGTGGCTGGCACTGGGGGCGATCGCGCTTCGCGTGCCGGGTAAGTTGAATTGGGACGGAGAAAAGGGGCGGTTTACAAACAGCCCTGAAGCGAATAAGTATCTGCAGCCGTTCCTTCGGAAGGGCTGGGAGTTGAAGCTGTAGGCCGGAAGGACTGAGGAATGGATCTCCGATTCTTTGGGGGCATCGATCGTTAGGATCGTGCCCCCCTTGTCTTTCCGCGGCCGGCAAACCAGGTGCTCTACGGGTGCCGATGGAGTCGGATGGGGCTCGTCGCCGTGTCAGGCTGAGGGCTTCTGGGGGAAAAGGGGACAAGAGGGCACAGCACTGAGAGTGCGGCCAGCCACCCAAGGGGATAGCTCCGGGTGAGCGACTATTTGGTCAGATCCAGCGATCCGTTTCAGCAGTCCTGAATAGCTGGGGGCAGCAACAGGGGAGAAAGCACTTTTCGATCACTTTCTCGAGTCAGTGCACTCTGGAAGTTCGCCCGCCCCCGCGGTGGCCGCGATTCCGCAGGCTGCGCGGTGGACCTCCTGGTCCATTGCCGCGATATAAACGCGGAGGGTCTCCCGGCGGTGCGGAGGGGACATGCTTGCACCATAGAAGCCTATGCGCGGCGCATCGCCCGAGCGAAGGTCCTCAATTCGGGAGCGCTCCCCGGCCTGGCAAGACGCCCGCAACCTGGCAAGGAGGGGGCCGCCGAACCCATATGTAGTTGCCCTTTGAGCGACCTGGTATGCTTCGCAGCGCCCGGGGAAATACTGAGCGGTCAGATAGCATGCTGCGAAGCGAGCAGAAGGATTCGGGGAGTGAAGGCAGAGGTCGTCCAGTTGAGTCGCAACAAAATAGGGGCCGGCAAGACGAACCAAGTCATACATGTCCAGCGCCCAATGGTGGTTCACAATAGGCCCGTCCTCTCCGAAGTCCTCGCGTAGATGCTTGTCCGTCAGTCGCTCAAGCTCCGCACGCAGCCGGAGTGAAACCAAACGATCCGGCGCGTTTTCACCAACCATCCGACCCGACTTCCAGTCCGACAGCATCGACGGCAACCAGCCGGCGTAGAGTTCCAAGTCATAGGATGGATAGTCACCGACGGTGTGCCAATAGCCGGCTTCGTTGCGCAGAAAGACCGCTCGGATCCCACCTGGACTCGGGTGGAACAGACGCGGGCCGCCGTGCGATCCCGAGGCCCAGATCCAACTGTAGAATTCCACGGTGGATCGACCTTCTCCCCTTACTGTCAACAGGACATCGGCTGTGATGCGCGCCAGATGGAGCGGAATTGCCGGCGCATTCGGCCCTCCAACTTCGGGGGGCTTTGTGACCGTTCTCTTGTCTCCAATCATGCTCACCCCGGAGATCCGGACCAGGAGGATGGCCGGCGCGGTCCTCATTGCGGCGGCGGCCTGGTCGTCATCCGCGTAGATCACGGGACGGATTGCGTGGGCAGGTGAACCACATGAAGCAGTCAGCAATACACCAGCCAAGAGAGCTGCAAAGGCCATCATCTGCCGGGGGAGCATACTCCCATTGAACCCGAGCTCGCAAGAAGGTTCCCGAGGGTGTGAGCGGCTCGTTCAACTCGTCCAGGCCCAGATCGGATCAAGGGGCTTGCTGTGGGCGGCGTTGCGTTCGAATTGAGACGTCCCAGCAACAATTGTGATGGCTGGAATCAGAATGCTTTGGGTCGAATTATTTGCTCATTGAGCCGCAGGGCGGATCGCCTGCTATGGACGCTACATCTTTTATAAGGCTGATGGCGCGACCTGACGTATCCCGCCATGCCATGACAGAAGCCAGGCGAAGTGGTCGGAGTTGCCTGTAGGCAATCTTCATTCAATCACTAACAAAATGGGATGGGGCGGGCTATCGACTTTCTGCGCAAACGGATGGCGCAGTCGCGGAAACTTGACACTTCCGATATCATTCTAACCACCATGTTTTTGAATGACCTGCGTTTCGCTCTTCGGCTGATGCGGCGCAGTCCTGGCTTCACGGCAGTGGCGGTTCTCTCCCTCGCCCTAGGTATCGGCGCTAACACGGCGATCTACAGCCTCTTTTACACCGTCATGCTCCGTCAACTGCCGGTTGCCCATCCCGAGCAACTGGTGGAGTTTCTGTTCAGCGACGGTTCCGGCCAGGTACGCGACGATGGCTACTGGGATTGGGACAGGTACGAGTACATCCGTGATCACAACCACGTTCTCTCGGCCCTGACTGGTATGTCGTTCGACAATCTGGCCAGCCTGCGAGTGGACGGGTCTGACCCACAGACAGTTATCGAAGAGAGCGTCCTGGGGAACTACTTCGAGGTGCTGGGCCTCCAGCCCGCCATCGGCCGCTTGACCACTCCTGAGGATGTTCCGGCCAGTGGTGAAGGGGAAGCCGCCGTGGTCAGTTGGTCCTGGTGGAATAGCCGCTTCCATCGTGATCCGTCCATCCTGGGCAAGCGCATCTTCGTAAACGATCGCCCGAGGACCATCGTCGGCGTGGCGCCGCGCGGTTATTCTGGCCCGCGAGTGGGGTCACGGACCGACGTCTGGATTCCCTATCAGAAAGACACGGTGCGTCTGCTCGGCCGCATAAAACCCGGTGTCACGCGACAACAAGCCCAGGCAGAAATGCGTGGGCTGCTCCAGTTCCTGGTGGAGCAGAAGGCCGCTCGTAATCACACCAAGGCCAAGCCGATCCAACTCGATGTGGAGCCAGCAGGCACCGGATTCGCCCGAGTGCGGGAGCAGTATGGCAGGGCGCTGACGCTGTTGTTGGGGGTGGTCGGATTGCTGCTGCTGCTGGCGTGCATCAACATGGCAAGCTTGCTACTGGCACGGTCGGCTGGGCGCCAGACGGAGCTCGCGGTGCGCCTGGGACTGGGCGCCGGACGCGGCCATCTGGTCCGGCAAATGCTTACCGAAGCGGTGATGCTATCCGCCGCCGGGACCCTGGCGGGAATGTTTTTGGCCCACGCCGGTACGGGCATCCTGGTGCGCATAATGGCGAGCGGCCGGGCGTTCGAGCACATCGACGTGGAAGTGCATCCTGATTTCCAACTGCTGGCCGTGACGGCGGCGATCGGCATTTTCACGGCGTTCCTGTTCGGCCTCGCTCCCGCAATGCATGCCTTCCGCGCCACACCTGCCAACGCGCTACGGCAGAGCGAACGCGGCGGCGATACGTGGTTCTGGCGACTGTTCGGAAGAGCTTTGGTGGCGGCTCAGGTGGCTCTCTCCATCTTTCTGGTCACGGGAATGGCGGTGTTTCTCGCACACCTATCCAAACTGCGGAATTTCGAGTTGGGCTTTCGCAGCGACCACGTTCTACTGATGACTCTCGATCCGGACCACAGCATTTATAAAGACAAGCTCCTGGCCGCCCCGTACCAACGGCTGTTGGAACGGCTGCAAGGTATTTCTGGAGTGCGCTCAGCGTCCATCACCGCCTGCACGCCGCTCCAAGGCTGCGGGACTGGCAGCCGCTTTCTGAACGCGGAGGGATTTGTGGAGCTACCGGAGCAGCGCCTGCGTCCCGCAATCTACTTTGTTACTCCGCGGTACTTCGAAACCCTGGGCATTCCACTGCTTGCCGGCCGCGATTTCAGCCCGCGCGACGTTGGCCATCCTCGAGTGGTTATTATCAGCAACGCCGTGGCGCGGCACTACTTCGCGGGTCAGAACCCCATCGGCCGCAACATCACCGTCGTTCACGATCCGCGCCCAATGCCGTTCGGGGACGATCAGCCCTACGAAGTCATCGGAGTGGCCGGGGATGTCAAACCATTCGAACTTCGCGATGCTCCTTTCCCCACCATGTACTTCGATATGTTCCAGGTGAACCACGTGTTCGACCAGTTTCAGCTTCGTGCTAGCGCCGACCCGGACGCCACAGCCGATACCGCACGTCGGTTAGTACACGAGGTGCTGCCGGATATGCCTGTCAAACGCCTGACGACACTGGCGGCCCAAGTCGATTCGAACATCGTGCCCGAGCGCCTGATCGCTACGCTGTCGGAGCTCTTCGGCAGTCTGGGAGCCGTCCTGGCGGGCATTGGAATCTACGGGTTGCTCGCGTTCAGTGTGGCGCGGCGGACAAGTGAGATCGGTGTCCGCATGGCATTGGGCGCGACGGCCGGCGACGTCAGACGCCTTGTGTTGCGCGACACCATGGGGTTGCTTTGCGCGGGGCTGGTAGCCGGATCGCTCCTGGTAGTCTGGGGCCGGCCGCTAGCCACCAGCCTGATCCAGGACCTGAAGACGGAGAGTGTGGGTCCGCTTGTGTTGGCCGCCGGGGCGATTGCAGCCGTCGCGCTGCTGGCGTCATATGTCCCGGTGCGACGCGCAACTCGGGTGGATCCGATGGAAGCGCTACGCCATGACTAGCGAGCACGACGAGATCTGTGGCAGTCGTGGTCCATAACCAGCCCAGTATCACGCCTGCACGTTGCGTGGACGAATTGGCAGACTCTCCTGCATCAGTGCCACACAAGGTGCGGCGCCACTGAAGACCTCACCTCGAGCGCGATCAGCGTTACCCGGACGGTCGAAGTTTCACGCCGTCCGTTGCGAAGAGCGTAGGGGTTTAGTGGCGCTTGCATCCCGCCGACTGGGCTGTGAGATTATTCCGGCTGTTGTGATGAAGTTAGGAGGAGAGCCGCTGGCTGGCGGTTCGGACGAGCCTGCGGCGGTCGGTGAGGTTTGTTGGGAAGCCAGCGACCGGAGCCAGTTCCGGTCGCGGACTCCTTGGAACTGGCGGTGAGGGTGGGATTCGAACCCACGGAACCCTTACGAGTTCAACGGTTTTCGAGACCGCCCGATTCAACCACTCTCGCACCTCACCAGACACTAGACTAGCTGAGTTGCCGGGGGTTCCGCAACGATGGGGGCTTCCCCGATGAAGACGGAAGGCGGTCAGGGGACCGCCTGCGGACCTGGGGGTCCGCCCTCCCACACACATCTGACCAACTGGAAGATTGGCTAGTCCTTCTTTAATCCGAACTTCTCCATACGGTAGATCAGGACTTTGCGGCTGATGTCCAGATAGTCCGCCGCCTTGGTCTGGTTCCAGTTGCACTTCTGGAGGGCCCGCAACACCAGTTCCTTCTCTACCGCTTCCAGGCTGATGCCTTGCGGGGGGAGTTCGAGCTGGATCGCTTCCAACGGGTCGCGCTGGCGGCGGAGGTCTTCGGGCAGATCGGCTATCGTGATTTCCGGGCCCGGGGAGAGGACGACCAGGCGCTCCACGATGTTCTCCAGTTCGCGGACGTTGCCGGGCCAGCGGTAGGCGGAGAAGTGGGGGAGCAGGGCCTGGGGGAGGACGAGATCGGGCCGCTCCAGGCGCTGTTTGAACTTGTGGAAGAACATGGCCACCAGTTCGGGCACGTCTTCCGGGCGCTCGCGGAGCGGTGGGAGTTCGAGGGGGATGACGGCCAGGCGGTAGTAGAGATCCTCGCGGAACGTTCCGTTTTCGACCATGGCCTGCAGGTTGCGGTGGGTGGCGGCGATGATGCGGACGTCGACCTTCACGGGCTGGGTGGCGCCGATCTTTTCGATCTCGCGCTCCTGGATGAGGCGGAGCAGCTTCACCTGCAGTTCCAGGGGCATCTCCCCGATTTCGTCGAGGAAGAGGGTGCCCTGGTCCGCCATCTCGATTTTGCCCTGCTTGGCGGCGACGGCTCCGGTGAAGGAGCCGCGGGTGTGGCCGAAGAGCTCGGATTCGAGGAGTTCCTTGGGGATGGCGCCGCAGTTGATGACGATCATGGGGCGGTCGCGGCGCGGGCTGTTAAAGTGGATGGCCTTGGCCAGGAGCTCCTTCCCGGTGCCGGTTTCGCCCCGGACCAGGACGGTGGAGGCGCTTTGCGCGGCGCGGGCGGCGTTCTCCAAGGTGGAGAGCAGGGCTTTGGACTGGCCAATGATGCTTTCGAAGCCGAACTTGCGATCGATGGCGGTGCGGAGGGACTGAACTTCGCGGCGGAGCTCGTGGTGCTCCAGGGCCCGGGCCAGAATCATGCGGAGGGCGTCGGAGTTGACAGGCTTGATGATGTAGTCGAACGCGCCGTGTTTCATGGCTTCGACGGCGGATTCGATGGTGCCGAAGGCGGTGACGACGATGACAATGATCTCGGGGTAGTCCTGACGGATGCGCTTGAGGAGGTCGAGGCCCGACATACCTGGCATGCGGAGGTCGGTCAGGACCAGATCCTGGGGATGGCGCTGGAGGAAGGCAAGGGCTTCATCGCCATCGGCGGCGGTTGTGGCTTCGTAGCCGGCCTGCTGGAGGCGGAGCTGGGTGACGCGGCGGAGGCTCTCCTCGTCGTCGACGATCAGAATGCGTTTGCCGGTCACGATTGCATGGCCTGCTTCTGGGGAAAGGAAAGGGTGAACATCAGTCCTCTGTCGGGATTGCGGGCGACAGCCACCTTGCCGCCGTGCTGAGAGATGATCTGGTGGACGACGGAGAGACCCAGGCCGGTGCCGGTGTCCTTGGTGGTGAAGAACGGGTCGAAGATGCGGTCGAGCAGGTCTTCCGAGACGCCCTCACCCTGGTCCTTCACGCGAATTTCGAGGCTCTCGCGGCTGGATTCGACATCCACACGCACCTCACCGCCCTGGGGCATCGCCTGTGTGGCGTTCAGGATGAGATTGAGAAGGACCTGGGCCAACTGTTCCTCGTCGCAGACCAGCCTGGGCGGCCCGCCGTGAAACTCCTTGGCAAACCGGATGCCATTCTTGGCGGAGTGAGCGACGAGGTCAAGGACTTTGTCGAGGACTCCGGCGACATTCACTTCGCGCCACTCAGGCCGGCGCGGGCGGGCGAAGTCGAGAAGGCTGGAGAGCAGGCGGTTGAGGCGGGCGCACTCCTTGCGGATAATGCCTAGGGTCTCCTGGCGGACTTCTTCCGGCTCGCCCCCGGTCAGGAGGACTTCGGCGGCGCCGTCGATGCTGGCCAGGGGATTGCGGATCTCGTGGGCCAGGCCGGCCGCCAACTGCCCGATGGCGGAGAGTCGATCGGCGCGTTTCACCTGTTCAAAGGTGCTCTGGAGCTCCTGGTAGACGTGGCTGAGTTGTTGAGCCGTTTGTTGGAGTTGCAGGCGGCGATGGCGTTCCTTGTCGGCCAGGACTCCGGTGACGGCGCCGACAGCGAAGAACATGATGATCTCGACGTATTGCTCGAGTTCGTAGTGGCGCATGCCGGTCCAGGCGGTCATGATGTGCGGGAGGTAGGCGAGTCCAGCGACGGCCGCGGCGGCGAGTCCGCCGATCCAGCCGAAGGTGATGGCCGCGAAGACGACCGGCAGGTAGTAAGCGCGTTGGAAGACGCCGTGCCACATCAACTGGCTGGGCGGGGTGAAGTAGTGGCCGGCGCTGATGGCGGCGATGGCGGCCGCGACCAGGGCGATGGCGACCCAATTGGTTTTCTGGCGTTCTGGCTCCACAGGGGTCCCGATGTAGGGAGTGTAACGCAGGAAAGCCCGGCCTGACGGGTGTGACGGGGTGCCTCATTTTGGACAACCGGCGGCTGAAAGTCTCCAGGTTCGATACGGACTGCGGGCCGAGCTTTGACACAAAGTATTGACCCGGAAAGAGATAGACAAGTCCGAGGGGATGGCCCCGGAACTGCCCCTGTGTGGACAGAGATGGAGACACGCCCGCCAATCCTCGCAATCCGGCTCGGCCTGACGATGCTGCTGGCACTGGGGTGGCTGCGGGCCGCGGAGCCCCCCGGTAGCCTGAAAGCTCTACTGGCCGAAGCGCTGAACAATAACCCGGAGATCCTGGCGTCGCAGAAGCGGTATGAGGCGGCAAGACAGCGGCCGAGCCAGGTGAGCAGCCTGCCAGACCCGATGTTTTCGCCGGGATTCGCCAGCAATGGCCGGCCCTGGCCGGGCGCGGGACTGGGGAAGGAACCGACGTCGAATATCGGCTTCATGGTGTCGCAGGAAGTGCCGTGGCCGGGCAAGCGGAAGCTACAGGGCGATATGGCGGTGAAGGAGTATGAGGCCGAGTTCCAGAACTACACGCAGGCTCAATTGAGCGTGGTTTCCAGGATCAAGCAGGCATACTACCGGCGGGCCTACGCATTTGAGGTCGTGGAGGTGCTGGACCGGAACATCGAGCTGTTGCAGAGGCTGCTGAAGATCACCGAGGCGCGGTATGCGGTGGGGAAGGCGGCGCAGCAGGACATCTTCAAGGCCCAGACACAGATCTCGATTCTGGCCACGAAGCGGATCCAGTTGGAGCGGGAGAAGCGGGCACGGGAAGCAGAGATTGTGAGCCTGTTGAACCGGGCTCCGGGGTCGTCGCTGGGGAAGCCGGACGCGTTGCAGCCGCAAGAGATGAAGGTGGGGCTCGAAGAGTTATACGAAGCGGCGAAGCAGAACTCGCCGATGCTGCTGAAGGACGAGAAAATGATCCAGCGCGCGGAGCTGGCGGTGAACATGGCGCGCAAGGAATACTATCCCGACTACACGATCAAGGCGGGCTACTTCAACATGGGCTCGATGCCGCCCATGTACCAGCTGAGCGCCGACTTCAAGATTCCTCTTTACTTCTTCCGCAAGCAGCGGCCTGCCGTGACGGAGCAATCGCAGACGCTGGCAGCCTCACGTCGCGATTACGAAGCCAGCAACCAGTTGCTGCATTTCCGGATCAAGGACGACCAGCTGATGGCGGAGACTTCGAACCAGTTGATCAAGCTGTATAGCCAGACGGTGATCCCGCAGTCGAGCCTGGCGCTCGAGTCGTCGCTGTCGTCCTACGAGACGGGGTCAGTGGACTTCCTGACCGTGCTGATGAATTACGTCACGGTGGTCGAGTACGAGATGAATTACTACGAAGAGCTGCAGAACTACTACCTCGCGGTGAGCCGGCTGGAGGAGATGACGGGGAGGAACCTGCTGCCATGAAGGTGCTGAAGGTAGTTCTGGGCCTGGTGCTGCTGGCAGGCGCGTTTCTTGGTGGATTCGGGTATGGCCGGTGGTATGGTCCGCGGGCGGCGAAGGGCGTACACCAGGCGGAGAAGCCGCATGGGTATCACTGCCCGATGCACCCGAATTTCCGGTCGGACAAGCCGGGCGAATGCGGAATCTGCGGGATGCGGCTGGTGCCGGATGAGGCGGATTCCGCGGTTCCGAAGGCGGCTGGGGAGGACATGGCCAGCATGCCCGCGGGCACGATCCACGTGTCGGCTGAGAAGCAGCAACTGATCGGCGTCCGGTATGGCGTGGCGGAAGAGGCGGCCGGATCGCACAGCTTCCGGGCAGTGGGGAAAGTCACGATTGACGAGACGCGGCAGGCGAAGGTGCAGTCGAAGACGGAGGGGTGGATTGATCAGGTCTTCGTCAACTTCACGGGCAAGCTGGTGGAAAAGGGGCAGCCGCTGCTGACTCTGTACAGCCCGGAGTTGCTGGCGAGCCAGCACGAGTACCTGCTGGCGCTGAAGAGCCGGGAGATTCTGCAGAACAGCACGCTGAAGGGGACGGCATCGCAGAGCGAAGCGCTGATCAACGCGGCCCGGAAGCGGCTGGAGTTGTGGGACCTGACGCCGGAGCAGATCGCGGGGATCGAAAAGTCGCGGCTGCCGGTGACGAACATCACGCTGTATGCGCCGATGAGCGGGTATGTGATGACGCGCAACGCGTTTCCGAAGCAGCGGGTGATGCCGGATACCGAGCTCTACACCGTGGTGGATCTGAGCCGGGTATGGATCATGGCCGATGTGTTCGAGAACGAGATGAGCATGATCCGCGAGGGGATGGGTGCCACGCTGACGCTGAGCTACGCCGGCGGACGGAAGATCGCGGCGCGCGTGAATTACATCCAGCCCCAGGTGGATCCGATGACGCGCACGTTGAAGGTGCGGCTGGAGGCTGAGAATCCCGGACTGCTACTGAAGCCGGACATGTTCGTGGATGTCGATTTCTCGGTGTCGTCGCCGAGGCGAGTGAGCGTTCCCGCGGATGCTGTGCTGGACGCAGGCTTGCGGAAGACCGTTTTCGTGGATCGAGGCGATGGATACCTGGAGCCGCGCGCGGTGGAGACGGGCGACCGGATTGGCGACCGCATCGAGATCCTGAAGGGGCTGTCGGCGGGTGAAAAAGTAGTCACGTCAGGCAACTTCCTGATCGACAGCGAGAGCCAGATGAGATCGCCCGGCACAAGTCCGGCGGCGCACGATCACGGCCAGGGCGGGAAGCAATGATCGACCGCATTATTGAGTTCTCGGCCGCGAACAAGTTCCTGGTGTTCATCCTGGTTGGGTTCGCCGTCTTGGGTGGGCTGTACTCCATGCGGACGGTGCCGCTGGATGCAATTCCGGATCTGAGCGATACGCAGGTGATTGTGTATTCGCGGTGGGACCGCAGTCCGGACATCATGGAAGACCAGGTCACTTACCCGATCGTCACGACCATGCTGGGCGCGCCGAAGGTGAAGGATGTGCGTGGGTTCTCGGACTTCGGGTACTCGTTCGTGTACATCATCTTCGAGGAAGGCACGGACATCTACTGGGCGCGCTCGCGCACGCTGGAGTACCTGTCGTCGGTGCTGCCGCGGTTGCCTCAGGGTGTGAAGACGGAACTGGGCCCGGATGCTACGGGCGTCGGCTGGGTATATCAGTATGCGCTGGTGGATACGACGGGCAAGCGTTCTTTGGCGGAACTGAGGTCGTTGCAGGACTGGTTCCTGAACTACCAGTTCAAGTCGGTGCCCGGCGTGGCGGAAGTGGCTCCGCTGGGTGGGTTTGTCCGCCAGTATCAGGTGAATGTCGATCCGAACCGCCTGCAGGCGTACAACATCCCGATCATGCGGGTGGTGGAAGCGGTGCGGAAAGGCAATGACGATGTGGGCGGGCGGCTGATTGAGATGGCCGGCGCGGAATACATGGTGCGCGGCCGAGGGTACGCGAAGAGTGAGGAAGACATCGGCAAGATCGCGGTGGGCGCCAGTGAGAACGGGGTGCCGATCCGGGTGAGCGATGTGGGCTCGGTGACGCTGGGTCCGGACATGCGGCGCGGCGTGGCCGATTTAAACGGCACGGGCGACGTGGTTTCGGGCATCATCGTGATGCGTCAGGGTGAGAACGCGCTGAATGTGATCGACCGGGTCAAGGCCAAGATCAAAGAGGTGGAGCCGGGACTGCCGGCGGGGCTCAAGATCGTGAGTACTTACGACCGGTCGGATCTGATCCTGCGGTCGGTTGAGAATCTGAAGGGCACGTTGACCGAGGAGATGATCATCGTCTCGCTGGTGATCCTGGTGTTCCTGTGGCATGTACCCAGCGCGATTATTCCGGTATTCACCATTCCGATCGCGATCATCATCTCGTTCATCCCGATGAGGATGATGGGGCTGACGTCCAACATCATGTCGCTGGGCGGCATCGCAATCGCGATCGGGGCCATGGTGGATGCGGCGATTGTGGTGGTCGAGCAGACCCACAAGAAGCTGGAAGAGTGGGAGCGGACAGGCCGCAAAGAGGATTACCACCGGGTGGTGGTCAACGCGGTGAAAGAGGTGGGCGGGCCTAGTTTCTTCGCGCTGCTTGTAATTGCGGTTTCGTTCCTGCCGGTGTTGACGCTGGAGGCGCAGGAAGGGCGGCTGTTCAAGCCGCTGGCGTACACAAAGAACTTCTCGATGATCGTGGCGGCGCTGCTGGCAATCACACTGGATCCGGCCATGCGGCTGCTGTTCACGCACATGCAGAAGTTCCAGTTCCGTCCGGCCTGGCTGGCGAGGGTGGCGAATGCGGTGCTGGTGGGCACGGATTCACTCGGAAGAGAACCATCCGATCAGCCGGATCCTGATCCGGATGTACGACCCGATCTGCCGCTGGGCGCTGCGTTGGAAGTATGTGGTGATCGCGGCGGCCGTGGCGATGGTGGCGGTGACGATTCCGGTGTTCGAGAAGCTCGGATCGGAGTTCATGCCGCCCTTGAACGAGGGGTCGCTGCTCTACATGCCTTCGACACTGCCGGGCATTTCGGTGAACGACGCGCAGCGGCTGATGCAGGTGCAGGACCGGATCATCAAGAAGTTTCCGGAAGTGGAATCGGTGATGGGCAAGGCGGGCCGGGCGGAATCATCGACGGATCCGGCGCCGCTGTCGATGATGGAGACGGTGATTGTGCTGAAGCCCGAAGCCGAGTGGCGGAAGGTGAGCACGTGGTATTCGGACTGGGCTCCGGAGTGGTCGAAGGGCGTGTTGCGCCGGCTGACCCCGGATCACATCAGCCAGGAGCAACTGGTGGAGGAGATGAACGCGGCACTGAAGCTGCCGGGCGCCTCGAATGCCTGGACGATGCCGATCAAAGGGCGCATCGACATGCTGACGACGGGCGTGCGGACTCCGGTGGGCATCAAGATCTATGGGTCGGACCTGCGGCAGATCGAGCGGCTGGGGAGCGAAGTGGAAGCCCTGTTGCCGAGGATCGAAGGGACTCGCAATGTCTTCGCGGAACGAACCGGCGGCGGATACTTCCTCGATTTCGACTGGAAGCGGGATGAACTGGCGCGGTACGGACTGACGATCGCCGAGGCGCAGGATGTGCTGATGAGCGCCATTGGCGGCGAGAACGTCACGACGACCATCGAAGGACGCGAGCGGTATCCCGTGAATGTGCGCTATTTCCGCGATTTTCGCAGCGATGTGAATACGCTGGGCCGGGTGCTGGTGCCGACGATGGACGCGAAGAAAACAGGTGCCGATTTCGGAACTGGCGAGCATCAAGACGGTGACGGGCCCCGGAATGCTGCGAGACGAGAACGGGCTGCTGAACGGATATGTGTATGTCGACGTGGCAGGCCGGGACGTCGGCAGTTATGTGGAAGAGGCGAAGAAGCTGGTCCGCGACAACATCAAGCTGCCGTCCGGGTACACCATTGCGTGGAGCGGCCAGTATGAGGCGATGCAGCGAGTGAAAGAACGGTTGACGGTGATCCTGCCGGTGACTCTGTTCCTGGTCCTGATGCTGCTGTACCTGAATACGAAGTCGCTGACGAAGACGCTGATCATCATCCTGGCGGTGCCGTTTTCGGCGGTGGGCGCGATCTGGTTCCTCTATGCGCTGGGCTACAACATGAGCATCGGTGTGTGGGTGGGGTTGATTGCGCTGATGGGTGTGGACGCGGAGACCGCGGTCTTCATGCTGTTGTACCTCGACCTGGCCTATGAGAAGGCCAGGAGGAGGGACGCATGTCGACTCTGGGCGAACTGCAGGAGGCGATTCACGACGGCGCGGTGAAGCGCATCCGGCCCAAGTTCATGACGGTGGCCTGCATGTTCCTGGGGCTGGTGCCGATCATGTGGTCCGCCGGATCGGGCGGCGACGTGATGAAGCGCATTGCGGCGCCGATGATCGGCGGCATCTTTACGTCGTTCCTGTTGGAGCTGGTGGTGTATCCCGCAATCTACGAGGTTTGGAAATGGAACAGCGAAGTCAAAAAACAATCGCACGCACAGGCCTAGTGGTCCTGGCAATGGCGGTGGTGCCGATCCAGGCGGCCGAGTTCCGGTTCCAGGCGCTGCACGACCATCTGTGGTGCGGAAGGACCAACCGGCGACGCTGGTGGTGGATGAGCATGGAATCACCTTCCAGGAGCACAGCCGGAAGAAGAAGACTCCGGATGGGCTGCATCATGGGCGGTGGGGCTACCAGGACATCGAGCAGCTTTTCATCTCGCCGGAGAAGATCAAGGTCGTCACCTACCAGGACCGGAAATGGGCGCTCGGCGTCGATCAGGAGTATGAGTTCAAGCTGCTGCCGGGCCAGGATGTGCGGCCGGCGTACGAGATGCTGAAGGCCACGCTGGACCGCCGGTTCGTCGCCGCCGTGGCGGACGAGCAGGTGCAGGCCTTGTGGGAACTGCCGGTGAAGCTGCTGGGCAAGCTGAGCGGATCCCAGGGTACGCTGCGGTTTGCGAATGACCGCATCGTATATGTCACGGAAAGCCGGGAGGCGTCGCGCACCTGGCGGTATCAGGACATCGAGAATATCAGCAGTTCCGATCCGTATCAACTGACGATCACGTCCTTCGAGCGAGCCACGACACATTACGGCAGCCGCAAGGGCTTCAATTTTCAACTCAAGCAACCACTGGACGAGAAGAGGTTCAACCTCGTGTGGCGCAAGCTCAACGCCGTTCACGGTCTTGAGTTGCTGACTTCCATTCCCGAGAAAGGCAACTAACCATGAAGAAACTGATTCCCCTCACCCTGATGTATGCCGGCCTGATGATGGCCGCCGGCGCGTCGCGGGTATTCACCGGTGTGATTACGGACACGATGTGCGGCGCCGACCACAAGGCCATGGGCGCCGCGAATGATGCGAAGTGCGTGCGCGACTGCGTGAAGATGGACAAGCGGTTTAAGTACGCACTGTATGACGGCAAGAATGTGTACACCCTAAGTGATCAGGCGATGCCGGAGAAGTTCGCGGCGGCGAAGGTGAAGGTGACGGGCACGCTGAGCGGGAAAACGATCCAGGTGGAGAAGATCGAGGCCGCGAAGTAGCGATTAACGGGCCAGCGTCGCGAAGTCGATGACCTGGCCACCGTGCTGGCGGGCAAACGCCTCCGCCGCGGACTTGCCCGCGAACGCCAGTTCGCCCGGGCTGCACCGGTCGAATGTAGTCTGCATGGGCCGCTTATCCGGGCCAGGAGCCTGCGTGTGTTCGGTACAGGGGTTCACGTCGCTGTTGCGGACTACGTAGGCTCCGGCGGTCGCCAGCGGCTGGCCGGTGTTGAAGTCGGTAAGTTCGATGATCTGGACTGTTTTGGCGGACTGCGCGTGCTCCGATCGGGCACAGGCCGGGCAGCAGAACACTGCGCGTTTGCCGTCGAGCAGCGCAACCGTGCGGGAGTTTTTATGGACAGGTCGCTGGCACGCCTTGCAGAGTTCGCCCGCCTGCCAACCCGCGGCATGGCAGCCGCCGAGCAGCGCAACCGGGAGAAGAGACACGGAGAGCCAGGCTCGTCTGGACAAAGTTCGATTCATGGGCGCCCGCTCCTTACCTCTATGCTAGCGGGTACGGAGCTAGGGTAGGGAGAGCAGTTTGTCCAGGTAGTCCGCGGCACCCGGTTCGCCTTCCGCCGGAGCCCAGAGCGCAAATTCCTTGTCGGTGGCCGGATCCCAGGGACCGGGTTTTACCTCGTACACGGTTGCCCACTCACTCACCACGCAGACGGTATGCCAGAGGCCGGGCGCCACGTCGATGCCTCGCGCGGGTCCTTCCGCCGAAAGAAGCCAGCTTCCGGTGACGGCTCCCTGGTCGTCGAACGTGAAGAGGCGGACGCTGCCGTTCAACAGCACCCAGCTCTCGGCCTTGGCCGGTGTTTTGTGGCGATGCGGCTGGACGTAAGTACCGCGCATCATCACATTGAGGAAGCGGTGCGGATTATCCCCGGGTCCACTGTGGAAATTGTGATTGATGCGCAGACGCGGAGCCGCCACGGCGCGAACGCGCAACGCTTCGATCAGTTCCGTGGTGATGAGCTGGACGTCAGCCACGGCGGGCATACTCCTCGATGAGTTTCTCGGCGTGGCGTAGCGCTTCAGCACTGAGGTGCTGGCCGGACAGCATGCGGCCGATCTCGCGCACGCGCTCGTCGCCGAGCATCTCATCCACCTGGGCGGAAGTGCGACCGGCGGCCTCACGCTTCGAGACGACATAGTGATGATCGGCGAAGCCGGCGATCTGGGCCAGATGCGTCACGCACAGCACCTGATTCGACTCGGAGATCTTCTTCAGGCGGCGGCCGATGGTTTCCGCCGCGGCGCCACCGACGCCGGAATCCACCTCATCAAAGACGAGCGTCCTCGCGACACGGCCGTTGGACTTCGGCACGATGCAGGTCTTCAACGCCAGGGCAACTCGGGACAGTTCACCGCCGCTGGCGACTTTGTCCAAGGGCCGGAGCTCCTCACCCACGTTCGCGGAGACCAGGAACTCGACGGCATCGATGCCGTGCGGAGCGGGCTCCGCCGGCTTCATGGCGATGCGGAACGAGGTGCCTTTCATGGCGAGGCCCCCGAGTTCGCCCTCCACCGCCTTTTCCAGCTTTTTGGCTGCCTTGGTGCGCAGGGTACGCAGTCGATCCGCTTTCACCATATATTCGGCTTCACGGGCTGTGATGGCGGCTTCGAGCTCGGCGCGCCGTTCGCCGGCGGACTCCACAGCGTTCAACTGCTCGCAGACCTGCGCGTGAAAGGCCAGAATCTCGTCGATGGTGGAGCCGTATTTCCGCTTGAGCTTCTCGATCTGGGCAAGCCGGTTCTCCAGGTCCTCCAGGCGCTTGGGGTCGGCCTCCAGATGGCCCAGGTAGTGGCTGAGCTCCATGGAGGCTTCCTTGACCGCGATCTGGGCGGGCCTCAAGGTCTCGAGCAACCCAGCGAGACTTTCGTCGATTTTCGCCAGTTCTTCAACTTTTTTTAGGGCGATTCCCAGGCCATTGGCGACGGCGTGTTCGGACTCGGAAAGAGCATCGTGGGCCACGGTGGCCGCTTCGCTCAGGCGGGCGACGTTTTTCAGAACACGCTTCTCGTTTTCGAGTTGGGCATCCTCGCCTGCACTGAGTTCCAGAGCCTCGATCTCCTTGCGCTGCATGGTCCAGAGGTCGGACATGCGGAGCTTTTCCTGCTCGGTCCGGTTCAGCTCGTGAAGGGTACGGACCAGGGAGTGCCACTCGGCATAGGCAGCGGCCACGTCGGCGAGGGGTTCTGCGACGCCGGCCGCCTCGTCGAGGAGTTCCCGTTGAGAATCACCGGAAAAAAGCTTCTGTTGATCGTGCTGGCCGTGGATGTCCCCCAGGAAGGGCGCTATCTCTTTGAGAAATGAGGCAGCTACGGGACGGCTGGCAACAAAGGCACGGGATTTGCCGGAGGCGAGGATCTCGCGTTCAAGCAGGATTTCGCCATCCTCCGCCTCCAGTCCGGCGCCTTCCAGCAGGAGGTTGAAATCCGGATCGGCCGGCACCTCGAAGCGGCCCGAAACGAAGGCCCGCGTGGAGCCCGTCCGCACCATGTCGGCCGACGCACGGCCGCCCAGCAGCAGGCTTAAAGCGTCTACCATCAGGCTCTTGCCGCTGCCTGTTTCGCCCGTCAGGGCATTTAGCCCGGCGTGTAGAGGCAAGCGGAGCCGCTCCACTACCGCGAAGTTCTCGACGACGAGTTCCACCAGCATTCAGACCAAGTATAAATTCATCGACCCGGCCGGTTGTTGGCAACTTTTCGTGAGCCGCGGAGCGTCGTACATAAAGAGGCGAAATTGTTCCAGGAGCCTGCTCGTCCGGCCATCCTTGGATATCATGGAATTTGAAGGACATTGAAGGAGTCAATCGTTGACCATGCCATTCATTGGCGCGTTCCTGCAGCTTTCCATCGTTGAACTGGTTCTTGGCGCCTCCCTCATTTCGAAGATCGTTCTGGCTCTGCTGCTCATCGGTTCGCTGTTGAGTTGGACCATCATCTTCGCCAAGTGGAGCCAGTTCAAGGCCGCTGCCGAAGCGAACGCCACCTTCCTGAGAGCTTTCCGCAAGGCCCCCAACCTGGACGCCGTGGCTGTCGCCGCGGAGCAGTTCAACAAAGCCCCACTGACCGGAGTCTTCGATTTCGGTTACGAAGAGGTGGTGCGGCAGGTGAAGTCGAAGGGCCAGATCGTGAACAAGACTGCGCTGGAACGGACGCTTCAGCTCGGCATCAGCGAAGAGGTCACCCGGCTGGAGCGCAGTATGAGCTGGCTGGCGACTACGGCGACTGTGTCACCCTTCATAGGTCTGTTCGGTACGGTGTTGGGCATCATCAACGCGTTCCAAGGCCTGGGCTCGGCCGGCAGCGCCAGCTTGCGTGCTGTCGCCCCTGGTATCGCGGACGCACTGGTGGCCACGGCCGCGGGCCTGGCGGCGGCGATTCCGGCGGCCATCGCGTACAACGTAATGGGCCATTCCATCAAAGAGATTGGCGCGCGGATGGAAAACTTCGCGCTGGAATTCCTCAACCTGACTGAACGCCACTTCGAGGAGTAAACGCTGATGGCCTTCTCGATGAACAACGGTGGATCCGGCCGCCGCAACGGCAGGGGCAACGGCACTCTGGCTGAAATCAACATCGTCCCGCTGGTGGACGTTGTTCTGGTGCTGCTGGTGATCTTCATGCTGACGGCGCATGTGATGGAGTTCGGGCTGGAAGTCGAGGTACCGAAGGTAAAGCAGACCAAGGACAGCTCGCAGGAGTTGCCCGTGGCCTCCCTAGACCGGTCGGGCAACCTCTTCCTGAATGAGAAGCAAGTGAACATTCACGAATTGGGCGCCGAGTTCAAGCGGCGGTTTCCGAACGCCAAGGCGGTCTATCTGCGGGCGGACCGGAATACCATCTACGATCCCATCGCCCAGGTGGTGAGCGCACTGGGGCAGGCTGGGCTCGATGTCCGGCTGGTCACGCAACCCGACGATTCCGGACCCGCAAAATAATCGGCACATGGATCAACACGTCGACGTCCTGGCAGAACGAGATTCGCTGAAGAGACCGCTCATCGGCTCACTCGTGCTGCATGGGGCCCTCTTCGGGACCATTGGTCTGTTGACCGTACTCAATATCGGCAAGCACCATCACCTGGGGCGATCCAAACTCGATGGGCGGCGGTTCTGTATCCGTCACGCCGGTCCAGAAGATCCCACTACCCGGCCGTACTGGCCCAAAGAACCAGGTGGCCGAGGATACGAAGTCAGAGATCCCCGAGGAAGTGAAGCCCAAGCCGAAGACGAAGCAGGCCGCCAAGGACGATCCGGATGCGATCGCGTTGAAGTCCAAGAAGCGGCCGAAGGCAGACCGGACGGAGCGGGCTTCGAACCGTACGGACAAGCGTGAGTATTACGACAATCAGGTTTTCAGCAACTCCGGGCAGGCAGCCACCTCGCCGATCTATGGCATGGCTCCGGGTTCGGGTGGAGTTGGGGTCGGTACCAACTCGCCGTTTGGAACCCATTGCGGAGCGTATGCCACGCTGCTTCGCGACAGGGTAGGCCAGCGGTGGCGGACCGATCAGGTGGATTCGCGCATTCATACTTTACCGCCGGCGATCATCTACTTCGACCTGGCTCGTTCCGGTCAGGTTACGGGCATCAGCGTATCCCAGACCAGCGGCAACCGGACGCTGGACTACTCGGCGCAACGCGCCATCACCGAAGCCTCACCCTTCCCCCCCATTCCCCGGGAGTGCGAAGGGAACCCGGCGCACATTGAATTCTGGTTCCAACTGAAGCGATGAAAAAAACAATCTCACTCAGCCTGCTCGCCATCGGATTTCTGGCAGTGCTGGCGTACAGCCAGTCGCAGGACCGGATCGTCATCTCCATCATTGGTGGCGAGAAGAAGAAGATCGCGCTGCCGGACTTCCGGGGCGCCGGAGGCGCAACACCACTGGTTGATACGTTCAACCAGACGGTGTTCGACGATATTCAACGTTCCGGCCTCTTCGACATGGCGTCGAAGAGTTTCTACCCGCTGAATCCGCCGCAGCAGGAGTCGGATCTACGGCCAACGCCAACACCGGCACCTGTGCGGCGCGGTGAGCAACCCGCCGCTCCCAATTGCGGCGGACGATGCCTCTCCGATTGGAGCGGCGCCCCGGTATCGGCAGGTTATCTCGGCTTCGGCTACGCCGCCGAGCAGGGCGGCCAGCTTGTCGTGTTCGGCCACCTATACAACGTCGCCGTACCTGATATTGCCGGCGCGAAGCTGTTCCGTAAGCTGTATAACGCTCCGCTGACGGCAGACGGAGCGCGTAAGCTGGGCCACGACTATGCCGCCGACATTCTAGCCCAGTTTGGGGCTCCTTCGCTGGCCGGCTCGAAGATCTATTTCATCTCTACACGCTCCGGCTCGAAGGAGATCTGGTCGATGGATTTCGACGGCTCCAATCAGCAGCAGATCACCTCGTTCCGGTCCATCACTACGTTTCCCGCCATCTCGCCGGACGGACGGCGTCTCGCCTTCACGACGTACGCCAAGGGACAGCCCCGCATCATGGTGTATTCCACAGAGACGAAACGCTTCATTCCCTTCCTGAATCCCGAGGCTCCCATGAACGCGACACCGTCGTTCACACCGGATGGACAGCACATCCTCTTCTCGTCGAGCATCAGCGGGTTTTCGCAGATCTACATTGCCGATCTCGATGGCAGAAACCTGAAGAGACTGTCCAATTCGCGGGCGATCGAAGTCGAGGCGAAGGTGAATCCGAAGACCGGGACCGACATGGTCTTCGTATCGGGGCGCGGCGGACTGCAGCAAATATATAGAATGAATATGGACGGTGCGGACCCGATGCGCCTGACGACGGGGGAAGGCGAAGCTTCCAATCCAGCTTGGCACCCCGATGGCAAGGCTATCGCGTTCGCCTGGACGCGCGGTTTTGCTCCCGGCAACTGGAACATCTTTCTGATGGATGTTGCCTCCCGGGAGACCGTACAGCTGACTCATGGCCAGGGCAGGAACGAGAATCCGGGTTGGGGGCCTGACGGGCGCCACCTGGTGTTTTCGTCCAACCGGGCTGGGGGCAGCCAGATTTTCACGATGTTGGCTGATGGAACTGAAGTGAAACAGCTCACTACACAAGGCCAGAACGAAAAGCCGGTGTGGACGAAGTGAACACTATGGAGTTCCCAGCCGGTTGGAGCAATCGAGCACAGGAGGCTCATCGGTCGTCATGAAACAACGTCACATCGCTGGCACGATGCTGGCCCTGTCTTTCTTTCTTTTCGCGGCAGGCTGTAAGAAGAAACCGCCAGTTGCGCCACCGCCACCGCCTCCCGCGGTGAAAGAAGCACCGAAGGTGGAGAAGGGCCCGGCCGCCGCAGTGAGCAGCTTCACGGCCGAACCTTCCACCATCGTGCGAGGCGAGTCCTCCACGCTGCGGTGGACTGTTACGAACGCGACGGAAGTAACCATCGACAACGGCATCGGCGTTGTGGCCGGATCGGGCAGCCGCCAGGTATTCCCGTCCGCCACCACCACCTACCGGATGACGGCAAAGGGCGATGGCGGAGACGCCATCTCCACGGTCACCGTGACTGTCAACACGCCGCCTCCGCCGCCTCCGCCGGAGCCGAAGCCCACCGCTTCGCTGTCTGAGCGGCTTGGCAAGGAAGTCCAGGACGTGTTCTTCGACTACGACAAGAGCGAGGTCCGGGAAGACGGGCGCGCGACTCTGCAGCGCAACGCGGATGCCCTGAAGGCGATCCTCAACGATTTCCCGTCGGCCGTGATCTCGATCGAAGGTCACTGTGACGAACGCGGCTCGGCCGAGTACAACATCGGCCTGGGCGACCGCCGTGCGGCCGGCGTCAAGGAGTTCCTGACGCAGATGGGTGTTCCGGCGGATCGTCTGAAGACCGTCAGCTACGGCAAGGAAAAGCCGTTCTGCACGGATTCCAATGAAGGTTGCTGGCAGAAGAACCGGCGGGGTCACTTCGTCGGCGTACAGTAAGTAGCTTGTTTATCAATCCAGGGGGTGCGTCGTCCGGGCGCACCCCCATTTTGCCCCTGCTCACCGGTGGGGTGTCAATGGAGAAAGGATCGTCCATGAGAATCACCGCAATTGCTTCCGTGCTAGTGCTTGCATTGCCGTTCGCTTCGTTCGCCCAGAAGAAGGAGATCGTGGAATTGGGCCGCGATCTGGCTCTTCTCCAGGAAGAGGTCCGCACCAACGCGAAGGCGCAGAGCGACCGGCTTTCCAACATTGAGGCGACCCTGAAGGCGATTCAAGACCAGCTCGCCGGCACCAGCCGTGCGCTGACGGTCCTGGATAGCGGGCTGAAAGACCGGCTGCAGAAGGAAATGTCGGGCCCGTTGTCCGGAGTGAGCGGCAAGGTCGACAACCTCTCCAACGATTTCGGCTACATCCGGGAAACGGTGGCCGAGATCAATACGCGAATCGGCAAGCTGGACCAGCGCATGGTGGATCTCGAGAATACGATCAAGACAATGCAGGCCCCGCCGCCGCCACCGTCGGCCGGAGGGACCGTAGCGCCTTCCGCTTCCGGCCCCCCGCCTGGAGTTTCCGCGCAGAGCCTGTACCAGGACGCGTTCCGGGACAAGACCGGCGGCAACTATGACCTTGCGCTGAAAGAGTTCAATGACTACCTGGCCTGGTTTGGAGAGACGGAGTTCGCATCCAGCGCCCAGTTCCACATTGGCGAGATCCTATACAACCAGAAGAAGTTCGACGATGCCCTGTCCGCTTTCGATAAGGTGCTGGTAGCGTATTCGAAAAACGCCAAGACCAACGATGCGCACCTGATGAAAGGCCGGACTCTGTTGCGTCTGGGCAGCCGGTCGGACGCGGAGAAAGAGTTCCGCGCCATCATTGCCGCCAACCCGAATTCCGATGCCGCGACCCGCGCGCGGGCCGAACTCAAGGACCTGGGCCTCAGCACCGCGCCGCGCACCTCGAGCCGCAAGAAGTAATCTCCGTCCGCCGGACTGGTACCGGTAACTCTCTATGAACCCAGCTGCCGAAACCGCCATCGAGCTGAAGACCTATGAAGACCTGGCGCAGCGTCTGGAGTATGCGGTGCTGCAGCCGGATTTTACGGACGAAGAGGTCGCTGCCGGAATCCAGCGCGGGCAATCCGCCGGAGTCGCCTGTGTCACGGTTCGGCCGTCGGATCTCGACTTCGCCGTCCGGATGCTATCCGGGACTCCCGTTCTTCCGGCGTCCACCGCGGGCTATCCCGAAGGCGGCCAGACCACCGGCGTCAAGCTCTACGAGGCCCGGGACCTGCTGCGGCGGGGGGCAAAGGAGCTTGAGACCCTGCCCAATCTCGGCAAACTGTTGTCGCGGCAGTTCCAGTATGTGGAAACGGAGCTCCTGCAGATGGGCCGGTCGTGTCTGGAAGCAGGTGTCACGTTAAAGGTGATTGTGGACCACCCGCGGCTGACGGAAGATCTCAAAGTGATTGCGATGAAGATCTGCAAGCGCTGTGAGGTGGCGATAGTCAGCCTGCCGGCGGCCGATCTGCCCCTCGGCCGGCGCATTCTCAAAGACGTCTGCCGGATGAAGGTGTCGAGCGTCGTCGCGACTCTCGATGAGGCGCTGGCGGCCTGCGCCGCGGGCGCGGACCGGTTGTGGGTGGACGATCCTGCGGGTCTGCTGGCCGCCTGGCGCACCCGGCTGGATTCGCTGGCGGCCGCCGGGGAACCGGCCCCTCCGACCACGATCTAGTCCGCAGCGGGGGCGGGGCAAATGATATCCTCACTTCAATCGAAGTAAATCGTAACAATGCCTTCTCCTTCCTCTCTTCCGCGCATCTGCATTGCTCTGGGTCTGGCTGATCCCGAAAAACTGCTGGAACATGCGCGCAGGGAAGCCGACGCCGGTGAACGCTTCCTTGAATTCAGGCTCGATTACCTGCCCCGCCCGCAGGACGGCATGGCCGTAATCCGGCAGTTCATGAAGCTCTACCCGGATGCGTTTCTGCTGGCAACGTGCCGCAGACATCAGAACCACGGACGGTTCAACGGCAGCATCGAGGAGGAGTTCCGGATCCTGGCGGCGGCAGTCGATGCGGGCGCCCGCGCAGTGGACGTTGAGATCGAGAGCGCCGAGACTCCGATGGCGCATATGAGCCTGCTGGAAGGCCGCGCCCAGGTCATCGTCAGCTACCACAATTTCGAGGGCACGCCGGCCATGGATCCGGTCATGCGGCGGATGTTGAAGGTTCCGGCCGCGGCTTACAAAATTGTCACGACCGCCAGGAAGCCGTCGGACAATCTTCGCGTTCTGTCCCTGGCCAAGACCTACCCCAAGGTGCCCGTGATCCTGCTGGCCATGAGTGAGACCGGCTTCCCGACACGCGTCCTCTCCCCTTTCATGGGCGGCGTCTATACCTATGCAGCGCCGTCGGCGGTGGAGGGTACGGCGGCCGGGCAGGTTTCCGCGCGCACACTGAAGAATCTTTACCGTGTGGACAAGACCCTCAAGGCTCCGAAACTGTTCGGGGTGATCGCGGATCCCGTCAGGCACAGCATTTCGCCGGCGGTCCACAACCGGGCGCTGCAGGCGCGGCGCATCGCCGGCTTGTACATCCCGTTTCTGGTCTCTCCTCTCCAATTGAAGGACTTCTTCGTCCTGGCCGACAAGCTGCCCCTGAACGGCTTCAGCGTCACCATCCCGCACAAGCAAAGAGTCATCCGGTATCTGGATGCGGTGGATCCCCTTTCCAAACGGATCGGTGCGATCAACACGGTCTATAAGAAGGCCGGCAAGTGGCGGGGCACGAATACGGACGCCGAGGGGATCCGCGTTCCGCTGGAGAAGCGGATCCGGGTGGCCAAGTCTTCCGTCCTGGTGGTAGGCAATGGCGGAACGGCACGCTCAGCGGCATTTACGCTTTCCGACGCGGGGGCGAAACTGGCGATCACCGGCAGGAATCCGGATCGTGTGAGGGCACTCGCAAAGATCTGTGACGCCGAGCCGCTGCTGCCGGAGCAGGCCAAGCAGCGGCACTTTGACGCCCTGATTCATGCCACTCCCCTGGGGATGTGGCCGCATACCGAGTCCTGTTTCTTCGAGGGAGCCATCCCGGCCGACCTCGTCTTCGATCTGGTATATACGCCGCATGAGACCGAGCTGCTGCGGCGGGCCGCGAGTCAGGGCAAGGCGGTGATCCACGGCCTGGAGATGTTCCTGGAGCAGGCAGCCCGCCAGTTCACCTTGTTTACCGGCGAAAGTGCACCGAAAGCGGTTATGGAACGCGCCGCCATTGAAGCTTTGGCGGAACAACAGGCCATCACGAACCATCAGAACCATAAGGCGACGCACTAATGCGTAAAGATTCCAGACCCTCCCGGCGTTCCCTGGCGATGATCCTCGGACTCCCCGCGGTGCCGCTGCGGGCGGCGGCACAGGCCCCGCCTGCGACCGGGGAGCGGCAGGTTCTGCGCCAGGATGCCGAGGATCTGGCGAAGGTCAAACTGCCGCGCGAATGCGCGCCGGCCTTCCGGTTTGAACCCTGAGCCATGGCCTCGATTCCACCGGAAGTCTTCACTGCGACCGCCGTTGAATTGAACCAGCGGCTTGTCAGGAAGGACTTTACGGCCGTCGAACTGACGCGCGCGTTCCTCGACCGGATGGAGTCGCAGGGCCGGCGGACCCTTGCGCTGGTTCTCAAGGATCACGCCCACCAGCGGGCCCGCGATGTCGACAGAGAGTTGAAGCGCGACCGGATTCGGGGCCCCCTGCAGGGCGTTCCGTTCTGCGTGGAAGATTCACTCAGCGTCGCCCGGCACCCCACCACCTGGGGTTCCAGAATCTTCGCCGGGCAGGTGTTCGACAGCAACGCCGCCGTGGTTGAACGGCTGGGCAAGTCGGGCGCGGTGCTGGCCGCGAAGACGAACGCCCGTGAATTGGGTGGAGCCGGCCGGCTGATGCCGGGCAACTCCTGCGCGGCCGCCAAGGCGGTCGCCGAAGGGCTCGCTCCCTATGCGCTGGGCGTGGAAGCCGGAGGGTCGCTGCTGGTGCCCGCCGGTGACCAGCGGTTATGCATCCTGAAGCCGACATACGGATTGGTTAGCCGGTTTGGAGCCGTCCCCGTTTCGTGGACGCTGGACCGGATCGCGATCATTGCCCGCTCCGCCGAGGATTGTGGCCAGATTCTGCATGTGTTGGCCGGGGGCGACGACCGGGATGCGGGTTCCAGCGGCAAATCGTTCCACTACGCCCTGCCATATGTGCCGCCAGTGTCCAGTTTCAGAATCGGGTTCGTTCCGTCTGAGTTCAGCGAGCCGCAGGCGGCGCCCTTGCGCGCTGTCCTTGATCTCCTCAAAGCATCGGGCGCAACCTTGGTGGAGGTACGGCTTCCTGACTTGCCCTATGAGCAGGCCGCCCGCACGCTCCAGGCCGCGGAGAGCTCCGCCGCCTTCGCCGATATCATCGGTTCCGGGACTGTCGACAGTCTCGCTGATCCTGGCCAGGCGGAAGGACTGCGAGCGGGGCTGGAGGTGACCGCCGTGCAGTATTTGACGGCGGGTCGAGTGCGCAGGCAGGTTCAGGAGGCGATGAACCAACTGCTGGGGCCACTGGATTTGTTGATCACTCCGGCGTATTCGGGCCATCGGGAGAACCCACCAGGGGGCGGTGGTGCCAGTACGCCCGGACGATCTGGCGGTATGACGCCGCACATCGCGGCAACGGATCTCGCGGGACTTCCGGTACTTGCCCTGCCAGGCCCGCGGGGTGTGCCTTCCGTCCCATCTATCTCTCTGATTGCAAAGGCCAATAATGAGAATGTGCTCTTGCAGGCAGCGCATCACCTCCAGTCGCAGACCGACTGGCACCGCAATAGGTCCCTACCCTAGCCGGAATAGGATAAGTGGGACAAATGCAATTCATTTAGATCAACTTTTCAGTAGGAAAACCACTCGAATTGGCTAAGAATAGTCCCATGCCCGCGAAAGCAGCATCACAGCAGGTACAGGAGCTGAACACCATCGACCGTGACACGCTGACAGGGTTGATGCGGGGTGGTGCCTTGGAGAGAGTCATGGCACGGACGCTCCAGGCGCGGCCGGACGAGCGATTGACGGTTTGTGTGCTGGGCATCGACCGGTTCCGGCACATCAACGACCTGCTCGGCTATGACGCGGGAGACCGGATCCTGCGCGAAGTAGCGGTCCGGTTGTCGAGGTGGCTGCCGGGCAATGGGACCCTGGCGCGGTTGGGTGGAGACGAGTTCGGGATCCTGCTGCCGGGACTGACTGAGCGGGATGCCATGTTGAACGGGGCGGAAGTCCTGAACATCCTGGAACCGCCGATTCCCCTCGACCAGAGAGAGATTTTCGCCTCAGCCAGCCTGGGTTTGAGCCTCTACCCGGAAGACGGCAGTTCGGCCGCCAAGTTGTTGAGCAAGGCGACGCTGGCCGTGGCGCGGGCCAAGGTGCGGGGCGGTGGAGTGCTGGAACGAGCCACAAACCCGAACGGCCTGCCGCCGGAAGAGCGGTACCAGATGGAAGGCGCCCTGCGGCGCGCCCTGGAGCACAATGAGCTTTCGCTGCGCTATCAGCCGCAGGTAGACCGCGACGGGAAGCTGCGGGGTCTCGAGGCTCTGCTGGTGTGGAACCATCCGGAACTGGGCCGGGTTCAGACGGAGACGTTTATTCGCCTGGCCGAGGAGATCGGCGTGATCGCCCCGATCGGCGCCTGGGTGCTGGAATCCACTTGCCGCCAGATGGCCGAGTGGCGGCGGGCGGGCCTGGGTATCCCCAGGGTGGCGGTGAATGTATCGCCGCTGCAGTTTTCCTGCCCTACCTTCGTCGAAATGGTGCGAGGAGTGCTCCGCGAGACTCAACTGGACGGCGATGCGCTGGAACTCGAGGTGACGGAAGGCACGATCCTGAGAGATATCGAGGAGTCCGCTGCGCGCATGCGTGAACTGCGGGCCGCCGGGGTTCGTATCGCGATTGACGATTTCGGCGTCGGGTATTCGCCCCTGACCTACCTGCACCGGTTGCCACTGGATGTGGTCAAAGTCGACAGGACGTTCGTCAGCGAGATTACGAAACCGTCGGGCAGCCTGCCCGTGGTCCATACCATCACGGTTATGGCCCACCAGCGCGGCCTGGAAGTCGTGGCCGAAGGGGTGGAAACCGAAGGAGAACTCGAACTGGTGCGCGCCGCGCGCTGCGACATGGTTCAGGGGTACCTCATCGGCAACCCCTTGACCCCGGAGGAGGTGGCGGAACTGGTTCGCCAGCCTGAGCGGCTCACGGAACACTTCCACGGCCCCTGGCCCGGTGGATACTGAGGCCGTCCGAGGTCCCCTGCCGGGAGGCAGGCTCATTCACCGTTCGATTTGCGAGAGAAGACCCGCTCGATCCACGCGCGTACCGGCTTCCCGGCTTTGAGCGGGAACCGGTGGCGACCCGGCTCGATATGAAAGGTGACGTCGGAAGCACGCCGCCGCAGACGGGCTTCCACGGAAGCCGCCTCGCTCACAGGAAAGAACTCGTCCTCCGTCCTGGCCAGGTGGAATACGGCTGTTTCGATGCTCTCCTCGCCCTGCGAGTCCCAGTTGCCAGGAATGCCGCCGCAGAGAGCGATCAGCCCCCGAAATGCGTGCGGATTACGCGCGACAAAGCGGTAGTTCAGACCAACCGATTGAGAGTATCCGAGCAGCAGCAGACGATCGGGCCCTACCGAAAAGCGGTCAGACAATACGGCCAGCATACCCTCGACCATCTGGTGATGTACGTCGACATGGAAATCCGCTGTCTCTCGTGTACCCCAATGAAACCCGGAACGTGTTGCCCTCGGATCCTTACCAAGAAATACAGAATTCGGTCCTTCCAGTGAGGCAATCACCGGCGCTGGGCCGAGCAAATCGCGCGTGAATCCCAGCATTTCGGTAGGGTTCATCGCGTAGCCATGGAGTGCCACCACGAGCAAAGGCGGGGTATCTCCCGACTGAGCGGGCACGTCCAGAAGATATCGGGCCGGCCGGTGAATGGAAAATGCTCCACTTACTGACGAAGAGAACATGATAGGTGTTGTAACATGGCCCATACTTAAAGTTTCTGTGGTGGCGCTCGGTTTGAATTGGGGGAGGCATTCGATTGAGATTTGAGGGCCCCGCGATCCTCCTAATCGTGGCAACCGGCATCCTGATTGGTTCCGGGATCGGCTGGCTATTTTGGCGGCGCTGGCAGCGCGAACAGCGTGAGCGCACGAAGCTTGCGGTCCGGACGGAATTGCAGCGATTCCTGGATGCACTGCCGCTTTGGATCTTCGTGAAGGATCAGACATCCCGGTTTGTATTTGCCAATACCCAGGTGAGGCGCGGCGTGAATCGTCCGCTGGAAGGCATTGTCGGGCGGACGGATGTGGATTTCGTACCGGTCGATAAGGCGGTCGCGATCGAATCCGAGGATAAGCGGGTATTTGAAGGCGGCCTGGAATCCATCCAGGTGGAGACGGAAGTCGACGGCAATGGGCCGCTGCCGGGCAGGACCATGCTGCTGACGAAAACCCTCATGGACTCGCCGTACTGGGGCCGGGTGCTGTTAGGGGTGGGCCAGGATATCTCCAGTCAGAAGCGGATCGAGCTGGCTTTGGCCCGCGAGCGCGACTTTACGCGGGTAGTCCTGGACTCCACCAGCGCCCTGATCGCGGTGCTGAACATGAAGGGTCAACTGATCCGGTGGAACCGCGCCTGCGAGCGGCTGACAGGCTTCCATGAGTCCGAGATGAGGATGACCGAGGCGCTGGCGGACCTGATCGCCCCCAGCCAGAGGGAGAGCGCAGCAGCCTGCCTGGAACGGCTCGCCGCGGGCGGAAGTCCGCAGTTCGGCCTGGCGACGCTATACCGCAAGGCGGGCGGTACGGTGGAGATCGCATGGTCCGCTTCGCTGCTGCGGAATGAGGAAGGTACACCTGAGTTCATCGTGGTGACCGCCACTGACCTGACGCAACAACTGGAAGCGGAACGGCGCCGGGCCGAGGCCGCACTGGAGTTTCAACTGGTATGGGAGAGCGCCGGCGACGCGATGGTGTTTGTGGAAGAGTCCGGCAAGATTTTTGCGGCTAACCCGGCCTTCCGCAAGCTCGCCGGGCTGATGAAGGAAGAGTTGGAGGGGCGGCTCTTCACGCAGGCATGGAGAGAATGGCCGGGGCACGAAGAGGAAGAATTGGTGAAGTTCCAGGAGGCGTTCCGGTCCCGCTCCCTGGATTCCGCCGTGGTGCGGGAGTTTGAGCTGAACTCCGGACGCCGGCTCTGGCTGGAGATCACGAATTCGTTCCTGGAGCGGGCGGGTTCGCCTGCACTGTTGCTGATGGTGCTGCGGGACATCACGGAGCGGGTTCGGGTAGAGCAGGAACTCCGCGCCACGAACGAGTTTCTGGAGAGTACCACCCAGTGGGCGAAAGAGGTGGCACACAGCGCGGAGACAGCCAGCGCGGCCAAAACGACGTTTCTGGCAAACATCAGCCATGAGATTCGTACTCCGATGAACGGAATCCTGGGGATGACGGAACTTGCCCTGGCGACGGAACTTTCCAGCGAACAAAGGGAGTATCTGCAGCTTGTCCGTTTGTCCACGGAATCCCTACTGAGTCTGGTGGATGACCTGCTCGACCTGTCGAAGGCGGAATCGGGCCGGATCGAATTGAGGCCGGACGCCTTTGAGTTCCGCCGCGTGGTGGAAAACCTGATGCGGCCGTTGGTCCATCGTGGTGTCTCGCGCGGTCTGGAGGTGGTGTGGCAGATCGGAGAGGAGGTTCCGGAGCGGCTGATCGGGGACAGCGGGCGGCTGCGGCAGGTGCTCATCAATCTGGTCGGCAATGCCGTCAAGTTCACGGATCGCGGCACGGTGCGCCTGCTGATCGACCGGCTGAACAGCTCCAACAATGTGGCTCTGGTGCGTTTTCTCGTGGAGGATACGGGGATCGGCATAGTTGACGCGAACCGGGCAGCCATCTTCGAGGCCTTCGTGCAGAGCGATCCGTCCAGCACCCGGCTGCGCGGCGGCACGGGTCTGGGGCTGTCGATTTCGGATCAACTGGTGAATCTCATGGGCGGGCGGATCTTTGTCAGCGGCCGGGAAGGCGATGGAAGCACGTTCGCATTCACGGTAAGTTTCCCCTTGGCGCCGGATGCCAGCCAGTCCGGCCAGTACCAGGCGGCGCCTGTTTCGGATCCGGGCCTGCCGCGCGGCAGCCAGCCGTTCCAGATCCTGGTGGCGGAAGACAACGCCGTCAATCAACGGCTGGTGGTGAGGATGCTGGAGCAGGCCGGATACCTGCCGCAACTGGTGAGCACGGGCCGTGAAGCCCTGGAAGCGGCCCGCAGAGGGCACTACGATCTGGCCCTGATGGATGTCCAAATGCCTGATCTGGATGGGCTTGAGGCGACTCGCCGAATCCGGGAGGAAGAGTCTCAGAATGGAACACACCTGCCGATCATCGCCATGACCGCTCACGCCATGCCAGGGTACGCCGAGCTTTGTCTGGAAGCAGGCATGGATGGCTACCTGAGCAAACCAATCCGAATGCAGGAACTCATTCGCAAGATTGAGGCGCTTGCCCTTGGCATTCCGCCGGCAAAGCGCGAAAGTGAAAGAGACCCCCCCACAGTGGAACGGGAGAGAGAGATGAAAGAACTAGATCAGGAATCCGCTCTGGAGCGCGTTGGCGGCGACGCGGAACTATTGGCCGAACTGGCCGGCCTCTTCCTGGAGGAGTACCCGCAGCTCATGGGTACTGTGCAATCAGGCTTCGACCAATCGAAGGTGGAGCTTATCCTCGGCGCGGCACACCAGTTGAAGGGGTTGCTGGCGCAGTTTGGCGCCGAAAGGGCAAGGGTCTGCGCGCTACGCGTGGAACAGAGCGCCAAGGCGGGCGATATGGCCGCGGCCGCGGTGGCCAATGCGGAACTTGTACAGTTGATGCAGCTGGTTCATCCCGAGCTCAAAACATTGGCTGGACAGTGAGATCCGCTGTTTTGGTCTGACTGAGAACTGCCAGGGGGTACCTCGTCTGGTATATTTAAGGTTTCTCCCTCTATGCAGCCTTCTTCTCCGCTGGAAATCGTTTGCGCGCACAGCCCCGACTCTGACGACGCGTTCATGTTCTACGCGCTGGCGACGCGCAAAATCCGCTCGCGCCTCGTGCAGTTCCGCCATGTGCTGGAAGACATTGAGTCGTTGAACCGGAAGGCGATGGAGGGGGTTTACGACCTGACGGCGATCTCTTATCACGCCTACCCTTACGTGGCCGATAAGTACATGTTGCTGGCGAGCGGCTCTTCCATCGGCGATGGGTACGGCCCGATGCTGGTGTCCAATGCGCCGATGAGTATCGACGAGCTGAAGGGCAAGCGCATCGCGATCCCCGGCAAGCTGACCACGGCCTACTTGACGCTCAAGATCATGGAACCCGATTTTGAGCCCGTGGTTGTTCCGTTCGAACAAGGTACTGGATGCGTTGCGCGAGCGGACGGTTGACGTTGCCCTCGTCATTCACGAAGCGCAGTTGACCTACTCCAAGGGCGGTTTCCACAACATCACCGATCTGGGCAAGTGGTTCAAGTCCACCTATGGCCTGCCGCTGCCCCTGGGCGCCAATGCCCTGCTGCGGAAGCTCCCGGAAGACATCCGGACCGAATGCAGCCGCCTGATGAGGGACAGCATCACCTACGCGCTGGACAACCACGAGGAATCGCTGAACTACGCCATGCAGTTCGCTCGTGACATGGAACCGGCGCTGGCCGAGAAGTTCGTCGGAATGTATGTGAATCATTACACGGTCGACGCCGGCGAGGTTATTCCGAAGGCGGCCCAGAAGCTGCTGGATCTTGGATTTGAGGCGGGGCTGATTCCCAACCGGGTCCAGGTGGAGTTTGTTCGCTAATTGTTCTATTTCCCATGAAATTGCCGGTCAGTTCGTCGGTGAGGCTGCTGGGAGCGGGGCTGCTGGTGCTCTGCGGTCCCTCGTTTGGATGGCAGGACAAGGACACGAACAAGCTCAAGATCAAGGGGCTTCGAGACTACGCGAAGCAGGGCTCAACGGCCATTCCCAAGATCACCCCCTACTTTAAGGACATTGACGTAGAGGTGCGCCGCGAGGCGGTGAAGGCTGTCGTGGAGATCGGGACGCAGCGCAGCCTGGAACCGTTGGTGGATGCCTGCGGCGACAATGACCCGGAAGTGCAGATTCGTGCGACCGACGGTCTTGTCAACTTCTATCTGCCCGGCTATGTCGCGCATGGCATCTCGGCCTCACTCCGGCGCGCGGGTGACATGGTCGCCGGACGTTGGATTGATGGGAACGACGAAGCGGTTGATCCGGATACGCCGATCCGGCCAGAGATCACCGACGCGCTTTCGAAGCTGGTTACGGGCGGATCGTCGATGGATTCGCGGGCCAATGCCGCGCGCGCAACAGGGATTCTGAGGGCGAAGGCGGGATTGCCGGCGTTGATCTCGGCTTTGCGGTCGAAGGACAGCCGGCTGATGTACGAGTCGCTGATTGCCATCCAGAAGATTCGTGACCGTTCCGCGGGGCCGAACCTGGTGTTCCTGGTGCGAGATCTGGACGAGAAAGTCCAACTGGCAGCGATTGAAACGGCCGGGATTCTTGGGCCCCGGGAAGCGATCCCGGAACTGAAGCGCGTTCTGGACAACACAAAGAGCAAGAAGGTCCGGCGGGCGGCCGTGGTTGCGCTGGCGCAGATCCCCGAGCCGTCGAACCATAGCCTTTTCGTCGAGCTACTCGGCGACAAGGACGACGATGTGCGAGGTGGGGCGGCGGAAGGGCTGGGCCGGCTGGCGGTTCCCGAGGATCGGGCCACGCTGGAGAAGGCATGGTCCGGCGAGAGGAAGACGTCGCCGAGGCTCTCGCAGGCGTTTGCTCTGGCCATGCTGGGCGATACGGACACGAGCAGCCTGAACCCGCTTGGTTTTCTGATCAACAATCTGAATCAGCGCGCCTGGCGCAATGTCGCGGTGCCCTTCCTTAGCGAACTCGCCTTGAAGAAGCCCGAGACGAGGAAGGCCATAATCGCCGCGATCCAGCCGAACTCCACGCCGGACGAGAAGACGGGCATCGCGCAGGCCCTGTCGGGCAGCAAGACGGCAGAGGCTGTCCCCACGCTGGAAGCACTGACGAAGGACGACGATCCGGCGGTCGCGCGAGAGGCGCTGCGTAGCCTGCGCATCCTGAAGGCCAGCATCCAGTAGGCAGCCGGACGGACTCGTCAAGAAACTTTGCGTTTCGCCGAGCCGCGACCCGCTGGTCCGGTGGATCCACGCAAAACCAGCTCCGGTTCAATCACCACTTCGCGGCCGGCTGTGAGCGCGCTGTCGTCGCTCTGCATCAGGGCGTTAAAAGCCAATTCACCAATCTTCACCCGGGGGATATGGGCGGTGGTGAGCGGCGGGGCACTATATTCCGAGAGCTTGATATTGTCGAACCCGGTGACGGAGACGTCACCGGGCACGGAGAGGCCCCGCTCCCGCAACTCGCGCAGAACCCCGACGGCCATGAAGTCGTTCACGCAGATGATGGCACTGGGCTGAAAACCGCCATCCAGCAGTTCGCGTGTCGCGTTGCGGCCGCCATCCAGACCATCGCGGTCCACCACGGTGCGCCACTCCACATCCGTGCCGTGGCGGGAAACGGAGGCAACGAATGCTTTTTCGCGTTCGCTGGTGGGCCCGAGACCCGAGTGGTGTCCAATGAAGGCGAGCTTGCGGTGGCCGAGGTCGTACAGGTATTCAACGATTCGCTCGACGCCCTTGCGGTAATCCACGCGGATGTTTGTAATGTTGCGGCGAGCGGAGCCGACGTCGTAGAAGACGCAGGGGATCTGCGACTGGGCCAACTCCTGAATGAGTTCCTGATCCATCTCGGAGACGACAACGGCCAGTCCGGCCACGCGCCTGCCAATCATGAGCCGGATGCTGCTGACGAGATGCTCCGGGTCGTAGTCGGTATTGGCCACCACCACTTCGTAGCCGTTGGACTGAGCTTCTGCTTCGAGGGCCTTGAACACGTCGAAAAAGAAAGGATTCTCCATGTTGGAGGCGATCATTCCGATGGTGCGGCTCTTGCCGCCGGCAAGGGTTCGGGCGTGAAGATTCGGATGGTAATTGAGCTGAGCCACCGCCTTCAGCACACGTGTGCGGGTGGACGTTTTTACCACACTGACGTTGTTCAGAACGCGGGATACGGTGGAGGTGGAGACGCCTGCCAGTTTGGCAACTTCTTCAAGGTTTCTCGGCATGCAAGGAGCTCAATTCGGGGGGGCGACACGTGTCTCGAATTGGAGGCGCACCGCCTTATTCCAACAATACAGCAATCGAGGCGAGGAACGCCGAAAACCGGCTGTCTGGCAGCATCCAACGACCCCATCAATCGACGGGTGCACCCCTGCAAACAGGCCAGCAGAACAGCGTTCAGTGGGAGTACCAGCTAGTACCGTATATCGTTAAATTTGGCTAAGGTGAGCGAAAAACTACCCCATTGGGGCATGCGCTCTGATAGAGTACCGTGAATAGTCCGTGCCCCTGCCTCGTAACGGGTTAAGGGATGTTGAGCAAAGGCAAGAGCCAAGCAGTCTGGCGATGCAACCTGAAATCGGGATGAATGAGACTGGCCAGCGCAGTCTCACCAAATCTGGTACAGCCAACACCGCTCCAACAATCTGGGGCGACACTCTTGCGTCTGTTCGCCCGGCCGAATGGCTGCTGGTGCTTTTCTTCCTCTACACAGCTTTCCTCGCTTTCCGCTTCGATCTGGCTCCGGCGCAACGCTTCCTCTCTTATGGCGCGCCATTGGCCGTGTTGGGATTGAGCTATGCGGCATCCACCAGTACCCGGAAGTCGATCGACATCGCGCGCGATTGGGCGCCCGCTCCCTTGGTACTGATGGCCTATTGGCAGATGGGTTGGTTTGCGTCGTCCCATACGTTGATCGGGCTGGAGTCGGCGTGGCTTGAATGGGATCGTGTGCTGCTGCACGACTGGTCGCTGCGCACCGCCATTGAGAGTCAGGGGCGGCTGATTCCCTCCGTTCTTGAGCTTGCGTATTCCCTGCTCTACTCCATCCCCCCGTTGTCGATCGCGGCGCTCTACCTCTGCCGCCGCAGGCGCCGGGTGGACGAATTCCTGTTTCCTTACCTGCTGAGCACACTGCTGGTGTACGCGCTGCTGCCGATCTTTCCTTCGGCTTCACCGCGCCTGGAGTTTCCGAATCTGGACCTGCCGACGGTGGATACGGCATTCCGCCGGTTTAATTTGTGGGTCCTTTCGTGGGGCGATATCCAGACCGGTGTGTTCCCCAGCGGCCATGTGGCCACGGCCTTTTCCTGCGCCCTCAGCATGCGCTATGCGCTACCCGAGAAACCTTGGGTCAGCCGGGTGCTGCTGGTGATGGCAGTGCTGATCACCACTGCCACGGTTTACGGGCGCTATCACTACGCGGTGGATGGCGCCGCCAGTATCTTGCTGAGTTTTATTGCCCTTGGAATCAGCCGGAGAGTGAGCCGTGGTTAGTTTTCTGTCGATTATGGCCTGTAGAGCCGCTGCGGTCATCGTTTGGATGTTGCTTCTGGCGCCGGAAGTAGCAGACGCACGCGCATTCAATACACTTCCGACAACTTCCGGCACCGTGGTCACGGTGCGGCTGCTGTCGCCTTTGTCCAGTTATTCGTTCGAGACCGGGCGACGAGTTCCGGGCGATCGTGGTGGCTCCCGTCGAGCAGGACGGGCGGATTCTGATGCCGCGCAACAGCCTTGTTTACGGCAGGGTCGCGAAAACGACTAAGGTGGGGCGGGGCTTCATCCACGAAAGGGCGTCGATGCAGCTGGAGTTTCTCCAGTGGCAACCGCCAGGGGGAGAGAAGCAGCCGTTTTCCGCCCGGTTGACCGAGGTGGATAACGCGCGCGAGCAAGTCCTGGAGAACGGCCGCATCAAGGGCATCCTGGCCACCAGCGGACCGCCGGGGCTGCTGCTGGGCATGTGGCGCCGTCCGGATCTGTCGATGTTCGGCCGCGCTTCGATCGGATTCTCCGGCATAGCGCATTTCACGTGGCTTCAATCGAATTTCCACCCCGCCATGGCGCCGGCCATCGCCGGGTTGCGGATGTTGCTCGTGAGATTTCCGGAACCGGAGATTCACCTGCCCGCGGGAGCCGACCTTGTCTTGACGACCAGGACAAGATTCCAGCCGTTGCCTGCGGTTCCACCCTCCCTGCTGCCCGCGCCGCCGGCTGAACTGGTCTCACTGGCCGCCGCGCAGCCGCTGCTGACCACGCGCGGCACGAGCGGGAAATCGGCCGATATTACGAATCTGCTGTTCGTGGGATCGCGTGAGGATCTGGAACAGGCTTTCCAGAAATCCGGCTGGTTTACCGCCGACACCATGGCGCCGCAGACAGTGCTGCGCGGCTACAAGGCGATGACGACGCAGGATGCCTATCCGACCGCTCCTGTTTCGCTCCTGCAGTTGCAGGGGCGGCCGCCGGATCTGGTCTTTCAACGGTCTTTGAATACGATTGCCAAGCGTCATCACATCCGCGTCTGGAAACAGCCCGATCTGTACGAAGGGCGAGAGGTATGGGTGGCGGCCGCCACGCACGACACCGGCATCAAGGTGCGCGCGGCCGGCATGTCCTATACGCATCGCATCGACCCCTTCATCGACAAAGAGCGGCGCAAGGTGGTGGAGGATCTGAGCTTTGCCGGGTGTGTCGAGGATAGCGACCTGGTGGACCGTCCGGATTTCTCCGACGAACCTTATGGCCGGATTTCGACGGACGGACGAATGGCGGTGGTGCAGCTGAAAGCCTGTACGCCGACGGTGGATCTGACCGCGGCAGCACAGATTCCGCCGCAGCGCATCCGGCCTTCCGCGCGGCTGCTGCGGCGGTTCATTCTGGAGAACCGGCATGCCATCATCCGCGGTAATCTGTACTACCTCGCCTATCAGGGATTCGGATCCCGCTTCAGGCATCGCCAGCAGCCGGTTCTGACCGCGAGCGCCGGGGAAGAGTTGGAGAGCCCGATCGAGTAGGCGCGCGGCTGCCACAAAAACCCACTGGTTCAGTGGGGTACGCACGTCGAAGGATCGTTCGAGGAATTGCAACGTCCTCTCGCATCGACGCGTCTAACTGAAAGAACCATGGAAGGGCTGACGATCTACCAACACGACGAACTTGCCTGTTTCCGTTTTCAACTCCGAGGACCACTCGACGAGCGGTCCGCACGCCAACTGGAGTGCAGCTGGCAGACGGCGCAGTCCATTCTGGGAAAGAAAGAACTGGTTGTGGACATCACGGGCCTGACCGAGATGGACGAGGCTGGCCGCAAGTTGTTGAACCGGATGAGGGAAAGTGGAGCTCAGATCCAGGACAGCGAGGCCGCAGGGCGTACGGATAAAGCGAAGCGCCTGCCGGTGGCACGGCGCCTGCTTTACATGATCTTCCCTGCTTCGTGCGGAACTGACTAGTTCCGCAATCAGTGCGGCTTCGTCACCATCGTAAACTTCTTCACCGCGTATTCATCGTGACCGGGAATGAGACTCTCGGGCACATAGAAGCCGAACTTCCCCGCCCCGAGATCCCCGCCCTTTTCGTTATACGAATCCACCACCACCCAGCGATCGCCGTTGCGCAATTCGTGGACGATGCGGTCCGCATCGACGGTGATTCGGACATCAAAGATGCCAGTGTCCTGCAGGTGGTGCTCGATCCGCGTCTGATCGGTCGATTTTCCGTTGGCCACCAGGACGCGTGAGAAGCTGGTCTTGTCCAGCCTGTACAGCACATGATTGCGGGCGTCCTTGTAGTGCAGGAACCACTGCAGCCGTTTGCCCTTCCGCTGCTGGATCTGGAACTGGAAGACTCCGGCGGTGTTGGGCAAGCGGTAAGTGACAAACTTGCCGCCCTTCCGGACATTCCAGTCGCCATCGTTGGACCAGCCGTTCGGGTCGTCGAAGTCGCCCACACCGTGGGTCTCCGCCTTTTTCGTCAACCTGTCGTCCAGACTGCGCAGCGCCAGGGTGAGGGTCTGGCTCACGCCATTCTGTACATTCAGGTTCACCACCGAAGACGTGTACTTCGGGGAGGAAGCAAAGACGATGTATGAACCTTCCGGCACGGATAGGGGATTCTGCGTAACGGGCCTGGCCTGGGATTCGGGTTCGTTCGCACGACGGATGGTGAGCACGGCGTCGGCCGGGGTGATCTCAAAGCGGACCGTTCCGTTGGCCTGCTGAGCGGGCAGGTCCACGGACACCTGGGCGGTTTCACCGGGCTTGAACTCCCGGCTGACCGGCTTGGATTTGGCCGTACCGCGATGCAATTCAAAGCTGTGGGTCCCTGGCGAGACGTCGACTGAGAAAGTCCCGTCGGGCGCCATCGAGCCGGCGGCCTGCCCGTCGATGAAGAGCTGAGCGCCGGGAGAACCCTGGATCTTCACGGTGGCCAGGCGGGCAATCTGCTTCAGTTTGAATTCGACGATCGATTCGGCGCCCTTCTTCACCTCCACATTCTGCGGAGCGGGTACCTCGAAACCGTCCTTCGAGATTGCGATCTTGTAGTTCCCGGGCTTGATGCTGACCAGGCGGACCTGGCCCTGCCGCGTCTTGAGGTAATGCGGGTAGCCGTTGATGGTGACTCCGACGTTCTCTCCCCGGTCTTGACGAGGATGGTACCCATGTCGGCCTCGGCCTTGCCCAGGACGAACGCCTGGACGATGGGCGTCTGCGCCGTGGTGAAGGTGAGGGTGCGGGTGGTGGTGCCCACCTCGACATTCACGGTATGAGCGCCCGGTTTGACACCGGCGATCGACAAACCGTCGAGGGGACTGGCTGAGACGGCTGGCCGTCGAGGCTGACTTTGCTGGCGGGATCACTGTAGTAGATCACAATCCGGTCGAGGTACTGATTCACGAGCATGAGGCCCAGTTCCTTGACTTGAATGGGACCGGCCAGGGTGGCCACGGCGCGGGGCGAGAGCTGGAGTCCAGCACTGACCTCACCTTTCGGCGAGACGATCCGCAACTGATAGGCGCCTTCGCCGAGAGAGTCGGCCGCGAACTCGCCGGGGGCACCGGGGTTCATGGCCTGACCGGACAGCGTAGCCTGGGTAACTTCCGCCTCACTGACGACGCGGACCGCAGGTTTCCAGGGCTGCAGAGTGAGGTCGACAACGATCGGGGCACCCGGATGGACGGTGAACGTGCTGAAGGTCGGCTGGAATCCTTCGAGTTCCGCGGCGGCGCGGTACTCGCCGGGCGGCAGGTCCAGTCTGAGGTTGGAAATCCCGCGGTCCTGGTCGCTGATGGAGATTTTGGCGCCCGGGGGTGTGGTGCGGACCTCCACCTTGACCATCACCGTTCCCTCAGGGCTGAGACTCTTGAAGATCCGACCACACTGGCAATCAGGATGAGCGCAGCAGCCCCGACGAGACCGTAGCGTATCGTTTTTGAGCCATTGACCAGGGTTGCGAGAGAGGACGACTTTGGCGGAGGCGGCGGTGGAGCCTGCGATTGCAGGACTGGAGGCGGCCCGGGCGGTGGCGGCGCGGCCGGAGGCGGCGGAACGATGGTGTGTCCGGTGGAGGGCCTCTCAGTGGGGGGCGTGGACGGCGGCACTCCGGAGCCCGGCAAGGGTGGAGGCGGCGCCGGGATCCTTGGCCGACTGAGGAGACGGCACGGGCGGGGCGGGAGGCGGAACGATGGTGTGACCGGAGGTGGACGAAACTGGTGCTGGAGTGGGCGGGCCATCCCCATGCAACTGCGGAGCCCACGTGGGCGGCTGTGGAACACCTGGCGGTGAAGGAGGTTTCGGTGGTGCGGCAGCAGGATCGGGCACAGGTGGAGGCGTTGTTCTGCGTGTGCCTCCCTGGTTTCGATCGAGGGTGGTGTAGAGCTGATTCAGGCGGGCGTCGTTTGGATACTTTGACAGCCCTTCCTGGACGAGGACGATGGCGCCTTCCAGGTCGCCGGCCGCCTGCAACTTGCGGGCTTGCGCCGTGCACCAGGCGATGAACTCCTCCTTCTTCTTGTCGGAGCGCAAGGCGCGGAGGTTCAGGCCGATGGTGTGGCCTGGATCAATCTGAAGGATCTGGCCGACAAGTTCATCGGCTGCGTTGGGATCAGTATCGGCTACGGTCTTGGCCCGCAGAGCGAGGGTGTTGACGAGGGCCGACCGGATCATCTGATTGTCGGGGTCGGCCTGATACGCTTTCCGCAGCAGATCGAGCGCGGCGTCCTGGTTTCCTTCGGTGGCGGCGGCCCTGGCCTGATCGAGGAGAGAAGTGCCCAGGCCGATCTGAGTCTGCTTCTCGCCGGCCATCTTCCGGAGTTCGATGAGTTCCTGATCTCCGGGGAACTCGGCGAGCGCCTGGGTGGCGGCGGCGGCAGCCTTGGTGTAGTCGCGCGCTTCGATGTGAGTGTCGATCTGGCGGATCCAGCTTGAGCGGGCGTCGGCCAGCGCTTGCGAATCGCGACGCTTCTGAACCCGGTCGATTTCGTATTCCAGGCCGGGGAAGGTAGGGTGAATCGCCCGCAGAACCGACCACTGGTCCAGGGCTTCGCCGAAGCGGCCTTCATCCTCATGGAGGCGTGCGCGGGACGCTACGCTGAAGACCAGGTCGCGCTTATCCTTGGTCAGTTTCAGCGCCCGTTCGAAATGGCTTTCGCCGGGATGCTGGCGGAGCGCCTCTTCGAGGATGGCGACACGGCGGTCGAGATCCGGTTCGCTGTCGACCCGGCGGTCCGTCTCCGCGATGTAGGCGGAGAGGTTCTGGCGCTGCCGTTCATCGACGTCAAATTTCAGAGCTTGAAACAGGGCGTGGCCGGGGTACTTGGCGAGGTACTGATTGCAGATCGCGAGAGAGGCGGCGTGATCGCCTTCGGAGAGCAACTGACGGGCTTTGTTGGTATGAGTTCTTGAGGGCTTCGTGCTCGCCGCGCACCTGCTTGTAGAAGCTCGTGCAGGGAAAGCATCCGCTCGGCGTCGGTTTCGGGGGCCTGGCCATCCAGGTTCACCCATTTCTCGAGGTTGTTCAGGGCGCTGGTGACTTCGCCGCGCTGCCAGGCATCCCGGGCGCTGGCAACCAACCGGCTCTTCTCCTGGCGTACCTTCTCGAACTCCTGCTCCTTGCGCTGGATTTCCGCCAGCAGGGCCAGGGCGCTGGGTTCGTTCGGACGAAGTTCCAGGAGGCTTTGCAGAGCGGTACGGGCATGGGCGAAGGCGTTATTCTCCAGGTGTTTCCTGGCGAGGGCAGCCCATTCCTCCATCTTCCGGGCGCGGCGGCGCTTTTCCACCTCGTTGCGCAGCGCCTGGGCATCAGTGTTCTCGGGGTCGAGGTCGAGCGCTTCCTGGACCTTGCGGAGGGCCAGTGCGAACTCCTCTTCCTCGGTGAAGCGGCGAGCGCTATCGAGGAAGCCGCGCACCGTCAACTGGCGCTGGGTTTGTTCCACCTGGCGGCGGAGCAGCAGGATCTCCTGTTCGATATGACCTTCGCACTCGAGTTCATTGAGGATCTCGGTGGCGACCTGATACTCGCCGCGCTCAAAGGCACGGGAAGCGCGTTCGATGCGGGGCAAGACCTTGGCGGAATCGAAAAAGTCGATGTGTTCGCCGCGTTGCGCCTTGGTGAGGGTCTCGCCGAATTCCCGAGCACTGGAGTAACGATGCCAGGGTTGTTTGGCCATGGCCTTATGGATGGCCCTGGAAACGTTCAGAGGCACACCCTGGACCAATTCCGAGATCGGCGCGGGGGTTTCATAGAGAATCGCCCGCGAGAGTTCGGCGTCGGTGTTTCCGTCAAATGGCCGGCGCCGGGTAAGGGCTTCGTAGCTGAGGACGCCCAGGGCGAAGATGTCGCTGGCGACACTGGCAGGTTTCATCTGGAGCAGTTCGGGCGCCATATAGGCGAGCGTGCCCCGAACACTGGTCTGGGCGGAGGTTTCCACATGGGCGATGCCGAAGTCGATGATGCGGACGGAGTCGTCCTCAAGGACGAAGACGTTGCTCGGCTTCAGGTCGCGATGGATCAGGCCCCGGTCGTGGGCGGCCTGGAGGCCCCGGCATACCTGAATGAGCATGCCGAGAGCGCGATCTATGGTGAGGCGGGCGCTGGAGGTCCTGATGATCTCCGTGAGAGTCGTGCCCGGCAGGAGGGGCATCACGAAATAGGGTCGAACCGCGCCTTCGTGCTGCATCTCGCCGATGTCATAGATTTCGGCGATGTTCGGATGGGTGATGGAGGCCTGGAGGCCCCATTCGCGGTAGAAGAGGTCAAGAGCCGCCTTGCTCTGAACGTCGAGAATGGTTTTGAGGGCCACCTCGCGGTGCATGAGGGTGTCGTACGCTTTGTAGACCACGCCCATGCCACCACGCCCGAGGACCTCCCGCAGTTCATAGCGGGAGCGGCCGGACACCGGGGATGCATCGCATCTCTCCTTCAGGTTACGTATTCGGTCAGAGTACTATAACAATCTACAGCGGAATATGCAGTGTTTCCACCTCGCAGACAGGGCGGGGCGCAGGGGCTCCGGGCGACTGGCGGAACCAACTTCATCGGACGAACGGCTGCCCAATCCGGTTGCGGAGGATTGCGAAACACGGACTCCTGGGCCAAGCGGAACTAACGCGTCGTGTCTTCGCCCTCCTTCGAGGCAGATCTGGGCCTGGGGTCGGGGCGGGCGACCGGCTGCGAGGCGGCTGGCAGGAAGACTTCGCCACCACCGGACGGAGAGGCTTGCGGAGTGGCAGCGGAACCGGCCGACGTGCCGGCAGCTCCGGTCTCCGGCAGTGCCGAAGCCGCTGGAGCCAACTGGCTGGCGAGGGGCTGCGAACCGGTAGCAGGCGGGGCAGCGGCGGGCAAACCAGCGCCACCCGTCAAACCCGAGGAAGCAAGGACCGCGCCAGCGGGTCCACTGGACAGGGCGCCGGTCGCCGCGCCAAGTTGAGAGGCAGCGGTGCCAAGCAAAGGCGAAGATGCGCCGGCGACTCCGGGCAAGGGTCCACCAAGCGTTCCGGTGGCGGCGCCTGCCAGTGGGCCGGTGAGGCCGGTGAGACCACCCTTCAGGAGGTCGCCGGGTTTGATTGGCAGTTCAGGCATGGACGGAATGCCGAGGCCCGCGTTGGGCAACCCGCAATTCAAGTAGACCATGGGCCCCTGTATGACAATGCCGGCCGGGGTGACGTCGATGTATGACGAGCCGCCCTGTCCCAGGAAGGTAATCCCGGCACCGGCATCGAGAACGATGCGGCCTTTCGCCTTGAGGTGAATCTCACCGCCGGATTCCAGGGTATAGAGTTTGTCGGCCTTCTGATGCGCCTGCCCGCCCACGCTGAGAGACAGGTTCTTGCCGACCTGCTCGCGGCGCTCCCCCTCGACGTGGGAATGGAGGTCCTTCCTGACCTCCTCGCTCTGGATGCCGTCGACCGTCAGGTAGCGGTTGTTTTCGATGTGCTCGTTCGTGTCGTGCTCGACCGTGATGGTCATGTCGCGTTCGGCGTGAAGCAGGAATTCTTCCTTCCCCTTCGTGTCGTCGAATCGCAGTTCGTTGTAGTTGTCGGCTGAGCCTTCGCGAGTGGATCGGGACTTGAAGCCGCTCCAGTTTTTGTTCTTCGGCAGTTCCCACGGCGGTTTCTGGGTCGCGTTGTAGACTCGGCCGACGATGATGGGGCGGTCGGGATCGCCTTCCAGGAAGTCGACGAGCACTTCCTGGCCAACGCGCGGCAGGAACATGCCGCCCCAGTTCTTGCCGGCCCAGGGCTGAGCCACGCGCATGAAACAAGAGCGATCTTCGTCCTTCTTGTTCTTTTCACGGTCCCAGTGGAACTGGACTTTGACCTGCCCATGTTCGTCGGTGTGGATCTCTTCCGGTTTGGGGCCGACGACGATGGCGGTCTGGACGCCGCGCATGATGTGCTTTGGCGTTTTGCGTTTAGGCCGGTACTGTATGTTCGCTGGGATGCACTTGAAGGAATTGTCGTAGCGACCCGGACCGCTGATATCGCCGGCGAAGAAGCTGCCTTCCTCGGCGCTGTGTTTGATCTCAGTGACAATGTACTGGCGGTTCTGATCCTTGCGATCGTGCCCGAAGAGTTCGAACTTGAAACCGGGCGTGAGAGAGCGGCTGTCGCCGGAGCCTTTGCAGAACTCGTCGTCGACTTCCTGTTCCTCCATGCGCGTGGTGGCCCAACTGTCGCCTTCCGGGCGCTCCTCGTACTCACCGGGGTAATCGTAGATCTCGTACTGCTTGACCGCGGACTTCTTTGTGCGAGCCGGCACCTCGGAACTGAGGCTGATCTCAGGCGTCAGAAAGTTCCATTCCGCGTGCGTGTATTTACCGGATTCGAACTGGCTGTGAAACTCCCAGTGATAGATGGAATCCTCACCATGGTAGGTGCCCGGGCCCCGATTGGTCTGGAACTTCATGCGGGCCTGGTGCGGGCAGGGTTGATGGACACCATTGTCGTCCGTGAAGACCATGGTGTGCTTGCCCTTCTCATGCTGGAAGAAGTAGTAGATGCCTTCCTCCTCCATGAGGCGGCTCAGGAAAGAAAAGTGCGATTCGCGGTATTGCGTGAGGTAAGGCCAGGGCGTGTGCGGACGCTTGACCTGATCGGAAAACTGGCTGAACCCGAAGCGGCGAAAGACGTCCTTGAGAACGTCCTTCACCTCTATTTTCTGACGGATGAAGCAGTCGGAGGAACGGGTGAGGAACCAGAACCACGGCACAACTTCCGCGCCGTAGTGCACCAACCGATCCTCGTCGGGATGGTGCCAGGCCTTACTGACGACTCCGTTCCACCACCGGAACTCCTTCTTCTCCCGAAGGCGCACGCCGAAGCTGACCGGCTTGCCGACGAGTTGATCGAGGTCGAGATCGTTTTCCTCGGAGACCATCTCGAGCTGATAGCGAAACAGCCCGGACATCTCCTCGGTTCCCTCGAACGACTTGAGCAGCAGCCGGTCTTCCCCGAGCGGCGTTTCCAATTGAAGAAAGCGGTTCGCCTGCTTCAAATCCCCCATGCGCACTTCCTCCAGCCACCCAGTCCGCTTTAGCTGGGTGTTGACGAATAAACGAACTGTCCGCCCTCACCCACTGTGATCTGGAAGGAAGCCGGACGGCGGCCTTCCGCGAATTCGGTCAACAGCACTCTCGAGATTTCAGGCAGTACCGTGTTACCGAGGATGTTGTCGATGTTGCGGGCGCCGCTTTCCACTTCCGTACAACGATTGGCGATTTCGTCCACCACGGCTGCGTCGTAGCTGAGCGGGATGCGGTGATTCTCGAGAATGCGCTTCTGCACCTTGCCGACCTTGAGCCGGATGATGGACTTCAGCGCCTCGTCGCGAACCGGGTAGTACGGGATGAGGCCCATACGGCCGAGGAACGCGGGTTTGAAGATCTTGTCGAGTTCCGGCTTCATCGCCTTAATGAGGCCGGTGGGCGAAGGCGCGGTCTCCGGATCGGCGACAAGTTTCATAAGCGTGTCTGTGCAGGCGTTGGACGTGAGCAGGATGATGGTGTTCTTGAAGTCGATTTCACGGCCTTCGCCATCTTCCATGTGCCCCTTGTCGAAGACCTGGTAGAAGAGTTCGAGCACGTCGGGGTGCGCTTTCTCCACTTCGTCCAGCAGGACAACGGAGTAGGGTCTGCGACGAACAGCTTCCGTGAGCACGCCGCCTTCGCCGTAGCCCACGTAGCCGGGGGGTGAACCCTTCAGGGTGGACACTGTGTGCGATTCCTGGAACTCCGACATGTTGATGGTGATGAGGCTCTTCTCACCGCCATAGAACAGGTCGGCCAGGGCAAGCGCGGTTTCGGTCTTACCGACGCCGCTGGGCCCGATCAGCATGAAGACGCCGATGGGGCGGTTGGGATCGTCCATGGAGGCCTTGGAGGTGAGCAGGCGCTGGGCGATGACATCGAGGGCGGTGTCCTGACCGATGACTCGCTGGCCCATGAGGCTGGCGAGGTTCAGCGTAGTCTGGATCTCATCCTTGAGCATCTTGCCAACAGGGATACCGGTCCAGGCTGCCAGCACTTCGCTGACGATCTGGGCATCGACACAGGCTTGGGTGAGCGGTTCCTCGCCCTGGAGTACAGCGACTTCCGCGGACAGCTTGTCGAGTTCGGCGCGCTGGGCGGAGACGTCGGTACCGGGCGTGGCGGTTTCAATCGCCTGGCGCAGTTCGCGGATTTTGAGGACCAGACCACTTTCCTTAGTCCAGCGTTCCTGAAGGGCCGCCAGTTCCGTTTCGACCTTCTGCTTGCGTTCGGCGATCTTGGCAAGGCGTTCCGAGTGATCGGCGCCGACTGCCACTTCGCGGTCGAGAACCCGCTGCTGAACGGCGAGGTCGTCGAGTTCGCGGGTTGCGTCTTCAATCGCCGGCGGGGTGGAGTTCTGTCCCAGAGCCAGCCGGGCACAGGCGGTGTCGAGGATGCTGACGGCCTTGTCGGGCAGTTGGCGGCCGGCGAGGTAGCGATGGGAGAGGCGGACCGCTGAATTCACCGCTTCGTCGAGGATCCGCACGTTGTGGTGCTTTTCGAGCGACGAGACGATGCCGCGAAGCATGGTGCAGCAGACGTCCTCAGTGGGTTCTTCCACTTTGACGACCTGGAAGCGGCGGGCCAGGGCGGGATCCTTCTCGAAGTATTTCTTGTACTCGGACCATGTCGTGGCGGCGATGGTGCGCAATTCGCCACGGGCCAGGGCCGGCTTCAGCAGGTTGGCAGCGTCGTTCTGACCCGCCTGACCGCCCGCGCCGATCATGGTGTGGGCTTCGTCGATGAACAGGATGATGGGCGTCGCGGAGGATTTCACCTCCTCGATGAGCCCCTTCAGGCGGTTTTCGAATTCGCCTTTGACACCCGCGCCGGCCTGTAGAAGCGCCAGGTCGAGAGTGCGGACGGTGACGTTGCGGAGCGCCGGCGGCACATCGCCGTTGGCTACGCGCGTGGCAAAACCTTCCACCACGGCGGTTTTACCGACGCCGGCTTCACCAGTCAGGATGGGGTTGTTCTGACGGCGGCGCATGAGGATGTCCACCAATTGGCGGATCTCGGTGTCGCGTCCCAGCACCATGTCGATCTTGCCCGACTTGGCGTGCTCAGTCAGGTTGACGGTGAACTGATCGAGATTCGGCGTCTTGCCGCCGGTCTTGCGCACGGGGGCCGGCGTGCCGCCTTCGGGAGCGGCTTCGAGCGCCTCGGAATCCTCACTGGACCCGGCGATGATCCCCATGAGTTCGCTCTTCAGCTGATCCGGCTGGATGCGGCCGAGTTCGCGGCTGGATTCCCGAGCCATCCGCCATAACGCCTCGTTTTGGGTGAGCGCCAGGACGGTGAAGCCGGTGCGAATCGAGGGTGCGTTGTACTCCAGGGAACCCAGAGTCCAGCCATCGGTGAACATCTGGATGATCGACTCGCTAAAGGCGGGGGTTCGTCCGTTGCCGCGCTTGAACCGGTCGAGGGCCTTGTTCAGTTCCGCGTCGAGGCGGGAAGGGTCGAGTCCGAAGTGGTGAAAGATGCGACTGCTGTCGCCATCTGAGTTATCGAGAAGCCGAAGCAGGAAGTGCTCGATTTCGACGTTGTAGTGAGTACGCGCCACGCAGAGTCCGGCGGCGGATTCCAGGGTCTGGCGGGCGGTGTCATTTAGCTTGCTGACAAGCGACTTTAGATTAGCGGCCATCTGTTAAGCAACCTCCCATAACCGGTAGACCGTGTCGTCAGGGTCCCGATCCATTGGCTTTGATTTGATCCAGCTCAGCCAACTGAGCTGGGGCGCGTCCTCCCCCTCGGCTCCCAACTGGCAACCCGGGGCCTCCTCGCGCCGTAAAACGAGCTGTACTTCGAAATCATACTCATCCCGGCTGATAAAACGGGAGAGGGCCCGGAGCGCGGGGAATGCCGCGCCGTCGGGCAGGAACTCGCGATATCGATCGAGCGTGAGCGGACCGATGCGTAATCGTATGGTGGACTGCTGGTCCCAGACCTCGTCACCGGCGACGGCGCCCTGTCCGAGACGGGCGGCCGGCACGGCGTCGGGATCGTCATCGAGCAGGCAAAGACTGCCCGGATCGAGCTTGCGCCAGGATCCGACGAACTGCACGACTTCGACCGGCACGTCGAAGTAGTCGGTCAGGATCTGTTGCATGGCGGTGGCCGAACGGGGCTGCTGCGAGAGCAGCCCGGCATAGAACTTGAGCGCCTCGTCGGGGACATCCTGGCGGTCCTGCAGCTTTGGAGTACCCAGGCCAATGAAATGCAGCAGGGTGTCGCTGAGGCCGGTGTCCTCTCCACGCTCGTAGGGCACCTGGAAGCGGTACTTTTCCCAACCGCGATAAAACAGCGAGGTGAGGCGGTGATTGAAGAGGTCGAAGAATTCTGCGGCAGTGCGGTCGCCGGCCCGCAGGCGCTCCGTCACATAGGCGGTATAGGTGACCGGCAGCTCGCCGACCGGGCCGGTAACGCCGAGGAAGTTGACGGCCATTCGGGGTTGACCGGATTCCGGCACCTCGAGGTTCTGAATCTCACTGGCCGGATAACCCAAGGTCTGATGGGAGGAGAACCGGACTGCCTCGGTGGACGGATCCTCGAATCTGCCCACAGGCGCCCGGTCCGGCTGGAGCAATTGAAGCAGGCGTGCCGCCTGAAAAAAGCGGTACTCCTGCGGATGGTCCAGCAGCCGTCGCGGGAGCTCAGGAGGAGATGGCGGCTCACTGCCAGGTGTGGGATTGGGCGTCTGGACACACGGGGACGGCGGCACATTCGGCGCGCCCCCAGCCGCCCGCTGTTTTAGAGCAGGATTCCGTAGCCTGACCTTGCGGGCCATTGCTTCAGGATCTCCTTACGCTGCCGGCTCCACACTTCGAGCTGGCTGAACCCATTCATGTTGACATAAAGTCCGAGGAAACGATCGAGCACGCTCGAAAAAAGATACGCGCTGGCCCCGACGAAGCATTCTTCGTCAAGTTCCACCTGGACTTTCATGCCCCGGACGAATGAGATTCCATAGTCGCCCATCACACGGGCAAAGTGACGGCGGCTGGTGAGCGTAGCGATTCCCTCCACCTGCCGCTCGCCGAATCCGGACGGTGGTGTGTAGAGTCGAAGGATCTCCTGCAAGGCGTCCCGCCCCTCTTCGATCAGCGAAAGATAGTTCAGGGAAAGCTGGGAGAGAAGCCTCCAGAGCACGGCTCCCCCGAGAGATGGGCGAATTGTAGGGGTCGGTTTCCGCAGAGCGACAACACGAGTGACGGTGGAGGCAACGTCGAGTTCGAAATCTCCGTTCTCGTCGCCGATGGGCATGCGGGAAGGCAATTCCCGGTTGGTACAGAGGCAACGGACGGTCAGGGTGTCGATTTCGGGCAGGCGAGGCTGGCCCGCCAGGTCCACCGTGGACAGCCACAGATCCGTGTTGTCGTCCATGCGAACGCTGGAGTCCCGGCGAGTGGCGTGCCAGAACAGTTCGCCCTGCTTTCCGGCAGGGTTGTGCCGCACGGAGTAGAAGGGGTCGAAGGAAAAGACCTCGCTGGTGGCAGGGTTTGTGCCGACTACGGATTCGATGGAGAAGACTTCGTAGGAGTCGGGGCGGCGGGCATCGGGGACAACCGGGTATTCGAAGCGCGACCCGTCGAGGGCCACGGGATCCGCCGTATGGGGGAAGAGATTGACAAGAGTGCAACAGCCGAGGCGGAGGGCGCGTTCGCTGACTCCGAGTTGCAGGATGGGCAGCCAGTCTGGCCGCTCACAATCACCACAGAGGAAGACCAGCTCGATGTGCTCTCCGAAGCCGGCTTCGCGAAGCACCTGCAGCCCCTTGAGTTCCAGGAACAGGAATTTCTCGGGAAACGCGAAGTATTCCTGCAGCAGCCGGTAGCCCTCGAACGAGCGCCGGGGATAGGGGATGAGCGATTCCTCCTGCGAAAAACCGCAAGGCTGGAGACACGAGGGCGGCAGAGTCACCGGCGGCTTATGGGAGCGGGGCGTGAGATCCCGAGCGATGATGCGCACACAGCGGCCGGCGAGCATTTCGTAGAGCGGGTAGGCAATGCTGGCCTCGGCATTGACGAAAAAACGGAGTGAGTTGATGGGCAGGGTGGAAAACGACGCGCCATGGCCGCAGTTCAGCTCCATGCGAAGCGCGCCGGGGGCGTCGGTGCTGCGGATGGGCTGCGCCAGCCGTTCGGGGGTCACCCACTGGGCGGTGGTCAGGCGGATGGGCCAGAGCTCAAGGTCGAAGCCGGTGCGGAACTGGAGGCGGACCCCGCCGGTTGAGCGGGAATAGAGGGCGGAGCCGCGCGGCACGACGGTGCGGGAAGTCAGCCCGGACCGTTCCACATCCAGGGAGAACTCCGCCACGGTCATGGAGGGCATGGGGCGGATGTAATGCGGAAAGAGGATGCCGAGCAGCGCTTGTGTGAGTTCCGGGAACTCGTCGTCCAGCTTCAGGTGAAGGCGCGCCGCGAGGAAGGAAAAAGCCTCGATCAGGCGCTCGACATGCGGATCCTCACACCGGTTGGGCTCGAGGAGAAGGCGCGCGGCTACCTTCGGGTATTTCGCGGAAAACTCCGCACCGAGTTGCCGGACGTATGCCAGTTCGCGTTCGTAATAGTTCAGCAGATCACTGCGCACCGGGCCCCCCCTCCACTTTGTAGGTTCCGCTGGCCAGTTCCAGTAGGGTATCGAATTGGATGCGTTCGGGGCCAGGGTCTACCCGGAGGATCCCTTCGATCTGGAACCGGATGATGCGGGCGGCGGCGGTGATGGGCTGCATGGTGACGATCACCGTCCGCAGGCGGGGCTCGAAGGTGGCGATGACCTGCTCAATGAGGCTCACCAGTTCGGACTGGTCCCGTTCGGTGTTCAGCGCATAGCCGGTGAGGTCGGGCAGGCCGTAGTGGAAAAGCGATTCCGGCAACTGAACTGAACCGGAAGGGACCTCGGTGATGCGGCGGCGGGTATTCAACAGCCATTCGATGTCGCGCCGCAGGCTGGCCTTCAGATCGCGCATTGCCTGGCCACGAGAGACCTCGGCTTCCGACCGGTTGCGCGGCTCTTCGTCCGTAAGGCGGTCGAGTAGCGATGGAAGTATTTCCTGCCGACTCCTCCGTTCCGTCATAGCCCCCACGCTCCGCTCTAGGACAACTCAAACGCTTTGACAGGATCCAGCCGGCAGATGTGCGTGTAGACGGACCGGCGCTCGTCCACCGCGTCGGGTTCATGCTCGAGGCAACGGTGCAAAAGCACGAGCGGCTCGACAACGATCGCCGGAATCTCCCAGTCTGACAAACCTCTCTGGCTGATCTCCGCCGACAGTTCCCGGAGCAGCGGCAGGGAAACGGTGTGCCGCCCGGAGGAAACCAGAATCCGCGCCAGCTGGATCTTCCTCTGGAAACGGCCGCGGCCGCTGGTTTCCAGAGCCATGCGGCGCGAAACCAGTTCGAGAGCCACTTCGATGCGTCCCCGGCGGATGGCGTCCTCGATCATGGTGTCGTCGTTGCGTTCCGGCACTACAGGCGCCGGCCGGGTATTGCCTTTGGAATCGGGCAGGCAGCCCCTGGCCGCCAACATCTGGCGGGTGGCGGCATTGGCGGTGGGTGTGTCGTCGGTCAGGGTCGATTCCAGCAGGTCTGGATACTCTTCCAGCAAGGAACACATCGCGCCAACGATGGAATGGCTCACCAAGCCGTACTCCTCGCCCAGTTCATCGCATGCCATGAGAGAGTATCTCTGCAGGTCGAGCCAGGCGCGGCCGTAGGGCTGAGCCATCGCCTCTTCGCCGGCTTCGAGCAATTGGGCCCAATCTTCCTCCTGTGCCAACCGGCGCATCTGCTGGCGGACATCGGTGGGCGGAGCTTCCAACCACTCGGGATCCAGGGAGGGTCCGAGGGCGCGCAGCTCGCCCCAGCGGAAACCGCGCAGCAGGAGATAGGCGGCGGGACTGCGAGGGTTGGCCTTGCGCAGCCACTGCGCGATGGAATTCAGGCGCGCGGCGCAGTCGACCGCGTCGGAGGGCTCGCGAGTCTGGAGGCCGCTGGAACTGCCGTTGTTGTGGTTCCACAGATGCTGTTGTGGAGTTTCTTCGTAGAGGCTGGCCGGCTCGACCTGGGTCGCGACCGAGGTCTGCCAAAGTGGCGCTTCTTCCGGCGATTCGGAGGCAGAAGAAGCATCCACGGGCGTGGAGTCGCTGGTTTGCCAGAGCGGCGTATCGTCGTCCGCGGCAGACTGGGACCACAGAGGCTTATCGTCCTCCACCCATGTCTGTTCCTGTCGCGTAGCGCGCTGAGGTTGGGCGGAGGCGGCTGAATCAGTGGGAGTCGCACGGCGCTGCGACAGGATGCGGGTCGAGTTGATCAGTTGATCGAGGCAGTCCTTCAGGGCTCCGAAGCTGGGCGAATACTCGCCGAAGCGCTCATCGGCAAGCTGGTTCAGCTGCTCCACAGATTCGCGGGCTGCTTGTAGCAGGGCCGTGTTCTGTTCAAAGAAGATGGACTGGGTCGCACGAAGTGCCTCGTCGACATCCTCTGGTGTGGTTTTGCCTTCGTTGACCGCTTCGCGCCGGAGATCCGCTTTGCTGGAGCTGGCGCCGGCCTCCTCCTCGGTTGGGATCTGGAGGGATTCCGCAAACTGAAGTGAGCTGATGCCGTGCGGTGTCAGAGAAACCTGGCGCAAAGGGGTTTCGAGCTTGGACGAGAGCCAGGCCAGAGGCACGGACCGAAGCTCCGAATCGCAATCCTCTAACTCCGGATAGAGCGATTCCCAAAACTCAGTCACGAGCGAATTGCAGAGGTCGAAGCCTTCCTTGAGTCCGGCGAATCCATCGCGACGGACCAGCGCCTCGACAAGCCAGACGGCGAGTTGAAGATCTTTCGACTTTTTGGCCAGGGCCTCGGAGATCAGCCGGATGACCAGCGGCCAGTCCGCCGTTTTTAGGGCGCGCTGCCAGACACCGAGGGCGAGAGCTTCTTCTTCGCGCCGCGCCTCTTTGATCTGTTCGTAGAGGGGGGTGTAGCGGATGTCCTGACCACTCGGATTGTCGCCGGGAATGGGGCTGAGGATGTCCTCACGTAACGGCATCTGCTTCTCCGGAAGGCATGGTGATCTTCAACGAACGGATCTCCAGGAACGGGAATTCCTCGCCATCCACGAGCAGCAGTTTCTGACCGAACAGCATTTCCGTCGAGCCGTCGGTCTCCCAGGAGGAGGCGCGGCCCAGGCGAACGAGATCATCCGAGTGACGGCTGGAGAGCGGTGACAGGGCGGGAAGCAAGACGTCACCGAGATCCTGGCCGCCGCCGAATTTGGCGCCACAACGCAAATGCGCCGGGGCCCAAAGCAGGTCTCTGAGCCGCTTAGGCGGCTCCATGTCGAGTTCAGCCAGATGCGCCATGGGCAGCATCAGATAGTTGCCGGCCGCAAAGACCTCGAGCCGGGCTCCTACTCGCGGATCGGCATCCGAAATAGATTGAAAAGGTTTGCCGTTCAGGACCCCGGCAACGGGCGGACCCTCTGGCGCGGCCGCGACTTCTCCGTTCGAGAACATTTCATCGCGGGTCCGGGCGGTCTGGACGGCCGCGCGCATCAGCATGGCGCCCATCTGGCGATCGTGAGTCCCGCCGGCCAGAAGATCGAGGTGTTTGTCGGCCCGATCGTACTCCCCGGCAAAGCACAATAACTCGAAGAGAAAGGTGCGTTGCTGGACGTTGCCGGGGTTTTCCCTGAGCAAGCTGACCAGGGCGTTGATTGCCTCGGTCAGCCTGCCTTGATTAAACAGTTGATGGGGGTTCATGGCGAGCTTGTCGCATTATGGCGCGAAACCGCTAAGTGCCGATGCTCTCAGTGATCTTGCGAATGTCGTAACCCGCCATCACTCCGCCCGTTCGCTGACCGTTCTTCATGACGAAGTAGTTCAACGAGACGGAAGCGGCACTGAACGAAACACTCTCGCTGGCAACGGCCTGATCCGAGCCGCCGTTCTGGTAGCTGCTGACCATGACGTCGCCGAAGGTCCACTCGAAGAACTCTTCGAGTGCCGAGGGCTGACCGGCGGTGACGGCCTTGCCCATCCGCCGGAACACCACCTTCGCCGATTTGAAGTGCTGGCCGCTGGAACAGGCGAGGAACAGCTTGGGACTCGCCTTGTCTGTCGGCTTGGTGACCGTGAAAGAGGCGAAGTCGGGTACGCCGGCGCTCCGCGCGGTGCCCTTCGTCGTGACCTCGTTCGAGATGCCCCACGAGAACGACTCAATGTTGATCCACGTGAGGTACTTCGATTCCTTGCATTCGCCTTTGATGCCTTCAACCTGAAGTAAATGAGGAGTATCAGCCATGACTCAAGCCCCCTATTGCGCCACGTTCTGCTGGATATCCCAGCCACCCAGAACCTGATCGGTCTTCTTGCCACCTTCGATCTGGAAGTACTGGAAGTCGACCTTGCCGAAATTGAAGCTGATGCTCTCGGACGGCTGGTCGGAGCCTGCCGACCAGTTGATGGAGGAGATGATCAAGTCTGAGAAAACATACTTGATGTACTCCTCGCGCCCGCCGGTGGTGCCGGAGCGCGTGCCGGTTAGCGTCGCGTCCTTGATGTGCTTACCGCTGGCGCAATGAGCAAACAGCTTCGGGCTGCCCGAGTCCACCTTTTTGGTGAACTGAAACTCCTGGATCTGGCTGCCGCCGTGGCTGCTGCCTGAACCGTAGACCCCGGCCGTGTTGCTTCCGCCCCAGCTGAAGCTCAGAACCTGGATCTGACCGGCGTAACCCTGGATCTCGCTTTCGCCATCGATGTTTGGAATTTTGAGATGCCAAATCGCAGACATAGTTCATTCCTCCTGTTCGATCCCCGTTGTGCCCAACGCGCCGTCTACTTGCGCGCCGATTGAGGCAGATCAGCCACCAGCCGGAGCGAAACACTCAGTTCGTCCAACTGGAAGTGCGGCCTCAGGAACGCCACCGCCTTGTACGCACCCGCCTTGCCGGGCACTTCCGCCACTTCCACCCGCGCCTCGCGGAGCGGGTACTTGGACTTGACCGCTGCCGAGGCAGTGTCGTCCGAAGTGACATAGTTCGCGATCCAGTTGCCCAGGAACATCTCGCACTCGGCTCGCGAAGTAAAGCTTCCGATCTTGTCCCGCATCATCGATTTCAGATAATGCGCAAACCGGCTGACGGCCATCAGGTACGGCAACTGGGCGGAGAGCCGCGCATTCGCATTGGCTTCCGGTTTGTCGTACAACCTCGGCTTCTGGCAGGTCTGGACGCTGAAGAAGGCCGCGTAATCGGTGCCCTTGCAATGGACCAGCGGAGCGAACCCCAGGTCGGCCAATTCTTTCTCGCGACGATCGGTGATGATCGTTTCGGTGGGGCACTTCATGACAGTGTCGCCGTCATCCGTGGAGAAAGTGTGTACTGGCAGGCCTTCCACCAGGCCGCCGCCTTCCACACCGCGGATAGCCGCGCACCAACCGTAGCGCGCAAACGCCTGCGTCATCTTGGAGCCCAGCGCGTAGGCTGCATTGCCCCACAGGTAACGATCGTGCGTCAGCCCGTCGACATTCTCCTCGTAGGCGAACTCGTCCACAGGCTTGGTCTCACGGCCATAGGGCACGCGCATCAGCACGCGCGGCATGGTCAGGCAGACGTAGCGCGAGTCCTCGTTCATGCGGAAGCCCTTCCAGCGGGCGTAATCCGTGGTGTCAAACACCTTCGCGAGATCGCGCGGATTGTCGAGCTGGGTGAAATCTTCCAGGTTCAACAATTCCGGTGAGGCAGCGGAGATGAACGGAGCATGCGCCGCCGCAGCCACCTGCGACATGCGTTCCAGAAGTTCGATGTCTTCCGGACCGCGGCCGAAGTAGTAGTCGCCGATCAGGCCGCCGAACGGTTCGCCGCCGAAGACTCCGAATTCCTGCTCGTAGACCTTCTTGAAGGTCTGGCTCTGGTCGAACTCGGGCACGCGCTGAAGGTCGCGCAGCAGTTCCTTCTTGCCAACATTCAGAACCTTGATCTTGAGCTGGGTGCCGGTTTCGGACTGATCCAGCAGGTAGCGCAGGCCGCGCCAGGTCGACTCGAGCTGCTGGAACTTCTCGTGGTGGAGAATCTCGTTCAACTGGAGTGACAGCAGGTGGTCGATCTGAGAGATGCGCTGGTTGATCATCGCCTCCAGATCGTGCGACACGGTCATTTCGCCCTGCAGAATCTGGTTGACGAATTCGCTCACCAGCGATTTGCCCCATTGGCGTTGCGCGGGGTCGCGCGCCATGCGGCCCTGATCCACGATCTGATCGAGGAGACCAGGCTGCTTTGTCTTCTCCACAGTTACGCTTTGGGCAGCGGAAGCTGCCGCGGGTTTCGGCTTAGCCATTGGATTCGCCTCCCTCAGCGCTATCCATCTCGTCCTTGATCTGCTGCATCTTCTCCGAGTTGCCGAGAACATCCTGGAGCAGCTTCTCCAGCTTCTCGTTGCCTTGCAGAGTGCCGCGCAGATCGCTGAGCTTGGTACGCAGTTCGAGAAGCTCGCGGAGCGGGTTCACCTGGCGGGCGACCTTCTCCGGCTCGAAGTCCTCGATGCTGGAGAAGCGGAGGTCCACGCCGATCTTGCCGGCATTCGGATCGTCGCTGAGCTTATTCTCGACCGTGAACGCCACACGGGGTTTCATGCTGGCCAGCACGCCGTCGAAGTTATCGGGCGTCACCTCGACAAAGCGCCTTTCCCGGATGCGCGGCAGCGGCTCTTCTGGTTGGCCGCTGAAGTCACCGAGTACCCCCATCACGAATGGGATTTCCTTGATCTCGACAGCGTCACCGACCTCAACGTTGTATGTCACATGGACACGCGGCGGACGCACGCGTTCCAACTTCGCATGGACACTCTCTCTTGGCATGATGTTCCTCCGGCCAGGCGAGCCTTCCCTACTAGGCTCGCTGTCTACTGCGGCTTGACCTGAAGCTCTTCCTGAAAGGAATCAGGAACCCCTCGGTGTCGCTTCAAATGTTCAAGCGCAATTACTGGGCGGCTTGACTCACGCATTGGAAGCCGGACAAATAATTCTTTTGGAAGATGGGCGCGGTGGTGCCCATATCCAGAAAGTACCTTACTGTCAGTGGCTTACCGGTGGACAGTGTCATTGGTTGGCCGGATTGGCCCTGGCGCGGCACCCATTCAAAGTTGTATCCGCTGCCGGACGCCTGCCAGCGATCGGCGTCTCCGAAGAAGCGGAAGACCGCCCAGAGACCGTTGTAGCTGAGGAATCCCAAATCGGTGCCGCCGAGGCTGCCGGCCAGGCGCGCCTCACGGGTGCGCAGGGCAGGCCACTGGAAGGACGCCTGTTGCCCGCCGGCTCCGGTGGACTTGAGAGTCTGACCGTCCAAGGTCAGGGTCAGGCCCTGAATTCCTTCGGCCGGAAGTGCTTTCAGCGTATAGCTGAGTTGCGGATCCTGCGCGCCGCCGCTGTGATACAAGGCGTCACTGAAGGCCACCGCGCGATTGAAGAACCGGAGGAACTGCGGGGTCATCCGGATGCTGGTGTCGTTGCCACCCGAGACGAACGTGGATCCCTGGCGGACCAGATGATTCTTCAGTGTCTGCTCGTAGAACATCCACAGCGAGCCACTGCCGGGCTTGAAGACGGCGTTGATCTCTTCCAGGCTCGCATCGTTCTGCGATGCGGTATTGAAAGGATACTTGTTGACCATGCCCTGGAAATCGACGCAGAAGCGGCGCGCCTCTCCGTTGATCTGAGCCGGGCCTAGGCGGCCGAGCAGGGCTTCCACGTACGTGATCGGGATCTTCCATCAGCTTCTGGACCATCTGCTCGACGTGACCCTCTTTGTCGATGCGGAAGCTTTGCGCCACCTGGCGGGCGGCCGTCTTGGCGCGCGACGCCTCCTGCAAAGTCGCATTGACGGAAGGGTCGGCTGGATTCTTCGACCGCACCACCTGCTCGAGAGAAGACTGCAGCGCAACCAGGCTATTCATGTAGTTCTGATTCGCCGCCTCGATGTAGCGGTCAGGACAGGCCGGCGGCGTCACATACTGGACCGGCTGGAAGGCAGACTTGATGTCGCCGTTCGTCGCCGCCGAGGTGTGGACACTGGCCAGACAGAACAACGCCAGCAGATAGGAGGTGTTGTTCGACATCATGCCCAGTTTGCGCGCGGCGTCGTCCACGCTGGCGTATCTCAGCACGGTGGAGTTCTTGAGGTACTCCCGCCAGTTGCCGATGAAATCTGCCTGGTACCGGGCAAGCAGCTCCGGTTCGACTTTGGCTCGATCGAGCGCGGCCGAAGTCTGCGAACCAAGAACCCATTCTTCACCGGCAAAGAAGCGTTCGAAGTTCTTGATGGCGTCCTGCATGAAAACCCAGCCATCCTTCGTAAACGCACCCGCCACATCCTTCCCGTTGATGATCACCTGGGCCGAGCCGGCGAACTGGCGGTTGTAGTTGATGGGGGGATTCCGGCGTCCGGCCTCGGCGAGCATGAACTGGTAGATGCGCTCAGTCGCCGCGAACTGCGCCAGGAATTTGCGTGCCCTCTCGATGGCGAGCGTGTCGTTCTCTGAACTGAAGGGATTGGCGAACTTCAGCTCCTCACTGTAAAAGTCGAACTGCTTCTGGGCGAGCAGCCGGCGCTCGGGGTCGACCGTGCGCTGGCCCGACCACCGTTTGAGCAGGAGTGGCGACAGAAACAGCTTCGTACTCTTCTCATGGTGCGAGGTGGTGATGAGGTAGGCCTTCAATGCGTCGTAAGTAACTGAGTACTCATCCGAGGGACCAGGGCTGGAAGGCAGCTTCCTGATGTGGTCCAGCAGGTCCGCCTGGGTGGCCCCGAACATCAATTGATTGAACCGGCTGAAGTACAGACGGCGCACGGTCGGCAGCAGGTCGTCTCCGGTGTAGAGACCCCAGCGCAGGCTCCAGGGGGCACCTTCCCTGCTATAGCGAGACAGGAGTTCGGCATTCTCACGCAGGGAATCCAGACGCTTCAGCGCATCGAGCGGAGCCAGATCCTGACCGCCTCCGGAGACCGATCCGATACCGGCAACCGCCTCGGACACCTGTTTTTGCAGATTTCGATTGGCGAAGTACGAGGTGGTCCATCCGGCACCCAGCACCAGCGCCAACCCCGTAGCCAATGCCAGGATCAGGCGCCGGGCATTGTCTTTCCCCGCACCCTGGGCGCTGGCCTGGAAGGCGGCCTGATCCCGCAGGATTACCTCATTGAACAGCCGGCTGAGGAAGACCCATTGCGGAACCCTCCGGGATTGAACACTCTGGCGAGGCTGTTCGGCCGCTTCTCCCTTGTCACCATGGAGCGAAAATATGCCGGTGGCTCCAGCGGATCGCGAGGAGCCTTCCTGCAGCCTAGGCGCCTGAACGACTTCCCGCACCTCCACCGGCCGGACCCCGGAGAAGTAGAAGCCGCGCAGATAAGGGCTGGTCTGCAACTGGCTGGGACGGCAGAGGTCCACCATGAACTGCACAGCCAGCGCCCGGATCTTGCGGAATTCGCGAGGGAACTCGTAAACCCCGGGCAGACGCCCGGCGTTGGTTTCCCGCGCGAGTTGCACGGGGCGCTGGTCGGCCAACCCCAGAAAGATGTCGTGGAAGGCCGTGGTGAGCCGGCGGATTTCCTCTTCCGCATACACGCCAGACCGGGCGTTGAAGGCCATGGGGACTGTGGCGCCCACCACCTGGCGGGATTCTTCTTCGGAGAAATTCCCAACAAACTCCGCGAAGAACGGGATCCTGTCACAGCGAGTGAAGATGACGTAGACGGGCAGTTGCACACCCAGGGTGCGGCTGACTTCGCCGAGACGGGCGTTCAGGCGGCGGGCAACTACGGTGGCATTCTCCTGCGCTCCGGCTTTGAGAAACGACTCGGCATCAAAGAAGACAACCGCCGACCGCGGCGCCTGCGGCTTCCTGGAGAACAACGAATGCAGCCGCGCGGCGCGCAGACGCTGTAGCAGCGCGTTCCATCGATTGGCGTCGGAGAAGACCTGGCCGCCTGCTTCCACCATCACGGCGTTGCGAGCGAACCACAGGTTCACCGAACGGGTGGGGATAATGTAGCCTTCCTGATAAACGTGGCCGCCGATCAGTTCGGGCTCAGCGCCGCAGTTGACAAAACTGGAGGTCTTGGCAGAGCCCGGATCTCCGATGCCCAGGATCACCGGCAAGGTGCCGACCTTGGCATCGTGGCCCAGGGTGGATGCCGCCAGGCGGGACTCCGCATCCCGGAAGAGAGGGTCCATCTCTTCCGATGCCGCTGGAAGCGGCACCGCGCCGCCGTCACTGGCCACGACTCCGCGCTTGGCCTTCCACCAAAGAATGAGGCCGCCGACAAGCAGCCCGAGGGCCGAGAGCACAATCCGGGCGATCCAGACAGTGGAATAAGGAAGTTTCAGGAGGTCGACCAGAAACCAGGTCAGAATCAGGTACGACACCATGCCGAAGGCGGCAATGAAGTAATAAGAGGTCGGAAGCATCGTTGCCTCAGCGCACCAGACCCTGGAGCGAAGTCAGCCCCGAGCCCAGGAAAAACTTGTAGATGACAAACAGCAGCAGCACGAGAATGCCGGTGCCCAACGCCGCCCACTGCAGGCGTTTCACCCAGGGATCCCCACCGCCTTGAGTGAACTTCTGCTCGGGCACCTGCCACGCCGGTGAGATCTCCCCGCGAGGCTTACGAATACGCCGGATCTTGTCGTTCACCGCCTCGATAATCGCCCTGAGTTCACCGCGTCCGCTAATGGAGTATTTCCCCACAAATCCCAGCAGCAAGCAGAGCTGATAGACCTCCAGCAGATCCGCCAGTTCCGTGGTTTCGCGGCGGCCCAGCAAGTGCTGAAGCTGCTCAAAGAAGATCTCGCCCGCCGTGTGCCGGCCGAAGAGTTCCTCCTGCATGGGTTTTCGAACCCAGTCAGCGAACACAGGATTCTGAAGGTTGAGGACGGACTCATCCAGAAACGCCACCACGGCGAAGACGCCCAGACGGATATCGTCCTCGGTGTAGCCCAGTTTTCGCCCTTCCTGATCAGCCAGCCGGATCGCCTGCCTTACCTGGTTCCGAAACGACTCAGCATCATTGACAGCCTGGCGGTTCGACCGCAGGCGCACCACCGCCGTGATCATCTCCTGGAAAGCCAATGCAAGATTCTCGTTGCGGCGATGTGGCGTGCTTTCCGGTGACGGGACTGCCGTGGGCGTTGCGTTCATAGGCGTTTGACGGGGCTCCGGCTCCTTCTTTATGACTCCAGGACAACCAACAGCTCTATCTCAGGATCGGGCAATTCGCCGGGAACGTAAACGCCCACCTGGCGGGATTGGACGATGTGTTCCCAGCATGGTCCTGCCTTATCCACAGTAAAGTACTGGTAGTCGACGCGGGGGTTGATCGCGGGCGGCGGCACGGGCATGTGCTTCAGAGTCATTCCAGGCAGGGCTCGGGACACGAGTTTCGGAACAAATTCCTTCGAGCAGACCTTCACAAGCCGGGGGGTGGCGGTGATCAGTTCGGCTTCCCCGATCCTGGAGCGGATGGCGAAGATCCAGCGGGAGTGCACCAATGTCCTCGAAGTCCGCGACCTGGCCATCCCAGAAGTAGTCAGCCGACTTTGTCAGCGGGATCCCGACGCAGTTGCTCGGCACAACAAGTTCCAGGTGCGTGCGGATGTGGTGGTCGAGGGTATCGAAGCATTCGGCCAGTTTAGCGTGGTTGTACAGCGGCAGGCTTGCCGGATGGGAATCCAGGCCGAACGTGCATAACGACCCGGCCAGACGCGCCATCTCCGTATAAAGTTCTTCAGGATGCCCCGATTTGCTGAAACACAGGTGCCGCAGAGGAGTAAGGGACGCGTTGACGCAATGCAGGAACCACGCATTGCTGATCCCCTGCGCCGAAAAACCGCCCGCGGTACCTGCCGAAGGATCCTTCGGCTTGGCGACGGCCCAGCTCTCTCGTCCAGGATCTCGACCAGGCGGCGAAGCAGCACCATCAGCCGCTCACTGCCCTGGATGCGCAGGACAGGCGGGACGAAGTTGGCGTCATAGACATATTGCCCGGCGGCGTCCCGGCGCACCCTGGCAATGGGGATGGCGAGTTCGCCGTCGAGCTCCGATTCCACCAGGATCCGCAGGTTCTTGCGCGCCAGCCGCAACTGCTTGGAGTCCATCCCGGTGAGTTCATCCGGCATGTCCACCGTCTGTGGTGCGTAGCGAAGGCCCGGCTCCACCTGTTCAGTGACGCACAGTTGGCGCTGATCTCCTGAAACGGGGAAATGGCCAGGAACACGTCCACCGACTCGCGCATCGGAGGGAAAACCTCGGCAATGGCCCGAGTGGCCGGGATGGCATCCGGATCGGGGACCGCGAAGGCGAGCCCGTCGGGGAAAAGTCCGCTGGCATGGATCAGGGAAACTAACCCATTGCGTATCGCCTCCCGGTCCAGCTGAAACGCGGCAAGACCCCACGGCTCGTATGCCAGGTTCGCCGCCGTGAAGTGGACGAGATTCTCGAAATAGCGATTTTGAGCCTTGGAAATGCTGGGGCCCGAGATGCATCCCTTCTGACCAGACCACACGGCTCAGCGTCTTCATATGCACTCCATTTTCTGGCGAGCCGTCTCCTCCGCGAGACTTATAATACGTACTCGATCGAGGCGGCAGGAACCATGAGCTTCTATAAGCAGATATGAGTTGACGAAGTCGTCCGAAACGGAGAACCGAAGTCGTTCCAGGCCCGGGAGATTCAAACCGGGCGGAACATGCTGCTCCACTTGTGGGGTATGGGCGAGGAAAGCCGGAAGTCACCGCTCCTCCTTGACCTGAGGAGAAGAAGATGCAGACAGATTCGGGCCGCGTTGATGGGTGTGGTGGTTGAGGTCCAGGACACCGCCGAACCACCGTTCGTGGTGACCATGAACGACGAGAATTTCTCCGATCTTGATCAATCGGTTCGTACCAAACTGGGCGCGGGCGGCGCAGTGGAAGAGGCGGCGCCGACACCCACCGTGGCCATCCCTCAACCCCCACCGTTGCCTACCGCCTCCACCCCCCATTCACAGCGTGCCCACGCCACAGGCGACCGCCGAAGGAGCCCGGCGAGTTCACCCGAATGTTCGTGAACCCGCAGTTGCAGCATGCGGCTCAACCGGCGCCTGCGGATTCCGTGGCCGGAGAGTTCACCAAGTTGTTTGAACCATCGGCTCCTGCGGCGACGCCTCCAGCGGCTGCACCCGCGCCGACCTTCGCGCAGCCGCCCCCGCCGCACAAACGCCAGGGGATTTCACCCGCATGTTCGGCGGGCCTCCGGCCCAGCCTGCCGATCAGCCATCCTTCCAGCCGCAACCGCCTTACCGCTCCGTAGTGAACGAAGCACCAAAACCGCCGGTCCCTCAGCCACCTGCTTACCGGCCCCAGTTCGATCAGGCTCCGTTCCAGCCGGCGCCGCCTGCGTCGAGCCAGGAGGATGGTGAATTCGCGAAGTTCTTCGGATCGTCTTTCAGCGCGAATCCCCTGCCGGTGGAACAGATCGAAAGAGGCTCGTTGGCCCCGCCGCCAGCCGATCCCGCCAGCCGCCCGTTCAGCGGACCCAGCGACTTCACGATCCAGTTCGGCAAGGACCAGCACGGATTGCCGGCTCAGAGCCATCCAGTCGCTCCTCCCGCGCATTCGCCCCTGCCGGCGGGCGCAACCGGTTTGTTCTCCGGATCGGACCAGCCCGGCTCTCTGCCTGTGGCGCAACCCGCGAGGCCGGCCGGACCCAGCGAATTCACTCGCGTCCTGCAAGGTCCTCATCTCCAGCAGTGGGAGACATGCGCCCGGCTCCCCCATGAATTCCGTGCCAACATCCGCCGCCGTTCCGCTGCCTGCCCCACCACCCAAGAGCAATCTGCTTGGAATTCTGGTCGCGGTACTCAGCTTCCTGCTCATCCTGCTGTTGATCACGGTAGTGGTACTGGTTTTTAAGAAGTAGGCAACAGAACTATCAGTTCCAGCTTCGGGTTCGGAAAGTCGCCGGGCACATAGACGGCCAGGTTTCGGGCCCGTTCAATCGCTTCCCAGGCGAGGCCGGACTGGCTCAGGCTGAAATACTGGTAGTTCAACTTCACCGGGATTGAACTGGGGGGCGCGACCTGATGGGTCATGGGCACACCCGGCAACGCCTGCCGAACCAGATGCTCGATATGCGTGGCGGAACAAACCTTGATCAGCTGCGGTCCTTTCACCATCAGCTCCGCCTCGCCGAGATCCGCCGCCACCGCCAGGTATAGCTTGGTGTTCTGAAGATATTTCTCCTCGTTCAGGGTCGCGCCATAAATCGAGGGACGCACCATCCGTAGCGGCAGCGAGACGAAGTTGCTGGGAACCACGGTCTCCAGAAGATGCATCAGGACCGACTCGAGCGCAGCCAGGCGTTCGCCCAAATCGTCGTGATCGTCGGATGGCAGATCTCTGGATTGAACCTCCAGCGAAAACGTGGTCAGGACGGAGGCCAGCGACTGCATGAGGGCGAAGAGCTCCTCCGGATGTCCGCCTCTCGTTTCGTAGAGATGGCGCAACCCCGGCAGATGCGAGTTCACGGAATACAGCAGCCAGAAGTTGGCGATGTCGCCTACCGTGAACTCCGCCAGACTCTGGTTCTTCTGACGGCGCAGGGCGCTGAGCATGGAACTCTTTGCCGAAAGGATCTCCAGCAGGCGCCGCGCGGCAGCCACGACGGTTTCGCTGGCACGGATATCCAGCAACGGCGGCACACAGCGCGGATCGAACTCCAGCGTGTCGGCGGCAGTCTTCCGGACCCGCGCCAGTTTCAGCAGGGAGTGTCCCTGCCGGTTCTCTCCCTCGACAAGAATCCGCAGGTTTTTCCGGGCTACCTGCACGGGCCGCTCGGTCTGGCCATTGTTCTGGTCTCGAAACAACGCCACTTCGGCCAGGTAGCGGGTGTCGAGCCCGCGGCCGGGCACGGAAACGTTCACCGTATTCTCGCGATACTCCGGAATCGCCAGAAAGATATCCAAAGACTCCTGCCCCGGGCGGAAGTACTCGGCCAAGGGCTTCGCCGGCGGCGCGGATCCGCGCCAGGGATCTCAAAGGGGGACCCGTCCGGGAACAGGCCGCAGGCCTCGCGCAGCCCCGCGGCACCGCCATTGAGAGCCTCGTCGATCCAGGGTTCACGAACAGGAAGCTCCACGGCCGGTAGTGCAGTGCCTCGGCGCCGGAATGTAGCGACTTCTGATAAACCGGTCCTGCGCCTGCAGGTGTTGAGGCGTCAGAAAGGTCCCTTTCGACCAAAGTACCGGTTGAAGGATCCGCATCGAATCACACGTTAGCGCAGAAGAGCCCGCGTCGAGCCATAGAATATGCGTCGGCGCGCCCTCTGGGGAGGGCGGCGAGAAGAATCTGACCGTAATTGGATACTCCGGAATCTGACCGGCTTCCGGAGCCGATCACCTCATCCAACTAAGCGTGGAATCCCGCCGGGCACCATCACCCCACCCACGGCGATTCCGATCCTTGTTATGCTCGTACCCTCGTCAGGGGTTCCTCGGGCTCCTCAAAATCATGTCCTCTCCTGGGTCTCCACCGGACGATACGGTTCAACTGCTCAGGCGCTGGAGCGACAGCAGCTTCGAGCGCTCAGACAGGCTGATGTCGCAGGTCTATGATGAACTGCGCGCCTTGGCTCGCCGCGCGCTTTCCAGGGAACAGAATCCGAACACCCTGCAGCCGACTGCCCTGGTTGGCGCACGCTCTACGTTCGCCTGATCGGTCAGAGCGCCATAGACATCCGGGATCGCGGCCACTTCTTTGCGGTCTCGGCCACGGTCATGCGGCACATTCTGGTGGATCATGCGCGCGCCCGCCAGGCGCAACGCCGAGGCGGCGGCGCGGTCCAGGTCGAAATGAAGGACGCGATTGCCTTCACCAGATCCGGACATGGATATTCTGGCCATCGAACCAGGCACTAGCCCGCCTCGAGGCACTGGACGCCCGAAAAGCACGCGTCGTCGAGATGAAGTTCTTCGCGGGTCTCACCGAGCACGAAATTGCCGGCATTCTGAACGTTGGCCGGGCCACGGTGGAACGGGATTGGGCTTTTGCAAAGAGTTGGCTTCAAATACAGATGGAAACTCATCGCTCTGATCCGCTATAGAAAGTATGACGGATTCGCGCTGGCAACGCGTCGAGCAACTCTTTCATGAAGCCCGGGCCTTGCCCAAGGACCAGCGCACCTCCTATCTGAGCCAGGTTTGTGCCGGCGATGACGTGATGCTGAACGCCGTCCTGCGGCTGATTGACGCCACGTCGGCGGCCGACGCACTCTTCGAGAATCCGAGTGCCCTGGCATCCCTGATCGAACGCACCTCCCCACTTCCACCGATCTCCGGTCAATCGGTACCATGCTTGGCGTCTGGCGCATTGACCAGGCTTTGGCCTCCGGCGGGATGGGCGATGTCTACCTGGCCTATCGCGCCGACGACCAGTTCCACAAAAAGACCACCACCAAGCTCCTCCGACGTGGATTCCAATCGGAACATCTCCGGCGGAGGTTTCTGGCGGAGCGGCAGATCCTGGCCGGCCTGGAACATCCAACATCGCCCGGCTTCTGGACGGCAGTCTTTCTCCGGACGGCATGCCGTTCCTGATCATGATCGGGAATTCGTCGAGGGCCAGCCGCTGGATGCTTACTGCAACAGCAGAAACCTCGGCATCCGGGCACACCTCGGAGTCTTCCGCCACGTCTGTGCCGCCGTCAGCTACGCCCACCACAACATGGTGATTCACCGGGACCTGAAGCCTTCGAACGTGATGGTGGCGACCAGCGGCGATGTGAAACTGCTCAACTCGGCATCGCCAAGACTTGTGGACGAACCTGACGACGGTGAACTGACTTCCACCACCGCGGTCATGATGACGCCCAGGTACGCCAGTCCGGAACAGGCACTCGGCAAGCTGGTCAACGCCCCAATCCGACGTCTACTCCCTGGGCGTCATGCTCTTCGAGTTGCTCTGCGGCCGCAGCCCCTACAGCACCACCCAGCGAACCGTAGCCGAGTGGTTTGTGGCAATCCAGAACGAGGAGTGCCCCCCGCCAGCCAGGCCGTTCAGTCGCCGGCGCTCCGGAAGGAACTGAGCGGCGACCTCGACCTCATTGTGGCCAAAGCGCTCTGCAAGGACCCGCAGGAACGCTATGCCAGCGTCGAACAGTTTGACGCGGACCTGCAGTCCTTCCTGGAAGGACGGCCCATTCTGGCGCGCCCCCAGACGGCCACCTACCGGCTGGGCAAGTTGCTGTCCGCCGACACAGAATGGGGGTGCTTCCAGCACCATCGCCGTCCTGCTGCTCATCGCCGGCCTCATCACGACTCTCTGGGAAGCCCGCATTGCGACGGCGGAGCGGCTGCGAGCGGAGAAGCGGTTTGTCCAGGTGAGGGACCTCGCCCGGTTGAGTCTCTTCGATCTCTTTGACATCGTCAAGGACGTGCCGGGCTCCACATCCGCCCAGAAGCTGCTGATTACGAAATCGTTAGCCCACTACGAGAACCTCGCCAAGGAGGCCACGGGCGATCCACAGATTCTGGGCGAACTGGCCGAAGCTTACTCCAGGCTGGGCAACCTGTACGGAAATCCGTATTCGACCAACATCGGTGAAACCGAAAAAGGCGCTGGAGACCTACCGTCGCGGCCTGGAACTGCTGAAAGACATCCCGGAAGGCTCCGGGCCCGTTCCGCTGGAGAAGTCGCGCGCAATCTTGTATTCGAGCCTTGGTGAGGTCACCGCATACTCGGGGATACACCAAGGGTGTGGAGTACATGCGCCATTGCATCCGTCTGCTGGAAGCGCTGGATGCCCGAGTCCCGAATTCCGCTGAGATCCTGGTGGAGCTTTGGGCGCTCGCGGCACTCTGGGCGATCACCTGGCGGGCATCGGCACGGGAATCGTCCTCGACAGAGGGATCCATCGCCGCCTTTAAGAGTCAATTGGCGACGGTCGAGGCGCTCTCCAAGCGAACGGACATCGCCCCCGAGGTGCTCACGCGCGCCCGGCGTGGGGTGAGCATCGCCTGCATGAAATTAGGCCAGTGCATGCAGGATTATGGCCGGAATGAGGAGGCGCTGCCCTGGTACCGCCGCTCGATCGAGGCGCTGGACCGGATGGACGCCATGGAGAACTCGTCTCTGGCCAATATGCGGATCCGGACTACCCTGGTCCGGGGTCAGGCGGCGACACTCATGACGCTGGGCCGCCCAAAAGAGGCCGTGGCCGTACTGAACCCCGCCATCGACACCCTCCGGAGTCTTTACCAGAGAGATCCGCAGAACCGGCAGTTCGGGTACGGCCTCGTCACATTTCTGAAATCCAGAGGGGACATCTACCAGCAGGCAGGCGAAACCGCGGCAGCGATGGATGACTACCGGGAAGCAGAACGCCGGGCCACCCTGCAGGTGCAGGAGGACCCGGCGAATGCGGTCATCAAGGGCCGCCTCGACGACTTGCGTAAACTGATCGCCGAGACGGCAGGAGCCAAGCCCAAATAATCTCCTCGAACTAGGGAAGTTCGCGCACCGCAATATTCCGGAACTTCTGCTTGCCGCCCGCCTTCCAGATCTCGGTTCCGCCATGCACCTGAACCGCGATCATCCCGTCCGGAGCACCGTCCACGGAGTGGTTCACGAGATCTGACCACTGCGTCACCCAGAGTGCCGTTCATCCAAACCGAGATGCGCGGGAGCTCCCCCTCAATCCGAGCCCGATGAGCTCCACTGCGCCGCGCTCTTAGTACTTCTTCCCAGTCCTGGACACTGGAGCCCTTCACATCCTTCAACCGCTCTCCATCAAGAACGCCGCCCAGGGTTCCGCCTTCGCGGTAGTCCAGCATGACCTGGTATGCTTCTCCGCGCTCACTGGAACGCAGAACAGACCGCCGTCGCAGCCCCAGTCGATTCGTTCAACTCCAGATAGAACTTCGAAGTTCTTGTACTTCTTGTCGGTGGAGCGGATCTCCGCCCTTGCCTGCCGGTTTCTCATACCGACGAGGACGGCCATCCTCCACATGCCAGTCCGACGTCGTGCCATGATGATTGGTGGTGCTGATGTCCCCAGCCAGCCGTGTCTTTCCCATTGAAGATGGGCGTGAAGCCGGCCGGAATCCGGCCTCGTCAGCCGTGACGGAAACAAGTTCATACTTGCGGGCAACCGGAATAGCCGCGGCCCTTTGCCTTGCTTCCAGTTCCGTATCAAGGGTGTCCAGAGCGTCCATGGCTACCTTTGCGCCCGCCAGGTGAATGGCTTCCAGAGGCACTTCGATGGTCCGCCAGCGCGTGTTGTGGATGCCTGTCCGCTTCAGTGTCAGGGCGTGAACATCGCTGGCCTGCCGCATCATCGGCGTGGGCCATGCGGCGAGATTTCAGCCCCTCGGCCAGTTGCTCGGCCGTAAACACGGCCACCTGCAGTCCATCAATTCGCAGAGCATAGTGGCCCGGCTTCAGCCCGCTGACCTTGAGCGATTCCTTGTCCAGCTTTTCGAGGAAGTCGGCGGACTTCACGGCCAGGGCGGTCGCTGCATCATTGAGGTCCACCGGCATGGGCAAGGCGTTGTCCATCTGGCTCCAGGTCAGTCCATTCGATCCGGACAATCCGGTGACGGAGGTGTTCTTGCCGGAGACCAGCTTCAGCGCCTTGGCGTCGATTTCGACTTCGCTCACTATCCCGGGCGCGCCCCAGGAATCCAACAGCGCTGCCGCCATAATCAGGTGGCCGGGGGCGCCCGATGAACGCGGTCCGGAATGATGCGCGCCAGCGAGTTCGGCGTTGGTGGCTTGCGCCCATTCCAGCATCTTTAAAACAACCGGCGCATTGAGGTCCGCCACCTGCATGCTCTGTTTGGAGGCCATCTCCTGCAGCAGGTCTCCGAACTAGTCGACCAGGACCGGATTGTACCCGCCGCCGGCCGTGGGGGCGTCACTTCGTCGTATGGAGACGGCCGGATCAGCGTAATGCGAGCCCCGGCGCCAGCGACTTCGATCCTGAACCATCAGCTCAAAGCCCGTCTTGTACCAGTCGAAAACCGCCTGGTCGAACGGCCGGTAACGGCCATCATTCATGCGAGCATGATCGTGACCACGGTCGGCTTGTACACCGCGACGTCGCGGCGCAATCGGAGAACCAACTGGCCCGCCGCCACCGCCAGTGACAACATCTCGCCCCAGCCGGAATGGACGAAGCTGACGTTCAGCCCCGGGAACCGAAGTCCGGACAAAGGTCTCGACAAATGTGGTGTACAGCCTCTGATCCGTGATGCTGTCGCCGTAGAAGACAACGCGATCGCCGGATTTCAGATAGAACGCCGGCTGCGCGATGGCGGCGCACGCCAGCATCGTCAGGACAACCAGTGCTCTGCCGGTAGTTCGCATCAAATGCATGATGGGGCTCGTCAGATCTTTGATTTGAAATGAATATCGCTTAGCTCACGCAACCGCAGCGCCGCGGCCTCTGGCGTGATGTCCCGTTCCGGGAACGCCAGCAGCTCATACCCAACCAGGAATTTGCGCACCGTGGCCGACCTTAGCAGGGGCGGATAGTAATGAGCGTGCAAGTGCCAGGCTTCTCTATTGCCCGCGGCCGGCCGCTGGTGGAAAACCGCCGAATAGGGGAACGATACTTCGAACAGATTGTCGTAGCGTGTCGTGAGTTGCTTCAGGATGTCCGCCAGACCGCTGCGCTCGGGCACCGTCAGTTCATCCAGGCCTGACACAGCGCGCCGGCTGACGACCATCGTTTCAAACGGCCATACGGCCCACCACGGCACAAGGGCAACGAAATGTTCGTTGACGCAGACCAGCCGCTCACCAGCAGAGAGCTCGAATCGAATATACTCTCCCAGGCAATGTACGCCCATTCTTCTGGAAATACGCCTCCTGCATCGCCGACTCCCGGGGCCACCTCGTCGGGGATGGCGGAACTCGCCCAGATCTGGCAGTGCGGATGCGGGTTCGAGCACCCCATCATTTCGCCGCGGTTTTCGAAGATCTGAACATACCCGATGCCCGGCGTGGCATTCAGTTCGACGTATTGATCGGTCCAGGCGTTCACAACCTGAACGATCTCGTCGACCGACAACTCAGCCAGGGTGAAGATCGTGCCTGGGTGAAAAACAGATCACCCGGCAGATGCCTGACACGCCGTCGGCCTGCAGGAGAGGGTGTGGAGCCACCTGACCCAGGGGACTGCCCGGGATGAGCGCCGCGAAAGTCGTTGTCGAATGAGAATGTTCCGGAATAGGCCGGGTTCCGGTGGCCGCCGGACGTTCATTGCCTGGACAGAGGTAGCACTTCGGATCGTACGATGCCCGGGTTTCCGCCGGCACCTTCTCCACCTGCCCCTGCCAGGGGCGTTTTGTGCGGTGCGGCGAGACGAGAACCCATTCTCCGGTCAACGGGTTCAATCGGCGATGGGGATGTTCCTTGAGATCAATCATTCAGACTCAGCTCTCCCGAATATCCTATCGCGATACGGCGGACTGCTAGACTCTCCTATTCTGGAGCTGCCCAAACCAGTGAGCCACATTTTTCTCAGCCGTTCGAATGGTTCTGGGGGCTGCGCTGCTCTTCTCCACCGGTGGCGCGGCCATCAAGGCGACCACTCTGGGCGGCTGGCAGACGGCCGGATTGCGCAGCATCGTCGCGGCTGTCGCGCTGCTCGCCCTCGTGCCGGAAGCGCGAAAGGGATGGACCTGGCGAGTGTGGCCTGTGGGTCTCGCCTATGCGGCGACGCTGGTGAGCTATGTACTGGCGATCAAACTCACGACTTCCGCCAACGCCATCTTCCTGCAATCCACGGCGCCGGCCTACCTGCTGCTCATAGGGCCGTTGTTTCTGAAGGAGCGTATCCACGCACGGGACATCGTCTTCACCATCGCCCTGGTCGCCGGCATGACTCTTTTCTTCACGGGAGTGGAGAATCCCCTTGTGACGGCGCCCAACCCGGCTCTGAGCAATATCTATGCCGCGATCTCGGGAGCCGCCTATGCGTTCACGCTGGCCGGCCTGCGTTGGATGGCTCATACGCCCGGCAACCAGGGTGGAGCGCTCGCGACTGTCGCGGCCGGCAATGCCTTGGCCTTCGCGATCTCCATGCCGATGGCCTTGCCCATCCCCTCCATTACGGCTACCGATACGGCCGTGCTGCTCTACCTGGGCATCCTGCAGATCGGACTGGCTTACATGCTGCTGACGCGAGGGATGAAACAGGTGCAGGCTTTTGAAGCGTCCACGCTGCTGCTGCTCGAACCTGTCTGCAATCCCATCTTCACGTGGTTCTTCCACGGGGAACGGCCGGCCTCGAGAGCACTCGCCGGCGGAGGAGTCATCCTCGCCAGCACGTTCCTAAAGCTCTGGCACGAGCGCCGCGAGGCTTGAAGGGCTACTCGAGGCCCATCTGCGACAGGCGATAGCGCAGAGCGTTGCGGGAGAGACCCAGCAACCGCGCCGCCTGGCTCTTGTTGCCCGCCGCCCGGCGCAGCGCCTCCCGGATCAATTGCTGTTCGTGTTCCTCCAGGGAGACGCCCTCAGGCAGAAAATCGTTGACGACGGCCGCCCCATTCCCGTTTCCGCCTGCACCGGGCACCGCCTTCCTCGGCGCATGATCCAGACGGATATCCTCGGGCTGCAGCAACGTTCCGGTCGCATACAGCAGGCTGCGCTCAATCGCATTCTCCAGTTCTCGTACGTTGCCCGGCCAGTGATACTCCATCAGCTTCTGATTCGCCGCCTCAGAAATGCCTTCCACCTGCGAACCCAGCTCCCGCGCAAATTTGCGCAGGAAACTCTCCGCCAGAACGGGTATGTCCTCGGCGCGTTCCCGCAACGCAGGGATTGTCAGGGGGAATACGTTCAGGCGGTAGTAGAGGTCTTCGCGGAAGTTGCCTTCCTCCAATGCGCGCCGTAGGTCCACGTTCGTCGCGGCGATCACCCGGACGTCAATCTGCCGCGTTTTGTTGCTGCCCAGGCGCTCGAACTCCCGTTCCTGCAGGATCCGCAGCAGCTTCACCTGTACGGCTGTGGGCACGTCACCGATTTCGTCCAGAAACACAGTGCCGCCCTCAGCCTGTTCAAACTTGCCGGGCTTGCTCGCCGCCGCACCCGTGAACGCACCCTTCTCATAGCCGAACAGCTCGCTCTCCATGAGGTTCTCGGGGATGGCTGTGCAGTTGATCTTGACGAAAGGGTGGGCACTGCGCGGCGAATGGTGATGGATGGCGCGCGCAATCAGATCCTTGCCCACACCACTCTCTCCGCACAACAGGACAGTGGTGCGCATGGGACCGACTCGCAGCACCGAGGCCAGAATCTCCTGCATCTTCGGACCCGAGCCGATGATGTTCTCGAATCGATACCGGTGGCCAAGCTCTTCCTTGAGGCGGGTATTCTCTTCCCGCAGGGATTGGACTTCCAGGGCCTTTCGAACGACGGCCATCAGATGGTCCATCGAGAACGGCTTCGGCAGGAAGTCCGCCGCACCCTTTTTCATCGCCTCGACGGCGATCTCCACCGTTCCGAAGGCAGTCATCACCACGACGGGAAGTCGCGCGTTCTGCCTCTGAATGGCCTCCAGCAGAGACAGCCCGTCCATGGCAGGCAGGCGCAGATCGGTCAACACGAGGTTGGCCCGGTCGCTCATGCGCAATGCCGCCTCGGCCGAGCCCGCAGTCTCGACCTCATATCCGGCCGACTCCAGCTGCAGGCTCAGTACGCGGCGTAGTTTGTCTTCGTCTTCAACAATTAGGATGCGCGCCATCATGCCCGCCCTTATCATCTCTCAAGCGATTCGTCTCGACAAATGAGACGTCGCCGGGCGGGTGCGCAGTTCCGCAGGATCGCGGGGAGGGTGTTACCAGACTGGCGTCGGACGGCTGATCACTTCGGGTTCAGGAAACCAGCAATAGCCCAGGCGAACAATGGTTTTGATGGCTGCGGCTTCACGCCCCAGCTTCCGCCTTAGTCGCTGCACGTGCACGTCAACAGTTCGTGTCCGCGCCCCGTCCGAATATTTCCAGACCGTTCGAAGCAACGTCTCCCGGCTGATACACCGGCCCGGATTCTGCATCAGAGTGGTGAGCAGTTCGCGCTCCTTTCGGGTCAGCCGCGTGGAGGACACGGCCGAAGGTGCCGCAACGGCCACTGCCGTCGCGCCGATTGTCAGCCCATTCATAGTTGCAAGCGAACTCATGGTCATTCGACTCCTCAAGTGAGGTTCCCAGGGCTCCCGTCATTGGTCACTGCCAAAGGCGTCATGGCCCTATGCATTCAATAGACGGACCGCGTCGAAAATTGTTCGCAGAAAGTTTCGGCGTGCTGAAGAAATATCTTCGTCGCGGATCGAGTTTACATAGATTAAACCGGGGCTTCCGCGCTGGCCTTCCGGTCCTTCGGCGGTACCTGCGGCAGGGTCACCAGGAACAGGGACCCTCTCTCCGGCTGGCTCTCCACCGTGATCCGGCCACCGTGCTCATCGACGATCTTTGCACTGATCGCCAAACCCAGCCCAACCCCACTGGGCTTAGTGGTAAAGAAGGGGTTGAAGATTTGTTCGCGGTGTTCCGGCTGGATTCCGTGCCCGCGGTCAATGACCGCGATCTCGACAATCCCCGGGCCGCCCCGGGTCTTTACCGTCACAGTCAGGCCCTGCGCCGAAGCCTGGACTGCATTGCGGATTAGATTAAGGATCACCCTCTCCAGCAGCTCCGCATCCGCCTCGATCAGCGGAATTCCGGGGTCGTAGTTCTTATGGATTAAGGGGGGTGAATCGGGCGTCATTCGGCCCAGTTGATCGATCACCATGTCGATCAATGCGTTGAGGTCTGTAGGCGCCAGCCGAAGCTTCACCGGCCGTGCAAACTCGAGAAACCGCGTGATGAGCGAGTTGGTGCGGTCGACTTCGGAGGAGATGTAGCCGGCCAGCTCGTGGCCGAGCTCGTTGCCAGGCTCGATCTTCTCCATCAGGATCTCCGCGGAGGCCTTCATCGTGCCCAGGGGGTTCCGCAGTTCATGAGCCAGACCCGCCGTCAGCTGACCCAAAGCGGCAAGCCTGTCGCTGCGCCGGACCGAGTCTTCCGCCTCCCGCAAACGCCGATTCGCCTGCTCCAGTTCCGCCGCGGCGGCCTGCGCCCGGCGGGCTTCATTGCGGTTCGCCTCAACCAGGCCGTAAGTAAGATAGGCCACAACCGGCAGGAAGATGACGCGAAGACTCAGATCCCGCAGGTAGACCCAATCCATCATGTAGTCGAGACTGTAGGCCAGCGGGATAAACGCCAGATAGGCGATACAGGCCACCGCCGTGACCGCGGTGGTGCCCAGTGCGCCGAGCGTGGTGGCCGCCGAAACCACCGGCAACAGCAGAATCAGGTAATAACTGGAAGCAATGCCACCGGTGACACCTATCAAAAGGAAGCCAAGGACCAGTTTGAACGCCGTCACCGCCAGATTCCCCCTGCGGGAACTCAGCGCATCGATGCGCGGAGCAACCACCTGGACAATCGCCAGTGCCATCAACATTTCCAGCTCTGCCGTGCCCCGGGTGGGGCTCACCCACGCCAGCGCGGAGAACAGCAGGAGCCAAACCAGATCCTGAGGGTACAGAATCCGTTTCCACCGGGGAGTGGGCGATTCATCCTGCAAGCCGCCATCTTAGCGCAGCTGCGTCCGGACGTCTCATGCCAACCTGTTGCCGTCTTGTGGCACAATAGGTATCGTCTCGCGAGTTTGTCCATGAATTCCCTCGAATCCCCACAGAACATCGACGCCACTAATCCGGTTGAACCGTCGGCCGCTACACCCGAAGAAACCAGCTTCGGCGACGTGTTACGGCAGTTCGAAGCCGAGCATCACGGCGCAGAAGGCCAGGACGCGGCAATGGAAGGCACCATCGTATCGGTGTCGGAAGAAGCAATTGTCGTCAACGTCGGCCGTAAGATGGAGGGAATCCTTAAGCCCGATACCCCCGGTCTGCCCGCGAATCTGGCGCCTGGCGACGTCCTCCTTGTTAACATCAGCGGTCGCACGGACGACGGGTACTACACCCTGTCCACCATCCGCGTGGAGCAACCCAAGGACTTTACCGGCCTGCAGGCGGCCTTCGAAGCCAAGGACGTCATCGCCGGTATGGTGAGCGAACTGGTGAAGGGCGGCCTCCGCGTACAGGTGGCAGACGGTGTACACGCCTTCCTTCCGGCCTCCCGCAGCGGCATTCGCGAAATGAGCGACCTGGCTCGGCTGGTGGGCCAGCAGATCGAGTGCCGGATCACCAAACTGGACGTTACGAACCCGGATCGTCCCGACGTCGTAGTGGACCGCCGGTCGGTTATCGAAGAGCAGTCGGCCATTGCCAAGCAGGCCGCGCTGTCCAATCTGAAGGAAGGCACGATCGTTCAGGGCCGCATCCGCAGCCTGACCGACTTCGGCGCCTTCGTCGAAATCGCACCCGGCATTGATGGCTTGCTGCACGTCACCGACATGAGCTGGCACCGCGTGGAGAAGCCGTCTTCGCTCTTTACGCCCGGCCAGTCCATCGAGACCAAGATTCTCAAGATCAACCGCGAAGCCAAGAAGATCTCCCTTGGCCTCAAGCAGTTGACGCCTGATCCGTGGTCGCAGACCATTGCCACCCTGAAAGCGGGCGACCGCGTGAAGGGAAAAGTGGTGCGCCTGGCCGATTTTGGCGCCTTCATCGAAATCGCGCCGGGTGTGGACGGCCTCATCCACCTCTCGGAAATGTCCTGGACCAAGCGCATCCGTAAGCCCAGTGATGTGTTGCAGATCGGCGAGGAAGTCGAGGCCGTGGTGATCGAGATCAAGGCCGCCGACAAGCGGATCTCGCTCGGCCTGAAGCAGGCCCTCGGCAATCCTTGGGATCAGGTGGGTACCAAGTATCCCGCCGGCACCGTTGTGGAAGCCGCTGTGACGAATCTGGCCCAGTTCGGCGCTTTTGTGGATCTCGGCGACGGAATCGAAGGCATGATCCATGTGGGGGACATCACCCGCGAGAAGCGCATCCAGCATCCCAAAGAGATGCTCAACCCCGGTCAGCAGGTGAAGGCGATCGTCCTGGAAGTCGACAAGGAAAAGAAGCGGATCCGGCTGGGAATGAAGCAGTTGGAGCCGACCTCGGCCGACACGTTCATCACGGAACACCAGATTGGTGAGCTGCTCACCGGGCGTGTCGTTGAAGTTCATAGTTCCCACGCCAAGATCGAACTGGGCGAAGGCGTGCACGCCCGCTGCAAGACCCGCGAAGATGTCGCCTCAACCCAGTCCGCCGGCCCATCGGCCGCCGATGTGGACGACTTGGCCGCCATGCTGGCTTCCCGCTGGAAGGGTGGCGCGACTTCCTCCGCCGCGAATTCCAAGGACACTCTCCGCATCGGACAGATTCGCCGCTTCCGCATCACCACGATGGAAGCAGCCCACCGACGGATCGAGGTCGAACTGGCGGATTGACGGAACTTAACGAGACCTTTTCTCGTCTATCCCGTCTAGACTCTTCGGGGAGCCCCCCGCAAGAGGTTACGGTGAAAAGTGGAGCTTCTTTGGCGATCGAGGTCGGCATGGCCCGAACCGCCGAGTCGACATCAAGGATGGACGAGGCCGCGCTGATCCGTGCCGCTCAGGCGGGTGACCAGGATGCATTTGAGCATTTGGTACGGAACTACGATCAGAACGTGCTTCGCCTGGCAATGAATCTGTTGCGGTCCCCGGAAGACGCCTACGACGTCTATCAGGAGGCGTTTCTCCGGGTTTACCGCAACCTGCAGAGTTTCCGGTTCGATTGCAGCTTTCACACCTGGCTCTACCGGATCGTCACGAATCTCTGCCTCGACCATCTCCGCAAGAAAAAGGTACGCAAGACCGAATCCACGATCATGGATACCGAGGACGGTCCACTCGACCGTCTGGATTCAGTCCCCGAACAGCGTGCGCATGGCGACCCCCAACGTTCACTGCTAAGTAGAGAATTGCGCGGCAAGATTGAAGAAGCGCTGACCGGCATGACGGCCCGCGAGCGCCTTGTCTTCGAGATGCGCCACTATCAGGGCATGCGGTTGCGTGCAATTGGTGAGGCCTTGGGCACCACCGAGGAAGCCGCCAAGAACTGCCTGTTCCGCGCCACCCAGAAAATGCGTTCGGCATTGGGAGAATTCGTATGACCTGCGAGACTGCCCGGCAGCAACTTGTCCTCCTCGTTTACGGCGAACTGTCCTTTGACGAAGAGGAATTGGTGGAACGGCACCTTGAGTCGTGTACAGAGTGCCAGGTTGAGCGTGTCCGTCTCGAAGCCATGAACCTGATGCTGGAACCGGGCGAAGCCGAAGTGCCGGCTGGGTTACTTGCCCGCTGCCGCCGCGATCTTGCCGTCAAAGTCCAGGAAGAACGTTCGGCCCCGCGGAATCGCATTTCGCTGGCGAGCCTCTGGCGAAACTGGGTGGTGGCGCCGCCTATGTGGCTTCGACCCATCGGCGCCGTCGCAATGCTGGCGATTGGATTCTTCGCCGCCCGCCTCGTTCCCTCGGATTCCCCCGTCCTCTCCCGAATCACTCCCTCCAACGAAACCGCTCCGATGGTAAGCCGCGTGCGGTACGTGGACCCGGATGAATCCGGACGGGTTCGTGTGATGTTTGACGAGACGCACCAGCGCGAAGTCAGCGGCGATGTAAAAGACGCCAACATCCGGCGCCTCCTGCTGGCCGCCGCGGCTGACCCCGGCGACCCCGGTCTCCGCGTCGAGTCGATTGATATCCTGAAACGGCAATGTTCCGACGACGAGGTGCGGAGGGCGTTGTTGAATGCACTCCGTGGCGACCCCAACGCCGGAGTCCGGCTGAAAGCGCTTGAGGGCCTCAAGGCCTATGCGCAGGACCCCGAAACCCGCAAAGTTCTGGCCCAGGTTCTCCTTTCCGACGACAACCCGGGCGTGCGCACCCAGGCCATTGACCTGCTGGTGCAGAATAAAGAGCCGGAAGTGGCCGGAGTTTTGCAGGAACTCCTTCGCCGTGAAGAGAATAGCTACGTCCGGTCCAGAAGCCAGAAGGCTCTGACCGAGATGAGGGCTTCCGTCGGTACCTTCTAGTCATGCGGCCGTTGATTCCGATCCTTGTGCTAGCCGGCCTTACCGGTCATGCACAGGAATCGGCCTGGAGTTCCGATCCGTCGGGTTGGAGCCGGACCAGTATGGGATCCGGCTGCAAGCAGACGTCGAAGCTCAAGGTGATCACTCAAGGCCGGCTGACGGTACTGACCGACGACCGCCGCGACGTGAGCTTCAAATGGACCTGCAAAACCACCGGCGGGTCCCAATCGGAAGCCGAACGCAAGATCCAGGCTGCCCGGATTCGGATCCACGAACAGGGAGCCGCCTGCGTACTGGTGGCCACGGCTCCGGATGGCCCGAGCGTTAGTTCTGAACTGGTGGTCACTATTCCTCGCGCCCTGCGGCAGGTCTACATGGAGAGCCGGAACGGCTCGCTCAGCGGCAAATACCTGAAGGGCGAGATTGAGGCGGTCACGGCAGCCGGCAACGTCAACATGGACGATATTGACGGGAGCGTCATTGCGCGCACCGGCGGCGGTTGCCTTACTTTCTCTACGGTCACGGGCAGTATCCGTGGTTTATCCGGTGGCGGCTGCATCAAGGTCGGCAAGGTCGGCAAAGAGGCGGTCCTCGAATCGGCCGGCGGCGAGATTCTGGTGGAGGAAGCGGCCAGCTGGCTGCGGCTTTCCACGGCCGGAAACATCCACGTGGGCAAGGTGGCTGAATCCGTATTCGCCCACACGTCGGCCGGCCTGATTGAGGTCGAACAGTCCGGTGGAGTGGTCACGGCGGAGACCGGCGGAGGCACCATCCAGATCGGCAGCGCCCGCGGGGTCCGGTGCGAGTCCGGCGGCGGCACCATCCGACTGAAGAGCGTTTCCGGGGCATTGCGGGCGGCTACGGCCAGCGGGAATATATATGCGACGCTGGCGCCGGGCCTCATGATTGAGAACTCGTTTCTTGCAACCTCCCGAGGTGACATTACAGTTGCAGTTCCGTCTAAAATGCCAGTGACGGTGAAAGCGCTGAATGAATCGTCGACCTGGCTTGGTCGCGTGGTTTCGGAGTTCCCGGAGATCCAGATCCAGCCTTCGCAGGTTGGACGGAGCCGCACAGTACTGGCGCAAGGCTCGCTGAATGGTGGAGGGCCGGTGCTGATGCTTTCCGCGACGAACGGGGCGATCTTTCTTCGGCGTATGAAATAACAGGATTGGCGGTAGCCGGCGCGCCGCTAATGCCAGTTGAACCGCGCACTTGCCGTTCCGGCCTGGACCGGGACGAAGCGCTCCGGGATAGCCCGGAAGCAAGAAGGGAATAGTAACATGCAGTGGGATTTCAAGATTGCCTCGAAACTCGCCCGGGCCGTACTTCTTTCCACGTCCGTGGTGATACTCTCCGGCTCAGACGCCCGCGCCGGCGGCCTCGAGCGGACCGGAAGTCTTCAAGATCTATGGAATGGGCGGCAGTTTCCTGGGCGTCGGGGTCCAGGAGATCAACGCAGAACGCAGTAAAGCGTTGAAGTTGAAAGATGAGTACGGCGTCGAGATCACGCGGGTGGACGACGATAGCCCCGCCGCAAAGGCCGGCCTGAAAGTCCACGATGTCGTACTGGAATACAACAGCCAGCGTGTCGAAGGCACGGAGCAGTTTGTCCGGTTCGTCCGGGAAACCCCAGCAGGCCGGACGGTCAAGCTGACCATCAACCGATCGGGCTCCAATCAGACCTTGGCGGCCACCATCGGCTCGCGCAAATCGACGGTTTCCAGCGTAACTCCACTGGAGAGCTTCCGGGTCGAAATCCCGAAGGAGATGTCGATGCCCGACATCCCGAAGGCCATGATGTCCTGGCGCAGCACGATGTTGGGCGTGGAAGCGGAGTCGCTCGGCGAATCCCAACTGGCCACGTACTTCGGCGTCAAGGAAGGTGTCCTGGTGCGGTCCGTGATGAAGAGCACGGCCGCGGAGAAGGCGGGCATCAAGGCCGGTGATGTGCTCATGAAGGTCAATGAAACCCGCGTGACCTCGCCGCGCGACGTGACGAATGCAATCCGCGCCGCCAGATCCAATTCGCGGCAATCCTACCCGGTGGTCCTGATGCGGGAAAAGAAGGAACTTACGCTGTCGGTCTCCCTTGAAGACGAATCCAGCGACCGCACGGGCCCGCGCGGTCAGGCGATCAGCGTTCGGTAGCAGGCCACCCGTAAACCTCTCAGCAGCAGGCCTCGATCAATCTCCACGTAAGCGGAAGTGGATCGCTAGGCCTGATCAATGACGGCGCGGTGCACTTTGAGCAGGAGTTCGACCTCGCTGCGCGGCACCTGGAGCGTCGCGGCAATTTGCTCAAGTGGTTCGCCCCGCCGATGCATCCGCAGCGCCTGGGCTCGCTTGTTGATATTCATCGACGCGGTTGGAGGCGGCGGCAGTGCGAGTGGAGTTTCAGTGGTCTCACTCGCTTCCTGAAACGCGGTTTCCAGACGGCTCAAAGTGGATTGAAATGCACTCATGGCGGCGTCTCTCTGACGCCGCTCCGCCGCCAGTTCGTGCCTCAGGTCCGCGTTTTCTTTCTTCACGGACACAAACAGGAAGAGGGACAACGACAGGCCCACGGCAAGCAGGAGGTAGAAGCTAATCGGGTGAATGATCCAATCCATGGCCAACCCCATTCGTATAACGGTCGAAGAAGCTCAAATCTTTAGTCTTTCGGTCGAATATGGCTAGAACAAAGTGCGAAGACGCTCATCCCGACTGATGATCTCCTTGATTCGAACTCCATAGTTCCCTTCCACCACCACGACTTCTCCGCGCGCGATAACACAGTTATTGACAATGATTTCCACTGGCTCGGCCACGGACCGGTTCAGCTCGACTATGCTGCCCGTGGTGAGCTTGATAGCGTCTTTGAGCCGCATCTGCGCACGTCCAAAGGAAACGCCAACCGGAAGCTCCACCTCCATGAGCAGATCGAGCGTCCGGGAGGGGCGGCCCGAGGAAGGTCTCGCAGGGAGCTTCGCTTCCGGCTCCGGTTCACCGGCCGGCACGGCAGGCGTCAGACTGCGAATCAATTCATGATTGGCGGCAATCCAGCCGCAGCCCAAGTCACCGAGGTCGGAGCGAACCGTCACCGCCTGCCAATCCAACCCAGCTGGAACCGCCTCCCGTTGATCTCCGGCCAACAGGCGAATTTCACGGCCCAGGCGTCCGCCTACCCCTCTGCTGATAGGGGCGAGGGACTGTTGGAGCACCTCTAGAAACGTTCCGCGCGCCTCCGCCGTGTCCGCGGCTCCTCCTTCAGACAAACCGGCGGAGTCCAGCACCTGGCGCCCCACGGCCAACCAGATCGACTCGGGCAGCCAGACCCACACTGCGGATTCATCGCTGGCATCCAGCATCTGCCGCCAGATTAGCGCGGACTCCGGCACCTCCCGAGGATATTCACGCTTCACGCCGAGCGCTTGCACCGACGATCCGGTCATTGCGCTGATAGCCGGACCGACGCCCTGCGCCCATTCTCTTGCCAGCCACTCAGTGATCTCAGACATGGTGGCCTTCCTCAGATGCCCCTGTCGGTCGGCCATTTCTTCCGCAGGAAGGTCCGGAGCCGGACAATCGCCTGGGTCTTCAACTGCGAGACGCGTGACTCGTGCAGATTCACCACTCGCGAGATCTCCCGCAAAGTGAGCTCCTCGTGATAGTACAGGCTGATCACCGTCCGCTCGATGTAGGGCATGCGGGAGATGGCCTGGCCCAGGATCTTTCTCAGCTCGTTGCGCTCCAGCACCTGGGACGGCCATTCCGCCTCCTTGTCGGAGACGAATCGCAACAAGTCCCGGCTGTCCTCTTCACCCGGATGGCCCTCGAGGCTGCCGATGTTCAGTCCGCGGATCTCCACCAGCCACTCGTGGTACTCCTCGAGCTCGACACCCATCGCCGCCGCGATTTCTTCCTCGGTCGGGGCCCGTTGCAGTTCCTGTTCCAGGCCGGCGATCGCAAGTTCGATCTGTTTGCTGCGCCGTCTCTGCTGTCGCGGAGCCCAGTCGAGTCCGCGGAGACTGTCGAGGATGGCGCCTCGAATCTTGTACTCCGCATACGTCTTTAGCTTGACGTTGTGATTTGGGTCGAACCGGTCGATGGCCGAGATCAGACCAACTATCCCCGTCGAAATGAGGTCATCAAGGCTGACGCTCTCCGGCAGCCGTTCGTGGATCCGCCTGGCGATCAGCCTCACCTGCGGCAGATGCTCGAGAATCAGTTGCTCGCGGTCTTCGCCGGTGGCAACAGCAGCCTTGGAATAGGGATTCATCACTCATCACCTCGTCACATCAGGCGGTGGCCGCCTTAGCGGCGCCGCCCAGGAGCAATTGCACCAGGAAGGGCTTCGTAGCTATCTCAAGATCCTCGGGCACTCTCTGACCAAAGCTCAGACACGCAACAGGCAGCCCCGTCGATGTGGCAAATCCCAACCAGCCGCCGTGAAATGCGGTTTCGTCCAGATGCGTGAAGATCAGCCTGGCGGGACGGAACTGACTCCAGCGGCGCCAGGCCCTCATCAGGTCTTCATAGCGGGCCGTTGCCGGGAGCACGAGCTGGGTTTCGATCTCCGGGTGTGCGGCGAAGGCCTGGTTCCATTCCTCGAAGCATTCCAGATCGTGAGGCCCGCAGCCCGGTGTGTCAATGAGAACGACCTCTTTGTGGCGCTGCTCGAGGAGCAGCCGCGACAATGAACCCGGCGTCTCCGCCAGAGCGAAGGGCAACCCCAGGATCGCGGCATAGGCCCGCAACTGCTCGGTGGCGGCGACACGATAGCAGTCCGTGCTCAGAATGACGGAGGGCGTGCGGCTGGTTACTCCGTAGCGCATGGCCAGTTTGGCAAGGGTGGTTGTCTTGCCGGCTCCAGGCGGGCCGACTAGTGCGATCACACGGCGGTTGCTGGCGGAATCTGCGATGGGGCTTGCCACCAGCATGTCTTCCAACTCCGCCGCAATTCCGCGCCGAATCTCCGCCTCCCCAACCCGGTCATGGCTGTGGCGCAGCCCCAACCGCCGTTCTACGCGTTCAAGGATCTCGCTGACCAGCGGTTGCGTGAGGCCGGAAGCCTCCAACTGAGCGGCCGCGGCCTGCAGTTCTGGCATATAGGAAAAGCTGGGCAGGTGTGATGCGAGACTGCGCACCACAACAGACAGCCGGGCGATCTCTGTTTGGATCGCCTGCAGCGCTCCCGCACCAGACTCGGGGAGCGGCGCTTCGACCGAGGGCATCCACTGCGGTACCGGGCCGGGCGCAGTGGCATCGGTCTCCACAGTTACTGCGTACGGACCGAGGTGTCTGTTCCCGCCGGTATTGAGACCTGTCTCCACCAGCAGGGTGTCTTCACCTAGTTCCTGGCGGGCCTGCGCAACGGCGGATTCAACACTGCTTCCGTAATATGTTCTGCGGCTTGTCATGATTTGGCGCCTCTCAGCACACCCAATGAAACGACCTTGGTCCCTGGAGGCACTTCACCGTGCGACAGGACGGTGATCTGCGGGTGGTTGGCCTCCAGCATCTGCCTCACAAACGTACGAGCACCCGCGCTGGCAAGCATGGCCCACCCGGACTGCCCTGAATTCACAGCCGAACGCGCCGCATCCAGCAACTCCCCCACTTTCTGCGGCGGCAGGTTCAGGTGGGAAGTCGTTTCCCCGTGCTCCACCGCCTGCTCGATGGTGCGTTCGAGTTCGGGATCGAGAAAGAAGACAGGCAGTTCGCCGTTGGCGTTCAAATGGGGCTTGACCAGCGAACGCCGCAGCGACTGGCGCACATATTCGGTCAGCAGGACGGGGTTGCGCGTTACGCCAGCCCCTTCGCCCAAGCTCTCCAGTACCGTTGCAGCGTCCTTGATGGATACTCGTTCGCGCAGGAGGTTTTGAAGAACACGCTGCACGGTGGGCAGTGGGAGCAGCTTCGGAACAAGGTCATCCACTACTCGGGGATTCTCCTCAGAGACTCGGTCCAGAACCTTTTTCGCATCCTGCCTGGAGAAGATTTCGTGGCAGTGCCGGCGCACCAGTTCGGAGAGGTGCGTCGTCATCACGCTCAAAGGATCCACGACGGTGCACCCGCCTGCGCGTGCCCGCTCTGCCAGCTCCGAGCTGATCCAGACGGCTGGAATCCCGAATGCAGGATCCTTGGTAGGGATGCCTTGGACGGGCACGGACCCAGTGGGCGGAGGAATGGCGAGATCACACCCTTGCGGCAGTTCACATCGCGCGATTTCCGCGCCTTTCAGAAGGACTAGATACTCGCGCACTTTCAGCGAGAGATTGTCGGTCACGCGAACCGGCGGCAGGATGTACCCCAGTTCCGACGCCAGTTGGCGCCGCAGGCCTGCGATTCTCCGCAGCAATGGGGAGTTCTCAGCACCCTCCACCATCTTCACCAGCCCGAGCCCCACCTCCACGGACAGGGGTTCAACTTTCATCAACGACTCGAGATTGTCCTTCGCGGCCTGAGGTTGCGGTGCTGGCGGAGCAGAGATCGCCGTCAGTTGCTTCTGCCTGAGGCGGTAACCGGTGTAACCGACGCCACTCGCCAGCAGGACAAATGGCAGCTTGGGCAGCCCGGGAAAGAGAGCCATGGCGAACAGGACACCCGCCGCCAGCAGCAGCGGCTGATAGGCGCCGAAGATCTGCTTCTCGAAGTCGGCGCCCATTTCCTGCTCGGAACTGGCCCTTGTGACGATCAGCCCACCGGAAATCGATATCATGAGCGCCGGGATCACTGTCACCAGCCCATCGCCGATGGTCAGCACAGTGTACGTTTCCAGTGCCTGAGCCATTCGCATGTTGTGCTGCAGAACGCCGATGAGGAATCCCGCGATGATATTGATTCCGGTGATCAGGATGCTCGCCACCGCGTCTCGTTGGGTGAAGCGTGTCGCACCGTCCATCGCACCGTAGAACTCCGCCTCCGCGGAGAGCAATTTGCGCCGTTGTTTCGCTTCCGCCTCGTTGATCAGACCGCCATTCAAATCGGCGTCGATCGGACATCTGCTTGCCTGGCAACGCATCGAGGGTAAATCTGGCGGTCACCTCGGAGATGCGTACCGCGCCGTGGTTGATCACCACGTACTGGATTGCGATCAGGACGAGGAAGATCACCACTCCGATCACAAAGTTGCCGCCCACCACGAAGTTGCCGAATGATTCAATCACCTCACCCGCGGCGGATGTTCCCTTGCTTCCGTTCAATAGGATCAACCGGGAGCTCGGAGACGTTGAGAGCCAGTCGAAACAACGTCATCAGCAGGAGCGTCGTGGGGAAGACGCTGAAATCCGCCGGCCGCCGGATGTACATCGAAACCAGCAGAACGATGGTCGAGAGGGTGATGTTGGCGCTGATGAGGATGTCCAGAAGCACCGCCGGCAAGGGGGTGATCATCGCCAGCAGAATGCCGAGCACCGCAATTGGCACCGCGACCTCGGCTCGCACCAATTCGCGCCAATTCAAACCAAGGCCGGTGGGAGGAACCGGCGCAGCGGCAGGTCGATACCCCTGTTGTCTCTGCCGGCCCGGGGCAGGCAGAGGTTGGTGCGCGACACTGCTGGCGGATGTTGGCACTACAGGTGCAGTCATAGTCCTTCGTTTGCTCTCTTGCCGGATCACCCGGCCACGCAGGCGGCTACGCGCCGGGCCGTCGTCCACCCATCAGGCGGAAGACGTAGGCCAGTACTTCTGCCACCGCACGATACAGGTGCGCTGGGATCTCCTGGCCGACCTCCACGTGCTTATACAGTGCCTGCGCGAGCGGAGGATTCTCAATCACAGGGACCTTGCAAGCGAGCGCCTTTTCCTTAATCCGCAATGCCAGATAGTTCTTACCCTTGGCCACCACCTTTGGAGTGGCCATTCCCTGCAGTTCATACCGCAGTGCAACGGCGAAGTGCGTCGGGTTGACGATCACTGCCGTAGCGTTCGGCACCTCCGACATCATGCGCCTGCGCAACAGCTCGCGCCGCATACGGCGGATCTTCATCTTGACTTCGGGATTCCCCTCGTTCTGCTTGAACTCCTCTTTGATCTCCTGCTTCGTCATTTTGAGATCCCGCTGGAAGCGTTGCCGCTGCCGGAAAAGATCGATAGCGCCCCAAACAAGAAACGCGCCCGATGCCTTCCACAGAAGATCGGACAAGGAACTGCCGACCACGCCGATCCCACCGGGCAGACTCATCAGCGGCAGCCGCAGGAACTCTTCCAGACTTCCTGCAACGACCAGCCATAACAGGGCCAGCATGACTGGCAGCAGAACGAGCGCCTCTAGCAATGCCCGTCGATTTCGACCCGGCAACTCCCGCAGATTGTTGATTGGATTCAGTCTGGTGAGATCCGGCATCAACTTGGAAGGCGCGAACCCGAAACTGGTGCTTGCCAGTTGAGTGAGGAGGCTCGCGGCCATGAGTGCTCCGCCCGCCGCCAACAACAGGAAGCCCAGCGGGGCAACCTGATTCTGAACAACCGCAACGACTACCTGCCGGTTGAGTTCCAGATTGCAAGCCGTGCTCAGCAGCGTTTGCATGCCGGTTTGTGCCGACGGCCACCAGGATCTGCGTCAGCCCGGTCACTAGTGCTGTGAAGACGGCGAACTGGACGGCCGCCACAAATTCCCGGCTCACGGGGAAGCGGCCTTCCGTCCGGGTCTTCTTCAGTCGTTGCTCGGTTGGCTTCTCTGTTCGTTGGTCGCGGTCCGACATCACGATCCTCTATCGAATCAGCGCTCCGATCATGGCTTGTACACGATCCAACCCGGATTGGAATAGCAATGGAGCCAGGGAGACGAGTGCCGCCAGTGCCGCCAACGACCCAAGCATCTTGACCGGGAAAGCAAGGGTCAGAAGCTGAAGTTGCGCCTGAATCCGGCCCAGCAGCGCCAAGGTGACATCCGCCAGCAGCAGGAGCGCCGCAATCGGCAACGCGAGCCGGAGGCCGAGTTCCATCATCATCGCACCGGCACTGACCACCACTCTGGCCGTGGGCCAGCCCAGTTCCACATGCCCGGGCGGCCACACTCGAAGACTGTTTGCGAATGCGCTCAAGACCAACCGGTCGCCACCTGCGCCGAAGAACAACAGATTCGCCATGAGTTGCGCGACGATCTGCAGCACGCTGCTGTCGGCTTCGCTGTTCGGATCGATGGAAGTGGCGTAGGAGAAGCCGGCCTGGACGGAGACAGCCTGTACGGTGAATACCAGCATGTCGGAGAGGAAAGCCACCAGAAGGCCGATCGCCAGCCCGAAGATCATCTCCCCTACCAGCCAAAGGAAGTACATGGCCGGGCTGAACGTGTGAACGCTATATCGAGGCCACAGAGGATAGAGAGACACACAGATTGTGCAGATCAGGAAGACCCTCGTGAGCTCAGGGGCCGCTTTCACGCCCGGAATCGGAACGAATAGCAAAGCAGAGCCCAAACGGGCGACTACCAGAAGGAAGCCCAGTACCGTGGAGATCTCGAACTGAAACTCAGCGGGCATAGCGTGTGAAATCGCCAAACAGCGCAATCGTGTAGCTGCACAATCTCATCAGCATCCAGGGCAGGAAGAGGACGATCCCAGCCAGGAAGGCGACGAGCCTGGGCACGCTGCCGAACGCGGGATCCTGCACCGAAGTCACGATCTGGAGCAGACTGATGACGATACCTGCGACAAACCCGATTGCGAGCAGCGGCAGACTCAGCCAGAACGCCGTCATCAGGGCCTGGCGGATCACGTCAATCGCGAGTTGGGAGTTCATAGCTTTCTAGACAAAACTGCGCATGAGCGAGCCAATCACCAGATTCCAGCCGTCCACAAGGACAAACAGCAGGATCTTGAATGGAGCCGAGACCATCACCGGAGGAAGCTGCACCATGCCTATGGAGAGAGTCACGGAAGCAATGATGATGTCGATGATCAGGAAGGGAAGGAACAGCACGGCGCCAATTTGAAACCCGGTCTTCAACTCCGACAGAACATAGGCCGGCGCAAGAATCCCAAGATCGAGTTCGCTGGCGGAGCGCGGAGCCGGCGTCTTTGTGATCTCCAGCATAAGGGAGATGTCCTTCTCCCTCACGAATCGCAAGAGGAACTTCTTCAAAGGTTTCGACCCGTTCTCCCACGCCTGTGCCCGCGTGACCTGCCCCTGTTCCAGCGGCAGCCAGCCACTTTCGTAGGCCTCGACCAGAACCGGTCGCATCAGCAGTAGGGACAGGAACAGAGAAAGCCCGACGACCACCTGATTGGAGGGAGTCGTCGGGTCCCCAAGGCCTGCCTGAGAAAATGCAACACCACGGTGATCCGCAGAAAAGGTGTAATTGAGACGATCAGCGCCGGCAGGACGGTGAGCGCCGTCATCATCAACAGGATCTGCAGCGGGACGGTCAGAGTCTCACTGCCCTTCAGTCCGCCACGGAGCGCCCCCTCCCCGGCGAAGGGGGCAGGTGCTGTTCGGATTCTATCGTGTTTCCCTATTAACCTTAGCAATAC
>JASGIE010000187.1:0-42164 GCA_049841055.1 Paludibaculum sp. | reverse complement strand
CTTGCCTACACCTAGACATACATGTACTCAGGTTGATAGGGAAACACGATAGAATCCGAACAGCACCTAGCCCTGAACCGAGTACCCAAGGAACCCTTGGAGGGCCGATGGGAGTTGCGCAAGGATGCAACGGCGCCCGCGCCCGGCTACCTGCTCCGGTGGAACGGAGAACTCGGGTATGTACCGGACAACTACAGCGACAATGTTTTTCGATTCGAGTGGACTCGGGACAAACCTGTCTTCTTCCTGTCGCGCCTGAGAGGTGGGTTGCGGCATCAAAAGTGACGATGTCATGGGCGGGCAACAAAGGCACGCAAGTCATCGGTGGCGACGACGCTACGGTGACCGTGGAGGGAAGATCGTTTGAACGAACGGGCAAGCACTGGAATCAGAGCGATGGTGATGCAATCCTGACCACCGACAAGAAGTGGCTTGTTTTGCAGAGCACTGACGGAAAAATCGTAAACCGGACCATCTTTGGAGAAGGACCAGGCCTGCCCTTGGGTGGGCCGATCCATGTCGACGTTTATTGGATGCCAACGGGAAAGAGGAGTATTAGCGTCAAAATAGACCAAACGGAGGATCAGGGTCTATCTGCATTCTTGGGAAATACTCGTATCTACGATGATCGATATCTATTTCTTCGGGTGGATCCGCGCGGGAAACAAATATATTATCTTGTCTGTAGATTGCCGGCCGAGCCGTAGTCCGAATCGGATCACCATGAATCAGCAGGCGGAATAAATAGATGAGTTCCCGAACGGTGGTTCTTTTGCTACTCCTCTCGATCGACGTCATTGCCTCCGCCAAGGATCCGAAGTTGTACAAGTTGCGATTTCGCGAAGGGGCGGAGAACTGCGCGGTGGTGCGAATCCCCGCTCCATGGCAGTACAGCCCTGAACGAATACCCAAAGAACCCTTGGAGGGCTCGATGGGAGTTGCGCAAGGACGCAACGGCATCGGCACCCGGCTACCTCCTCCGTTGGAACGGAGAATTCGGAGATGTGCCGGACAACTACAGCGACAATGTCTTTCAGATTCGAGTGGACTGGAACGAAACCTGCGTTCTTTCGTGTCGCGCCCGAGAGGTGGACCGCGGCATCGAAGATGACGATGTCATGGGCGGGTAACAAGGGCACCCACGTTATTGGTGGCGACGATGCTACGGTGACCGTGGAAGGAAGATCGTTCGAACGAACTGGTAAGCACTGGAATCAGAGCTATGCCGATGCAATCCTGACCGCCGACAAAAAGTGGCTAGTTCTGCAAAGCACTGACGGCAAAATTGTAAACCGGACCATTTTTGGGGAAGGACCCGGCCTACCCTTGGCCGGGCCCATCCATGTCGACGTTTATTGGATGCCAACCGGAAAGAGGAGTATCAGCCTGAAAATAGACCAAACGGAGCACCAGGGTGTATCGGCATTCTTGGACAACACTCATATCTACGAAGATCGATACCTATTTCTTCGGGTGGATCCGCGCGGGAAACAAATATATTATCTTGTCTGTAGATTGCCGGCCGAGCCGTAGTCTGTATCGGATCACCATGAGTCAGCAGGCGGAATAAATAGATGAGTTCCCGAACGGTGGTTCTTTTGCTACTCCTCTTGATCGACGTCATTGCCTCCGCCAAGGATCCGAAGTTGTACAGGTTGCGATTTCGGGAAGGGGCGGAGAACTGTGCTGTGGTGCGAATTCCGGATTTTTGGCTCTACAGCCCGCAGCGATGGCCCCGCCCGCTCTCGCCCGGGCAACGGGAACTGCGCAAGAACCCATCGGCGCCAGAACCCGGCTTTCTTGTTCGCTGGAATGGGGAATATGGAGGTGCTCCCGATAATTACAGCGAAAATGTCTATCGGTTTGAGTGGACCGGAGCTGAGCCGGCATTCTTGCCCATTTCGGCAGACCATTGGCAGACGGCGTCGCGAGTGGAGACAACGTGGTGGGGGAACACTCGTGCCCCCTCCTTTGGTGGCGATCCTCCGGATGTGGTTATTGACGGCAAATCCTTCGCGCGGACCGGTAAGCACTGGACTGGGACCCCTAGCGACGCAATCCTTGCGCCGGATCAGCAATGGCTTGTGCTACAGAGCAGCGACGGGGGGATCGTGCGACGAACGCTCTTTGGCGAGGGCCCAGACCGCCCATTGGCCGGGCGAGTCCATATCGATGTCTATCACGTGCCGACCGGCAAGAGAAAGATTCGACTCGAGATAAACCAAACCGGAGGCCAAGGCCTGATTGCGTTTCTAGCAGATACCGCAGTTTATGAAGGTCGATACTTGTTCCTCCGTGTTGACCCGCGGCCGCAGCAGACGCATTTTCTAGTCTGCAAACTACCGACCGGGCCATAGCTCAGAGACGCTTCAACTGGAAGGATTCAAGGGATGTGCTACCAAGTAACAGTCCTCACCCTAGGGATGATGATGTGCGGCAATGCCTTTGCCAGGCAGCCGAAGCTGTATAAGCTGCGATTTCGGGAGGGCGCGGAGAATTGCGCGGTAGTGCGAATCCCCGATCCATGGCAGTACAGCCCTGAACGAATACCCAAAGAACCCGTGGAGGGTCGATGGGAGTTGCGTAAGGATGCAACGGTGCCTGCGCCCGGATACCTGCTGCGGTGGAACGGGGAACTGGGGTATGTACCGGACAATTACAGCGACAATGTTTTTCGATTCGAGTGGACTGGTGACAAGCCTGCATTCTTTCCCGTTGAAGCACAACGCTGGCAGGCAGCATCGAAGATGACAATGAGCTGGGCGGGGAACACCAATACACAAGCCATTGGCAGCCACGATCCAATAATCGTGATAGAAGGGAAGCCTTTTGTGAGGGCCGGCAAGCACTGGAGTCAAGGTGACGGCGATGCAATTCTGACCGCCAATAAGAAGTGGCTTGTTTTGCAGAGCATTGACGGCAGAATTGTGAATCGTACACTTTTTGGCGAAGGGCCAGGGTTGCCTGTGGCAGGACGAATTCATGTCGACGTCTATGAGATGCAAGCAGGAAAAAGGCGCATTAGTTTGGAGATAGATCAAACGGAGCACCAAGGGTTTTCATCATTCGTAAACAACACTCACATCTACGATGATCACTATTTATTTCTGCGCGTCGACCCGCTCGGGAAGCAAATGCACTACCTTGTCTGTAAACTGCCGGCCGAGCCATAGTCTTGTGATCTTCGACTGGGCTCGGCCCAGAATTCACTCGAATGGAGCTGCATCGCTCAATTGCAGTGAGCAGGCGGAGCTCGGAATGAGGGCGCGGTAGAATCGCATACGTGGTGTTGTGGCTCAGAGCCACGCCAGGAAGGACACTGAGATGTTCGGTAGCATTTCGCTGCTTTGCTACAGAGTTGTTTTAAGGCGTGAATTGCTTAATTGGTGGTAAGGATGAGTCATCCGTATCGTTGGCTGAGTCGAGCCATTTGTATGGCGTTCCTGTATGTCATTTGCGGTGCGATTTCCGGGTTCTATCTGCTGACTGCAGAGATTTCAGGGCAGCTCAATGATCCGAGATTCTACATCGTGCCGCTTCCGTTTGCTATTCTCTCCTTGCTCATGCTGCGCCCTCACTTCCGCTTACTTGCCCTATGGCCGATACCTCTAAGTATCTTTGTCTGGCTGTCCGCATACATAATCGCCGTTGCCGCTGTCTTCGCGGGCACTTTGATGCCCTTTCGGATGTACTTGCCCGCCATGCTCGGCGGCCTGATTGGTGGAGCTGGTGCCGCGGCCGTGTTTGGGGGTCTGGCGGGGCGGCTTGCATAGACCATTGTGCATTTGGGGAGCCGCGTTCGTTGGATGCCTGGGAGCAATTCCGTTTAGCCCCGTGGAAACGTGGCTGCACCACAATCCGGTTCAAATGGCTATTGGTTTTGCAGTTTGGCAAGCGAGTGTAGGTGTCTATTTGTATCTGGTCTCTAGCCAGAATCACGGCGATTGATTGCGATCACTACGTGAGAGATGGCAAAGGTGGGGATTGGAGCGGCTGGTTCAGCCACTGCGTACACACGTGAATCACGCGCACAACACGGACTACGTCGCGCACTTCACCTCTCATGCAGTTTTCGTTCAAGAAGGGGCATGGAACTCCGCGCCACACCCCCCAATGCGCGACTCCGCCTAGCTGAACTTCACCAGATCCCAGGGCTTCCGGTATGGCCGGAACAGGTACTTCCCGGTCTCCGGGGCTCCCGGGAAACTGAAGGTCTTGGCGTCCCAGTTCAGCTTTCGCCCGGTCCAGTAGGCGACGTTGCCCATGCAGGCGACCGCCGTGGCTCGGACGCCGACTTCGATATTGGCTGACGGCTCTTTCCTGGCCCGCACGCAGTCCACGAAGTTCTTCGTGTGCAGCGGAGTCGGCTCGTCTTCGTTCATTTTGAACTTCTCGATGCGGGGTTTCCATTCCGCTCCACGGGCGAAGCGCTTGCCCGGCTCCGGTGGGATCGGCTCGGGATAGAGTTCCATGCCCAGGCGGTCGACGAACAACGCAGCCTCCGTGCCGTAGAAGGCCATGCCGTGAGGGCGGTCCTCCGGGCCTCGCATGCCGTAATACTTCATCCCCGGCGTGCGGCCGCCCAGGCCGTGCCCGTTGTAGTTGCAGCACTCATACGACAGGAGGAACGACGGATACTCATAGGTCGCCGTCTGCATGTCCAGGATGTCGCCGGCCAGTTTCTGGTTGAAGCGCAACGCGGAGGAGACCACGTTCTTCGGGGTGTCGACGCCCATGATCTGATGGACGGAATCGAAGCGGTGATTGCCGTAGTCGCTGATGATGCCATTCGTGTAGTCCATGAACGACCGGTAGTTCAGCCGGTTCTGGTTGTATGGCACCTTGGGCGCCGGTCCCAGCCACATATCCCAGTTCAGGTCGGCCGGCGGATCGCTGTCCGGCACCGGGGGATTGCCCCAGAACGTGCTCATGTAGTTCCAGACCCGGACGAAGTGGACCTCGCCGATTTTGCCGCTGGCGATGATCTTCGCGGCCTCGGCGATGTGATCGGCCGACCGGTGCTGCGTGCCGATCTGGACGATGCGTTTCGTGCGGCGCACGGTGTCCACCATGGTTTGGGCTTCGGCCAGCCGGTACATGACCGGCTTCTCGAGGTAGACGTCCTTGCCGGCCTCGCAGGCCAGCATCAGCATGGGCGCGTGCCAGGGGTCCGGAGTGCCGATGATGACGGCGTCGATCTCCTTGTCGGCCAGCATGGCACGGAAGTCCCCGTAGGTTTTCGCCTGGGGCGCCCATTGTTTGGCGCGGTCCATCCGGCTGCCGTAGACGTCGCAGAGTCCGGCGATGTCGACGTTGCGGGGTTCTTTCAGGCGCGGGTCCAGGTTCCCGTCGTGGTGGTTGTCCGGAGCCACCGCCTGGATGTCTTCAGCGGTTCCGCGCATCAGCCGGGCATCGAAGGTGCCCCGGCCGCCACAGCCGATCAGCCCGACGCGGAGCCGGTCGTTAGCGCCCTGGACGGCCTGGCGCGACAGGGCGGTCCAGGCGGCGGCGCCCGCTCCCACCCGGTTCAGGAAATCTCTTCGTTGCATGCGCGGAGTCTCACTTTCTGTCTGGCGGTGCGGAATCGTTCCGCCCAGAACCCACTTGGAACCGGTGGGAGCAGTGAGGGCCTGTCGACGTAAAGAACGAACTACTCCGGCCGGGTGCCTGGCGATGGCTGCTTGGCGATCGGCGAGGGGTGGTGCCTCTCCCCGCCAGGCAGAGTGCTGGAGGGCTTCGTCCCACGCTGCCGGAATCGTATATTCCCGGGGGAGGGAAGTCAACCTGTGGGGGTGGGGAGTGGGGGTGGGGAGTTGGGGGCGTTGGGGCTGGTACGTGGCCCGCTCCGGTGAAGACGCGACGGCGACAGTGGCCCGCTTACTGATGTGCGCGGTTCGCAGCGGGACGCCTCCCTGACGGTCGGCGTTCTTTGGGCTGGTGAGCCATGACTCGCTTCCGGGTGGTCGACCAGGGGGGCGACCGCGGACCTGGGGGTCCGCCTTCCTAATGCTGTCGAGATTGGGCGTTTGTTTGGTTTTGGGGGTTGGGTGACTGGCGGGCGGGCTGCCAAAATGCACATTGGGACTACCCACTTGCGGCCCAAGTGTGATTTGCTGTCGTCATGACACGCAGAGATGTTCTGGCCCTGGCTGGTTCGCTTCCCGGATTTCTTTCCTCCCCCGCCGCGTCTGCTCAGGCCTCCACCGGCCGGCGCATGGGCGGAACACCGACTGCCTTTCTGGCCCATGTCCGCGCCGCGCGGGAAGGCGGCAGCCCGTTCGACATCGTGGAGCACTGCCACAAAATGGGCCTGGCCGGCGTCCAGACCAATCCGCCCTCAGCGGATCCGGAGGCGATCCGCAAGTTCCGCGATCGGCTCGAGTCCTACCAGATGCACCTGGTCACCGACCCGCGCCTGCCCAAGGACGCCGGCGAAGTGGCGGCCTTCGATGCCCAGGTAAAGGCCCACAAGGAAGCCGGCGCCGTGGCCTTCCACGCCGCGCTTACGGGACGGCGTTACGACGACTTCACCGCCTTCGAGCCCTGGAAGGAGACGTTCCTCGACCGCCAGCGCCAGGTGCAACTCGCCGAGCCGGTGCTGCGCAAGTACAAAATCCCGCTGGGTCTGGAGAACCACAAAGGCTACCGTTCGGCCGAGCAGGCCGCCTGGCTCAAACGCCTGGGCAGTGAATGGGTGGGCGTCTGCCTCGACTTCGGCAACAATCTCTCACTTTGCGAGGATCCCCTCGATACCGCCCGCACACTGGCGCCTTTGGCCGTCTATGCCCATATCAAGGACATGGCGGTGGAGGAGTACGCGGACGGCTTCCTGCTTTCCGAAGTGCCGTTCGGCGAGGGTATTGTCGATCTGAAGCAGATTGTTGGAATCCTCCGGCAGAAGGATCCCAAGATGATCATGAACCTCGAAATGATCACCCGCGACCCGCTGAAGATCCCGGTCTACACACCCAAGTACTGGGCAACTTTCGACGACGCCTACAGCCCGCTGCCTGGCCGCGATCTGGCCAAAGTCCTCGACCTGGTGCGGAAGAACAAGCCGAAGCAACCTCTGCCGCGCACCACGGGAATGACCGTGGCGCAGCAGATCAAACTCGAGGACGAATTGAACCAGAAGTGCGCGGCCTATGCGCACGAACATCTGGGGCTGTAGCGCGACTCCAGCCGGTGGATTGTGCGGGGTGGACTCCGCAAAGGGCGCACCCTCCATGGCCCGCAGTGTCCTCGCGGCTGGAGGTGCTAACCTACGCGCATGCATCGCGACGAACTGCTGTCCAGCCCGCTGGCCTTCATGCCTCCGGCTCGGCTTCTCGACGGACTTTCTCCGGAGGATGCTGCCCGGAAAACCCCTGGAGTCAGTCATTCGATCGTGGAGATCCTGGCTCACATAGTCTTCTGGCAATCCTGGTTTCTGGACCGTTGTTCCGGTGTCGCGACGCCCATGGTGCAACATGCGGCGGAAGGCTGGCCCGCCGCCGGCGCAGGGGACTGGGCATCGCTCCGGACAGAGTTTCTGAACGGTTTGCAGCGTGCACTCGAACTCCCTGAGGGAGGCAGGGTGGATCCGCCCATCGAGTTTCCGCCGCTGGCGGAGTACACCATCGACGACGCAGTCACGCACATGGCGCAGCACAATGCCCACCATCTGGGCCAGATCGTCATCCTGCGGCAGATCCTGAATCTCTGGCCGCCGCCCGATGGCAGTTATACCTGGTAGCTCCAGCTCGCGGTGCGCCGTGGCTCACTGGTTCGCCGCGCCTACGTCAGAGAGCGGAATCGGAAGTCGCACCGCGCCGCACCGCGAGCCAAGGTGCCTTCCCGCACGAGTTCCAGACCGGCCAGTGACGATGTAAGCTCATCCACTTCGCACAACACCGTTACATACTGCGCGGCCGAATGCTTCCGGAACAGTTTCACGATGCCGCATTCCAGGATGTCGAATCCGTAGCCCAATCCATTCGTCTGCGACGGGTTCGTCACAATCTGAACCAGGAACCCATCCTCGTGCCCCTTCCGGCCTGTCTTGGCTTGCATCACACGAGCCATCAGGGCGACGAGCGGCGTCCCCATCAGTTTCGCCGGAAGCCGTTTTAGCCAACGCTGCCAGGCATTCCGAGGCTGTACGTAAGCCCGGGTGACGGCCAGGCAGATCTCTCGAATGGTCTCTGGGCTGTCGCCGTGGAGTTCGAGCACCAGGATCGTGGCCAGGAAGTAGGAGCAGAAGTCGAGCCGGCGATCCATCGGGTTGGCGGACGTTCGCGCGAACGCGACGTCGGGTGCTATTGCCCGATACCGGGATTCGATCTCCTCGCAGAGTTGGCCGGACGCCGACGGGAAGCGCCGATGGAGTTCGTCGCGAAAGTAGATCGAATCCCGCATTGCTGGCCTTCCTGGGCCTGTTGTGTTGGGTCCTCCAGCCGGACGGGACCAACCGGCGCGCCGGCTACACCTGGGCGATTACTTTCAGCAGGCCTCCCAGGGAGATCTCCGTCGCCCGGGCCTTCCCTTCCGGGGTGCGCCAGTGCGTCTCCAATGTGTACGAGCCCTGGTAGCGATCTTTCCGCAGGGCGCGGATCTGGCCGACATTGTCGAACTCACCGGCGCCGACGGGGGCCCATTCCACGGTGCCATCCGCCTTATGGCGCCAGTCGCGCAGGTGCACGTGGAAGATCCGCGCGGGATCGAGTTTCGGATACCCGTCCTTCAGTGGAGCCTCGCCGCACGATGCGGCATTGTTCGGATCCCACGCCAGTCCGAGATTGTCGTTCGAGACTGCCTTGAGCAGCCGTGCCGAATCGGCTCCCGTTTGCACATAGCCGCCCTTCAGGTTCTCCACGGCGAGCTTGAAGCCGCGCTTCTTCGCGCGCGCGGCGGCTTCCTTCAACAACTCGTAGCTGCGCGGGTAGGCGGCCGTATCGCCGGTGCTGCCGTCCTTCGGTACGAACGCGAAGATCCGCAGCAGCTTTGTGCCAAGAATGTCGCCGCGATCCATGGCGGAATCCAGCAGCGCCCATTCCTTGTCGAGTGCCGCGCCGCTAGGGATGTCGGACCGGAAGAAGGCCGTGTCGACGATGGAGGTCTGAACCTTGGCCGCGTCAAAGATACCGCGCATCTCCCGGATCTTCTCGACGGGCTGCGATGTGTTGTACTTCCCCCACACCGATCGCACCTCCGCCCAATGCAGATTGAACCGGGCCAGGAAATCAGCGGCGGTTTTCGGGTCTTCATCGATCTCGTCGGTGGTGATGCCGAGCTTGATTTCATTGAGCGGCAGGGCGTGCAGGAGTCCGCCGAGGGTAGCGCTCAGCGCGGCGCGCCGGGTGAGTGGGAGCAGGCCAGTCATGCCAAACAGTATGTCACCGTCTCCCGCTGCGTTTACGGCCGGCGGTGCTACTCTGTACGGGAATGGGGCAAGGCTCCTGCTTCCGGTGAACCGGCCAGTACTCTCCTTCCGATTTGCCCGATTGGACCCGGTTTTGGGATGCTCAGAATCTGGAATAATGTGGAGGCTGCGGGAGGAAATCACGAAATGTATTCGGAGTACACCGCCTCATTCAATCGGAGCATCCAGGCGATTGCGGCTGTAATTCTGACTGTGTCCGCTTGCCCGGCGTTGGCGCAGGACACACCCGAGGGGTCCGTGGCTCCCTTTGCTCCGATGGAGACAGAACTGCGGATGCAAGCTGTCCGCCAAGCTCGTGACCGGCTTTTTACTGCCACTACCCAGGGTATTCCCCCTTTGGCGGAAGACCCGCCAGGAGCTCCACCCCGTGTTACGACAGTCGAAAAGGCGCCACTGCCGGAATTGCCGGTTCTCGAGTCGGAAATGATCCTGATCGGGCGCGTTTCGTCATTAAGTCCGCACCTGGTGCCGGAGGGCGGAGCCATCTACACGGAATACCGCGTCGATGTCCGCACCATCCTGATGAACACGACGAGATGGAAAGGCCCGTTGCTTGATCTTGTAGAGATTGGAGGGGAAGGCCGACTGCCTTCCGGCCGGATCCTGCGTCACCACGCCTCGGGCTTTGGGGCGCCGATTCAGGCGGGCGGAGACTATGTCCTGTTCCTGCGGTATGTCGAAGGGGCCGATTGTGCCCGGATGGTGAAACTGTGGCGGCTGAGAGACCGCAAGGTGGAGGCTATGTCCGGAGACGACATTGCCAGGGTGGCCGGGCGGGAATCGAGAGTGAACGGTCTGGATGAGGACAAAGTTCTGGAGGAGATCCGCGCCCGCATGGCGCAGCGCTAATCCTGCGGCATGAACGCCAGATCTATCATCGAAAGATTCCACGAAGCCCAGCGTGAAGGAGGGACTTCCGCCGGGCTTGGCATTCTTGATCGCGGCATCGCGGAACTGCGGGATGCTCATGACCTGGGAGGTGTCATTCAAGTCAGCCGTGTGGCCTCGGTGGCGGCCGAGCACCTGGGCGATGCTGCCCTGGCGGCACGGTACCTGTATGGAGCACCTGAGCCGGAAAGCGCATTGTGGCAGTTAGCGCTCTACCGCCTGCTTCAGGCGTCCGGTCAGATCGAACAGAGCCGCTCGCATTTAGACGCCGGGATCGAACTTGCACGGAAGAGCGGCGACCCCAGGCTCATCGAACTGTTCCGTGGCGCCGGACTGTGAGAACCTTTTGCCTGCGAACCAGCCCCACCCACGCTAGCATCGAAGGATGAAAGCCCTGCTGAACCGGACCGCCGAGATCGCGGCCCGCTACCTGGAAACCCTCGATGATCGCAGCGTAGCCCCTTCGGCAGCGGCCCTCGAAGGACTCAAGGAACTCTCCGAACCCATGCCCGGACTGCCCATGGATCCGGAACAGGTTCTCGAAACCCTCCACCGCATCGGTTCCCCCGCGACCATGGGCATGGCCGGTCGCCGCTTCTTCGGCTTCGTCATCGGCGGATCCCTGCCGGCAGCCCTGGCCGCCAACTGGCTCGCCGGAGCCTGGGACCAGTGCCCTGGGCTTTTCGTTGCCTCGCCCATCGCGACGGTCCTGGAAGAGGTTTGCCTGGCGTGGCTGCTCGATGTGCTCAAGTTGCCGGCGGAGTCCGGCGGAGCCTTTGTCACCGGAGCAACGGTCGCCAACTTCACGGCCCTGGCCGCGGCACGCCATTCCGTTCTCGCACGCGCAGGCTGGGATGTCGAGGCGGAGGGACTGTTTGGCGCACCGCCGATCACCGTCGTCATCGGCGATGAGGCGCATCCTTCGCTCATCAAGTCGCTGGGATTGCTTGGACTGGGACGGTCGCGCGTCGTGCGTGTGCCGGTGGATGGCCAGGGGCGGCTCATAGCCAATCGCCTTCCGGTGCTCGACGGTCCGGCGATCGTGTGCATGCAGGCGGGGAACGTGAATACTGGGGCCTTTGATCCCGCAGCCGAGATCTGTGAGCGCGCCCACGCCCAGGGCGCCTGGGTGCATGTCGACGGCGCCTTCGGGCTGTGGGCTGCCGCCAGCCCGGAATACGCTCATCTGGCCGAGGGCGTAGCCGCGGCGGATTCCTGGGCTACGGACGCTCACAAGTGGCTGAACGTCCCCTACGACAGTGGCCTGGCGTTTGTCCGCGACGCGGGCGCCCTGAAGCGCGCCATGTCCCTGACAGCCGCTTATCTGCCTCAGGGGGAGCATCGCGAACCCTCGCAGTACACACCAGAGTTGTCCCGCCGCGCGCGCGGCGTCGAGATCTGGGCGGCACTCAAATCCCTGGGCCGAACGGGTTTGGCCGATCTCATCGGCCGCAACTGCCGCTTTGCCGCCCGTTTCGCCGAAGCGCTGCGCCAGGGCGGCCACGAGATCCTGAACGAGGTGGTGCTCAACCAGGTGCTGGTCACCTTCGGAGATGCGGAACGCACTCGCAAAGTCATCCAGCGGGTCCAAACTGATGGCACCTGCTGGTGCGGACCCACGGAGTGGCAGGGCCGGACCGCCATGCGCATCAGCGTCTCCTCCTGGGCAACCCGCGAGGAGGACGTCGACCGCAGCATCGCCGCAATCCTGCGAGCGGCGGTATAGCGAAGACAGTTCCGGGAATCCGGTCCATTTCCCATGTAAGCTTTTTGCCTCGACTAAGACTACCTGTTCGAACGCGATGAACAGCATTGCTCAGTCCATCGGGACCGACAGCATGGATGAACTCCAAAAAGCGACCTTCCTGCGATTGATGGAAGATTATTCCGGCGCTTTAGCTCGCCTGGCCGGCGCCTACCTGCCGCATCCGGAAGACCGCGAGGACCTGCTGCAGGAGATCGCCGCCGCGCTGTGGACGGCGATCCCCAAGTTCAAAGGAGAGGCGAGCGAGCGCACCTGGCTCTATCGGATTGCGCACAACACCGCGATTACGGTTGCAGCCAAGGTCCGCCGCCGCGGAAGGGTCGAGACTGCCTTCGAGGGCGCCGGTGAACCGGCCGGCCCTGGTTCGGCCGGCGACGAGCGCCTGATCCGCCAGCAGCGGCAGGACTGGCTGACCGCGGCCATCCGCGAGTTACCTGTGGTCGACCGCCAGGTTCTGGTGCTGCATCTGGAGGGGCTCCGCTACTCGGAGATCCAGGAGGTGACGGGACTGGGCGAGAGTGCGATCGGGGTCCGCCTGACGCGCATCCGCGAGCGGCTGAGCAATGCCATGCGTCGAAAGGAGAACGAACTGTGAACCAGGAAAACGACCTGCTGCGCGATCTGTGGAACAATTCGGCTCCGGTTCCGATGAAGAAAGGAGACGAAATGCTTCATCTGGCTATCGAACGAACCAGGGCCCTGGACCGGCAGATTGCCGCGCGGAACTCGCTGGAATGTGCGGCTGCCCTCGTCGTCACTGCAATTTTCGGTTGGGCTGCGTGGCGGGCCCCCAGTCCTCTGGAGCAACTGGGCTTGGCGATTGTCTCGCTGAGCGGGCTCTGGATCATTCACTACATCCTGCGCTACGGGCGGGGTCCGCAACAGGTGGACGCAGGGTTGGACCTGACCGCCTATCGATCGGTGTTGCTCGAGAACTACAACCGCCAGATTCGCCTGCTGCAGTCCGTGCAGTTCTGGTATTTGGGTCCGCTTTACGCGGGTCTGCTGATCGCTAATGCTGGCACTGCGCTACGCCTGACCAGGGAAGGCCGAGGCATCACCGGCCCCGTGCTTGCCGTCGTACTGGTCACTCTTGTCTTTGGGGTGATTCTGCTGCTGAACCGGCGAGTCGGAGCCGGGCGGCTGAGGAGTGCCAGGCAGGAACTGGTGGAACTCACGGGCGGGGAGTGAGAGAAGACTCGTAGGCCCTTGGATGCCCGGGAGGGAGGTTGCGCCGGGCAGCCTCCCCTCGCGGCGCAGGTCAGTCCTCTTCGTCTTCCTCGTCGTCTTCCTGATCGTCCTCCTCGCCCGCATCCTCCTCCGGTTCGTCCTCCTCTTCCAGGTCGAGGTCTTCGAGCTCGTAATCCTCCTGCTCTTCGTCATTCTCGTCGGGTCCGGCCTCGGGAGGAGGCAGGAAGGTCGGAGCCCACTTCTCGTCCCATTCCTCCTGGGCTACGCCGCGCGCCGCGTCGGGAATGTTGGCGGCCGACCCGGCTGCGCCGCCGCCGGCCAGGGCCTCTGCTGCCCGGGCCAACCGGTCGCGCCGCGCCGCATCGGAGCAATTGCCGGCGGCCGACAGCAGGAGTTGGGCGGCCGAGGCGCGTTGCGTGGCATCCAGGCCGCTCGTCGCCGAGTCGAAGGCAAACAGCAGACCTTCCACGGATTCGTCAGGAAGCTGAGTCAGCAACCCAGCCAGATTTTCCAGGATGCCCGTGGAGTCCACGCAAGGAGTGTAGCAGCAGGAGATGTCGCCCCGGTCGGGAGCATCAGCGCAAGGCGGTCGATGCCCCTGTCCCCACTTCGCAAATCAGGGAGTGGTCCCCACCCCGCATCCAACCGCGTATGTCAGTAAGCGGGCACCCTTCTCGTCGCGTCTTCAACAGAGCCCCCTACCCCTAAGGACCGCAGAATCGGAGGAAGCCGCTACGAACCACGACCGTAAGGGAGTCCCCATGGCCCTGAGGGCCGCAAAAGTGAATGAAAGCCCAATCGGGCCAGCCGTGCGGTAAGGCGGACCCCCAGGTCTGCGGTCGACCCCCAGGTCGACCACGCGGAGCCGCATAGTCACCCGCCGGCCCTGACTTTCAACGGAGTGGTCCCCCATGGCCTTACAGGCCGCAAAAGTCGATGAAAGTCTCAGGCGACCGATACACGTGGGACGGCGGACCCCCTGGTCGGCGGACGACCCCCTGGTCGGCCACGCGGAGCCGCATCGTCACCCCATGAACCTGACTTTCATCGGAGTGGTCCCCGGCGCGCCCTCCAGACGCGTCTTCAACAGAGTCCCCATGGCCCTGTGGGCCGCAAGAGTGGATGAAAGCCCCATCGGGCCGGCCATGCGGTAAGGCGGACCCCCTGGTCTGCGGTCGACCCCCAGGTCGACCACGCGGAGCCGCATCGTCACCCCACGAACCTGACTTTCAACGGAGTGGTCCCCCATGGCCTTACAGGCCGCAAAAGTCGATGAAAGTCTCAGGCGACCGATACACGTGGGACGGCGGACCCCCTGGTCGGCGGACGACCCCCTGGTCGGCCACGCGGAGCCGCATCGTCACCCCATGAACCTGACTTTCATCGGAGTGGTCCCCTGCGCGCGCTCCAGTCGCGTCTTCAACAGAGTCTCCATGGCCCTATGGGCCGCAAAAGTGGATGAAAGCCCCATCGGGCCAGCCATGCGGTAAGGCGGACCCCCTGGTCTGCGGTCGACCCCCAGGTCGACCACGCGGAGCCGCATGGTCACCCGCTGGCCCTGACTCTCAACAGAGCGGCCACACCCGGCGCGTCGTGCCCAATAGTCCGCGTACGCCCCCGTGCCCCATCAGGCACCCACCGGTTCCATCCCCGGACTCCGCAAGGCGCCGGGTCCCGCCATTACCTCTTGAACTCGACGTAAAACGTGGTCCCAGCGGAGGAGCTCGACTCGAACCAGGCTCGCCCCTCCAGGTAGTTCTCCGTCATCAACTTGATGCTATAGGTGCCCAAGCCTCGGCCCGCCCCTTTGGTGCTGAACGACCGGGAGAATACATGGCTGCGCACGTTCTCGGTCATCGCGCCTGCATTGTGGACGGCGAATCGGACATAGCCCGGGAGAACCTCGCCGCAGGTGGCCGAGACTGTTGCTTCTGAGCCAGAAGCTTCCAGCGCGTTCTTCAGGAGATTGACCAGGACCCGGCCCAACAGAGCCGCGTCGGTCTCAAACGAGAGGCCGGGCGCCTCCGGCTCGATCACGACGCGCTTGTCCTGGTCGATCCCAAACGAATGGCAGGCCGCGACGGCGTCCTGCAGGACGGCCCGCGAGTCCACCCGGGTCTTCACCACCGGCAGTTCGCCCTTCTCCGCCGCCAGCAGGATTCGCTGGCTCTGAATCTCCTCCACCAGCGCATGAGCCGAGGTGGACAGCATCTCCATGAACTGTGCCTGTTCTTCTTCCGGCATGCGTTCACCGGCCAGCAGCCTGGAAACCGCCTCCACGGCACTGGCGCGGTTCATGATGTCGTGAAAAAAGGTACGCTCCAGCGCCTCACGCCGCTTCACGGCGCCGATATCCTGCAAGGAGTAGCATTGCCAGCCTTTGCCAAGCTGCGGCAAGGGCTTGACCTCCACGGCGTATTCCGACGAGCCCGCGCCGGCCGCTTCATCGCATTGCAGCAGACACTCTCCGGAGCTCTCTTTTTCCTGGTGGCCGAAGACCATCGCCTGCGCCAGTCCGCAGTAGCGGCACGAATCGCTGGTGCCGCACCCGCCGGGCTGATCCGTGGCATGAATGCAATGCAGAAGTTCGCCGGGCCGCAGGCCCATCGCGTCTTCCTTGTGGGCGAGTCCGCCAGCCTTCGCGCAGGCATCGTTGCAGAGCACAATCTGCCGCTCGGCATTGACCAGCGCGACCATGCTGGGAGAAACGTCCAGCATCGCCATGAGCGTCGGATTCTGGCCGATGCTCCGAGCCTGGTTCCGGATCTGTTCGCCGGTTAGTCGGTCAGCCGGCAGAAACTCCGTGCGGGTAGACATACTTCTCTTCCAATCCGTATCGGATGAGCTGGGCTAAACCTTTACACTTTCGTTCGCTCAGTTTCCAAGGGCCTGGCGACGCCCTCGCAGCCGCCGGCCCAATCAGCGGGACGGAGACGACCTGATTCGCCGTCCGGACCATCCGCCGCCTCGACCACGCCGCCCGCTGATCGCCAGACGGGACGACAGTTTCTCCCAACTTTGGATATGCTGGCTCCGTGCCGGCGGGGCATCCCCTCCGGAACGCATCAACTTGGGGTGGAGGCGTCTTTCCATGCCGGCAAGAACCAGCACGATCGATCGAACAGCAAACCACGGCTCAGCGGGACGGTCCGGCATCCCTATGCTCCTGGCGCTGCTGATCTTAGCCCTCCTGTCGGCGGGTTCGGCCTTCAGCGCGGTGCGGGGCCGCTTGAAGGTCTCGGAGAATCGCCACTTTCTCCAATATGAGGACGGCACCCCGTTCTTCTATCTCGGTGACACCGCCTGGGAACTGATCCACCGGCTGGACCGTGAGTCGGCGGACCGATACCTCGAGAACCGGGCGCGCAAAGGCTTCACCGTCATCCAGGCGGTGGTCCTGGCTCAGATCGGGGGCCTGACAGAGCCGAACGCCTACGGAGACTTGCCGTTGACGGACAAAGACCCGGCAAAACCAAACGAGGCCTACTTCCGGCATGTGGACTACATCGTGAATAAGGCGGAAACGCTTGGCATGTTCGTCGGCATGCTGCCCACCTGGGGCTCTTATTGGAACCTCACGCCCGGCAATACGGGGCATATCTTCACACCGGAGAACGCCAGGGTTTATGGCCGCTACCTGGGTCGCCGCTACAAGGACAAGCCGATCATCTGGATCCTGGGCGGCGACCGCACGATCACCAGCGAGGAGGAGCGCGCGGTGATGAACGCGCTCGCCACGGGACTGGAAGAAGGTGACGGGAAGACGCATCTCAAGACGTTTCATCCCTCGGGGCCCGGCCAGTCGTCCAACCATCTGCACAATGCACCGTGGCTCGACTTCAACATGTACCAGTCTTCCCACGGCGCGCAGGACCACGATAACGGGCTCTACGCCGAGCACGACTATGCTCTGCAACCGCCGAAGCCGACTCTCGATGGCGAACCGCGCTACGAGCAGATGCCGGTTGGTTTCTACTTCCAGAACTACAGCCGCCACGTCCGCTTCGACGACTACGATGCACGCCAGGCAGCCTACTGGTCCCTCTTTGCAGGCGCCTGCGGGCATACCTACGGCAACAACAACATCTGGCCGATGTGGCAGCCGGATCGCAAACCGGCGATCTTCTCCGATGTTCCCTGGTATGAGGCCCTCGACCATCCTGGAGCCTTCCAGATGACCTTCGTGCGGCGCCTCTTCGAATCGCGGCCCTTCCAGACGCTGCAGCCCTATCCAGCCATAGTGAAGGCCGGCCCCACCACGGGCGGAGCCAAGATACGCGCCCTGCGGGCCGGCAATGGCGCATTCGCGATCATCTACTCCCCACGAGGGGAAAGCTTCACCGTGGACAAGAACGCCATCCAGGCCAAACGGGTGAGGGAGATCTGGTACGACCCGCGCTACGGAGTCGCGCGTCTGATCCATACCACCGACAATTGGGGCTACCAGACGTACACGCCACCCACCTCGGGACGGGGGAATGACTGGATCCTGATTCTGGAGGACGAGGCGGCCCAGTTCCCGCTGCCGGGCGCTTCCACGGCAGCAGGTAGATAGTGGGGTTGCGGAGCACGGCGCTGAACCGGAGCCGCCCCAGCGCCGTGCCTGATCGAAAACCGCCCTTGCGTGCGGCCTATGCGCGTTTCGGCGGAGCCATGGGCGCCGGCAGCGGCACCACGTAACCATCCAGCAGTGTCGTCGGTGTCCCTTTCCATCGCCAGTAGGCGTTGTTGGTGGTGATGTTCTCCACGCCACCGTCCGCCTTCCGGCGCCACAGCGACGATTGCGCATAGTTCGTTGAAGCGTGCGCAAAATAGCCGCCCGGCGACATAGCCATATTGCCCGTGCTGGATTCCACCCAGTCGGAAACAACGAAGTGGAAGTGCAGCGGCTGGACGTTCCTACGGGCGAGCATCGCATTCCCGTGATCGAAGCAGATCTCCATGCCCATCCGGTATCCGCCAATATCCGGGCAATGCTTGAAAGCCCCCGGAATGAAAGCCAGGTTCTCCGGGTCCATCCCGATCGCTTCTCCAAAATCCGTCTGTTTGTCGATCTTCGCCAACCGCCGTCCGCCCAGAAGCAGGTAGGCCGCATTCTTGGCCAGCAGCGGAGTCTTCGTGTCATCGCGAAGCGTGCTGCGGATCTGATTCAACGAAGGCACCTGGTTGCTGCCGGCGCCGTATCCGGATCCGGCCCAGAACCTTAGGTCCCGATCGTTGGCATCCCGCTGTGCGGGGATGTTGCCTATGTAGGCTCGTGTCTTCTGGATGGCTCGCGCGCGGCGGTCGGCGTCGGAGACCTTGGCCAGCGTCCGCAGGCCGGTGGCGGGATCGAACTTGAGACCAAAGCTCGGATCGCGCACCAGGTTCTTGCAATAGAACACGGTGCCGGGCACCAGCAGCAGTTCCGGAAACTTACGGCTCAGTCCCAGCAGCTTCTCCTCAATGTTGATACGCTCCCACTCGGACATGGGAAACCTCTCGGCATCCGGTCCGGTGAAGTAATACTCAGGAGCCAGAAACACGCCCTTGAAGGGCAGGTTCTTCGTCAATTCGGCGGCGCTCTCGGTGATCCACTTGTTGACGGTAGCCATCTTCCACTCCAAGGCAAGCAGGCGCGAAGAGAGCGGCTTGTCCCAACGGTTGCTGTACGACCAAAGCCCAATCACGATGTTTTGAGGCACTTGTTTTCCTTCCCCGGCCGGATAGGTGGAAAGTGTACCACTTTGTGTGTTTAGAAATTCCACAGCCGCCGCCTGCCTTGTCCGAGGGGGTGAGCTTCCGCGAGAGGAGGGGAGCTATCTCAGGGTGACGTCGAACTCGTAGAACCCCTGATTCTCACCGAAATGGCGCCCTTTGCGGCCGTTGAGGCTGAACCAGATACGCCCTTTCTCAGATTTGGAAATGAGCGCTCCGGCCGGCTGGGCCGGCGCCAGAAGTGCGTCATTCCGCTGTCCTGGAACGCCGGCCGGACCACCGCAGCCGTCCGCCGCGCTGTCCAGGTCCCAACACGCATTGCCTCGAGCGCCGCTGATTACAGCTTCCTGTCCGCGCGGATTGGCGATGCTCGCGCCCCATTCCAGATGCGCCGGCAGCACGATGTGAAACTGGCCCGGTCCGCGCCCTTCCACGGTTGCCTCGGGCGGTGTGCAAAGGTTCCTTCCGCTCAGGCAGGTTGTTGGGCTGAACGTGATGTCGGAGTTCACAACGGTCATGGTGGATGAGACCTGTGGCTCGTCCGCCTTGAACTTCCATGCCAGAATGTCGTGATTCTCCCAGCCGGCGCCCGTCGAGGCCGTGAACCCAACGAATGCCTGCCCCTGCGCATCCACCACCGTGGACAAGTCGACCGGAACTCGCAACTCAGGTTCACCGTCGTCCAGATAGACCAGCAGCATCGGCGGTTTGTAGCGGATCCGTGCCAGGTGCGGCTGACCGTCCTTCAGTTTGATCTTCAGCTTGGTGCCCGTGCCAAGCCGGTTTGGCGGCCACCGCATCTTGCCCACCCGGCCGTTCGTGCAGACAGCAATGTAGTTGTCCGACGGGTCGAGTCCATCCCTGTTCCGGTGCGTATCGAAGAAGACCGCGATGCTGTGAGGGATGCCGGGTTGCGAGCGGTCCTGCCGTCCGTCGCCCAGGGCGAAACCTCCCGCCGAGCCTCGGCCCGCGAGCGCCTCCGGTCCATTGTTCTGCAGCACGAATGCGAAGCCGTCCGCTCCATTGCCCAGGCCGCCCTGTTGCGTGAGCTGAAACTGGAACACCATCTCAAAACCGGCGGACACTGGTTTGCGTTCCACAAACCAGGCGGCGCCGGCCGTCTGGGGAATGGCAGGCGTCAGCCGGACGCGGTTCTGCCATACTTCCGCATCGCCAACGAGTTGGAGTTTGGGACCGTCCTGTCCCTGCGCCAGGGTCACGGCGGCAACCACGGCCGGCACCACCACTCCGATTCGCGAAACCAACCGCCTCATGCCGTTGAGCATATCGCGAGGATGGAAGTCGTGCCCGCGCACCGTGAACCTACACTGTGGGCGGTGCGCTCTCGAACCTCGAACCCACGCGCCGTCCCCTTCGCGAATACAATTGTAGGGACCCAGAACTAAAAAACGCAGAGGGGCGCTTCCGTAGTGATAGGCATTATCGATACCGTAGTCATCGTTCTCAGTCTGGTCCTCGTGGTGGGCGCCGTCCTCCGGGCAGCGGGCAAAAAACAGACAGACGCCGAATACTTCCTCGCCGGACGCGATCTCCGCTGGCCCTTCGTCGGCATGTCGCTGCTGGCCTCCAACATTTCGGCAGAGCACGTGGTGGGCCTTGCTGGCGACGGCTATCGCGTTGGACTGGTCACCGGCGGCTATGAATGGATGGCGGCCTGGTGCCTGATCATCCTGGCCTCGCTCTTCACGCCTCTTTACCTGCGCCGGCGCATTTATACGATCCCCGAGTTCCTGGAGCACCGCTTCGGCTGGGGTCTGCGAGCCTTCCTCTCCGGCAACCTGCTGCTGATGAACGTGCTCACCAAGAACGCCATCGATCTCTGGGCCGGCTCGCTTCTCCTCCACCTGCTCTTCGGCTGGAACCAGACCGGGGTCATGGTCGCTCTCTCCATCCTGACGGCGCTCTACACGATGAAAGGCGGCCTGCGCGCCGTGGTCTATGCGGACATGGTCCAGGGCACCTGGCTGATTATCAGCGGCATCGTTCTCACCATCGTCGGACTCGTGGCCGTCGGTGGTTGGAGCGGTCTTACGGCCCGTGTCGACCCCTCGCTCATTCACATGGTGAAGCCGCTCGACTCCGAACTGCCCATCACCGGTTTCCTGATCGGAAACCTGTTCGGAGGAATGTTCTATTGGTGCATGGACCAGAACGAACGTCCAGCGGGTCCTCGGAGCGCGTTCCGTCGACGAAGGCCAGAAAGGCGCCATCTTCGCCGGCTTCCTCAAACTGCTCATCCCCTTCATCCTGGTTCTGCCCGGCGTCATCGCGCACGCCCTCTATCCGAATCTGGCACGGGCCGACATGGCGTATCCCCGCATGGTCAGCGACCTGCTCCCCATCGGCCTCCGCGGAGTGGTGCTCGCGGGACTCATCGCAATCCTCATGTCTTCCATGAGCGCCTGCTATAACGCGAGCGCCACGCTGGTCGTCCGTGACTTCTTTCTTCGTTGGAGGCCCGGTCTCAGCGACGTTCAGCAGGTGGCGATCGGACGAAGGATCACTGTTCTGATGGCCCTGTTGGGCGTACTCGCGGCGCCCCTGGTCGGCCGCTCCGTCACCATCTGGAACTACCTGCAGATGCTCTCCGCCTACCTGGGCGTGCCGTTAGGCGCGGTGGTCTTCATGGGGCTGCTCTGGAAACGCGGCAACACCGCCGGAGCCATTGCCGGAGGCGCCACGGGCTTCGCGCTGGGGCTGTTTCTGATGATGGACCAAACTCTCGGCTGGGGTCTGGTTGCGCATCCCTATCTCACCTCGTTCCTGCACCGGTCCATCCTGGTATGGGTGCTCGCGGCGGTGACCATGGTGGTGGTAAGCCTGCTGACACCGCCCCCCTCTCAGGAGAAGGTCGCGGGCAATGTCTTCGGCTCCGCGCCTGCACAGGCACTGGGCGGAACCAGTTACCGGGTCTGGGCCGCAGTGCTGTTCGTTTGCACTCTTATCCTCTGGTGGGTGTTCCGCTAATATGCGGAACTCACACCCGAGGAGAAGATTGTCGAGGAGGTCGAATTCGAAACCGCGGATTCAGCCATGCAAGGGGTAATGACCATCACAACGACTCTCACCGACAGCAACAGCGGCACAGGAGTAACCGGCCTCCACGAAGCTCTTCCCCGCCGTATCTTCCGCTACTGACAACGAGACCGGCTGGCGCATGGGGCTGGCCAAGCTGGCCGCCCTGGTCGAGGCCGGCCTGTAGTCCGCTTGTCCGCCACACGGATCTCTTCGTATCGCAGCCTACCGCCAGGCCGTCCATGGTCCACTGGCTGAAGCCGCTCTTGCCGAACATCGATTCCCGAACCGCTCGGCGTCTGAACCCGCCGGCCCAGCCTGGCGGATCCACAACCGGCGAAACTAGAGAGGTCCACCGGCTCACCCATTGATCACGAAGTGCCGGGAATCCCGGAGGTCCGGTTCGTATCCATGACGCAACATCATCTCTTTCTCGCTGCCCTATTGATGAGCGCCACTGCCCTGTCCTCTGCGCAGCGTCTTCCGCTGACCGAACCACCCGCCCTCGAGCTGACCCTGCGGCCCGCGGCCCCGGATCCCTCCGGCCGCATTCCCTCCGTCGACGTAACCTTGGTCTTCCCGGCATTCTCCTCCGTCGAACTCGCCTTCCTTCCGAACAACGTCGAAACAGTGGCGCGGACAATTACTCTCCTCACGGCACGCGACGCAGCCGGACCACTACCTCTCCGGGTTACCGACGATCCGGAGTCGGCGCAAGGCGCCGCCAGGCACTGGTCGCCCGCCCGCCCGGTTCAAGGCCCCGTGACCCTGCACTACCGGTCGCCCATCTCCAACCGCCCGGCGCCCCGCGGAGCCGCTCCACCCTTGGAACTACGTTCCGATACAGGAGCGTTCTCAGGAGCCGGCGCCGGGTTCCTACTCCTGGCGCCGGGTCCTTCTCCAGCTCGCCTCCGCCTGCACTGGGACTTGTCAGAACTACCAGCCGGCGCGCGCGGCGTGTCGAGCATGGGCGCCGGCGACCGGACCATCGCCGCGGATGATGTGACCGGCCGGCTGAAGTCGACCTACTTCCTTGCCGGACGGCTCCACTTCTTCCCGGAGCAGCCGCCCGAGCGCGGATTCTTCTCTGCCTGGCACGGAACTCCGCCCATGGACCTGGCTCGGCTGATGGCCTCCGAACAGAAGCTCTATGCCTTCTACGAGAAGTTCTTCAGCCGCCCGGCGGAGTCGCCGTATGGGGTCTTCCTGCGCGAGAATCCGGTGAACCCTGGCGGCGGCATGGGCCTCTCCGGATCCTTCATCGCGACCTTCGGACCGAAGGTCACCGCCGAGGAGTTGACCATCACGCTGGCCCACGAGATGCTGCACACCTTCGCCGGTGGTTTGGATCAGCCCGGCGGGCTGGACGGTTCGTGGTTCTCGGAAGGGCTGGCAGTGCACTATGCCCGGCTCCTGGCTCTGCGCGCCGGCCAGATTGCACCCGCCGAGTTCCTTCAGGACCTCAACTCGACAGCCGGTCGCTACTACACGAATGCTTTCCTGGGCACACCCAACCCGGAGATAGCGAAACGCTTCTGGGCGGATACAAGAATTCGAGTGCTGCCATATGACCGCGGCTCGTTGTACTTCGCTGTGCTCGATACGCAATTGCGAGCAGCGTCCCAAGGACGGCGTGGTCTGGACGAGCTGGCGCTGGAGTTTCTGGCACGGCGAAAACGAGCCCTTCCCTTGGACGAAGCCGCGTGGTGCGCGCTGTTGGAACAGCAATTGGGTCCGGCCGGGCCGGCATCCTACCGGGCCATGTTGCAGGGCGCACTGCAACTCCCGGAATCCGGTGCATTCGGACCGCAATTCGTACGGACCTCCCGTCGGCTGCGCCGCTATGAGTTGGGCTTTGCGCCAGAAGTTCTCATCGAACCGCGGCGCGTGGTTCGCGGGCTCAAGGAAGACTCGACGGCCGCCCGCGCCGGCCTGCGGAATGGCGATGAGATCATGCGTCCGGTCCCTCAGGATGTGATCCAGGCCCAACAGGATGCGACCTTGACTCTGCACGTCACCAGGGCAGGGCAGTCCCTGGTGATCACTTACCTGCCCAGGGGTGAAGAAGTGGATGCGTGGCAATGGCGCCTGGCCGGTGGCGCCCCGGCGAAGTGAGCACTTTCACGAATCGGGCTCCTTCCTCGCAATGGTTTGCGCGATTGGATCAATCCTTCCTGCCTGTTGACGGAGGACCAGCGACCAACCCCAAGCCCGGAACACAGCCCGGTCTTCCTGGATTCGGATCAATCCCGAGCCGTCGTCACCTTGCAGTCAGCTTGCCGCGCCACAACAGCCACGCCAGGCAGCCCCCGGCGACAACGTCATAGGAGAGGCAGAAGGGCGGCCACCAGATGGGCACACCGCCATTCGTCACCAGGCCGGCGTGGAAGAAATCGAACACCCCGTGTCCCACCAGCGCGGCCGCAACGAACCACAGGCTGAACCTGAATCCTGCGACCGCGGCGGCCAGGAACACCATCATCGCGCCAAGTTCAATCCATAGCGGGGACCCGCCGCCCCCCATCACGGCAAACAGCACATAGTACGAGGCGACCACGATCGCCACGGTAGGGTAGAACGCTCGGTCGCGATCCAGACCCGTAACCCGGGCGAAAACAAAAACACCCACGGCAAGCAGGCTCCCAACTTCGTAACCCATACAACTCCTTCTCCCCCGAAGCAGCGGGCTCCCGATTTGCCCCTCGCCCCGCCGCCAACAGGGACGTGCAAGGCCTGGCTCCGTGGCAACCATCGTAGAATGCCACGTCCCGCGACTCGAAGCAGACTGATGCGTCACCAAGACTGCTCCACTACTCGACCCGCATGCGATCTCCAATCGGAATGTGTCCTACGACGTTCTGCCAGTATCTCGAACCGCCGGTCTTCGGGAGGGCGGACGCCCCCGTCCGCAGCTGACCCCCTGGTCAGCTTTCTTCCGTCAGTCATCCCATCCAGAGATCCCGACGTACTACAAGCAAGCACCCGCATCTTCGAACTCCTTCGCCTCTCTCCGCCGCCCACACACCGTGACCAGCAATCTCCACGCCCGATCCGTCACGCCACATTCCCTCTGGGACAATAAAGATCACCCCATGACATTAGGATTCCTAGGAACAGGCGCCATCACGGAGGCCATCGTCACAGGCCTGAGCGAACCCGGCGGACCCGCTCAACCCATCTGGCTGTCTCCACGCAACGCAACTCTCGCTGCTGCACTGGCGGCGCGGTACGAGAACGTCTCCGTCTGCCAGTCCAACCAGGCTGTGCTCGATGCCAGCGACACGGTCGTGCTCGCGGTTCGCCCTCAGGTCGCATCTGAGGTCCTCTCCCAGGTGCATTTTTCTCCAGCCCATACGGTCATCAGCCTGATCGCCGGATTTCCGACGCCCCGCCTCGCGGACCTCGTCAGGCCCGCAACGCGAATCTCGCGAGCCATCCCGCTACCCTCAACCGCCCAACGGCGCAGTCCCATCGCTGCCTATCCGGCACGAAGCGCAGCCGCTGCCCTCTTTGCGCCCTTGGGGCAGGTCTTCGAACTCGAGATCGAAGACCACCTGAATGCCTTCAGTACTGCCACCTCGACCATGGCTGCCTATTTCGCGTTTATGGGGCAGATCTCTGCATGGGTGGCCGCGCAGGGCATTCCGGAACAGCAGGCGCGCCAGTACATCGCCCAGCTCTTTGCCGGTCTTGCTGGCACGGGTCTGGAAACGGCCGAAATCTCGCCTGCTGAACTTGCGGCGGCCCACTCCACGCCCGGCGGCCTGAATGAACAGGTGCTTCGCCACTTGACGAGTCACGGAGTGTTCAACATCCTGACCGACGCGCTCGACGCCGTGCATCGCCGGGCGTCCGGCGCATCATCTTGGAAAGACGCTCCGGCTACTTCGCCGAAATCGGAGTAGCCTGCCACCCGCTGCCCCATCGCGACGGCTTGGGGCCCATCTGGAAGGTCAGCGTAGCGCCCGACTGAATCTGTTCCCAGGTAATCAGTGGATCATTCAACGGCTTTCCGTCAATCATCGCCGACTGGATATACAGATTCGTGTCCGACACGTTCTTCGCGACGATACGGAACGTCTTCCCGTTCTGTAGCCGGATGCTCATCTGGCTGTACATCGGACTGCCGATCATGAATTCGCCGCTGGCCGGATTCACGGGATAAAACCCCATTGCCGTGAACAGCAGCCACGCCGACATCTGCCCGCAGTCGTCGTCTCCATCCAGGCCCCCGGCATCGTACCCGTACTCCGCTGCCGCAATCGCCCGCACCTTGGCCTGCGCCTTCCAGGGCTCACCCGCGAAGTCGTACAGATAGGCGTAGTGGTGGCTCGGTTCGTTGCTGTGCACATTGTGACCGCCGCTGAAGTGAGCATCGAGTTTCCTGCCGTATGCATCCCGTCCGCCCATCAGTTGGACCAGGCCCGCCTGATCATGCAACGGCGACCACGTGTACGCCCAGGCATCGCCCTCAGTCCAGCCTGCTTCCGAGCGATTCCCTTGTGTATCCGCGGGCCCGCCGATCGGTGCCCACTTTCCATCTGCAGTCTTTCCATTCATCAATCCCAGCGCCGGATTAAACAGATTTCGATCGTTCAGGGATCGCCGCAGGAAGAACCGGTAATCCTCTTCTTTGCCGAGGGCCTTGGCAATCTGGGCCACGCACCAGTCGTCGTAGCTGTCTTCCAGCGTCCGCGATGCCGCCTCGTCGGTCTTGTCCGTGGGGATGTAGCCCAGTTGTTTGTAGTAGGTCAGCCCCGCCCTGGCCTCATACGGAGTTCCTTCCTCCCGGTCCAGCCAGCGCCTGGTCGTATCGCCCTCCGGAGGCACCATGGCGTCTTTGTAGACGGCCTTCCATGCCAGTTCCCGATCAAAGCCCTTAAACCCTTTGCGGATCGCCTCCGCCACCAGAGAGTCCGCGTGAGTCCCGATCATGATGTTCGTATACGACGGATTCGGCCACTTCGGCATCCAGCCGCCTTCCTGGAAGTTCTGCAGCAGGGCCGTGATCATCCCATCGATCCGCTCCGGAGCGAACAGGGTGAGCATGGGGCTCTCCGCCCGGAACGTGTCCCACATCGAGAATGCGGTGTAGCTTTCACCCTTGTGGACCCGGTCGTCAAAGGCGCTGTAATACCGGCCATACTCGGAGAAAATCCGTGGGTACAGCAGCGTATGATACAGAGCCGTGTAGAGCCTCGTCTTCTCGCGATCGCTGGCTCCTTCCACCTGCAGGCGGTTCAGTTTCTCTGCCCACGCAGTGCGAAGCCGCTTCTGTACGGCCTCGAAACTCCACTCAGGAATCTCTCGCCGCAAGTTCTCCCTGGCCTGTTCGACGCTAAGAAACGAAGTACCCACACGAACTTCCACCAACTCTCCCGGACGAAACTCGGCGAATGCGCCGCGGCTTGTGGAGGCGGCTTCACCGTCCAGCCCGTACGTCGCTGCCTTCCGAGGAGCCTGGCGGAACTGCACAACGAAGTACCCCTTGAAGTTCGGCAGCTTGAAGGGGCCCAGATGCGCATCCATGCGATGCGGATTGAAGCCTGTCATCTCGTGAGATTTGGGATCCACCGAGGCCGAACCGGCGATGCCCGGCCGGGAGGCTTCCACCACAACCCGAGCCGTTCCGCTGGCCGGGAAGCGGAACCGGAAGATCGCACATCGCTCCGTGGCTGTCATCTCGGCGCGAATGGTCGTTCCTTCCGCGGTCCGCAGCAGCACGGAATAGTAGTCCGGCCTCGCTGTTTCGTCGCTGTGTGAGAACGCGAGCCGCCGCGCCTCCGGCGTTGTGCGCAACTCACCTGTCTGCGGCACCAGCGTAATGTAGCCGTAGTCGCCCATCCAGATCGCGGGCTGATGGGTGCCGATGAACCCGGTGATCGCCGGGTCATCGTACTCGTAGGACGTAATGCTGATCTTGTTCTGCCGCGTCTGGGGCGTCCAGTTCGTCATGGCGAAGGGCGGGGAGACAAACGGCATGGTGCCGCCGTAGCCAATCTTGCTTTTGGCCGTGCCGATCAGGGGATTCACGAAATCGAGCGGTTCACGCTCCGCGCCAATCAATGACGGCGCAACCAGAAGACAGATCAAGGCGTAACGCATGGATAACCATACATACTCTATCGAACCGCACGCTTCCGGCCCCCACTCCGGCCACACCGCGTGGCGGCTCAACCTCACCGCGGCCGCGCTGAAGTTTACTTGACCATTGTCGATCATCGAGGTATCGTTGTCGATAATCGAGGTATCGAGCATTGGCCAAATCAACAGACCTCATCCAAGGCACATTGGATCTCCTCATCCTGAAGACCCTGCTGCGCGAACCGGTCCACGGCTGGGGCATCGCCAAACGGATTGACCAACTCTCCGATGACGTCCTTTCGGTGGGCCAGGGCTCGCTCTATCCGGCACTCCACCGCCTGGAACAACAGGGATGGATCTCCGCGGAGTGGAAAGATTCCGACCTCGGCCGCAGCGCGAAGTTCTACGCCCTAACCAGAGAGGGCCGGATGCAACTCGAGCTCGAACTCAGGATGTGGACACGGCTCTCCGCCGCGGTCGACCTGGTCATCGAGAGGGCGTGATTCATGCGCCTGCTCAGAATCGCTCTCCACCGTCTGCGGTCCATATTCCGCTCGTCGAGGGTGGACGCAGACCTGCAGCGTGAGCTCGAACTCCACTTCGACCAGCTCGTGCGCGAATACCGGGAAGAGGGCATGAGCGACCGCGATGCACGCTCGGCCGCAAGCCGTTCGTTTGGATCTCTCTCCGTCACCGAAGAGCTCTGCCGTGACACCCGCCGTGTCCGCCTGCTTGACGACCTGGGCAAAGACCTCGCCTACGCCTGGCGCCTGCTCGGGAAATCGCCGGGCTTCACCGCCACGGCCGTCTTCTCGCTGGCCCTCGGCGTCGGCGCAAACACCGCCATCTTCGGGCTGGTGAAACAGGTGATTCTGGATCTCCTGCCGGTCACCCATCCTGAGCAGATCGTCGCACTCGCCAAATCCTCGATCTTGCAGACTGAGCCCGGCAACTCGTTCTCCCATCCATTTCTTCGCGATCTGCAGGCCGCCCCCAATCAGAACTTCAGCGGATTCCTGGGCTCCGGATCACTGGGCGAAATCGCCCTGCAACTGGAATCCGGCGCGGAACCGGCCTCCGCCGAGTTTGTCAGCGGGAATTACTTTGAGCTGCTGGGTGTCCATCCCGCCCTCGGCCGGCTGTTTACGCCCAACGACGACATCACCGCGGGCGCCCACCCGGTCGTGATCCTCAGCCATCCCTTCTGGAAGCGCCGTTTTGGCGCCGATCCCTCGATTCTGAACCGCACGATCCGCCTCAACAACCAGCCGTTTACCGTGGTCGGCGTCTCCGCTGCCGGGTTTGACGGGCTCGACCCGGGCCGCTCTCCGGACCTTCGAGTTCCTCTCAACATGGTCTCGACCCTCGTCCAATTCCCCGGGCCTCCTCCTCTCACCAATCGCGGCTCCCGCTGGATTCAGATTTTCGCCCGGCTCAAGCCAGGCGCCGCCCCTCCCTCCGCGGCTCAATCGCTCATGCCGATGCTACATCGCGATCATGACGAGGATCCCGGGCGCGCCCGGCGGACCGCCCAGTGGAGCAAGGTCCTCGCTTCGGAGCGTCTACACGTCACGCCCGCCGCGCAGGGCAATGCTGGGCAGCGTCTCGCATATGAGAGGGCGATTTGGGTTCTCTCCGCCATCGTTGCTGCCGTGCTGTTGCTGGCCTGCGTCAACATTGCGCACCTCCTGCTCGCCCGTTCGGCCGCGCGCACGCACGAATTCCGTATTCGGCTGGCGATCGGTGCCGGACGCTTCCGGCTCGTACGTCAGTTGCTTACGGAAAGCCTGCTGCTGGGTCTACTCGGCGGTTGCGCGGGTCTCTTCGTGGCCTACGGTCTCGGACGAGTTCTCTTGACACTGGCGATCTCAGACCGTAATCATTCCACCCTGGGGATGGCGCCGGACGCAGCGCTGCTTGCCTTCAACTTCGCGGTCGCCTTTGCGGCCGCCATCGGGTTCGGACTCGCGCCTGCCCTTCAATCTTCCAAGGCTGGACTCGCGCCCGGCCTCAAGGGCGCCCATTCTTTCCACGCCAACCGTTTCACCGGCCGGAAGATACTCACCAGCCTGCAGGTCGCCATCTCCCTCGTTCTGCTGGCCGGCGCCGGCCTCTTTATCGGTTCCCTGCGCAATCTGGGGCACATCGATGTGGGCTTCAGCACGCCGCATCTGCTGCAGGTCACGTTGAATCCCTCTGGATACACCGCGGATCGCCTGCCCGGTTTCTACCGGGAAGTTGTAGACCAGGCTCGTACCATCCCTGGCGTGCAGTCCGTGGCATTCGGGCGGCAGCGGCTCATCGCGGGCCGCTCCTGGGGTAGCGGAATCGTCGTCGATGGGTTCACCGGCAGCGACGACGATCGAGGGCCCAATCGCGACGCCATCGGCGCCGGATACTTCTCCACTCTCGGCATCCCGCTCATCGCTGGACGGGAGTTCAACGCCGGCGACACGGCCACTTCGCCAAGGGTCGCCATCGTCAATGAAGCCTTCGCGAGATTCTACTTCGGGACAGCAACCCCGCTGGGGCGCCGCATCGGCCCCGGCGGTGGCAAAGCGGAATATGTTGTCGTGGGTGTTACTCGCAACGCCAAGTACAGAGAGATGCGGGAGACACCTGTTCGATTCTGGTACGTGCCCTTCGACCAGTTGCCCGAGAAAGGCGCCTTCCGCGCCCTGACAGTCTTCGTTCGAACGTCTTCCGATCCCGGAACCGTCGCCGGCAGTCTTCGCTCCGTGGTGGCGCGCATCGACCGGAGTCTGCCGCTCTTCGACATCAAGACGGTGGACGCTCAGATCGAGGACAACGTCCGCCTGGAGCGCCTGCTTGCCACTCTCTCGATTTTCTTTGGCATCGTGGCCGCGCTGCTGGCCGGCGCGGGCCTCTTTGGAGTGCTCTGGTACTCGGTCTCCCGCAGAAGGCACGAAATCGGGATCCGCCTGGCCGTTGGCGCCCGCCCTGCACAGATCGCCCGCGCCCTCCTCGCCGAGGCGGGAGCCTTCATCGCGTTGGGGATGGTCTTGGGCGTCACCGGCGCGCTGCTGCTGAGTTCACTCATTCGGCACCTGCTGTTCGGAATCGAACCCGGCGATCCCTTCGTCCTGGCCTCGGCGGCCGCGGCCATGGGCTTCATCGCTCTGCTGGCCATGGCCTTGCCCGTCTCGCAGGCCGCCAGTGTGGATCCTGCCTCCGTCCTTCGTTGCGACTGAACAGATCCTCGCGGCAGGAGATGGGCCTGCGCCGAGAGTGGTTCCCCCGGTATTCGCGGCTCGGCACCGACAATTTACAACTCAAACCCCGTTTTCGAGGGTCGACAATCTACCTTCCGCTTTGATTTGAGGGTAGACTGTCTACCAGCACCATGGGTACCGAACCGCCTGATCGCGTCGAACTCCTGCAGGGGACCCTCGACATGTTGATCCTGAAGACTCTCCTGTTGGGACCCGCGCACGGCCACGAAATTGCCAAGCATCTCCAGCGCACCACGGAGAATGTCCTGCAGGTGGAGCACGGCTCCCTTTACCCGGCGCTCCATCGCCTTGAACGCAAGGAATGGGTGAAGTCGAAATGGGAAACCCCGAAGGACCGCAACCGCGAGTTCAAGTACTACCGGCTCACCGCGGCCGGTAAGAAGCAGCTTCTGCTGGAAGAGTCCCGCTGGAAGCAACTGGCCGACGCGATCGCCCGTGTGATGTGGCCAGTCAAGGAGGGTTGAAATGAGGTTCTGGCGCTCCATTCTCGAAAGAATGTCCAGAAAGCCCGCCGCGTCTGAGGAAGAGGATTTCGAACGCGAACTGCGCGCCCATCTTGACCTGGAGGCGGAAGATCAGCAGGCGGCGGGCCTGTCGCCGGGCGAGGCCCGCTACGCCGCCGCGCGTGCCTTCGGCAATCAGTCGCTGGTCAGAGAGGACGTACGGGCGGCCTGGCGCAATGTCGGCATCGAGCAACTGCTGCAGGACTTTCGCTATGCCGTGAGGGGCCTGCGTAGAAGCCCGGCATTCGCGGCCGTGGCGATCCTCTCCCTTGCCCTGGGCATCGGCGCGGCGACCGGTGTATTCAGCGTGCTGAACGCCGTTGTCCTGCAGCCCTTGCCCGTTGCTCAGCCGGACCGCCTCGTCGTGCTGCAGCCGGAACTTCGCAATAAGCGCTTTGTGCTGTTTAACCCGTTGTTCGAGGAACTGCGCCGCACCCAGCGCTCTCTCTCCGGGCTATTCGCCGTTTCGGACGAGCCGTACATGAAAGCCGCCTTCGGCCGGGAGAACCCTGGCTTCGTGCGTGGCAGTTTGGTATCTGGGAACTACTTTCGAGTCCTGGGCGTCTCCGCGGAGCTCGGCCGAGTTCTCACCGAGGAGGATGACGATTCCTCGTCGGAAGCCTGCGCCGCCGTGGTGAGTCATGCCTATTGGACCAGTGCTCTCCACGCGGACCACGCCGTGATCGGCAGCCCCGTGGTTGTCCGTGAGAAGGCATGCACCATCGTCGGCGTGGCCTCCTCCTCCTTCCGGACGCACGAGCCTGGTTATTCCCCCGATCTCTGGGTACCGCTACGCCCGCTCACTGATCCCAAACTCCTCGCCAGCCGGAGCATGGCTTTCTTCTCCGGGGTCATGGGCCGTTTGAACGAGGACGCCACCACCACCCAGGCCGCCATCGAACTCACCACCCTCTTCCAGCGCATGCAGGTCGTCAACGAGGCGTCACCCCGGCCCGGCGAACCGCCCACCAATCCGTCGGACTTCCGGATTCAGGTCCTGCCGGGCGCGCAAGGGCTCGCCAGCGTGGCCCGCCTCTTTGGACGGCCACTCACTCTCGCTTTTGCCGTCGCCGGAATTGTCCTGCTCATCGCGGGGGTGAATGTGGCCAATCTCCTTCTTGCTCGAGGATACGCCCGGACCATGGAACTCGCCACCCGGGCCGCCCTGGGCGCGGGGCGGGCACGCCTCATTCGCATGCTCGCCGTGGAGGGAACGGTCGTCGCCGCCGCCGGGGGCGTGCTGGGCTTCACCGTTGCCTGGCTCGTCGCGCCAACTCTTGCGAAGGCGGTCTCGCCTCCGGCGCGGCCTATCAGTTTCGACCCTTCGCCAGACATTCGGGTGTTTGCCGTCGCCGCGGCCGCCACCCTTCTGGCTGCGTTGCTGGCCGGGATTCTGCCCGCCTTCCGCCTGAGCGGGCGCGATCTTCAGTCCAGTATGGCCGGAGCCGGCCGCACCGCCGGTAGCCGGTCTGGCAAGCACCTGGGGCGCGTCCTTGTGGCCGCGCAGTTCGCCCTTTCCCTCCTGCTGGTAACGTCCGCCGGCCTGCTCCTGCGAAGCATGCAGCGGGTCCTCGCTGTCGACCCCGGCTTCGACGCCAGCCAGGTCGTCCTTCTCGATGTGCGCGACACTGAACCCGCCGCCCGCTTCGGAGAAACAGATTCAACGGCGCAAAAGGCGCGGCGTGCGGCTCGCTACGAACTCCTCGAGCGCCGCCTCAACGAACAGCCCGGCGTGCGCAGCGCCAGCCTCTCCTGGCTCGGCTTGTTTGGCGGCAGCTATGTCGGACTCAATACCTACGATGTTGAGGAACCGGAGAAGACGCGCTTCACCCTGGTCGACTACGTCACGCCACGCTACTTCGAAACCATCGGCATGCAACTCCGCCGGGGCAGGGGATTCACCGAGGCGGACCGCGAAGGGGCGGAACGAGTCGCCATCGTGAACGAAGCCTTCGTCCGCCAGCGGATCACATCGGGTCGGGAGGCGATCGGCCGAAAACTCGTGATGACCTACGCCGACGACCGGCGCCCCTTCACGATCGTTGGCGTTGTGCGCGACGCCAAGTACAACGATCTGCGCGAACGTGAGACAGAACCGATGCTCTGGGTGCCGCTCGCCCAGGTTTCCGTGAAGCTCACTTCCGTCGCATTACGCGTTCGACCCGGATCCGAACAGGCCGTCACTGCCGCGGCCCGCTCCGTGTTGACCGCGGTCAGTCCCGATCTGATGGTGCGGAAGATCACCACACTCCGCGCGCAGGTCGATCAGGCGACCGCCCGGGAGCGTCTCCTCATGCGCCTCTCCTCCGGCTTCGGCGGCCTGGCGATTCTTCTTGCCGCCGTCGGGCTCTACGGCTCACTGGCCTACGCCGTCACACGCCGCACCCGTGAGATCGGGATCCGCCTGGCTCCCGGAGCCCAGAGGAATTCCGTTGTGCGTCTCATGCTGCGCGAATCTCTCGCTGTTGTCGCGGCCGCCATTCTCGTCGGGGCTCCATTGTCTTTGGCCGCGGGGACGCTATTGAAGGGATTTCTCTTCGGCGTCACCGCCTACGATCCCATCGCCCTCTTGAGCGGCGGCGCCGTGCTCAGCCTCGTAGCAGTCCTCGCTGCCTTCGCCCCCGCGCGCCGGGCAAGCAAGGTCGACCCCGTCCTCGCGCTCCGCTGCGAGTGACGCCGCGATACCCTTCGGAGGGCAGCCTGGGTAAATGCCGCGGGCTGCCCTTCTTCGCGCCTTGCCTTAACCCTCCGGCGCTCCAGTTCAGGTGCCGGTGCGTTACGTGGAAAAGGAGAAAAAGACCTCTAATATACATCCACTACAAACTTCGCATTATTGTAAATCCTCCCTTTTCGCTGATACCGTAACAACGACCAAGGGGGTCCGGTTTGTGAAGAAGGTTCTATTGGGAGGACTGCTTCTCCTCCACGCTTTGGCCCAGGATCCGTCCGCTGCCGTCGAGGGCAGCATCCTGGATCGCTCCGGGGGCACGGTCCCGGGTGCACACCTCGTCATCCGCAATCTCGGTAACGGCTTCACGCAATCTCTCGATTCGACGCCGGCCGGCGCCTTCACCTTTCCAGTCCTGCCTGTCGGCCAGTACGAACTCACCGTCGAAAAGAGTGGGTTTGCCCCCTACAAGTCCCCGGCTCTTCAGTTGAACGTCAACCAGACGCTGCGTCTCAACATCTCGCTTGACGTAGCGATGGCCCACGAGACTTTGCAGATCGAAGCCGACAGTACCCTCGTCCAGACCGGCTCCAGCGTCCTTGGCTCCGTCGTCACCCACCGCGAGGTCAGCGACCTCCCCTTGAACGGCCGTAACTTCTCGCAGTTGGGCCTGCTGCAGTTGGGGGTCGTGCCGATGACGACAGGACTCACCGAACAGGGTGGCTCCCGCCGCTCCGGCCACGCCTACATCGTCAATGGCCAGCGTCCCGAATCCAATAACTACCTCCTCGACGGTTCACGCGCCGTCAATCGCATCGACGGCGGCTTCGCCCTCAAGCCGCCCATTGATGCGATTGAGGAGTTTAAGATCCTAACGCACACTGCTCCCGCTGAGTACGGCGGAGCCAGCGGCGGTAACACCAGCGTCGTCACCCGCTCCGGCACCAACGACCTGCACGGCTCGGCCTACGCTTTCCTTCGCAACGACCGCCTGGATGCCCGCAATTTCTTCGTCGCCGAAACCGAACCCCTCAAGCAGAACCAGTTCGGAGCCACCGCCGGAGGCCCCATCGCCCGGAATCGCGCCTTCTTCTTCGGCTACTACGAAGGCTTCCGCAATCGTCAGGGCATCACCCGAGGCTCCACTGTCCCCACGCTCCAGCAGCGGGCCGGCGACTTCTCCCATTCCGTCTCCTCCTTGCTCGACCCCACCACCGGACAACCGTTTCCCGGCGGGCTCATCCCCGACTCCACCATCAGCCCATTGGCCCGATCGCTGCTCAAATACTACCCGCTGGGCAATTCCTCGCCCTCGTTCTTCTCCTCCACGCAGCCTCTGGCCAATGACACGAATCAAAGCGGGCTCAAGCTCGATTTCCTCCTCAGCAACTCCGACACCCTCTCCGCTCGCTACGCGCTCTCCAGCGGCCTCTCCCAGATCCCCTTCTCCATCCTCGGAGCCGACCTCCCGGGCTTCCGTGTCGAAGATGAACTCCGCACTCAACTGTTCAGCCTCACCGAGACCCACATCGCCGGCTCTTTCGTAAACACCTTCCGCGGCTCTTTCTTCCGCCATTGGTTCCTGCTCGAACGCCGGCTCAGCGGCCTTACGCCGCGCCAGTTGGGCTTCCAGTACGACTCCACTCTGCAGTTCGCCCAGGGAGCGCCTTTCATCATCGTCAATGGCTACTCCAACATGGGCGACCCGGCCATCGGCCCCCGCGACACCACGCAGAACGACTACGACTTCCAGGACTCGCTTGCACACGCCTCCGGCCACCACAACTTCAAACTCGGCGTGGGCTTGCGGCGTACCCAGGTGAACTCCAACCAGGGCCACTACGCCAACGGAGCTTTCGTCTTCTCCACCACACCCTCCAACGACTCCTTTGCGAACTTCCTGCTCGGCCTGCCCAGCCAGTTCACTCAGGCGGGTGGCGACTTCTACCGCGGCCTGCGCAGCCGCGACTTCAATCTCTACTTCCAGGACGAATGGCGCATCACGCCCAGCGTGACTCTCAACTACGGCGCGCGCTACGAGGTCAGCACGCCCTTCAGCGAAATCAACAACCGTTTGAATGCCTTTGCGCCCGGCCGGCAGTCGCTCGTCCAGCCCTCCGCGCCTCCAGGGATTCTGTACCCCGGCGATCCCGGGGTGCCCAGCACCATCGCACCCACTTATCGCAAAGGCGTCATGCCCCGCGTCGGCCTTGCCTGGGACCTCACGGGCCGGGGGGCCACCGTCCTCCGCGCCGGCTACGCCATCTTCTACGATGCCCTGGTCAACGGCGTAGGCGGCCCGCTGCGCGTCGCCACCCAATCCCTGCCATGGGTCACCGTCCGCCAGATCACCGGCAGCGTCAACTTCCAGCAACCGCTCGGGGCTGGTCCGTTCACCTCCGGTGTGTATGCCCTGCCCATGAGCCTTTTCACCATTGCCAGCGACCTGCGGCCTCCCTATGCGCAGGACTGGAACTTCTCAATTCAGCAGACCGTCGGCAATCAGGTCATCGATCTGCGCTATGTCGGTACCAAGGGTACGCGGCTGCCGCGCTTCATCGAAGGAAACCCTGCTGTGAACGGACCCGGAGCCACCGCCGCCAACGCGGCTCGACGCCGCCTCTATGCGGGTTGTACCAGCGCCTCTCAGCCCTGCACCCTCGGCTACGCTGCACTCGTCACCGGAGCGGAGAACTCCACTTACCATTCTGCCCAGGCCGGCATCACGCGTCGCCTGCTCGCCGGCACGGCGTTCACGGCTTCATACACCTTCTCCAAGACGTTGGATGGGGTCTCCAGTCTCCACATCGCCGGCCCCGCGCCCATCCTGGTCTCCGGCGAAATGGATCTCGCCCAGAATCCTTTCAATCTCGCCGCCGAACATGGCCCGTCTCTCTTCGACGCCCGCCACCGCCTCGTGATGCACGGAACCTACGAAGTGCCTACGCTCCGTGGCGCGAACCCAGTGGTCCAGGCGCTTCTGAGAGGCTGGCAGTTCAATGGAATCTCGACCCTGGCCAGCGGAACGCCTTTCACCGTCTACGACTCCCGCAACGTCTCCCTCCAGGCCCCCATCCCCCCGGTCGCCGGCACCTTTGCCAGCCGTCCCGACCTGATTGCGAACCCAAACTCGGGGGCCCGGACGATCCACAATGGGTCTCGCCGGCAGCCTTCCGCCGCTTGAATGCAGTCACCGAAGCCGGCCAGTTCGGCAACGAGGGGCGCAATGTAGTTCGCGGCCCCGGCCTCGCCAACCTCGATCTCTCGCTCATGCGGACTTTCAAGGCGACTGAGCGCTTCGACATCCAGTTCCGGGCCGAATCGTTCAATTTCCTGAACCATCCGAACTTCGGGCTCCCGGTCAACGATCTCGTCTCCCCCAACTTCGGGCGCATCGTCGAATCCGGGCCGCCACGGCTGCTCCAGTTCGCCCTCAAGCTCTTGTTCTGATGGAAACCGCCTCCAGTCGACCAGGGCGGGGTATTGAGTCTCAGGCGTTACGTTCATCCGCGGCCGGAGGCAGTACGCTCAGCCGGCGGGCCGGTGAGCAGATCAGCCACAAGCTCGAAAGCAGGAAACCCAGTGCACCAGCGAAGAGCGTCGACCGCACTCCCATCACCTGCGCCACGGCTCCACCCGTCAGGGCGCCCAGCGGCAGCGCGCCGTGGTACATCAGGTGCAACGCCGAATTGACCCGGCCGAGAAACTCATCCGGTGTCGTCGCCTGCCGCAGGCTCCGATCGTTGATGAGGTAGACGGGCCAAGCCAGGTCGCCCACCTGTGAGGCGACGAGAAACGCCGCGCAGACCGTCGCCGAACCATGTGCCAGAGGGACCAGCAGCATGGCCAAACCAATCAGCAGCGACGAACCGATCAACGCCGCTCCCACCCCGAAGCGCGCCACCAGTCGTTGGGTCACAACCGCGCCCAACAGACCGCAGCTTCCGCCGGCCGAAATGATCACGCCCACCAGAGCAGCGCTCAATCCGAGTTCCCGCATCACAAACAGGAAGTACAAACTGCTTCCGAACCCCAGGAAAAATGCCCCGGTCGTTGCACGCCCAGCCAGCGCGCGCAGGAGCCGATTGCGCCACACGGCGCGCAGTCCTTCCAGGATCTCCCGCCAGATCTGCGGCACTTGCTGTTGACTCGGCTTCGGTTCCGGCCTGCGGATCAGCCAAACCGAGAAGGCCGAACACACGAACGAGCCCGCGTCGATAAGTATGGCCATGGGAGCCGTCATCAACTGCACCAGGATGCCGGTAAAACCCGGGCCCACGACCTCAGCGAACGATTCGGTCGCGGCCAGCTTGCTGTTCCCCTCCAGCAGGTTTTCGCGGGAGACCAGCGACGGCAAATACGCCTGGTAGCTGACATCAAATAGGACCGTCAGCAGACCGCTGGCAGCCGCGGCCATGTAGAGGTGTTCGATTCTCAGCCTGTGGAGGACCGCCGCCAGCGGAATCAGCCCGAGAACCACGGCCCGCCCCAGATCAGCCGCGATGAGAATCGGCCGCCGCCGTAGCCGGTCCGCCCAGGCTCCGGCAATCAGGCCCAATGCCAGCACGGGTAAAGCGCTCGCTCCGGCCAGAAACCCCATCTGCAGCGGCGACGCCTTCAACACGACGACCGCGGTGAGAGGCAGCCCAACGCTGGTGATATTGGATCCGATCTGAGAAATTGCCTGACCGGCCCACAACTTCAGGAAATCCGAATCGGCGCGAAGCCCACGTGAAGCGATAACCGCACCTCCAGCCGCTTGTGGGGCAGGATCCATCCCACTAGGAGCTTCCCTCCTGCCTACTCAATCCACCAGAACCTCGACGCGATAGTCGCCCGATCCCGAAACCCCTGCCCAGCCCCACTCAAGTGTCCCACACGGGATTCCCCGCAACTCCGCAGCATTCACGTCCGGCACCGCCCAATACGCCGCTCCCCACATGTGGGGGCCTTCCTCTTGTGGGGCGGCATTCATGCCGCGCGGAGCTTCAGCTCCGCCCCTCAGCCAGTCAAAACGGTAACCCCACCACTCTCCCTGAACAAGTGCAGGGGGCTCGAATCGACTCTGCCCCGCCAGTTCCCCTTCTCCACAAAGTTCATCGGAATCCTCTGAGGATGTTCATAACCCTGGCCCACTCGAATGGAATCTGGTCCCACTGGACCCGGTTTGTGGCGCGGACCATTGCTGTTGGAAGATATGATTCGATCACGGCAAGCCGCCTTGCTTCAAAACAGCTCCTTGCGCTTACGGCATGCCGCCCCACCAGCACCACCGCTGACAAGGATGGCAGCCGCTCGAGTAGGGGCTCCAGGCAGGCCCTGCCATCGCGGAGCTCTTGGGTCGTCACTTTCGTCGTCCCATTCCACCAGGGAACTACATTCCAGGTCACAGTCAGTTTTCGTGGAATGCCGGCCTGCGCCATGAACCGGTGGGTCGCCTCGGCCGTCTACCACTGTCCTTCTGACGATTCAAATCCTCCGCGCCCCGCCCAGGGACCCCCTCAGTGCGAACGAATAAGACCCGCGAACGTGCGCAATTCTTCCCCATTCAAATCCGACACCGCCCAAAACGCCTCTCCCGCGCTCTGCCATTGCAGAACATGAAAGCCCCCCACGTCGGACCCGGTCACCGGCCGGTCGCCGCCGCCCACGCTGGAGATCCACAGATTGATCACGTGTTGACGGCGTTTGTACACGATCGCCGCGGCCGGACGCCCATTCACCACGTCAAGCCGTCCGCCGATCAACGAGAAGCCGGCCATCGAAAGATCGGGAACCGCCGGCGCAAAGTCGAGCTTTCCCTGAAACCATGGCTTGACCTGGTGTTGGTCGGAGCTCGGCACATCGACCAGGTGGTCTGCCAGCAGAGAGCGGAGATGATTGTCCACCATCTGCCGCTCGATCGGATCGCCAGACCGGAAAGGAATAGTGAAGAAGACAACCAGCAGGACGGCGGTTGCTCCCATCGCGGAGCGCCACAACCAGGGCGCCTGCCACCATGACTGGATCGTCTTTCGCCGAATGGCGGCGGCAAGCGGGCGAAGATCCGTTTGGGTACTCCAGTCCAGCTCCGTCGCCGCGATCTCCTCCTGCAGCCGCTGGAGCCGGCCAAGCAGAAGTGCGCAGGACGGGCACGTGGAAGAATGCTCTTCCACCCGCAGCGCGGTTTGCGGATCCAACTCTCCATCCAGCGACGCGCCGATCAGAGGTTCAGCTTCCACACAGGTCATGGCGTTCCTCCTCCTCCGGGATCAGTTCCTGCATCAGCAGGTTTCGGGCGCGCGACAGCCGCGACATGACCGTGCCGATCGGCACCTTGAGGACCCAGGCGATCTCCTTGTAGGGGAGCCCTTCGATCTCCCGCAGCACCAGCGCCTCCCGGAATTCCACGGGCAGGCGTTCGATAGCCGAACGAACCCGCGCCCGGCGTTCTTCCTGAAGCAGGTCGGATTCCGGCCCGGCCATCTGGTCCGCCGGCTCCGGAAGCTTCTCGTCCCACGCAACTTCCGCTTGCGGCTTGTTCCTCTGCCGGTAGTTTAGGGCGGTGTTTCTCACAATCGCAAGGAACCAGGCACGCGCATCGTCACCCCGGATACGGTCGACCGCGCGAAATGCTTTCAGGAACGACTCCTGCACCACATCCTCAGCGTCGTGGCGATTGCCCAATAGCCATCGCGCAAGGTTGTAGGCACCTCGCAGGTGAGGCCACACCTCACGCTCGAAATGTTGGCGCTGGTCGTGCAAATCGTTCCTGGCCGCCGGTCCGCCGTCCGCAACTCCAGAGACAGCCCGGTCCCATACCCTGTTAAACCCGCTTTCCGGCCGCTTTATTCCCGATTTCTCCTCATGGGAATAAAATCCCTGTCTTTCAGCCCTTTCCTCATCCTCGGGCTTTCGTGCCTCCTCCTGCTCAGTGGCGATCCGCCATCCAACCGGGCATCCGCCCCGCGACCCGGACGGGCTCAGATTTATTCCCGGAACCGCCGCCTGGAATATTTGAAATGCCCTCGGTGTCCTGCTCAGTGGACGCATTGCCGTCCGAAAGGACAAACCAGTGAAGCGGAAAACAGACTCGACCTTGGACGATGGCATCGACCGGCGCGGCTTTCTGAAATGCATGCAGTGGGCCGGAACCGGCGTCATCTGGAGCATGTCCGCGGGGGTCCCGTCCTCCAACCTGCTCGCCGCCGAGGCCCAAAGAACTGCGGATTTCTCCTTCGTGCAGATCAGCGATAGCCACATCGGCTTCAACAAGCCGTCAAACCCTGATGTCACCGCAACCCTTCAGTCTGCCATCGACAGGATCAACGGATTGGAGAAGCAGCCGGACTTCCTCATTCACACAGGCGACCTGACGCATCTCGCGAAACCGAATGAGTTCGACACGCTGGAGCAGACCCTCAAGAGCCTGCGCCAGCGCCAGGTCTTCTATGTCCCCGGGGAGCACGATGTCACGGGCGACGATGGCAAGCTCTACCTCGAACGCTACGGGAAGGGAACCAGCGGACTGGGCTGGCAGAGCTTCGACCACAAAGGTACTCACTTCGTGGGGCTGAACAATGTGGTCCAACTGGAAGGACTCGGCAGGATCGGTCAGGACCAATTGGAGTGGCTGCGAAAAGACCTGGAGTCCAAATCCTCCAGCACGCCCATCGTG
>JASGIE010000186.1:0-6082 GCA_049841055.1 Paludibaculum sp. | reverse complement strand
TATTGCTAAGGTTAATAGGGAAACACGATAGAATCCGAACAGCACCTGCCTTGTCGGTCGTCGCCAGGTAGTCGATACTGGACATCGTCATTGTCGCTGAGCGAGTAGGTGACGGTGACCTTCAGATTGCCGGGATAGCCTTCCTCTCCATCCTTGCTGGTATAGCTCAGGATGGCCTTATACGAGCCGTTGGCCTCTTCCGTCTTCCCGGTCCACATCACGCGATCGAAGCCCACCAGGCCGCCATGCAGGCTGTTCTCGCCGTTGTTCTTCGCCAGGGTGTATTCCTTGCCGTCCAACTTGAACTTGCCCTTTGCGATGCGATTGCCGTAGCGTCCCACGATCGCACCAAAGTAGGGATTCGCTCCCTCGTAACCCTTCAGGGAATCGAAGCCGAGCGAAATATCGGCCAGGCGGCCCTTCGCATCCGGCGTCTTCAGGGTGACAACCCGCGCACCATAGTTGGTGATCGCGATCTCGACGCCGTTTCTATTCCTGAGCGTGTAGAGGCTCACGGCCTCGCCCTTTTCCGACTTGCCGAATTCCTGGGTTGTCACGGCTCCTACTCCTCCTTGTTCCGCCTTCTTGCAGCCGGCGATCATCGCCACGCCAATCATCAGCGAGAGTATTTTCGAGTGCATCTTGCCTCCAAGCTGAGCTTCAGAACGATTCCAGCGTCTTGCCGCTGAAGTCGCCTTCCACCGGCGACAGTCTGTATCGATAAGAGTATGACTGATCGGACGGGATGCGATAGGACTGCATCGGCCACGCATTCTGCGACCAGCTATCGATGCCACCAACCCCCATCTGCTTCCAGTCGAGATTCAGGAAGACCTGCGGGTGCGGCTGCATCATGAACGTGTAAGCCGCGCGTTCGAGATCGTCCTTGGTGAAGTGCTTCGCGCCGACGCTCAACTGAGGCGCGCCGACGGCCAGCAGGCCGATGCCCTGGGCATTCGTCAACGCCACCCAGCGCACATCGGTCTTGTTGCCGTTCTCCTGCGGACGGGAATAGTCCACCCATTCCCGGGCGATGGTGCTCTTGTAGATGCCGATGCGCTCGAAGGGCCGGTCTACATACGTCTCCGCCGGACCTCGTCCGTACCAGGAAAGATTCTCGAGCCCCGGGGACACGACGAGCTCATTCCCGAAGCGCTCCATGGCAGCCCGCTTCTGCGAGCCGGGCTGGTAGGAGGTCTCGACAATCACATCGCCGGTGCCGTGGACCGTGTAGGTCATCGTGACCACGGCCCCGCCGGTGTTGGCCGGAACCGCCTTCACCGTAATCCTGGCGCTGCGGTCATCCACCTTCTCGACCTGTGCCGACTGCACATCCCACCAGGTTCCGGCGTCGCGCCAGACCTTGGTGTCGGTCTCCACCGTGCGGTTCCGTTGCGACTTCCGCCCGCCGACGTCGTTGTCCGTCTCAGCGCGCCAGAAATCGACCCGCGGCCCGCGGTCCAGCAGCGAAACGCCCTTGTACTTGTAGGAGGTGATGACGCCTTCCTTCCGGCTGAACATCATCGAGAAGCTGCCACCCTTGAAGCCGATCCACTCGCCTTCGTCGTTGATCGTGAGGGCCGGAGCCTTGGAGAAATCGGCCGGCCGGGCGTCTTCGCGTCCCGGCAGCGGGAACTGGTCGTAGGAGATCTCATGCCCGCGCTTCGCCCACGACTGGTCGGCCTTCAGTTTATAGCTGACATTCAGCCAGTACTCGTTGCCGGGCCCGGCCTTGAGCCTGGGGACGACCAGTGCGTATTCGCGTTCCGCGCCGGGCGCGATGTTCAGATCCGCAATCCGGCCCGAGGCCAGCACCTTGCCGCCGGCCGTCGACACGGTCCAAGTAGCCTCGGCAATGTCCTGGGCGTTGGTAAAGTTGAACCAGTTCTTGACCTTGATGCGGCCATCCACCAGGTCCACCGCCGAGGTGTGGAGATTGCGGTAGACATACTTGATGGCGGACAGCCCTGGGTGCGGCCGCCGGTCAGCGGAGACGAGACCGTTGTTATTGAAGTTGTTGTCGTTGCGGATGCCGGTCTTGTCTTCCCACCAGCCGCCGTAGGCCAGGAAGCGCGGCGCGGGCCAGTTCTGCTTGTACTCCTGCGGAGTGGGGACCCAAAGCCCCTGGTCCACCCAGTCCCAGACAAAGGCGCCTTGCGCGTTGCGTACCGCTGTAGAAGATATCCCAGTATTCCTTCAGGCCGCCGTTGGAGTTGCCCATCGCGTGGGTGTACTCGCAGAGAATCAGCGGCATGTTGGGCCGCTCCGCCGCCGCCCGCTTCACACGTTCCGGCGTCGGATACATGAACGAATTGATGTCGGCGTTCGAACCGCCGTGGGACGTCGTTCCCTCGTAGTGCCAGGGCCGGGATGGATCGCGCTGCTTCGCCCATTCGTAGGTGACCTTCGCGTTCAACCCGTCGCCACTTTCATTGCCCATCGACCAGGAGAAGATCGACGGGTGGTTCTTGTCGCGTTCGACCATGCGTGGACACGATCCAGGTAGGCGCCGGTCCATTCGGGCGATCCGTCAGCAGATTGCCAGGACCGTCGTTGCCGTAGTGATGGCACTCGATGTTCGCCTCATCCATCACATAGATGCCGTACTCATCGCACAGTTCATACCAGTCGGGGTGATTCGGATAGTGCGAGGTTCGCACCGCGTTGATGTTGAACTGCTTCATCAACTCGATGTCCTTGATCATCAGAGCCCGGTCAACGACCTTGCCGGTCTCCGGCGAATGCTCGTGACGGTTGGTGCCTTTGATCAGCACTACCTGCCCGTTGATTTTCAGCCGGCCGCCCTCGATCTTCACCGTGCGGAAGCCCACTCGCTGGGGAATCACCTCGATCACGGCGCCCGACGCGCTCTTCAGCGTCAGCAGCATTCTGTAGAGGTAAGGCGTCTCAGCCGACCAGAGCTTTGCTCCGTTCACCTGCATCGCCAGCTCGGTATTGGCCGCGCACGGCGCCTCGGCTTTGCCCACCGCCGCGCCGGCCGCATCGAAGAGATCCGCCTGCAGCGTGCACTTCTCGGGGTTCAGGATCTCGGCCTTCACCTTCACGGAACCGTCCATCGGCGACTGCACTTCGTAGTCCCGCACATGGCTGGGCGCGGTGGACCACAGGTACACTTCGCGGTAGATGCCGCTCAGCCGCCACATGTCCTGGTCTTCCAGATACGCGCCGTCGCCGAAGCGGTACACCTGCACGGCCAGGACGTTGGAGCCGGGCTTCAGGTGCTTCGTGATATTGAACTCGGCCGGGGTGCGGCTGTCTTCGTTGTAGCCGACCATCGCACCGTTCACCCAGACGTAGAACGCCGAATCGACTCCGGCGAAGTGGAGATAGACCTCGCGGCCCTTCCAGGCGGGTGAGATGGTGAAGGTGCGCCGGTAGCTGCCCACGGGATTGAAGTCCTTCGGTGGTGTGGGCATCTTCTTCGGATCCTGCGGGAAGGGGTAGATCAGGTTCGTATAGATGGGAATGTCGAAGCCGTGCAGCTGCCAGTTGGCCGGCACCGGCATCGTACGCCAGGCCGAGTCGTTGAAATCCGTACGGAAGAAGTCGAGCGGGCGGTCAGCCGGTCGCAGCACGCCATCGAACTTCCAGATGCCGTTCAAGGACTGGAACCAGGGCGACTGAGCCGTCTGTCCGGCCTTGGCCAGTTCGGCGGTCGGATAGACCATCATCGTGGCATGAGGCCGTTCCTGCCCGATCTTGAAGACAGCGGGATTATCCCACTCTGGACGATCGGCCGCGAGGCAAGCGCTTACAAGAAGAACGAGAGAGACAGACGAGGTCAAAACTTTCCGCATGGTTCAGGCTCCGGAGACTACCGCATCCGAAAATATCACACCTGTGGGTAGCGTATCTTTTCCAGGAACAGACCGGATGCCGGAGCAGTCCACGCGGCGACGTCCAATTGGGGGCCGCGGGCCTCAATCAGGTCCTGGAACTGCGCCACCGTCACTTCGCCCTTGCCCACTTTCACCAGGGTTCCTGCAAGCCTTCTCACCATTCTCCAGAGGAAGTGCGATGCCTCGATATGAAACAGAATCAGGTCATCCTGTTCTTCGATGCTGGCGGATTCCACCACCACGATGGTCGATTCTCCGGGTTTCGAGGGGTCCTTGGCGCGAAACCGCTCGAAGTCGTGCCGCCCGGGAATCGCCGCCGCGGCGGCCTTCATCAACTCGATGTCCAGCGGCTCTTTAATCCACCAGACGTACTTCTTGGAGAACGCGGTCTTGCGGCGCGAGATCTGGTAGACATAGCTGCGGGCAACGGCGTCGCGGCGGGCATTGAATTTCGCCGGAACTTCCTTGGCCGCGATGATGGCGATGTCCGCCGGCAGAGCTTCGTTCAGTTTCCGGGCCAGCAGTTCGGGGAGACGGCCCGCTTCGGATTCGCCCGCAGATGCGCCACCTGTTCGGCGGCATGGACACCCGCGTCGGTCCGTCCGGCCCCCATCAGTTCCACCGGACCGGCGAACAACTCCTCGGCGGCTTTGCGCAACTCGCCCATTACCGTTTTGGGAGCGTTGGTCTGTTCCGCCCAACCGCGGTACTGCGTGCCGTCGTATTCGATCAAAAGCTTCCACGTTCTCACTACTTGAGCTTACCCCGGGGCCGCGAAGATCCCGCGGATCCTCACCAGATGGGATGCACGGCGGGCACGTCCGAACTCAGGCCCAGGCGCTGAATCCGGGGCACCACCGTCCGCTCCAGGCCGTACCCATACCAGAGCGGCTGCAGTCCGGTGCTGATCGCCCGGACGACATGCAATCCGGTGGTGGCAATGTCCGATGACGTCACATCGACGAGCGCGACGCGAACCCCTGCCAGGTGCAGTGCCTCGGCGGCGGAAGCCAGCGATCGTTCCGTGCGCTGGGCCAACACGGCTCGCAGGGGGATCCTTGACCCGCTCCGAATGCGGTCAAACGCGGCTGCCCGCCCCGGCGAGAAGAACCACGCCGCATGGTCGAGCATCTCGTGCACCTCTTCGGCGCAGGCCGGCGATTCCAGAGCACGCTGCCGCATCAGCCGTCTTAAGTGGGGCCCGGTCTGTCCCAATTCGAGAATCGCCTGGCGGAGGGCGCCCGAGGGATCGAGGTCGGCCCCCAGGGCAATCGTCGCGGCCGGATACTCAACGCCATCGCCCCGAGCCAGGCACATGACGGCTGTCCCGCAAGCCGCTGTCTCCAGACGAAACAGCTCAACGTGGGCGCCGAGCCCTCGCACCGCATCGATCACAGCAGCCAGCGCGGGATCCAACGCATCGTCGAGTTCGATGGGCGACGCCGGCCGTTGCGCCAACCAGGCGGACAGGAAGGCATCTCGTTCAACCAGTTCCAATACCGCGCGCAAGGCTGCCTCATCGCGATCAGGATGGCAGGCCAATCCATTCGACGTGCCCTGCGAGAGGAACTGCCCGGCCTGGACAGTCATTGCCAGATAGCAGGAGATGGCGGGCAGCCAGACGGGCTCGCCGTTGTCGAGCCATTCGCCCGCTACCCAGGGCTGTACCTCGGCCGGGCTGAAGCGAACATACGGGAACCCCGGACGATCGTATTGCTGTTCCGAGTACACCGGATTCGTATTCAGCCAGTCGCCCGTCAGTTCGCCGGCGGACTGCCAGACAATCCGGGCCGGGTCCGGGATGGAGGGCGCATAGCGTTCCACCGCCTCACCCACCGCGGAGAAGAGGGCACCGGGCAGATCCAAGCCCTTACCCCAACCGATGGGCAGTTGCCGCAAGGCTCCGTCTGCCTTGAGGACATGCGGTGGGGCGGCGGTCGCCACGATGGGTGTGCTGACCTCGAGGTCGGCCGGGTTCTCGATCACCAGCCTGGAGACGATGCCGGTGCGGAAGTCGAGGATGCCCGCGAGCTGCTGGAAGACGTCGCCGTCGGCGGGCCGCGCCGGTTCCCCCGGATGCAACGAGGCACCGCCACAAACCTCGCAGTCCGGCAGGGGAATCACGCGGTGATAGGAGGAAGTCAGTGCCCGTGTGTCCACCGCAAGAATGTGATCAGGTGCTGTTCGGATTCTATCGTGTTTCCCTATTAACCTTAGCAATA
>JASGIE010000185.1:0-12130 GCA_049841055.1 Paludibaculum sp. | reverse complement strand
TGTGTGTGTGTGCTTGGTTCAGTACGTATTGCTAAGGTTAATGGGAAACACAATAATCCAAACAGCACCTAAACTCTGGACACGCCCTCCCGGATGACAGATGGCCATGGACACGCAACACTGGAATGCACAGCGGGGATCCGTGCACGGGAGCCATCCCTTGGGCTGCAGAGACCGGAAACACCTGGATGCCGACGTTCAATGTGCAGGTTGGTGTAGACCTTGGTCATGGGTGATCTCCTGAAGGAGAGTGACACCCAGAGTGAGCCCTGAGCTAGCTCACGATGCGATGATGATTGCCAGCAGTTCGAGGACGCGAAGGTTTATACAGAAACTCGACGGTTGCTTCCTCAAGGACCCAGCCGAACCGCATTGTGATAGTGGCGGAGATCAAAATCAGCAGGCAGGCCGGCACGCTGACGTCGGATGAGGCGCTGTCATTCAACTGCAACAGATCCCTGGCATGCGCACATCGGTAATGAGACAGGTCACAGTGGAAAGGGCGCCAGAGCTGAGAAACTCCTCGGCCAAGCGAACAGATAGCGGTTCGAACCCGGCCGACTCCATCAGGCTTGCAAATGGTTCCACAAACTGAAAGTCATCATCGACGGCCGCGACTATTATCTTCGTGGGTCCGGGCACGTTTTCGATGATAGGGCAGGGCCCGAAGCACCGGCTATTATATGTTGATTTTCACCGGGCCGGGTGGCTGGATTCCGAGCCTGTCCGCCATGCGCACCAGCTCCGCCAGAGACCGCGCGCCAAGCTTTCGCATAATCTGGCCGCGATGCACCCCGATGGTAATCTTGCTGGTGCCCAGGTCGCTGGCCGTCTGCTTGTTGGCGAACCCGGCCACCACGAACGGAAGGACCTCGCGCTCCTCACGCGGCGTCGAGCGACTGTAGTGCTTCTGCAACTGATCCAGCTCCGATCGTTCTCTTCTGGCCGTTTCGATCGAGCGCGAGCGCAGCGTCGATTGCCACCAGCAGAAGTCCTGTTTCACGGAATGGTCTCGGAGCGAAACTCATCCGCGCCCGGCCTTCATGGCCCTGATGGTGGTGGGGATATCGCCGTGTCCGGTGATGAAGACGACGTGGGCGGAGCATCCTGTTCCGCTAGATCGCGCTGCAATTCAGGCCGTTTGGTGCAGTTGTCGGAGACATACAGAATCAAGGATGAGGCACGCGGGGGCGTCGGGCTACTCTGCAGGCGAGGAACTCCTGGTGCCGATCCCGAATGTGGCAACACGCAAGCCAAGGGACTCGATGAAGCTGCAAAGTGATTCGCGGAACGCTCTGGTCGTCATCTACAACGAAAACAATGGGGTTGTCGACGATCATGGCGCGGCGCCTGCCTTCATGGAACCAGTGTCCCCGCGGGCAGGGTGAATCAAACGTCGCGCTGCGTCATGATTCGAGAATCCCGCCGATCCTGCCTCGATGCGCTCTGACGATGGAACGGCAGATCGCCAGCCCCATGCCCATCCCCTCCGACTTGGTGGTGTAAAAGGCGTCGAAGAGATGCTGGATGCCGCTTGAATCCAGGCCAGAGCCGGAGTCCTGGACGCGGATGCTGATCCAGTTCGTCGTCTCTTCCCACTCAGATCGCGACCATCAGAATCCGTGCCCCAGGCATATCCGCCATGGCTTCGGCCCCATTGACGAGCAGATTTCAGCACCACCTGCTGCAACTGGACACGGTCGCCCACAACCGCGGGCAGGCCTTCCGCCAGGCGGCTCTCGAGCGTGATGTTCTTCGACCGCGGAGCTCCCCATGATGAGGCTCACGGCTTCGAGGATTGTCTCATTGATGTCCAGCCGTTCGGATCATGACTCCAACTTCTTGAAGAAGGCGCGGATCCGCGTGACGACGGCTCCGGTGCAATCGCCATCCCGGGCGATCCGCGCGAGATTCTCCTTCACCTTCTCGAGGTTGAGCCGGCTCTGCCGCCAGGCCAGCGCAACCCCGCGGTGGCGTTGACCACGATACCGGTCAAGGGCTGGCTGACCTCGTGCGCGATGGACGCAGTGAGCTCCCCCATACTGGCCGCGCGAGCCACGTGGCCACTTCGGCGTGAGCTTGCCGCAGGGCATCCTCGGCGCGTTTGCGTTCCGTAATGTCCATCGTCGTCCCGATCCAGTCCTCGATCTGACCGCCCGGCCCGCCGGAGACCGCGTGCCCCGCGCTGTGGACGTATCGGATGGACGAATCCGGGTGTGCGACACGGAACTCCAACTCCATTTCGCCCTGATTCTTCACTGCCTTTTCAAAGGCCTGCCGCACCCGCTGGCGGTCTTCCGGGTCAATCTTTGCCAGAAGCATTTCCATGTCCGGCTTGCGGAGCTCGTAACCCAGAATGCGGTAGTGCTCGATGGACCAGACAACCTCGCCATTGCCGGGATTCCAAGCCCAGCTGCCCGTATGGCTCAGCCTCTCGCCTTCGGCCAGGAATGCCTCGCTGCGGCGCAGCTCTTCCTCCGCCATGCGGCGTTCCGTGATGTCGCGGGCATTGACGACCATCCCAGACATGGCGGAAGACTGTGGCAAGTTGGTCACCACGGCCTCGACAGTACGCACGCCTCCGCCCGTCGCGCCGTACCGGAACTCGAAGGTTCGGATGGAATCCGGTGCCTCTGGGCCCAGAGCAGCCCTGGCACGAGAGAGGTCGTCCTGATGGATGAAGTCGTAGATCTCCGTCCGGCGAGCTCGTGCACCGGCAGATGCAGCGTCCGTTCGCTGGACGGGCTGGCGTAGCGAACGGTGCCGTCATAGCCGATGACGAAGATGAAATCGGAGGAATGCTCGATGAGGGAGCGGAAGCGGGCCTCACTCTCCTGGAGGTTTGCATAGAGGTCGCGCAACTGGGACGCAGTCTGATTGAAAACCTGCCCGAGATCGCTGAGTTCATCGAGGCCGGAAACCTCGACCTGATAACCGAATTCGCCCCGGGCGAGTGCCTGGGCGCCGCGGCCTAGGACCCCAAGGGGCCGGGTGATGCTGCGGGTAACAGCCAGCCCCAACACCGTTGCAACCAGCAGGGTCAACGAGCCGGCACCCAACAGGGAGACGGAAACCCAGCGCTCAGCCAGTTGCGTCTTCGCCAGGACAAGGGCGCGTTCTTCCGCGACCTCCAAGGCAACCCGGTCGACCAGCGAGGCGGTAATGGTGTTCAGGTGTCGCAACTGGTGGTCCGACCGGAGGCGGATCGCGGACCAATCCTCCGCCTTTGCCAGGTCGGACATGGCGTCTACCTGCACCGGGATCGCGCTCTCGATCGCGGCCAGCGACACGATGACGAACGAGTCGTGCTCCCCGCCCAAGGGCCTCTCGTTGAGAGCTCGTTTTGCGGTGGTGATGTCATTCAGCATGCCGTCGCGCAGCAGATTGGCATCCCGCACGAATTGTGCCCCCTGGTGTGTCAGGGAGAGATCCTCGAGGCGGTCCCGAAAGGCGAAGAGGTGCGATTGAAGATTCAGGACAGCGGCCGATTTCTGAGTGGCCCTGTCGAGCGCCACCTGCTGGACCTGCAACTCGTCGGAATGCCAGAGTGCAATGGCGTAGCCGGCGGCCATGAGGAGGACGATCGCGATGAAAGAGAGCGTCAGCCGCGCGCCGATTCTGAGGCGGCCGGGCCGGAGCGCCTCGAACAGGGAACCGCCGGCAGGCTTCACAGAATGCTCCACGCCATCAACTCCTGATGGCCGCTATTTCTGTGCATTCCGGGGCCCTGGCGTTTGAGTGGCTTCCTGTTTCCCGGATGCGGGTCCGGCCTTGACGATGTCGCCAAGCTGGCGTTCCAATTCCGCCGCGGCCGCGGCTCCAGTCTTCTCATGGACCAGGACAGAGTGGACCGCCGCGGAGAAGGCGGCTGAGACACGGGTGTATCCGGCGCCGGTCACGGTAGAGGGTCTTGCCACGAGGCCCTCACCGACGGCGCCCCGGATCTCGCGAATGTGGGGGCTGTCTTTGAGTAGTTCGGCGTCGCTGTACAAGTCCGGCATCGTAGGCGGCGTGGAGAGAATGCGGGCCTGCAGCGCCTGTGACCTCCGGCTGCAGAGGTAGCGGACCAATTGAACCGCCTCCCGCGGATGGGCCGAGCGCCGGGAGACGGCGTACCCATCACCGCCGAAAACCTCGGCGGACCCGGTGCTGCCGCGCGGGAGCAAGGTCACGCCGAACTTACCCTGGATGGCGGAACCCTCGGAATTGCTGACCACATGTGCGCCGGTCCAGTTCCGCATGAACGCGGCACTGCCGGCTCGCCAGACATTGGAGGCATCGTTCTCCTTGTAAGTGGTCACGCCAGGAGGCGAGATGGAGCCCACCCAGCGGGCGGCGCGCTCCCATGCCTGAATGGCGCGCGGATTGTTTACAGTCACCTTGCCGCCGGAGTCGATGATGTTGCCACCCCCATTCGATGCCTGCCACTCAATGGCATCACAGGTGAGGGCCTCGGAGACCGCGCCCTGCCAGACGAACCCCCAGAAGTCTTTTCTACCCGCGGCCCGCTCACCGCTCTGAATGCGCGCGGCCATCTTTTCCAGTTCGTCCCACGTGCGGGGTGGGGCCGCGTAGCCATATCGCTGCAGCAGATCGGTGCGGTAATAGAGCAGGCCGACATCCAGGCGGCTTGGCAAGGCGACGAGCCTGCCGTTCACGGTGAGATTCGCCACCAGTGCCGGGAAATGGGCCGGGAGATCGCTGTCTACGTAGGGCTTGAGGTCGAGCAGGTCATCGGCCAGTATGCCCGGCCAGATCACGTCGATGCCGAAGACATCGGGCTGAACCTGAAGCGTTTCGGGCCCCTGGCCGAGCAGTTTCTGCCAGAGTTTTAACTGTTCGACGGCGCTCTCCGGCCCCGGGAGGAGTTTCACTTCGATGCCTGTTTCCCGGGCAAACTCGCGGTACTGGCGATCGCGAAGATCGCGGAACTCCTTGTCGAACAAGCCACGGTCAACCAGGGCTAGAGTGATCTTGGAGACAGGCTGGGGCGGCTGCGCGCAACCGGACAGAACCAGGGCGACTGAGCCAAGTACGGCCCAGGCCACATGGGACCTGCGTGCAACGACCGCGGCGGAATGAGTGAGGGTATCTGGACCGTCTGCGGGCATGATCTCCTCGTGGAGCGGGACGCGTAGAGCACAAAGGTCGAATTATGCCATGATGGCATCTTTTCTTCAGGATAGGACTAAATGTTTATTTAGGCAGCAGCTCGGGCTTTCAAGGACTCATTCGATGCAGCCTGTTTTAGGTATCCAGACCCGATTCTTCCTGTTTCCGCATGATATGCTCAAGCCGTCATTGCGCCTGCGGCGAGCGGTTTGGCGCGTCAGGCTTTTTCTTCATTGAACCAATAAGGACGGTATTCACGATGAGCAGCATTACTGACAATCTGAAGGAAGCATTCTCCGGCGAGAGCCAGGCGCACCAGAAGTACCGCGCGTTTGCCAAACGGGCTGAAATCGACGGGTTCCCGAATGTGGCGAAGCTGTTCCGGACCGCCGCCGAAGCGGAGCGGATTCATGCCGAGGCGCACTTCCGCAGCATGGACGGTGTCGGGACGACGAAAGACAACCTGCAGTCGGCCATTGATGGAGAGACCTACGAGTTCACCACGATGTACCCGCCGATGCTGGAAGAGGCCGTGAAGGCGAACCATCGGGCGCGCATCATGTTCGGCTTCGCCATGAAAGCGGAGGCGGTGCATGCGGAGTTGTACAAACTGGCACTGCAGGCCGTGGCCGAAGGAAAGGACCTGACGGAGGTGAACTTCTATCTCTGTCCGGTATGCGGCCACATCGAATTCGGGAATCCGCCGGAGACGTGCCCGATCTGCGGCGCGAAGGCCGAGCGGTTCACGCTCCTGAACTAGTCGCCGCGGAGTCGGCCGTCTACTTGAGCTGGCGAACGAAGAAGCCGGCCATCAGGTGGTTGGCCTCAATTGCTTCAGGTAAATTCGGGTTGTACCAGAAGGCGTGGGGCAGCGCATCGTAGACCACGAGGCGCGCATCCACGCCTGCTTTGTAGTAGGCGCGGTGCAAATCGACGGTACCGGAGAGCAGCAGGTCGCGGCCGCTGGTGATGAACAGCGTGGGCGGCAGACCGGTCATGTCGGAGAAGATGGGCGAGAGCACCGGATCGCGAGGATCGGTCTTGCCGGCGTACTCGGAGTCGTGAGGCTCCAGTTCCGGCATCTCGAGGTGACCGGACAGCCCGCCGAGGCTGAACAGAGCCAGCGAGTCCCCGTTGCGCGCGAAGTCGCCCATGCCGCTGAAGATCCCGAGTGCCGCGGGCAGGGGCAATCCCAGCTGTTTCAAGCGGGCCGCCACCTGAGCTGTGAGGATGGCGCCGGCAGAGGTGCCATAGATCACAATGCGGCCGGGTTTGTAGGTCTTTAGCAGCTCCTTGTAGACAGCGACAGAATCGTCGACGGCCGCCGGGAAAGGATGCTCCGGGGCCAACCGGTAGAGCACAGCGACGACCTTGATCTTCGTGTAAGAGGCGATGGGAATCGATTCAGTGAATGAGCCGGAATCCGAGTTGAAGCCGCCGCCGTGCAGGTTGAGCAGGACTTTGTCGCGGTTCGCGTCCGGCAAGCCTTCAGGGGTGACGATGCGAACCGGGACACCGGCGATTTTATCTTCCACCAGTTGGTTGGGGCAGAGGCGCGTCCAGGCGGCACGAGCCCGTGCGGTGTAGTCGTCGGTGCTTTTGCGGCGCTCGACCAGGGACTGAGGCGGCCCCTGATCCGGAACCTGGCGGCTCAGCATCCTCTGCGCTTCCGGGCTGAGGGACTTGGGCACAGGCACGATTCTTGTGACGTGCGCAGTGCCTTTCTCGTCGATGAAGCTCGTATTGCGGATGGGCGCCTCGGCCGCGGTGGTGGGATGAGGTCCCGCGGCCGGCTGCTGCGCGGAGGCAAGGGCCGAAGCCAGAATCAGCAGGAGCGGGAGGATGTATGGGGCTTGAGGCATTGAATGAGTTCCTTTGCGGGCGAAGACCAATTCTGTCGCGACCGCCGGGCGGAGGCAACCGCAACGGAAGGGGGCACGGGCGGGACCAAACCGTTTCGGAGGTGCGCGTCTCTTTCGGACTAACATAGGAGGTGGATTCATTCCCAGCTATGCAACGTCTTCTATTACCCTTCCTCTGCCTGTCGCTGTGTTCCGGCGCCGACCGCCTCTCCGACCTGCCGGACCCGCTCGTCGGCACCGATTCCAAGTACGAACTGTCGCGCGGCAACACCTACCCAGCGATCTTTATTCCGTATGCAATGGCGGCCTGGACCGCACAGACCGGCGACGGTGGGTGGCCCTATCAGTATGCGAAGGACAACATCCGCGGTTTCCGCATGACCCACAGGCCTTCGGCCTGGACGATCGATTGGGGTTCGTTCTCGATCATGCCTGGCACTGGTCCCGTGAAGGTACTGCCGGACCAGCGCGGGTCGAAGTTTCAGCACTCGAATGAGACGGCGAAGGCGTACCGGTATGACGTACTGCTGGACGACTACAAGACGAAGGTCTCGATGGCGCCGAGCGCGCACGGCGGGATTCTGAGGTTCACCTTCCCCAAAGAGGGAGAGGCGTGGGTGGTGCTGGACGCCAACAACGGCGGCAGTTCGGTGGAGATCCACCCGGAGTCGAACCGCATCACGGGTACCAACTCATTGACGGCGCGAGGCTCTGTTCCAGGGTTCGCTGTTTACTTCGTGGCGGAGTTCGACCGGCCGTTCACCACTTCGGGCACCTGGGACATCAAAGGTGCGAAGGATGAGTCGAAGAAGCGCTCCGGGCCGCATACAGGCGCGTACGTGGGCTTCAAAGCGGGCGAAGTCGTTACTGTGCGCGTGGGCACGTCGCTGATCAGCCTTGAGCAGGCGGAGCGCGCCATGAAGGCCGAACTGCCCAAGGCGGATGTGGATGCGGCGGCAGCGGCGGCGCAGAAGGTATGGGACCGCGATTCTGGCGGTCTTTGATATTCAGGGCGGCACGGCCGAACAGAGGAAGACTTTCTATACGGCTTATTACCACTCGCTGCAGTTCCCGCGGATGCTGAACGAGACCGACGCAAAGGGCGAGACCGTGCACTACGGGCTGTACGACGGCAAGGTGCATGCGGGGCCGATGTTCACGGATATCGGATTCTGGGATGTCTTCCGCGCGCAATTCCCGCTGTTGACCGTGGTGAACCCGGGGCGCAACGCGGAGATCATGCGGGCCATGGTGCACACGTACGAAGAGGGCGGGTGGATCCCGACATGGCCAAATCCGATTGAGCGCAATGTGATGATCGGCACGCACGGTGACTCGGCCGTGGCTGACGCGTATATGAAAGGGATCCGCGGCTTCGACATCGAGAAGGCCTACGCGGCGATCCGCAAGGATGCGACGCTGCCGGGCACGGGGGTCTTCAAAGCCCGGATGGGCATTGAGGATTACCTGAAGCTGGGCTATGTGCCGGCCGATGGGGGTGTTCAGGAGTCGGCTGCCCGGACGCTGGAGTATGCGTACGACGATTTCTGCGTGGCGCAGGTGGCCCGGGCGCTGGGCAAGATGGACGACTACGAGCGGTTCATGAAGCAGGCGAAGTCCTACCGCAACCTGTACGATGCATCGACAGGCTACATGCGTGGCCGGAACAAGGACGGTTCCTGGTTGACTCCCTTCGATCCGCTGGATTGGGGCGGAGTGTTCACCGAGGGCAATGCGTGGCAATGGCTGTGGTCGGTTCAGCATGACGTCCCCGGCCTGATGGCGCTGATGGGTGGCCGCGAGGCGTTCCTCAAGAAACTGGATGAACTGTTCACGACGACCACGGATTTCAAAGTGGGCGGCTATAAGCAGGTAATCCATGAGATGACGGAAGCGAAGATGGGCGGCATGGGCCAGTACGCGCACATCAACGAACCGGTGCACCATGTGATCTACCTGTACAACTATGCGGGCCAGCCATGGAAGGCTCAGAAGTGGGCGCACGAGGTGATGGTGCGGAACTACAAGCCGGGTCCTGCGGGCTGGCTGGGCGACGAAGACAACGGGCAGATGTCGGCCTGGTACATCTTCAGCGCGCTGGGATTCTATCCGGTGAATCCGGGACAGCCGGTTTACGCGATCGGGACACCGCTGTTCGACAAGGCGAGCCTCCGCCTGGAGAACGGGAAGAAGTTCACAGTGGAAGCGGCGCGGAAGTCGGCGGACGAGATCTACGTGCAGTCTGCCACGTTGAACGGGCGTCCGCTGGAGCGGTCCTGGCTCTCCCACAGCGAGATCGCCAACGGCGGGACGCTGAAGTTCCGGATGGGTGCGCAGCCCAACGAGAAATGGGGCACCAGCGGCGTGCCGACCCCAGACGAGACCTATGCCGCCGGCAAGACGGGCGCGACACAGGCAGGCAAGTAGGACAACTGCAGAATGAGCAAGGGCGGGCCACGGAGGCTCGCCCGGCTTTGCGGGCGGTTTGGCTGTCAAAGATCGAAGAGGGCAGCGGTTTTTGCCGGAGCCTCCGCCGATTCCCGCCAGGCGGTTGCGGTGGCTTGTGCCACACCCGCTCCCGGCAACGACCAGAATTGCAAAGCCTTGGTTCGGGATTACGGCAAGACCTGGCCGAAGCGCCGGCCGTCTCCACGTTCCCGGAGTGGGGTCCGAATTCTACAGGGGTGAGTTCCGGCTCTTCGATCACCCACCCGTTGGTTCGTTCCGATGGATCGCTCCCGTGGCGGTCTGGCGGCCAAGCTCTTGAAAAATCGTGAGTTCCGTCGACCGAATGGTCGGTTTCTGGTGCTCGCGAACAGAAAAAAACGTATTCAAAAGTTCGCGGCGGGCACGTTGGGGACGGAGGAACTCGCGCTCACAATGCGGCAGGAATGTGGAACTGCCGAGGAGTTTCTCAGTGGCGAGGGTCATGGGATCGACGGGGACGATGCCCCGAAGGTTGCCCTGGGCCTGGCGGATGGCATCGCACTCAGCGGCAATCTGAACATCGGGAATTCGGGTTTCGATCGCGAGATTTCGGGAAAGCAGCCACTCGATGGCGCACAGTTCGCGGATGAGACCACGCTCGAAGGAGTTGGTGGGCAGGGAATCCTGGAAGAGGCACTGGAGGAGGTCCTGATAGGCGGCTCCGTACTCGCACCTGAGCAGGATATTGTGGACCACCGCCCAGGCGGGCTTGGCGTATTGGCCGTGCCTGGTTGAGTTTTTGACGGAGCGCGCTTTGCCTTCGGCCGTAACAGGGCCGCGGGACCGCCGGGCGTTGATTCGCGCCGGTTCCGACTTCGTGTTTTCTGACATACCGTTCCTCGGCGCCCATTGTAAAGGACGGTTTGGGAGTGCCGAGGGATGCGTGCAGGCGAATTGGGTGTGCGGATGTTTTATTTTGAATGAGTTGAGGGCGGTTCGGAATATTTGCAAGTGCTGTGACCGCTTTTTCTTCGCCCGGCATTTTGGGTTTCCTGGTGTGGCGATCATGCTGTTGAATGTCGGGTTCGTGAGGTGACGATGCGGCTTCGCGTGGTCGACCAGGGGGTCGACCGCAGACCTGGGGGTCCGCCTTACCGTATGGCTGGCCTGAAGGGTCTTCATACGGTTTCGCGGCCGATAGCGCCATGGGGACTCTCTTACGGTCGTGGTTCGTTGTGTGAGGCGAGGTGGCGGCTCCGATGTGCGAGGAGAGTGTCGCTGACCGCTGCTGAGGACGCTCCGGGAATACACCGGCGTCTTCGGCGACTTTGGTTCGGCTGCGCATCAACTGCTGCCGGTCGCGCCTGGCCGACCGCGGCGAGCGAATCCACGATGGGGTTCGAGGCGAGTTGCACCCTCACCACCGGTGAGCGGAATCCAGGCTTCCTTGCCAAGCGGGCTCAGTTCGTTCACGATGCTGAAAGCAGGGTAATCTTCTACTCTTGTCCTTGCAGGCCGATGATGAGCCGGAACCTACTCAGTTACGATTCGAATCGGCTGAATCCCAGTCGACGGAGAGATCCATGAAGCTGGGCATCATCGGAACGGCAGGACGCAAAGAAGATTTGGAGCGGCTGAATCCGGATATGTTCGGGCGCATGTGCGAGCAAACGGAGCTGTTGATCAGAGCGCTCCGGTCCAATGGCGAGACCGTCGACGGTCTGGTGTCCGGTGGCGCCGCGTGGGCCGACCATGTGGCGGTCTTCCTCTTCCTCCGCGGCGAGCAGAGCAGCATCCCCGGCGATCTGACCTTGTCGCTCCATACCCCGAGTGAATGGGACAGCAGGAAAGACCGTTACGTGGAAAATCGGGACGGACATACCGCGAACTTCCATCACGACAATTTCCAGTTGAAGACCGGCATCCCCTCGTTGAGACAGATTCGAGAATCCATGTCCAGCGAGAGAGCGTTCGTCGCAAGCGGCGGAGGGTTCAGAGCGAGAAATCAGAAAATCGCCGAAGAGGCTGACGTGCTGCTGGCCATGACCTTCGGCCAGGGAAGTGCCGTCAAGCCGAAGAGCGGCACGGAAGACACTGTGAGGAAATATGCCGCGCTGGGCAAGACGAGACTGTTTCATCTCGACCTGAACACGATGCGGCTCTGGGAAAACTTAAGTGTTGACGGGCGGAACGAAGTGCCAAAGCAGGAATGAGAACCTCTCATCCATACTTCAAGTGAGGGGCAGCGGTGGTCCGGGGAGCGCCCCGATGGCCTTCTACTACGCACTGAGGACGTGAAGAATGAATATGAGGATCGGTGGATTCGCCACGCTATTGCAGGTCTTCGACATGCCCGCGTCGCTTGCCTTCTATAGGGATGTGCTGGGTTTCGAAGTAGCCAGCGAGGTTCCCGAGGACGGCCGGTGCGATTGGGTAATGCTGAAGCGATTCGAGTCCGAGCTGATGCTGAATACGGCGTATGAAGCCGATGAGCGCCCCGCTGAGCCCGAGCCGACTCGGGTTGCGGCCCACTCAGACACAGCCCTCTTCTTCGATTGCGAGGACGTCGAGATCGCCTACCAGTATCTGCTGCAGAAGGGCGTTGACGTGAAGCCGCCCATCCTCACCGACTACGGCATGAAACAGCTCTATTTCAAAGACCCGGACGGCTACGATATCTGAGGTGCTGTTCGGATTCTATCGTGTTTCCCTATTAACCTTAGCAATAC
>JASGIE010000184.1:0-50408 GCA_049841055.1 Paludibaculum sp. | reverse complement strand
AAGGTTAATAGGGAAACACGATAGAATCCGAACAGCACCTGTACGTTCGCCGACGAGCAGGTTGTACTTCTTCTTCAAGTACTGCATAATAGCGTCATCCATCTCATTGCCGGCCACGCGCACGGAGCGTGCGTAGACGATGCCCGAAAGAGAGATGACGGCCACGTCGGTGGTGCCGCCGCCGATATCGACCACCATGTTGCCGGAAGGTTCGGTGATGGGGAGACCGGCGCCGATGGCGGCGACCATGGCCTGTTCCACCAGGTGCACTTCACTGGCTTTGGCGCGATACGCGGAGTCAATCGTCGCCCGCTTTTCCACCTGTGTGATTTCGCTGGGGACGCCGATGACGATGCGCGGGTGGACGAGCATCTTACGGCCGTGGGCTTTCTGAATGAAGTAATTCAGCATCCGCTCAGTGACCTTGAAGTCGGCGATGACGCCGTCCTTCATGGGGCGGATGGCCACGATGTTACCGGGCGTGCGGCCCAGCATGTCCTTGGCTTCTTTACCAACCGCTTCGACTTCGCCGTTGGTTTTGTTGATGGCGACTATCGAAGGTTCGTTAACGACAATCCCCTTGCCCCGGGCAAAAACCAGAGTGTTGGCCGTCCCGAGGTCAATAGCAAGGTCCAGAAGAGAAAAGGCTGAAAAGCGAGCGGATGTTCATGTCGTGGATTGTTTTACTGGCGCCCTGTTGGGCGCACCACATCACGTGACGTGCGGGTACCTCTTGAGCGTAGCATAGACCCGGTAGTCGGGCGTTCGCGCATAAGCGAGATCTTTGAGTTTTTTTTCGAACACAAACTTAAGGGCTTCCCCGGTGTTCATCCCGGTTGACCATGTTGTGTTTGCGCATGTAGTCGACGACCTCCCGGGTGGTGCCTTCCACTTCGGGCATCGACTTGTGCACACGCTGCTCATACTTCTCCTGTCCCGGCCCATTCACCGGGTTTCAGGCCGAGCGAAACGTCGACCATCTGGGCCACCTGCTGAACCCAGGCAGGCAGCAGTCAGCTCTCCGGCGGCGCGGCGCCCGATTCGAGTTGCTTCGATGCGTCTTCGAGGGACTTCAACCAGAAGGTCTTGTGGTCGATGCCACGCCGCTCCATCTCCGCCCGGATGAGGACATGCTGGGTGATGTCTCCAGCGTGAATGGCGACGCAGGCCCAGCGGTTATTCACGAAGATGGGCGTGGGATAGCCTTCCGCCTTGACCCAGGCGTGGCCGAATTCGTGGGCGATGAGCGCCTCTTCGCTGCCGGTCCATTCCTTGCGGCGCGCTCCGTTGAGCATGACGAGGAAGGCGTTCCGGCCCTCCTCCTTGTGATGGATCATGACGGAGTACATGCGGCTGAACTAGTCGAGGAAGCCTTCCTGTTTGAGATAGGAAGCGAATTGCCGCCCGGTTGGGCGTGGAGGGATCCAGCGTATAGGTGTTCGCCGCGTCGTCGTGCTCCACCACGGCCACGAAGACCTGGGTGTTGGATTTGGTTTCGATGTCGGTTCGCCAGGAGAGCAGGGCGGCGGTAAGGACGATGGCGGAGGCTGTCACATCTTCTATTTTGTGCGATGATCAGGGGTTGTGGACGAGCGGTCTATTCTACTCCGAATCCCAGGCGACCAAGCCGGCGCGTCTGAACTGCCCGCACTGCCGTGTTGTGGATGAGTATCCCCTGCGCTGGCTGGTGCGTACGAAGAAGGACAGATTGCCAGGCGGCGCCGACGAGCGGGACCGGGCGAAGTTCGCCAAGGCGCAGAGCTACATGGTGCTGCTGGACGATAAGGCGCAGTGCAAGCAGCCCCGCTGCCGCCGCACCTTTGAGATTTCCGGCATCAAGACCACCGCGTTCCTGTGATCTCCCGTCGTACCATCCTCGGCGGCGGCCTGACTGGCGCCGCGGCTCTCTTCACGGGCTGCAACACCCAACCCGGATCCGGCTATCGCGGTTTTGCTTTTGTGGCGACGGCGGGTACCCCGGCGGTGGCCGCGGTCGACCTGATGGCGTTTGCCGTGAAGTCGAGGATCGAGCTGCCGGCTCCGCCCTCGGCTCTGATCCGGCATCCGGATGCCTCCAAAGCATTCATCTACGCCCTGGCGCCCAAGAGCCAGACGCTGGAAGAGATCGACACCCAGGCGCGCAAACGAACCCGCGGATTGAAGCTGCCGGGTGTTCCGCTCTCGGCCCTGGCGCACGGCGGCAAGCTGTGGTGCCTGATGAAGGATCCGGCGCAGTTGACGCCGCTGGACCTGACGGCGTTCAAGGCAGGGAAGCCGATCGCGCTGCCGGCGCCTCCGGTGGCCTTTGACCTCTCCCGGCAGAACGGGCTCGGGGCGGTGACGCTGGAGGATGGATCCCTGGTTCTGGTGGATCTGGCGGCGGGCCGGGTAGCTCCACCGGTGGCCTTGGAGCCGGGACTGGGCGGAGTGCGCTTCCGCAGCGACGGGAAGCTGCTGGTGGTGGCCGAGAGTGCGGCGCATCGTCTGACCTTCGTGGATCCCGTCAGCCGGGCGATCGTCACGCAACTGCCGCTGGCGCTGAGCCCCGAGCACATGTGCATGACGCCGGACGGCGGTCAGCTCTTCCTGACCGGACCGGGCCGGGATGCCGTGGTGATCGCTTACGTGTACCGGACGGAGATTGCGCAGACTTCGTTGAGCGGCCGCCGGCCGGGCAACATGGCGATCTCGTCGCAGCCCGATGCCCCGTCGGTGGCGAACTACCTGTTCGTGGCGAATCCCGAAGCGGGTTCGATCACGGTGTTCAATGTCGCGACGCAGAAGGTGGTGGCGGTGACCGGCGTCGGGATGGATCCCGGTTCGATCGTGGTGACGCCGGACCAGCAGTACGCCTTGGTGCTGAATCGGGCGTCGGGCGACGTGGCCGTGATTCGCATCGCGGCGATCGCGCCGGGGCGGGCGAAATCGGCTCCGTTGTTCACGATGATTCCGGTAGGGGAAAGGCCTGTGGCGGCGGTGATCGTGGAAGGGGCGGGTTGATGGAGCTTTCGGAGAGCGACAGCCTGCGTGTTTTGGACCTTTTGGAGAACCCGCCGGCGCCGAATGAGAGGCTGCTGGCGGCGGCCAAGGCGCTGCCGCGCCCGAAACGACGGTTCTGTCCTGGCACGAGGAGCCCATCGACAAGCGGCGTGACCGTGACAGCTTCGATTGCGGCGAGCCGGCGCTGAACGAGTTTCCACAGCGCTGAGCCCGCAAGAGTCACGAACTGGGTGGATCCAAGACCTTTCTGGCGATCGACGATCACGAGAACAAGAGCATCCTCGGCTTCTTGATCCGGTGAATTCACGGTTGGGCCGTCTGGCGGTGGACCGCCGATTCCAGGTATTGGGACGATAGGCCAATTGCTGTTGGCGGCGGGGCGGCTGCGGTGATGGGGGTTCGTCCGGAAAGAATCTAACGTTCCGCCGGTTGCCTCGATTATTCCGCACAGGTGGATCTGCCGATGCACAATAGAAGGCGATCTTATGAACCCGTTTGCCGTCCCGTCTCGGACCAGCTTTGACCTGAATTTCCGGCTGTTTGGCGTGCCGGTCAGAGTGCATCCTCTGTTCTGGCTCAGCACGCTGCTGCTTTCGGGCGGCGGAGGCCGGGATCCCTGGTTGGTGGTGCTTTGGGTGGTTTGCTGCTTCGTCTCCATCCTCTGGCATGAGTTCGGCCACGTGGTGGCCATGATGTGGGCGGGCGATCGCGGCGACATCGTGCTTCACAGTTTTGGTGGGCTGGCTATCCCATATCGCGGATGCGGAGGGCCGACTCAGCAGGCCGTGATCTCCGCCGCCGGGCCGGTGGCCGGATTCCTGCTCGCCGCCGTACTCTGGACCGGCATCGCCGTGGGTGGGGGCAGCGTCCTGGTGAAGTTCAGCTCGTTCGGGCTGCCGACTTTCTATCCCGACGTCTCGTTCGTCATGACCGCAGGACATTCGCAGCGCGCCTACTTCCTGGCGTTCTATGCGGCGTATTATCTGCTGTACATCAACATCTACTGGGGCCTGATGAACATGCTGCCGGTCTATCCGCTGGATGGCGGGCAGATGACCCGGGCCTTGTGGGAGCGGCATGATCCGGCCAGCGGGCTGCGGCGTTCCCTGCAGGTTTCGCTGGTGGTGGCCGGTCTGGTGGCCGTGTCGGCGCTGACGTCGAACCGGATGTACCAGATGCTGCTGTTCGGCTACCTGGCGTATGGCAGCTACCAGGCACTGCAGACCTACCGGCCGGTGCGGCGGGTGGAGCCGGAAGAATCCGTACGCCTGGCGGCGGTATTAACGGCTAGTGCTGCGGCGGCGGAATGATGGATTCGCCGGCGCGGACTCCATAGGCCGGGCCCAGGGTGCGGTAGTCGACGCCGCTGCGCGCGTTCCAATCCCAGACCACTTTGCCGGCGCGGAGCGTGAGCTCCGCCTGAAAGCGCTGCTTGCCGGGGAACGTGCCTTTGTCGGAATCCATGAAGTTGAACTTGCCGTCGTTCAGCGCGAAGGCGGCGATGTTGGCCTCGGCGCCGACGGTCAGGTGGCCCAGTTCCTCGTGGTGGATGACCTGGGCAGGCCGCCAGGTGGAGCGCAGAATCACTTCGTTCAGCGGCATGCCCATCGCCAGGAATTTCGACATGGTGGTGGGCATGTCCATCATGGCTCCGTTCATGCTGTCGGTGTGGAGGTCGGTGGAGATGGAGTCGGGGTAGAAGCCCTGGGCCGTGGCCGGAACCGCGTTGCGCCAGGCGAAGCTGCCGCCGCCGTGGCCGGTGTCGAAGATGACTCCGCGGTCGCGGGCCTGTTTGAAGTAGTCGAAGATCTTGCCGTTGGCGTCGATCCAGGGGACGGTGGCGCGGAAGGCGTGGGTGGAGATGTCGCCGGGACGGAGTTTCTGGGTGACGAGCTGGTAGTAGGGGCGCTCGGGTTTGAAGTAGCCGAAGTCGACCATGATGGGTTTGTTCATGAGGCGGCCGGCTTCGAGAGCTTTTGTCGACGGCGGTCCAGGCCGGGGATTCGAAGTGGGCGGTTTTGACGCCAACGACCACGTCGGGGAACTTCTTCGCGAGCCGGGCCAGTTCCTCGGGCTTCATGTCCTCGGGGTGCTGCTCGACGATGTTAGTCATCATGCCGAGGCCGGCGATGTTGATGAAGGCGAAGACTTTGGTTTTGGCGCGGTCGATCACCGTGAGTTTGAAGAACTCGAAGTTGCGCCAGCCGGAGCTGCCGGCGTCGGCCATGGCGGTGACTCCGGTGCGGAAGCTGAAGTCGTCCGGGCGGACGCTGTTATCGCCGGCCCAGGCGTCGGCAATGATGGTGGTGGTGAAGACGTGGGCGTGGATGTCGACCAGGCCGGGGGTGACGATCAGGCCGGAGACGTCGATGACTTTTGTGGCATCGGAGGCGGGCAGATTCGGGGCGACGGCGGCGATTTTGCCATCCTTGACGGCGACGTCCATGAGGGCGTTGATGTTGTTTTTCGGGTCGATGACGCGACCCCCTTTGAGCAGCATGTCGTACCTCGATTGCGCCCACGCTGAGGCGGTAAGCAGCAGAATCAACGCGAGTCTCATGGGGACCAATATAGGACGCGGCAGGGGCCGCGTGCTGGCAGAGCCGGATTAAGATAGTCCCGTGGCCTGGATCCTGCTGTTTCTATTGATGCTGCCGGCGGCGGCCGAACCGCGGCTGCTGTTGAACAAGGAAGACGTGGCGCGGATCAGGGCGCAGGCCTCGGCGCAGCCGGTGGTGGAGCGACTGATTCACAGGGCAGAGAACTGGCCGGCGGAGCATGTCGAGAAGTACGGATTAAAGGAGTGGGCGCTGCCGGCGGAGGGGGCCGGCTGGTCGCACGCGTATGTGTGTCCGGTCCACGGGGCGCGCCTGAAGCAGACGCGGGGGCAGAACCTGTGCCCTGTCGATGGGAAGGACTACCACGGCTGGCCAGTGGACAACGTGGTCTACATGCAGCGGAATCGGGACAACGCGGGCGCCGTGCGGGATCTGGGGCTGGCCTATCTGCTCACCGGCCGGGCTGAGTTTGCTGAAAAGGCGCGGCGGATTGTGAACGCCTACACGGCTCTCTATCCGACGCTGCCGATTCATGACAACAACAACAAGTTGAATACGCAGTCGGGCGCGCGGGTGATGTCGCAGACGCTGTCGGAGGCGAGCTGGCTGGTGCCGCTCGTGTTTGGGTACGACCTGGTGCGCGACACGATGACGCCGGAGGAGCGAATTGGGTTCGAACGTTCCGTTTTGAAGAATGCGGCCGCGATTCTGACCGGAAACAACCGGGGTAAGAGCAACTGGCAGAGCTGGCACAACTGCGCACTGCTGGCGATCGGGTTGACGGTGGGGGATCAGGAGCTGGTGCGGTCGGCGCTGGACGGTCCGGGCGGGTTCAAGTTCCAGATGCGGGAGAGTATCACGCCGGACGGACCATGGTTCGAGGGTTCCTGGGGCTACCACTTCTTCTCGGTGGAACCGCTGATGCTGACGATCGAGATGGCGAAGCGGGCCGGGCTGGCGCTGCCCGAGGCGGCGGCCTTCCGGAAGATGCTGGATGCTCCATTGCGGGCGGTGTTTCCGGATGGGACTCTGCCTAACTTCAATGATTCGGGGCTGGTGAAACTGGCGGCCTATGCGAAGCACTACAGCATCGGGTACCGGATGTTCGGCGAGAGCCGGTATGTTCCACTGGCCAGGCAGGCGGGTTCCGATCTGGAGACGGTGTTGTGGGGTGCGCCGTCGCTGCCGGACGCGGAGACCGCCGCGGCGGTGAGCGACCTCATGCCGGAGGCCGGGCTGGCGACCTTGCGGGTGAGGGAGAACGATCATGTCGTGGCCGTCAAGTTTGGGCCGCATGGCGGAGGTCACGGGCATTTCGACAAGCTGACGATCAACAGTTACTGGAACGGGGCGCAGCAGGCGGCCGATCCGGGCACGCAGGCGTATGCGGCTCCGACGCATGCGACCTGGGACAAGATGACGATCGCGCACAACACGGTGTCGGTGGATGAGAAGCCGCAGGCTGCCGCCACGGGCAAGCTGCTGGAGTGGGTGGCGCTTCCGTCTGCGGCTGCGATCCGGGTGTCGGCCGGTGCGGCGTATCCGGGGATCGAGATGGAGCGGACGCTGGTGCATACGCCCTGGTACACATTGGATCTGTTCGATGTGAAGGCGGAAGACGGCAAGGCGCACCAGTTTGACTGGATGTACCACAACTACGGGCAGATCTTCGGCGATTTGCGGTGGGATCAGGCGATTGGGCTTTCGCGGGCGAACGGATACGAACACCTGAGCCATGCTGCCGCGGATCGCGGAGACGTGGATTGGCGGGAGATCATCCGCCAGCAGCAGCTTGGCACGGTGGTTCATATGGTCGGGTCGCCGGACAGCCAGGCGATCGCCGGAACCGGATTGGGTCCGGATCTGCAGGTGCCGGTGCCGTTCCTGATGGCTCGGCGGAAGTCGGTGTCGACGCGATTTTCGGCGTTATATGAGCCCGTGACCCAGGGGAGCATCGTTTTTCAGTTCTCCAGTCCCGGGCCGAACGAGTTCGTGGTGAAAGGCGGCGGGCTGAACGACCGGATCCATGTGGAGCCTGGGCGGATCTCGCTGCTGCATGAAGTGTTCGGGAAACCGGTGCAACTGTTTCTGTCGGGGATCGCCGAGACCGAGCTGCTGAAGCGGTCGCAGACTACACCCATTCAGGTGGACTGGTCGGCGGATGGGGCCACGGTGGATCTGTTCATGGAAGGGACGCTGGAGGGCGCGGTACGGATTACGGCTCCGGTGGCGAAACTGATCCGGTTGAATGGAAAGAAGATCGAGTGCCGGGCGAACGGACCCTACCGGTGGGCGTCGCTGCCGAATCTGGGGAACCTGGAGCCGTGCCAGTGATCAGGCTTTGGCGAGGTGCTTCTTTTTGCACTCTTCCGAGCAGTAGTAGAAGGTCTCGCCGGAGGAGACGCGCTTCAGGGCGAGCGCTTCGCTGACGTAAGTGCCGCAGACGGGGTCCTTGCGGAGGGTCCCGCCGGAAGGGACGCGGGGCGGCTGGGGATTGCCGCCGGCCGGCTGGCTGGTGTTCTTGAAGGCGAAGTTAGTGAAGGCGCGCGCGATGAGTCCGAGGATGGAGCGGAGGATCGGCACCACGAACAGGAACGCGAGCAGCAGGCCAAGGAAACGCAACATCTCACTTTTAAGATACGAGAAACGGAGGGGCGGGTTCTGGGTTTTGGCCGGGCGGGGCGGAATTGGGGCGGAGCGTGGATTAAATAAGCACCACCCCGAGGCGGTGGGTGCCCATCTCGTGTACCTTTAAATTGAGACCTCCAGGTATGCTAAGGCAGACATTTCTCTTCCTCTCCCGTCATCAGAAGCTGCGCCATTGGTTTGAAACGTCGAGCCAGGCGCAGAAGCTCACCAGCCGGTTTGTGGCCGGGGAGACGCTGGAAGACGTGATGCGGGTGGTGAAGCAACTGCAGAACGCCGGGACGCTTTCGACGCTGGACCATCTGGGCGAGAACGTCACGACGGCGGCCGAGGCGGACACTTCGCGGCGGTTTTGCGACGAGGCGCTGGATGCCATTGCGGCGTCCGGGTTGCCGGCTACGATCTCCATTAAATTGACGCAGTTAGGCCTCGATCTGGGAGAAGACGTGTGCCGGCGGAATGTGGACAGCCTGGTGGCGAAGGCGCAGGCGATGGGGAGCCGGGTGGAAGTGGACATGGAGTCGAGCGAATACGTCGACCGGACCCTCAACCTGGTGCAGCATTTCCAGCGTGAGTACGGGTGTATGCGAAGCGTTCTGCAGGCTTATCTGTTCCGGACGGAAGAGGATGTGCGGCGGATGTGCACGCTGGGTGTTCCGATCCGGTTGTGCAAGGGAGCGTACAAGGAACCGCCGGAGATCGCCTATCCCAAGAAGACGGACGTCGACGCCCGGTATCTGCAACTGGCGGTGATGCTGTTGGACGAAGGCGCCTATCCGGCGATGGCGACGCACGATCCGAGGATGATCGACGGGATCCTGCGCATGCCGCGCGGTCCGGCCGGAAGGCGCATGAGTTCGAGTTCCAGATGCTGTACGGGGTGCGCCTGGATCTGCAGCAGATGCTGGTGAAACAGGGGTTCCGGTTGCGGCTGTATGTGCCGTACGGAGATTCCTGGTACCCCTACTTCATGCGGCGGTTGGCGGAACGGCCGGCCAACGCCTTCTTCGTCGCCAAGAACATGCTGCATTCCTGAATTTGCAAACCATTTCGGAACTACCGCCTCTGCTGTAGCGTCTAACCCGAGTAGACAGGAGGCGCATGAAGTACTGGACTTACTTCGTTGCGAAGCTGGTTGCGGCTGCTGCTGTACTGGATCTGCTGTGGCGGGGCGTTTCGGCGATCATGCCTCCGCCGGAGACCTTCATGCGACAGCAGGTGAAGGCCTTTCCGCAGGATCTGCGGTGGACCAGCGTGATGTTCCTGTTCTGGCTGCTGGCGGCCAGTTTCCTCTACCTGATCGTGTGGGACCAGAAGGGCCGGTGCCGCACGTGCCTGCGCCGGCTGCGGATGCCGGTGGAGTCGGGCAGTTGGAGCAAGGCTGACCCTGTTCAATCCTCCCAAGACCGAATCGATCTGCCCGTATGGCCACGGGACGCTGGAGCAGCCCGAGGTGCACACCTCCGGGAAGCGGCCTCCGGAGTGGAAGGCGCATGGCGATATGTGGCAGGAACTGGAAGAACTTGACAGCCGCCGCAAGTGAAGGTGGCGTGCGACAATAGGGGCGAGATCCACTTTCCGTGCGAATACAGGTCCCCCGCAAAGCCCTCCTCGTCCGCTTCTTTCTTCATCCCGTCGGAAAAACCCTGCTGGCCCTCAGCGCGCTCTTCCTGGTCGTTTTCATCGGCGTTTTCAGCTACTTCTGGGTTCAATACTCGCGGCTGATCGACCAGAAGCTGAAGGAAGAGGTCCCTTCACGGAGACGGCCCAGTTGTTTGCGACGCCGGAACCGGTGGCGGTGGGTGATGCGCTGAGCGCCGACGAACTGGTGGCCGCGCTGAAGCGCCGGGGCTATACCGAGTCGCGCAGCAACCGGCTGGGCTGGTATCACGTGCGGCAGGATGGCGTGGAGATCTTCCCGGGCGTCGATGCCTATGTGAACAGCGAGCCGGGGGTGGTGTTCCTGAGCGGTGGAGTGGTGACGCGCATCATCTCCAATCGCGACAACACGGACCGGCAGCGCTATTTCCTGGATCCGGAACTGATCACGAACCTGTTCGACCGCAAGCGTGAGAAGCGGCGGCTGGTGCGGTATGACGACATTCCGAAGATCTGGTCCAGGCCGTCATCTCGATTGAGGACAAGCGGTTTTTTCGAGCATTCCGGGTTCGATCCGCTGCGCATTCTACGCACTGCCTGGGTCGATGTGACGCAGAACCGGCGGTATGGCGCTTCGACCATCAGCATGCAGACGGCGCGCAACCTGTGGCTGACGCAGGACAAGACGCCACAGCGCAAGGCCGCCGAGATCCTGATCACGCTGCAGATCGAGCAGAAGCTGACCAAGGAGCAGATCTTCGAGTTCTACTCCAATCAGGTGGATCTGGGGCAGCATCGCAGTTTCGCGGTTCACGGGTTTGGCGAAGCGGCGCAGGTCTATTTCTCCAAGGACATCCGCGAGTTGCGGCTGGAAGAGGCGGCGCTGTTGGCCGGGCTGATCCAGCGCCCGAACTACTTCAATCCGTACCGGCATCCGGACCGGGCGATGCAGCGGCGGAATATCGTTCTCAAACTGATGAGGGAGAACGGTTTCATCACCGATCTGCAGTTCATTGAAGCGACCAAGGCGCCCATCAAGGTGGTGGAGGGCGGAGCGGAATCGACCGACGCGCCTTACTTCGTCGATCTGGTGAACGACGATCTGCAGGAGAACTTCTCGGACATCGATTTCCAGACGAGCTCGTACAGGATCTACACGACGCTGGACATGAAGCTGCAGCGGGACGCCGTGGAAGCGGTGAGCCTGGGCATGGCGGAAGTGGACAACCTGCTGTCGAAACGGAAGAAGAAGTATCCGCAGGCGCAGGTGGCGATGCTGGCGCTGGATCCGCATACGGCCGAGATCAAGGCGCTGATTGGCGGGCGGAATTACGGGGCGAGCCAGTTGAACCGGGTGTTGTCGAAGCGGCAGCCGGGCTCGGTGTTCAAGCCATTCGTGTATGCGAGCGTGTTGAGCACGACTCTGGAAGGGCAGAACGCCAGCGTCACCCCCGTGACGCAGGTGGTGGATGAACCGACAACCTTCTCCTACGACGGCCAGGAGTATGAGCCCGGCAACTACCATGGGGCGTTTTACGGCCTGGTGAACATGCGGCAGGCGTTGTCGAAGTCGATGAACATTCCGACCGTCAAGTTTGCCGAGATGGCGGGTTATGGGAACGTCGCGAATCTGGCCCGCCGGGCGGGACTCGAGGGCGTCCGGGCCACGCCGGCCGTGGCGCTGGGTTCCTATGACGTGACGCCGTTGGACATGGCGGGGGCGTACACGATCTTCTCGAACGGCGGCGTGTATACCAAGCAGAATCTGATCAAGGAAGTGCGCAGTTCGTCGGGCGGGCTGATTCATGAATACCGGCCGGTGCGGCGCGGGGTGCTGGATCCGCGGGTGAGCTACATGGTGGTGAACCTGATGGAGGAGGTGCTGCGGTCGGGTACGGGGGCAGGAGCGCGGGCTCGCGGGTTCGGGTTGCCCGCGGCGGGCAAGACGGGCACTTCGCATGATGCGTGGTTTGCCGGATTCACCTCGAAACTGCTTTGTATTGTGTGGGTTGGCTTCGACGACAACCAGGAGCTGCCGCTGGAAGGCGCGCAGGCGGCTCTGCCCATCTGGACGGAATTCATGAAGCGTGCGCACCGCTACCGGGAATACCGGGGTGTGCAGGACTTCGATGCTCCGGACGGCATCGCGACAGGTCGACATCGACCCGCTGAGCGGTCAGTTGGCGACGGTGTCGTGCCCGAATCCGCGTCCGGAAGTGTTCATTGCCGGAACACAGCCGGTGGATTTGTGCCATCTGCATGGCGGCGGCGGCCGGACCCAGGTAGCGAGCTGGGACACTCCGGAACCGGCGGCATCGGCTCAATCCCCATCTTCGGCGGGTCCTCGCCCCTCCTCGCGGCCGTCTCGCCCCAAAACCGAAGAACCTGTTGCAGATGCAAAACCTGCACAACCTCAACCCAAGCCTGAAAAGAAGGGTATCGGCGGCTGGTTTCGGGCTATATTTAAGTAGACCATTGAATCGAGGAGGGCCTTATGTGGTCCAATCGCCTGATCGGTTCCTTTGTATTCATCGCTTTGACGCTGCCGACCGCCGCATCGGCCCAGGATATCCGCGCGGACGTGCGCGACGCCAAACCGGTGGTGCCCCCACAAGCTGCATCCCCTTTAACGCCGGAGGCGCGGGCTGACATCTTCATGGCAAGGAAGATGTTCCGGGGAAGCCGTTGAGACCTACCTGGAGACGAAGCCGCCGACGTCGATTATCTACAATAAAGTCGGGATTGCCTATCACCAGATGTCCGATCTGGACACGGCGCGGAAATACTATGATCGTTCGCTGAAGCTGAACCCGAAGTATGCCGAGGCCATCAACAATCTCGGAACGATTCACTACGCCAAGAAGAACTATCGCCGGGCGGTATCGACGTACCAGCGGGCGTTGAAGATCTCTCCGGAGTCCGCCTCGATGTACTCGAATCTGGGCACGGCGTATTTCGCGCGGAAAGACTACAAGAAGGCGACGGAGGCCTATGAAAAGGCGCTGTCGATCGATCCGGAAGTCTTCGAGAGCCGAGGGTCGCATGGCGTGCTGCTGCAGGAGCGTTCCGTGACGGAGCGCGCGAAGTTCCACTACTACCTGGCGAAGACCTACGCCAAGAACGGGCGGACGGAACTGGCGCTGCTGTACATCCGGAAGTCTCTGGAAGAGGGCTTCAAAGAGCGCAAGAAGTACATGGAAGACTCCGAGTTTGAGAAGATCCGCGCACTGCCCGAGTTTGAGGAGCTGATGAAGCTGGAGCCGCGTGTTCTCTAGTCGCTTTTTTCTTTGGGCGGCAGTCGTGATTGGTCTCGGCGGAGGCGCCGGACTCTACATCTGGAAGGGATTGAAGCCTGAGACGGCGGCGGCGCCCGGCGTCATGCGGGTGGCCTTTCTCCCGTTTGAGAACCAGACCGGCGATGCGTCGCTGGATTGGCCGGAGCGTCTGATTCCGCTGGCCGCGGGCCGTCAACTGGCCCCGATCCCGAACGTCGCTGGCATTCCCGCCAACACCGCCAACGATGCCATCTCCCTGGGGGCGACCCACCTCGTCTACGGTTATTTCACGCGTTCTTCCGCCGGGCCGGTGGTGCGCGTGTTCGTGGAAGAAGTGCGGAGCCGTGAACTGGTCGTCCAGAAGGACCTGCCGGCAGGGCAGACTCGCTGGGTGGACCTGATTTCGAGCGTTACGGGCGTGGTGGTGTCGAAACTGGCGGCGAACGGGAAGACGGCCGGCCAGGAGCTGCACAATGACGAGGCGGCGCGGCGGCTGTCCACGGCCATGGTGGCGACGTCCAACCAGGAGGCGGTGGCGGACTACGAGTCGGCTGTCGCATCGGATCCCTCGTGCGGCTGGTGCTGGGAAGGACTGATCGACCGGCTGGGGAAGACTGGCGATGCGGGGATCGTCCTGAAGACCATCTCCGAGAGCCGGGAGAAGGGCAAGGGGATGAGCGGGCTGAGCCGGGCGCGGCTGGATCTGGCGCAGTCCGTGCTGACGCGGAGTCTGCCGGAACGAGCGGATGCGCTGGAGCGGGATCACGCGGGTGGTGCCGAGCGATCAGGCCGCGCTGCTGCAGTTGTCGCAGGTGTATGTCGCGATCCGGCAGTTCGACGAAGCGGAGTACGCGGGGCATCGGGCGGTGCAGGTGGCTCCGCTGAAGGCGGAACTGTGGAACAACTACGCTTACAACCTGGCGTATCTGGGGCGGTTCAAGGAAGCACGGGCGGCGGTGGAGCAATATGCCCGGCTGGATACGGCGTCGGCCAATCCGCAGGACTCGCTGGGTGAGATTGCGCTGATGAGCGGGCAGTTTGCGGAGGCGGCGCGGGCGTTCCAGTCCTCCTATGAGAAGGACAAGAAGTATAACAACGGAGCGGCGCTGGAGAAGTCGGCGCTGGCGCACTGGTTGAACGGCGATAAGGATGCGGCGCGGGCGACCCTACAACGGCTGTTTGAGGATCGTGAGAAGGTGAGCAACGCTTGGCTGGAGTTGAGCAAGGCTCGGTGGGAGTATCTGTTCGGGCAGACGGTGCAGGCGCGGAACCGGATGAAGGCGTTCGCGGCGCAGAAGGGGCATCCGGTGGCTCCGTTTGCGGCGGCGGTGCTGGCGCTGCATGCCCTGGCGGATGGCGACCTGGCCGGCGCGGAAGAGGCTGCCCGGACGGCTCGGGCGACGGCTTCGACTCCGGCGCAGAGGGTATATGCGGCCGTGGCCACGGTTGCGCTGGATCCGGAGACGAAGCTGGTTCAAATCTCCGACGAGGGCCTCCGGACGGAGGCGCAGGCGTTGGGTTTGACGGCGCGGGGTCAGTGGAAGCCGGCGGCCGAGGCTTGGCAGAGCCTGATGATGAAGCAACCGGGTGGGACGGAGACGCCCTACCGGGAACTGCTGGCGTTGTGTCTGGCGCAGACCGGAAGGGCGGGGCAGGCGGCGTCGCTGGTGGGGGTCCGCTGGCCGGTGCTGACGCCCGAGCAACAGTTGCTACTACGATTTTCTGATTTATCCGAACCTGTTCTATACACGAGCCGAGGTTTCCCTGGCGGCGAAGAAGCCGGCGGAGGCTCAGCGCGACTATGATCTGTTCCTGCAGTATGTCGGGGACCGGAATGACCGGTTTGGGCAGATTGCTCGGGCGCGGTCGGCGGCGCGGCTGTAGGGGCGGGTGCTCTCCTGGTGTTGGTGTGGCTGGGCTGGGGTGTGTCTTGTGATGGGTGGGTTGTGGGTGGGGTCTGGGGACCCACATGCGGACCTCATATGCGCTAACTTAACTCAGCACCGCGTTGGCGATCTGAAGCAATTGCCGCGCGCGACGGCGAGGACGGTCGTATAGGTGGCGTCGGAAGTTTGGGTGGGTAAGGGGTAGATGACACGGATTGACGTCACCGACAATGGCGTGCCGCAAGCATTCGGTGAGGATGCGATGGATTCGCCACAGCGAGACATCTTCAAGTTGAGCGCAGGTTGTACCCCCAGGGGGAAATAGCCAGGAAGTTGGTCGTGAAGTCCTCGACTAACAGGGCCGCCAGGAGCTTGGAGTACAAGACCGTCTTGGCCAGAGTCGGATCTTTGGCGGGCAACTCGTCTAGGTGAAGAATCGACTTCAGGCGCTTGAAGGCCAATTCGATCTGCCAGCGGAAGCGGTAGATGTCGAGGATTTGCGCCGCGTCATAGGAATCCGGCAGGGAGGTGAGGGCGAAGGCATAGCCGGCCGACTCGAGAGTGCGGGGGTCGATGAGGTGCCGTTGATGACGGGCGTTGGATGCGGCGCGTTGCCGGGCCGATTCGGCGGCGGCTTCGGACCGGCGAACGGCGACCAGACGGGCGGGGAAAGAAGGGATTTGGCGCCGGCGATCTGGAGCGACTAGCACGGGGAAACTGCCGGCCGTTGCTTCGGGCAGAGACCGGAGGCATGCCAGGACGTCGAGGCGAGAGTGGTCCATGTGGAGCAAGGGGATGTTAAGCCAGTTGATGCGAACGAGATAGTGGGCACCGGAGGAAGTGACGTGGAACAGACCGGCGCGGCGGTGGGCGTAGCCGCAATCGGCGACTGCGAGTTCATTGGGCAGAAAGTGAAAGCGAGTGAGGGACTGAGCGCCGGAGAAGTCGGAGAGATCGAGGGAATCGATCGTCATGCGGCCCAAGTCGAAACTGAGATGGATGCGCCAATCAGCGCGGGAGCTGCCTGGTTGGCTGACGGCAGTGGCATCGAGCAATCTGAATACGGAGCGAGGAGGTGGGCGGAGCAGCACGGTCGGCCGACTTCAAGCAGCTAGCAATTGACCGAGCCAGGTGTGGCATTTGCGGCGGAGGCGCTTGAGGAGGGCGACATCAGAAAGAGGAAGCGAGGCCGCAAGCCTCGGCCCAGGCGGTGGTCTGACGCAAGGAGAAGCCACAGAATGAATAGGCAAGAGCAAGACGGAGGAGCGTAGAAGCGCTGTCAATTGAGCGTCTGCGAGAAATGGCGCCGAGGAATAGGCGCCAGACTCGAGTGTCTCAATGGGCGGGAGCAAGCTGAGCAGGTAGGGCCACTGATACTGAAATACCTCGTGAGCGTCCATGCCCTTAGGTTAAAACTGGCCGCAGCAAGTGTCAATTGAATTAAGTTAGCGCCTATGATGCGGACCTGGGGGTCCGCCGCGTCCGGTGGTTGGGGCTGTTTGCTGGGCGGGGAGAGCTGTTTTGGGGTTGCGGTCTGGGGAACGGATGGATGGGCGTTTGGTTGGGGCTTCGTGGGTGCTGGGGTGCTTTTGTGGGTGGGGTCTGGGGACCCCACGCGGACCTGGGGGTCCGCCGTCCCAGTCGTTGGGGCTGTTTGCTGGGTATGGAGACTTTCAGGGGTTGCGGACTGGGAAACGGATGGATGGGGGTCGTTTGGGGCTTCGATGTAGCTGTGGTGGTTTTGTGGGTGGGGTCTGGGGACCCCACGCGGACCTGGGGGTCCGCCTTACCGGTGCTGGCCTGGGCGTTGGGCTGCTCGCTGGGTTGCCCGCTGGGTTGGATGCCAGCTTGGGTGCCGGGTTGGTTGCGGGCTTGGATTAGGGCTGGGGGTGGCTACGGGGTTGCGGGAGCTTGGATCCGGCTGAAGGGGTGGAGGTTCCGCGCCGGGCCGGCGGATTGGGCGGCCCGGCGGGGGGATGGGGTGCTTTTCGTCGGGATTGTTGAAGACCACCGTCACTCCGCCTTCGGTGACGTGGTAGCCGGCGGCCCGGTCGCGCTGCGGGTCTTCTCCCACCGAGGCGCCTTCCGGTAGATGCACTCCACTGTCGATGATGGCTTTGCGGACCCGGCAGTAGCGGCCGATGGTCGCATCGGGAAGAAGGATGGAGTGGTCGACGTCGGCGTAGCTGTTCACGCGCACGCCGGGGGAGAGGATGCTGCGGTGGACGCGGCCTCCGCTTACGATTACGCCGGGTGAGACGAAGGAGTCTGTCGCGACGCCCATGCGGCGGCCTTCCTGGGCAAAGACGAATTTAGCCGGCGGCGCCTGGTGCATGCGGGTGCGAATGGGCCAGGCAGTGTCGTAGAGGTTGAGTTCGGGCAGGACGCTGACGAGGTCCAGGTTGGATTCGTAGTAGGAATCGATGGTGCCGACATCGCGCCAGTAGCGGACGCGTTTGTTGTTGAGGTCTCGGAAATCGTAGGCGATGACGCGGCGCCGGTGGAGGAGGTTGGGCAGGACGTTGTGGCCGAAGTCGTGGGCCGAGTTCTCGTCCGCGGCGTCTTCTCGGAGGGCTTCGAGCAGGACATCGGTGTTGAAGATGTAGATGCCCATGGAGGCGCTGACCATGTTCTCGCCGAAGGGGGAGAGCACGGGGTGGCCGTGCTGCGGCTTCTCCTCGAAGTCGTGGATGCGGTAGGTGACGGGGTCGATGTCGGCGATGCCGAAGCGCGTGGCGTCGGGGATGGGGACCTGGAGTGTGGCGATGGTGACTTCGGCGTCATAGCGCTGGTGCCAGCCGAGCATTTCGCGGTAGTCCATCTTGTAGATCTGGTCCGCCGAGAGAACGATGACCTGGGAGGGCTTTTCGATCAGGATGCTTTCGAGGTTCTGGTAGACGGCGTCGGCGGTGCCGAGATACCAGTCGGAGTGGACGCGGCGCATGGGTGGGATGACTTCTATGAATTCGCCCATTTCACCGGAAAAGAGATCCCAGCCTTCGCGAAGATGGCGTGTGAGCTCGAGTGATTTGTATTGCGTCAGGCAGAAGATGCGGCGAAGCCCGGAATTCACGCAGTTGGACAGTGTGAAATCGATGATGCGGTAGATGCCGCCGAAAGGTACTGCCGGCTTGGCCTGGTCGCGGGTGAGGGGGTACAAACGCTCACCGGCGCCACCCGCCAGTAGGATGGCTAGAACGTTCTTCATCTCCTTCCAGGATAGAGAGGTGTCCGGCATGCTACAATCCCGCTTATCCGTTCCCTGTCGAACGTACCCTCTGTGGCGGTAGTAAGGGTATTCACGACATGGTGGAAAGCGTTCTCCCAGCCCCGTTTCATAACTACCTTTCTGAACTCGAGCTATGACGAGATGTTCACGAACGACGGGGAGGTGCGGCAGCACTACCGTCTGTTGCTGGACAAGATCCTGGAAATGCCGAGTGAGGAACTGCGCCGCCGCAAGCAGGCCGCCGATCTGAGCTTTCTGCACCAGGGCATCGCCTTCACGGTGTATGGCCGCAGCGAGGGGACAGAGCGGATCTTTCCGCACGATCTGCTGCCGCGCATCATCACCGCGAAGGAGTGGTCGACCATTGAGCAGGGGTTGACGCAGCGCATCATCGCGCTGAACATGTTCCTGCACGATACTTACCACGACCAGAAGATCCTGGACGACAAGGTGGTGCCGCGCGAGCTGATCTACAGCTGCCCGCACTTCCGGCGCGAGATGCGCGGGGTGAATGTTCCGCGCAACAACTATGTCACGGTGATGGGGACGGACCTGATCCGGCTGCCCTCAGGCGAATTCGCGGTGCTGGAAGACAATTTGCGCGTACCCAGCGGCGTGAGCTACATGCTGACGTCGCGGCAGGTGATGAAACGGGTGTTTCCGGGGCAACTGCAGGAGTGCCATGTCCGGCCGATCGATCACTATAGCCACGCGCTGCTGGATACGCTGCGGTCGCTGGCTCCGGAGGGACGGGCGGATCCGACGATCGTGCTGCTGACGCCGGGTGTCTTCAATTCCGCCTATTTCGAGCATTCCTACCTGGCGCGCCAGATGGGTATTGAGCTGGTGGAAGGGCGCGACCTGCTGGTGCACGACAACACCGTGTACATGCGGACGACGGCCGGGTTGCGGCGGGTGGATGTGATCTACCGGCGCATCGACGACGACTTTGTCGATCCGCTGGCGTTCCGGCAGGATTCGATTCTGGGCGTGGCCGGGTTGTTCAACGCTTTCCGCGCGGGCAATGTGACGCTGGCCAATGCGATCGGGACCGGTGTCAGCGACGACAAGGCTGTATATGCGTACGTGCCGCGGATCATCAAGTACTACCTGGGGCAGGACCCGATCATCAACAACGTTGAAACGTATCTGATGGCGGAGAAGGAGTCGCGGGACTACACGCTGGAGAACCTCGACAAGATGGTGGTGAAGGCGGTGGGTGAGAGCGGCGGTTACGGAATGCTGATCGGTCCGCACTCGACTCGTGAAGAACAGGCGGAGTTCCGCAAGCGGATCATTGAGAACCCGCGGAACTATATCGCGCAGCCGACGTTGATGCTGTCGCGGGCGCCCACGTTCATTGAAGGCGGCTCGATTGAACCGCGGCATATCGACCTGCGGCCCTACATTCTGTCGGGGGAGAAGGTGACGATTGTGCCGGGCGGTTTGACGCGCGTGGCGCTGCGGAAGGGTTCGCTGGTGGTGAACAGTTCGCAGGGCGGCGGCAGCAAGGATACGTGGGTGCTGGCGGACTAGGGTTGGGGTCGATAGCGGACTGCGGGCTATTAGCTGTCAGCTTTCAGCTTGCGCTGGTTCCGCGGCGGGTAAGGTGCGACGAAGTGAGGGAAATGGTTGAAGGGCCGGGCAGGGTGGTTTAGCTGACGGCTGATCGCTGACAGCTGAAAGCTAAGGACTGAAAGCTAAGGACTGAAGGCTGATCGCTGACGGCTGAAAGCTAAGGACTGAAAGCTGAAAGCTCTGCCGCTCACCTGCGATGGCCCTCCAAGGAAGGTTTGTATGCTTTCTCGAGTTGCTGACAGTTTGTACTGGATGGCCCGCTACCTGGAGCGGGCGGAACATACGGCTCGTGTGGTGAATGTGCACATGAACCTGGAGCTGGAGCAGCCGCAGGATGCGAGTTTCGGGCGATGGCCGCGGGTGCTGGAGTCGCTGGGGATGGACAAGTCGGCGGCACAGGAACTGGATCCGCACAGTCTGCTGCACCTGGTCTGCTTTGAGCAGTCGAATCCGATGTCGATCATCAGTTGCATCCGGGCAGCGCGTGATAATGCACGCCAGGTGCGCGAGCAGATCAGTTCCGAGATGTGGGAGCACCTGAACAAGCTCTATCACGAAGTGCAGACCGCAGCGCAGGATGATCTGTTCACGGGTGATCCGCGGGAGTTCCTGGAGGCCGTGAAAGAGGGTTCGCTGCTGTTCCAGGGCGTTACGGATTCGACGTCGGGCCATGGAGAAGGGTGGCGGTTCATCCAACTGGGACGGTTCCTGGAGCGTGCCTTCGCGCTGGCGACGCTGGTGGATGTCCATTTCCAGTATTTTTCGGGCGATAGCGCGATGCGGCCGAATGCCGGGCCGGATACCGCCGATTATCTCGAGTGGATCGGCGTGCTGCGCTGCGCGACGGCATTTGAGGCGTACTGCAAGGTGTACACGGCGAAGATCGCTCCGGACCGCGTGGCGGAGTTCCTGGTGCTGAACGAGACGTTCCCGCATTCGATCCGGTTCTCGGCGGACCGGGTGCAGTCTGCGCTGGATGCGGTGAGCGCGGTGTCGCCGAGCCGGCGGGGCGCGAAAGTGCAGCGCGTGACGGGGCGCTGGCGCTCGGCGCTGAGCTACGCGCAGATTGACGAGATTATCGCCAATGGTCTTCACACGATGATGTGGGACCTGAAGAAGCAGACGACCGAGATCCACGCGGGCATCCGCAAGGCGTTTATCTCCTACCCTGTTGAGACGGCACTGGAGGCCTGAGTTTGTATTACCGCATCCGACACCTTACCCGATTTGCCTACAGCGATCCGGTGTTTGAGAGCCTGATGGAGTTGCGGATGCATCCGCGGACGGAGGGCAATCAGCGCTGTCTGGACTACAAGGTCACGGTGACGCCGAAGGCGCAGATTCACTCTTACCGGGACCATCTGGGCAATTCGATTCATCATTTCGGCATTCCGGGTCCGCATCGCAACCTGCAGATCACGGCCGAGAGCGTGGTGGAGATGAAGGCGTTCGCGGAGTTGCCGCACTTCCTCTCGCCCGGCGCCTGGGCGGAGCTGGACAAGGAAGTGTCAGACGGCGATTTCTGGCCCAAGCTGTTGCCGAGCACCTATGCGAAGCCTACCGAGCTGCTGTTGTCGTTCATGAAAGAGCTGGAGATCGAGAGGCGGGACGATCCGCTGGTGGTGACCCGGTCTGTCAATTCGAAGCTGTTCCACGCGCTGGAGTATGTGCCCCAGTCGACGAGAGTGGATTCTCCGATCGACGATGCGTTGTCGCAGCGCAAGGGGGTGTGCCAGGACATGGCGCACATCATGATTGCGGTATTGCGGCATCTGGGCGTTCCGGCGCGGTATGTGAGCGGGTATCTGTTCCACCGGGCCGGCGATCGCGACCGGTCGACTGATGGCGCGTCGCATGCGTGGGTGGAGGCGTATCTGCCGGGTCTGGGCTGGACGGGCTTTGATCCGACGAACAACCTGATCGCGGGGGAACGGCATGTGCGGACGGCGATTGGCCGCGACTATGCGGATGTGCCGCCGACGAGGGGCGTGCTGAAAGGAATGGCGGACTCCAAGCTGACGGTTGCGGTGGGTGTGAACGCGTGTGAGGAACTGCCGCCGGAGCTGGCCGAGATGGTGACGGAATGGGACGGCGACGTGGAGCGCGATCTTACCGCAGCTGAGGATGTGGTGCGCCAGCAGGAGCAGATGCAGCAGCAGTGATCAATCGGCCGGCTTGATGGAGATGGGATCCGTATTGCCGCCGATGCGGTTGACGCCGTCGAAGGCGGCGGTTTTGTAGCATTCCGCGAGGGTCGGGTAGTTGAACACGGTGTTCACGAAGTAGTCGACCTTACCGCCGTAGGTGAGGACCGCCTGTCCTATGTGGATGAGTTCGCTGGCGCCTTCACCGATGATGTGGACGCCCAGCAACTGGCGGGTTTCAAAGTGGAAGAGAAGCTTCAGGAGGCCCGTGGTGTCGCCCACGATCTGGCCTCGGGCGATTTCACGGTAGCGGGCCTTGCCGACTTCGTAGGGGATGCCGGCCTGGGTGAGTTCCTCTTCGTTCTTGCCGACCATCGAAATTTCGGGGATGGTGTAGATGCCGTAGGGGAAGAGGTCCGGCACGCTGCTGGCGGCGACTCCAAAGGCGTGACAGGCGGCAAGGCGGCCCTGTTCCATGGAAGTGGAAGAGAGGCTGGGGAAGCCGATGACGTCGCCGACGGCGTAGATGTTGGGGACGTTGGTCTGGTAGTCCTCGTTGACGGTGATGCGGCCGCGGTCGTCGACGGCGAGGCCGGAAGCCTCGGGGTGGATGCGGTTGGTATTGCCTGTGCGGCCGATGGAGTAAAGCGCCTTCTCGGTGACGATCTGCTTGCCGCTGTCGAGCACGAATGCGCACGCGTTCGCCCGATTCGTCCTCCAATAACTCGATGCCATGGACGTTCTCGCCCAGGCGCAGGGTGACGCGATTCTCGCGCAGGTGATAGGCGAGGGTGTCGATGATCTCGCAGTCGACGAAGGGCAGCAGGCGAGGCCGTTTGTCGACGAGCGTGACGCGGACGCCGAGGCCGGCGAACATGGAGGCGTACTCGCAGCCGATGACACCGGCGCCGATGACGGTGAGCGTGCGGGGCAGTTCGTTGAGCACCAGGATGTCGTCGCTGGTGAGCACACGGTGGCCGTCGAAGGGGATGTGCGGGTCGCGGGTGGCTTCGGTGCCGACGGCGACGATCACCTTGTCGGCGGTGAGCAGGCGCTGGCCGCCGCCTTCCACGTATTCGAGGCGGATGGTGTGCGCGTCGACGAAGGACGCGGTGGCGCTGACGACCTCGACGCGATTGCGGAGGAGCTGGGCGCGAGTGACGTCGATCTCATGGCGGATGACGGTGTCGACGCGCTGCAGCAGGTCCTGCATGGTGATGCGCTGCTTGACGGAGTAGGAGAGGCCGTAGAATTCCTTGGAGCGATAGCCGGAGAGGTCGAGCACGGCTTCGCGCAGGGTTTTGGAGGGAATGGTTCCGGTGTTGACGGAGACGCCGCCGAGGACGCTCTTCTTCTCCACGAGAACGACGCGCTTCTGCAATTTGGCGGCCTGGATGGCGGCGCGCTGGCCGGCGGGACCGGAGCCGATTACCAGTAGATCGTAGTCGTAGGCGTGGTTGGAGGGCACCATAGAAACAGATAGAGCCGGAATGCTCCGGCTCTATCGATATTAACAGGCTGTGCCAGCGGACACGGCGCCTGCGACGAATTGTCAGGACCCAGGCGGCGGCGCCTACTCGATTTCGAAGCGGACGGGCTGCTCGATCAGCTTGGGTTCCTTGCCCTTGGTGAGAATCATGAGCTTGTAGCGCTCGCCCACTTTCGCGGAAGCGGGGATTTTCGCCTTGATTGTGGTGGCCGTCTGCTCGCTCATGGGGACTTCGATATCGTTTGTGCCATCGGTGAGGTACAGCTTCGCAACCGTATCTTTGCTGAGGTTCTCGCCAGTGACCACAAATTCAGTGCCGACCTTGCCGCTCATCGGCTCAACGGTCGTGCAACGAGGAATGGAATCCTGAGCCATCAGGAGCGGAGGAGCAGCCAGCGCCACCAGTAGGATCGTCGTTAGGAATGTAAGGGAGAAGCGCATCTTTTTATCCTCCAAGTTTGATCGTAGGCCTACGGTGGAAAGAATGCAAGAGGGGAAGGTCCTGATTTGGCGGAAAAATTCTACATCTTCGTTCAGAAACAGATCGGGCCGCCCGTGGGAGGGGCGGCCCGTGCTCTGTAACTACTGGGGGAAGTTGTGGTTAACGGTCGTTCTGTTGCAGGTGGAGGCCCTTGTGAATGGCGTAAAGGGCGAGTTCCAAGCGGTCAGAGACTCCGAGTTTGTCGAAGATGTTGTGCAGGTGGTTCTTGACCGTCTGCTCGCTGATGAACATCTTCTCGGCCATTTCCTTGTTCTTGTAACCTTGGGCCACGAGGGCGACGATCTCGCGTTCGCGCGCGCTGAGCGGCGAGCGTTCGCGGGCCTTGCTGGCGGCGGGGCCGAGGGCGGTTTCGCCGGGGGCGGCAAACTGGCGCATGACGGCGGCGGTGGTATGCGAGTCGAGCCAGATTTCGCCGGCGTAGACTTTGCGGATCGACTTGACGATGAGGTCGGCCGAGGTCTGCTTGAGGACGATGCCGGAGCAGCCCAGCTTCATGGCCTGGACGAACTCGTTCTTGTCTTCCGAGGCGGTAAGAATAATGACGCGTGCTTTCGAGCTGGTGTGCTGCAGGGTCTGAAGCGCGCCCAGTCCGTCAAGGTTGGGCATGCGCAGGTCGAGCAGGATGACGTCGGGCATGAGCTCCTCGACGCGCTCGATGAGTTCGCGGCCGTCGGCGGCGGCACCGACAACGTCGATGTCGTCTTCCAGGTTGAGTAGTTTCCGAAGACCCTCCCGGACAATCGGGTGGTCATCGGCGATCATGACTCGGATCTTCCGGGCTTCAGGTTCGGGTTGTTCACTCATGGCCGGCTTTGCGTCCCTTCCATCCAGTTCGTCGTGCTGGTGCGGCGCTTCAACGTTCATGATCGTCCCCTTTCAAACCACGTACTTGATTCTAAGGCGCTCTATTACCATTGAGAATGCAAGTACTGCCTTAGAACCAGGGACCGTTAACCTTAAAACTTCTTAGGTATGACGTACTAAGATTCCCGATCAGACCAGCAATCGTTGGAACGTTACCAGCAACGGGCCGCCCCGTGAATCGTTCACGTCAATTCACAAAGACCGCCGTATCATCATTCTAGCCCCAATTGACCCACGGTGGTGGACGCCACTACCGGGGGTTGCTCCTAGGGCCATTCATATAGCCTTCATAATATACTTACTCTCCGCGTTGTCCAGGGATGAGATGTTTCAGGGGTGGTACGTCCAGGCAGGGGCCGGCTTGCTGCTGGACCTTGACGGGGGGCCCTTCCTGGCGGATCTCGATGAAAGTGGAGGGTTTGGCGGGCCGGATCTCGCCGGATAGGTACGTCTGGCCCACTCGGTAGTGCTGGAACCGCACCGGACCCAGGGAGCAGGGAATCTGGGGGGCGATGGTGACTTCACCGGCGATGCCGTCGCTCATGAGGCCGAGCATGGCGGTTATGAGTGGGTTCACGAGGGCGACGGAACTGAAAAGCTGGTGGGGGACGGCGCGAGGGCCTTCGGCGAAACGGTCGCCGCTGAAGTACTCACTGATGAAGCCGGCTCCGCTGAGTCCAGTGGCCTGGGCCATTCCATAAAGGTAGCGATAGCCGGCAGCCGGCTGTCCATGACGGAAGAGGGCCAGGGTGGTCTGGGCGGTGACGAAGGGCCAGACGCTGCCGTCGTTGTAGCCGATGGGGTTGTAGAAGGGGCTGTCGGTGGCGAACATGCGAGTGCCCCAGGGGGTGGCGAGGGTGGGGCGGGCCAGCGAGGCGGTGGCCTTGGCGGCCAGAGAGGGATCGATGCCGCCGCGGGCGAGGAGCAGGCCCTGCCATCCGGAATTGGCTTCGTAGCGGGAGCCGTCCTTTAACTGGGCGAAGGCGAAGATCTCCTTTTCGGGGACGAACCAGGATTTGATGGCTTCGCGCGCCTTGGCGAGGCGGCTGCGGGCTTCGGATTCCAGGGCCTTCTGCCCTTGCCAGGCGGCGAGATCGGCGAAGCCGGAGAGGCCGGCCATCCAGGCTCCCTGGAGATAGATGTCCCGGGCGACTTTGCCGCTGAGGGCTCCGGTCTCGACGGCCGCGGCTCCCCCTTTGATGTTGGAGAGCAGGCCGTCGTCGTCGAGCATGGTGAGGCAGAAGCGGTAGGACTGTTCAAACTTCGCCCAGTGCTTGTGGACGAAATCGAGGTCGCCGGCCTGGCGGGCGTAGCGGGCGGCACTGAAAAGGAAGAGGGGCGTGGTGTCGGCGTGGTAGTAGCCGTAGGGATACTTCGGCCAGTCGAGGAGGGCGGAGGACTGGGTCCATTCGTGCATCACCTTGCCGTCGGCGCGCTGGTGGTCGAGGAGAAACTCGAGCGCGGCGCGGGCGCCCTCGAAGTCGCCGTAGTCCTGCATGGCCCAGGCGCTCATCATGGTGTCGCCGCCGAAGTACCAGCCGAAGCCGGGTCTCTCGCTGAGGCCGGAGGGCGCCCAGCCGGCCACGAGTCCGCAGCCGACGCCGTCGTTGCAGGCCCAACCTTTTTCGATGGCGACGCGCGCCCAGTCGTAGGCGGCGGTGAAGCCTTCGGCCTGAATGCTGGTGGTGCGTTTGAGGAATTGGGCAAAGTGGGCATCGGCGGCGGTGAGCAGCGCGGCTGGATCCTTCATGGCCTCGTCGTAGGCGGCGCGGGAGCCAGCGATAACGATGGGGACGCGCCCGCTGCTGTCAATGTCGAACTCGATCATGACGGTGCGATCAGGAAGCTGATGGCCGATCTGCTCGCTGATGCGGGTGAAGCGGGGGCTGCCGAGGACGGGACGGAAGCGGCCCATGCCCTCGGTGAAGGTCAGGATGCCGTCCTTCTGATTCCATCCCGTGGACTGGCCGCCGAAGGAGGCGGGCCACATCGGCTTCATCTCCGGAATGAAGGAGGCGCGGAACTTGAGGGGTTTGGATGTGTCGATGTCGAGTAGAACGGCGAGGGCGGGTTTGTCGATGGAGGCGGTCCAGGTCTGGCGGACGGTGAAGGCTCCGGTGATGTGAGTGACAGTGACATGGCCCGGGTGAACCTCAACGGTTTCGGCGAGGGTGCTCAACGGGGTGGGTTCCAGGGCGTTGTCGACGTAGACGGAGAGTTGGAAGTCGCGCAGAACCTTGATGGGGTAGGTCCAGGCTTCAAAGGTGCCGTCCTCGTGCCCGAGGAGAGCGGCCCGCCGGCCGACCGCCTCGATGAATTTGTTCGGTTGAGCCGGTTTGGTGATGACCTGAGCTGGGGTTAGAAGAGCGGTAAACGGCAGGAGGGGCAGCAGACTTCGAACTCTCATTGGCCTTTAGGGTATCGCCAAACGGGGGAAGACGCGGGAGGTCTGGTAACAAGTTGTGATTGGTCTTGCATTGGCTTGCGGTTGGACATAGACTGTCTATGTTAGTAGCGTAGATGGTCTATGTCACTCCTGGAACGCACGACTCGAGACCCGATTCCCCCCGGAACGCTGGACATGTTGATTCTGAACACGCTGGCCCGGAACGGCAAGCTGCACGGGTTTGAGATTGCGGAATCGATCCAGCAGCTTTCGTCGGATGTGTTGCAGGTAGAGGAGGGGTCGTTGTATCCGGCGCTGCAGCGGATGCTGCTGAAGGGCTGGCTGCTGGCGGAGTGGGGCAAGACGGCGGAGAACCGAAGGGCACGATACTACACGCTGAGCGATGACGGCCGGGCGCGGCTGGAGCAGGAATTGGCGCAGTATCAGCGGGTGTCGGCGGCGATCGCGCGGATTCTGCAACCGGCGTAGGGGAGATGTCAATGAAGATCAGGGAACTCTGGCGGCAATTGACCCATCTGCTGCGGCGGGACCGCTTGGAAGAGGAACTGGATGAGGAGATGCGGCTCCACCTGGAACTGCGGGCTCGGAAGTTGCGGGCGCAGGGTGTAGACGCGGACGAGGCCGAATACGCGGCACGGCGGCGGTTTGGGAATGCGGCGGGGTATCGGGAGACGAGCCACGATCTGTGGGCGTTCCGCTGGCTGGAGCAGTTGGCGGCGGATGTCCGGCTGGCCGTGCGGACGTCGCGCAAGAGCCCGTCGTTCACCTTGCTGGCGCTCGGCTCGCTGTCGTTGGGGCTGGCCGCGAACACGGCGATTTTCTCCTTCGTGAATGCGATTGTGTTGAAGACGCTGCCGGTGCGCGACGCTTCGCGGCTGGTGTTGCTGCGGCAGAACAACGAAACGTTCCACATGGAGAACTGCTGCTTCTCCTACAGCTTCCTTCAGGGCATCAGGAGGCAGGATACGGGGTTTGAAGACTTTCTGGCCGCGGCCACCATTGAACGGGACGTGGTGGACGGCGACCGGCGGACCACCGTGTCGGCTGAACTGGTGAGCGGGAATTACTTCGCCATGCTGGGACTGCGGCCCGCGCTGGGCCGTCTGCTGGACGAGTCGGACGACAGGGTGGAGAAGGGTGCCCGGGTGTGCGTGATCAGCGACCGGCTGTGGCGCACGTTCTTCAATGGGGCTCCGGATGTCGTGGGCCGCAAGCTGGTGTTGGACAAGGAACCGTTCCAAATCGTGGGCGTGACGGCGGCTGGATTCCAGGGCGCCACCCTGCATGGTCGTGTGGATCTGCAGATCCCGACAGCATGGGCGGAAGCATTCTATGGGACCGCTCGGGACCGGTTCGGGTGGCTGGAACTGATCGGGCGGCTGAAGCCGGGCGTTTCGATGCAGGCGGCCGGGCTGCGGCTGAATCCTGTGGGGATGCGGCTGCAGCGGGAGACCGGCTTCAAGCTCAACGAGAAGGATAACTTCATCCTGCGCGATGGCAGCCAGGGTACGGGTTCGCGGAAAGAGAAGCTGGGCCAGCCGGTGCTGCTGCTGTTGTCGATTGTCGGGCTGGTGCTGGTGATGGCCTGCGCGAACCTGGCGGCGTTGTGGCTGGTGCGGTCTATCGAACGGGCCAGGGAAGCGGCGATCCGGGTGGCACTGGGGGCGACGCGCTGGGCGGTGATCCGGCAGTTCCTGGTGCAGAGCCTGCTGCTGTCTCTGGTGAGCGGAGCGGTGGGCTGGTGGCTGGCGCAGTTCTTCATTGCCGCGCTGCTGAGTCTAATGGGAACGCAGAGGGAGAGCCTGACGCAGCATGTGCAGCCGGATCCGATGGTGCTGGGGTTCTTTGCCGCGGTGACGCTGGGTTCCGGCCTCCTGTTTGGGCTGCTGCCCGCGCTGCGAGCCTGGCGAACCGATCCGATGCCGCTGGTGCAATCGGGAACGCTGTTCGCGGCGGGTAAACGGGCGCTGGGCTACCGTTATCTCATTTCCGCGCAGATTGCCGTTTCGGTAGCCCTGATTTTCACGGCGGGGCTGCTGGCGCAGACGCTGCATAACCTGAGGGCCATCGACCTGGGCTTCCAACCACAACACGTGGTGCTGGCTCACGTCGATTTCGAACGGCTGAACTACTCCGAGGCGGGCGCGGCGCAGGCCATGCGGAATCTGCTGCTGCGAACGCAGGGGTTGCCGGGCGCGCAGTCGGCGAGCGTCGCGACGATCAACATCCTCACCGGATCGATGGCTTCGTTTGTGATGCGGATTCCGGGGTACGTGCCGCCCAAAGGCCTGCCGCCGGTGGCTTACTACACGTCGGTGAGTCCCGGCTACTTCCGGACGATGGGGATCCCGTTCCGGCAGGGGCGCGACTTCGCCATGGAGGACCGGACGACGGGCGAGGGCCCGGCGATTGTGAATGAGCAGTTTGCGAAGCGCTATCTAAGCGGAGACGGGGTAGGGAAGCCGCTCGCCTATGCCGGCGGGCGCAAGGTTCGCGTGATTGGCGTGGTGGGGACGACGAAGTACCGCTGGCTGCGCGAGGATCCGGAGCCGATCATGTACCTGCCGGCCACGGCGGACAGTATGCCCGGCAGCGCCTGGGTACAGGTTCGGAGCACAGCGGCTCCGGAGCTGGTGGAGAATCAACTGCGCTCGCTGATCCAGTCGGCCGATGCCCGGCTGCCGGTCGACCAATTGACGACGATGGATGCGCAGATTGATGAATCGCTGGCGGCGGAGCGGCTGCTGGCTATGTTGTCCACCGCGCTAGGGCTGCTGGCGGTGGGGCTGGCGGCGATCGGGCTGTATGGAGTGCTGTCGTACTCGACGGCGCGGCGGACGCGCGAGATTGGGATCCGGGTGGCCATTGGGGCGGATCGCGGGTCGATTCTCGGGATGATCCTGGGCGAGAGCGCCTGGATGGTGATCGCGGGACTCGTGGCCGGACTCCCGCTGGCGTTGTTCGCGGGCCGGCTGATTCAGTCGCAGCTCTACGGGTTGAAGCCGGCCGATCTGGCGACCACCGTGGCGGCCGGTCTGTTCCTGATGCTGATCTCGACGGGGGCGGCGCTGTTGCCGGCATGGCGGGCGACGAGAGTGGATCCGGCGTCTTGCCTGCGGTATGAATAATCCTTCTAGAACTCGATGGAGGCCAGGATCTCGCTCGGCTTGAGGCCGAAGGCGCGCGAGATGGCCAGCAGACTTTCGATGGAAGGCAGGTTGGCGCCGCGCTCGATGGAGCTGATCTGGCTGACGCTGAGTTTGGACGACAGGGCCAGGTCCTTCAGGGACCAGTCGCGCTCGGCGCGCAGGATGCGGATGCGATGGCCGAGTTTTTCGCGCAGGCGGTCGGGCAGGGTGCGGCCGAGCCCGTATTGCTCGACGGCGTTGGAAAGCGACTGGCGGAGCTGGGCGAGCGAGAACGGTTTGGCCAGGTAGTCGAACACCTTCATGCGGAAGGTGGCGCGCATGTCTTCGAGCGAGGGGTAGCCGGTGACAATGATGACGCAGATGCCCGGGTAACGGGCGACCAGTTGCTCCAGGACCTTGTCGCCGCGGACCTCGCCCATCTTCATGTCGAGCAGGACGATGTCGGGACGGTGGTCGTCGGCGGAGTCGAACAGCGTATCGGGTTTGTCGAAGGTGCGGACACTGTATAGCCCCTCGTCCTTCAGGAAGTCCTCGACGTAGGTGAGGAAGTCGATGTCGTCATCCAGGACGGCGATGTCGATCAGCGAAGGGTTGGTGACGATTTGTTCCGCGCTCATAGGTTCGGCTTCTTCCCCTATTCTCCGCTGCCGGGCGCGGCTGGTAAACAAACTTCGAGGCGGGCGCCGCCTGATTTGCAATTGGAAGCCGCGATGGTGCCCCCATGCTGGTGAACGATGCCCTCGGCGACGGTGAGCCCGAGCCCGGTACCGCAGGAGTCGAGCCGGGTGGAGACGAAGGCCTCGAAGATTTCGGGCAAGACCTCGGCGGGAATGCCGGGTCCGTTGTCGTCGACGGTGATGGAGTGGGCGGGTCCCCCGTCGATGTGACCGGACCGGCTGGAAACCCGGATGACGCCCTCGCAGACGGGCACGGCGTTGAGGGCATTCCGTAGTAGATTCACGAAAACCTGATTCAGCCGGTCGGCATTCCCGGTGACACTCAGTCCGGGCTGGACCTCGTTGATGAACTGGACCGCACCGGCTTTCTCGTCGATGGCGACCAGGTGCCAGGCTTCGTCGACGGCGGGGCGGAGCTCGACGGGGCCCATCTCCTGGCGGCGCTGGCGGGCGAAGTCCAACAGGCTTTCGCTGATGCGGCGCAGGCGCTGGGTGACGCGGATCATGCGGGCCAGGCGGGCCTGGGCGGCGCTATCGTCGACGGTTTCGATCGGCTTCGACCGAGCCGTGGAGTACGGCAAGCGGGGTGTTCATCTCGTGGGCGACGCTGGCGCTGAGCATGCCGAGGCTGACGAGACGGTCCTGGGCTTCGAGGGTGCGTTTTGCGCGCTCCAGGTCGTCCTCATGTTTGCGGAGTTCGCGGACGGTGACGTTGTGGGATTGCAGGATCTGGCCGATCTCGTCGCCGGGGATAAAGCTCTCGTCGATGATCTCTGCCTCGCGGTCGCCGTCGCGGGTGGCGCGGTCGGCCTCGAGCAGAAGGCGAAGAGGCTGGTAGACGTAGCGCGGCATAATCACCAGTTCGAGGACGAGGACCGCGAGGATATATATGATGCCGAGGACGGCGAAGGCCCCGACGGCGACGGAAGCGACCATCCCGCTGTAGAAGCTGAGGGGCAGGGTAAGGCGGTAGTAGCGATTGGAGCCGGAGATCAGTTTATAGATGTGTTCGCTGGTGGGCTGATGCTGCCAGATGCGGCCGGGGTAGCGGGTCATCCAGATCCGGGCGTCCTCGGAGAGTCCGAAATCGTCGGCGGTGCCGGTCTTCAGGTCGTAGGGGCGAAGTTCCTGTTCTCCATTGTCTGGAGAGAGATAGGAGAAAGAGTTATAGATGAGGGTGAGCTCGCGGGCCTTGGCCTGATCCATGCGGACTTCGACGAAGTGGATGACGGTGAAGTAGACCGCGCAGGTCAGGATGAGGAAGAAACTGTTGTGGAGCACCATCAGTTTCGGGCGGACGCGGAGGTCGCCGAAACGGCGGCTAATGCCTGTCAGGGGGCGGAGTTCCATGACCTTGGCGGGAATTCCGGGAACACCGCCAATCGGGTGAGTCGCCTCGGGCTCCTGCCGCATCGAATTACTGCCAGACAAGAATTCTTGCTCCTATTGCGTAAATAGTACTGTTATGGTAGAAAATCATGTAAGCTCTCCGCGCACGCGGAGCAGTGCAAACCCGCCTTGCCAAATCAGAGGGGCTGAGGCTGGACTGGTTCTGAAAGACATCCTGGCATGAGTGCTATCTTCTCGAAGCAGTTCGACACAAAACTGCGTCTGGCCGCCGGTGCAATCGTCCTCGTTCTGGGGGCAGCCGGCGCCGTGATGGGTTATCTGCTGCACCCTAAGCAGTTTGACACCGGATATACGCCCGTGCAGCCTGTGCCTTACAGTCACAAACTGCATGCGGGCAACCTCGGCGTGGACTGTCTGTACTGCCACTACACAATGGACAAGTCCAGCTACGCCGCTGTCCCGATGACCGAAACCTGCATGAATTGCCATGTGCGGGTGAAGGAGAAGAGCCCCAAGCTCCAGATGGTTCGCGACAGCTATGCGACCGGCGAGCCCATCCCATGGGTGAAGGTCCACCGGCTGCCTGACTACGTTTATTTTAACCATCAGGCGCACGTGACGTCCGGTGTGAGCTGCGTGAACTGCCACGGCCGGGTCGATCAGATGGTGGAGATCCGCCAGGTGCAGCCGCTGTCCATGGCCTGGTGTCTGGACTGCCACCGCAATGCAGCACCGAACGTGCGGCCCACCGAATATGTGACCAAGTTGGACTGGAAACCGGAAGGCGACCCGGCTGAGCTGGGCGCGAAGATCATCCAGGCCAAAGGCATCCATCCCCCGACGAACTGTTCAGGGTGCCATCGATAATCCGCTGGTGCGAGACGATGAACGATTTCATACAAATCAACCCGACCAGCCTGACTGGCAAAAAGTATTGGCGGAGTCTGGACCAACTGGCCAACACTCCGCAGTTCCGCGAGTGGGCGGAGCGTGAATTCCAGGATGGCGCCTCCGAGATGCTTTCCGGCGGATCGCGGCGCACGCTACTGAAATTGATGGCCGCCGGCTTCGGCCTGGCCGGCCTGACGGCCTGCCGCCGCCCGGTAGAGCACATCCTGCCGATGTCGAAGGGCATTGAAGGTTATGTGCACGGCGTGCCGTCTCATTACGCCACCGTCGCGAGCGTGGGTGGAGCCGCTATCGGCCTCATCGTGAAATCGTTCGACGGCCGCCCCATCAAGGTGGAAGGCAATCCGCGGCATCCTTATTCGTTGGGCTCCACCAGTGCTCATACGCAGGCTCTGGTGCTGGATGTCTATGATCCCGACCGCGTGAAGGGCGTTTCGCGGAAGGGTAAGAAGGCCTCCTGGGATCAGTTCACCGGCTGGTGGAAACAGCAGGCGTCCGGGCTGGGCGACGGCTCCGGTTGAGGATTCTGTCCGAGCGTTCGAACTCGCCGGCCGTGGCGGCGCAGAAGGCCGAGGTCCTCAAGAAGTATCCGAAAGCGCAGTGGGTGGAGTACAACTCGGTCAGCTCCGACGAACCCCGCCTGGGTGCTCAACTGGCCTTTGGGCAGCCGCTCGAAGCGGAGTATCAGTACGACAAGGCCGATGTGGTCTTCGCGCTGGACTGCGATTTCCTTGGGCTGGACTCGCTGACGACCCTGCCGACGAAGCAGTTCTCGGCGCGCCGCAAGGTGGAAGACCCGAAGGCTGAGATCAACCGCCTGTATGTGGCGGAATCCAACTTCAGCATTACGGGTGCGATGGCCGACCACCGGCTGCGGCTGAAGTCCTCGACGCGGGCGCGTTCGCCCTGGCACTGGCAAAAGAAGAGCTCAATGTCAGCGGTGCGGAACTGAAGGTTCTGGGCGGCGCGGATACGGACAAGACGAAGAAGTTCATCGCTTCGCTGGCTAAGGATCTGAACGCGAAGAAGGGCAAGTCGATTGTCGTGGCGGGTCCGCGGCAGCCGGCGGCGGTTCATGCACTGGTCGCGCTGATCAACCAGACGCTGGGCAATGCGGGCCAGACCGTGGTTTACACAGAAGCCGGTGGTGGACGCGGCTGCTTCGCTCGACGGCGTAAAGCGACTCGAGCGCGGACATCAACGCGGGCCTGGTGAAGACGTTGTTTGTGCTGGGCGGCAATCCGGCTTACACACTCCCGGCGGACCTTTCGTTCGCCGATGCCCTCAAGCGGGTTCCGGCCACGGTGTCGCTGACCGCCGATGAGAACGAGACCTGGGCCTCGACGGAATGGCAGTTGCCGGAGTCGCACCCGTTCGAAGCGTGGGGCGACGCGCGGGCGCTGGACGGTACGGCGAGCATCCAGCAGCCGCTGATTCGAGCCGCTGTACGGCGGCAAGAGCGTGCTGGAACTGGCCGCGGCGATCGCGGGCACCGAAGGCAAGGGCTACGACCTCGTGAAGAAGTCGTGGACCTCGCAGTGGGGCGCCGATGCCGCGAAGAAGTGGAACCAGGCGCTGCACGATGGCGTGATTGAGGGCACGAAGCAGGCCGCGGTGGATGCCAAGGCGGATGCCGGCAAGGTGCTGGCTGCCGCGCAGGCCGCGATCAAACCGGCGTCGAGCGGGCTCGAGGTGGTGTTCTATCCCTCGGCCGGTCCGTACGATGGCCGGTTCGCGAACAACGCCTGGCTGCAGGAAGCGCCCGACCCGATGACGAAAGTCATGTGGGACAACGCGGCGCTGGTGAGCGGCAAGACGGCCCAGGCGCTGGGTGTCGAAAACGGCGACGTGCTCACGCTGTCGGCGAACGGCAAAGAGATCAAGATGCCGGCGATGGTGATGCCGGGTCATGCGGATGACTCCATCTCGGTGGCGCTGGGCTATGGCCGGTCGTCCTGCGGGCGAGTGGGCCAGAACGTCGGCCATCGCGCCGAAGGCTTGCGCACCGTGGCGGGCTTCCACATGTCGGCCGTGCAGGCTCGCAAGAGCGGCGAGAATTACCAACTGGTGACGACGCAGGAACACCACACGCTGGAAGAGCCCATCACGCACCTGATGCGCACCGACATCGTGAAGGAGCTGCCGGTCGAGGAGTATGCCAAGGAACCGCACGTGCTGCATGAAGAGCACGGGGAGCCGGTGCAGGACATGTTCGCCGGCTGGGACTACTCGAAGGGTTACCAGTGGGGCATGTCGATCGACCTGAATACGTGCATCGGGCTGCAATGCCTGCCTGGTCGCCTGCCAGAGCGAAAACAATATTCCGGTCGTCGGTAAAGATCAGGTTGAGCGCGGCCGCGAAATGCACTGGATCCGCATGGACCGTTACTACACCGGTTCGCGAAGAGGAAGCCGCAGGCGGTGATGCAGCCGATGGCTTGCCAGCAGTGCGAAAACGCGCCGTGCGAAAACGGTCTGCCCGGTGGCGGCGACCGTGCACTCGCCGGAAGGCTTGAACGACATGGCGTATAACCGCTGCGTCGGCACCCGCTACTGCGCCAACAACTGTCCGTACAAGGTCCGCCGGTTCAACTTCCTGAACTAGCACAAGCACATGCGAAGGAAGTCGCGAAAAGATGGTCATCAATCCGGACGTCACCGTCCGCATGCGCGGAATCATGGAAAAGTGCACCTATTGTGTGCAGCGAATTCAGGAGGCAAATCAATCAAAGCCAAGAGTCGAGAGACCGCTGTCCGATCAACGACGACGATATTATGACCGCTTGCCAGCAGACCTGTCCCTCCGACGCAATCGTGTTCGGCAATATCATCGATCCCGAAAGCAAGGTGTCGCAAGCTGAAGAAGCAGCAGCGGAACTACGCGCTGCTTGCAGAAGTGAATATCAAGCCGCGAACTACTTATCTGGCAAAGCTCCGCAATCCGAATCCGGAGCTGGAATAACTCATGGCCGACCTCGCAATCAACATCCGACTCTATGAAACTGAATCCGACGCTGATTCATCCGCGGCTGGCCAGCCGTACACTGACGTCACGATTAGTACCGATTCAGCAGCATTGTCGAAGGCGGCACCGCCGCAAGCAGTGGTACATGGCGTTTTTATCACCAGCGGCATCACCTGGTGATGATGCTGGCGATGCTGACTACCTGGTCGCCACCGGTATCGGAGTCTGGGGCAACAACTCGCCGGTCGGCTGGGCGTGGGACATTACCAACTTCGTCTGGTGGATCGGTATCGGTCACGCCGGTACGCTCATCTCGGCCATTCTGTTCCTGTTCCGTCAGAAGTGGCGTACATCGATTAACCGCGCCGCCGAAGCAATGACGCTGTTCGCCGTGGCCTGCGCGGCGCATTATCCGTTGTTCCACACGGGCCGTCCCTGGCGCGCGGCCTACTGGCTCTTCCCGATGCCGAACACCGATCTGCACATGTGGCAGAACTTTCGTCGCCGCTCGAATGGGACGTGTTCGCGGTTTCAACTTACGGAACGGTTTCGCTACTGTTCTGGTATGTCGGACTGATTCCCGATTTGGCGACTTTGCGCGACCGTGCGCACCGGCACTCGACGCAAACGATCTTCGCGCGTCCTGAGCCTTGGGATGGCGCGGAACCGCGCCGCCACTGGCGCAACTACGAAATGGCTTACCTGATTCTCGCCGGCCTTTCGACACCCCTGGTGCTCTCGGTGCACACCATCGTTTCGTTCGACTTCGCGGTCTCGATTCTGCCCGGGCTGGCACACGACGATCTTCCCGCCGTACTTCGTCGCGGGCGCCATCTTCTCGCGGCTTCGCGATGGTCATCACGCTAATGACTCATCGCCCGCTGGGCGCTGCGATCTGGAGCATCTCATCACCATCAAGCACTTGGAAAACATGAACAAGGTCATCCTCGCCACGGGCATGATCGTGGGCTACGCCTACGGAACAGAATTCTTCATTGCCTGGTATTGCGGGCAACCAGTATGAACAGTTCACCTTCATCAACCGCGCCTTCGGTCCTTACTGGTGGGCCTACTGGACGATGATTAGCTGCAACGTGATCTCGCCGCAGTTCTTCTGGTTCAAGAAAATGCGCACCAGCATTCCAGTGATGTTCATCATTTCGATCTTCATCAACATTGGAATGTGGTTTGAGCGCTTCGTGATCATCGCGACCACGCTGCACCGCGACTACTTACCGTCGAGTTGGGGTTACTTCCGGCCCACCATGGTCGACATCTGTACTTTCGTCGGAACCATCGGTCTTTTCATGACGCTGTTCCTCCTGTTCATCCGCTTCCTGCCGGTCATCGCGATCTCCGAAGTGAAGGGCGTGCTGCACCACCAGATCAACACCCACGCGGCTCCGGCCGAAGGGAGGCGCGCACTAATGGCTCACCAATCTTCTGGCCCTGGCGAATCTGCCGCTTCGAGGCGACTCGAAGAAGGTGAAGCACTACGGTGTGGTCGCCGAACTTTGATACGCCGGAGAATCTGCATCGACGCCGTCAGGACGGCACGCGACGGCGGGCTACACGAAGATGCGACGCCTACACCCCGTTCCCGATCCACGGCATTGACGAGGCGCTCGGCGCTCCGCGTTCGCACGCTCGGCAAGATCGTCATCTGCTGGGTCTGACCGGACTGGTGTCACGCGGTGCTGCTCGCAATGGTGGACCGGCGCGGTGGACTACCCGCTGGTCGGTCGCCGGCAAGCCGCTGTTCGCGCTTGAGCCTTCAATGCCGATCATCTTCGAGCTGACGCGTGCTGTTGAGTGCGTTTGGCGCGGTGTTCGGCATGTTCGCACCTGAACCGGCTGCCGACCTTACCATCACGCTTTCTTTAACTACTCCAAGGCGGAAGGAGCCAGCGACGACCGGTTCCTGTTAGCCATCGGAGATAGAAGATCCCAAGTTCAACGCCGAGGCCAGCGTCAAGACCTTCCTGGATTCGTGCGGCAGCCGCGCACACGGAACTGGTGGAGGCCTGATGCCCATGGATCCTCGACGCATCGCGCAAATGCTGCTGGTTGTGGCAGCCAGTTCCCTGCTGGGCGCCTGTCCAACTTTCCCGCGCCAGCCGCCCATCTGGGTCTTCCCGGACATGAAGCGGCAGGACAAGTACAAGGCTCAGATGCATTCCGACTTCTTCGCCGATGGCCGCGCCAGCCGCCGTCCGGTGGCCGGGACTCTGTCGCAGGAGATGTACCGGCCGATGAGACGCTCTCCACGGGCGTCGCGGCGGATAACACCTACGTTGCGAAGAACCCGCTGTCTCTGACCAAGGAGACTCTGCTCCACGGGCAGGTGAAGTTCAATACGTATTGTTCGCCCTGTCACGACCGGACCGGTTCCGGCCACGGTGTGGTGCCGAGCAAGGCCGACCTGCGTGCCGGGCAACCTTCATGAAGACCGTACTGCGGCATAGTGGACGGCGAGATCTACCACGTGATCTCGAACGGCCGCCGGTCGATGCCCGGGCTATACGCTTCCAGATTTCCGAGAAAGACCGCTGGGCCATCGTTGCCTACGTCCGGGCGCTGCAACGCTCGTGGCGCGGCACCATGGCCGATGTTCCGGCCGATTCCCAGGCCAAGGTGAGGTAAGCAGACGCATGGACGCATCACGATCATCAACAAGTCACCGACAACTACTTCCTGGCGCCCAAGCACGTGGACCAAGGTCCGCAACTCGCTGGTCTTCGTGGCGCTCGGTAAGCTGGCTGGCTCTGCGCCGCCGGGTTTGCTACCAATCGCGAACAGTTCCATTTTCCTATCTCGTCGCTTTCGCCTATTTCGTTCACCTGGTCATTGGGCGCGCTGTTCTTCGTGATGGTTCAGCATCTCACCGGTTCCGCCTGGAGCGTGACGGTGCGCCGCCTCATGGAAAACATCATGCGGACCATTCCCGTGGCGCTGAACCTGGCTGCTCTGCACCGTGGGCTCGGCATGCACTGATATGTACGAATGGACCCACGCGATGGCCGCCAAGGATCCTATGCTTTCCAAAAAGCTGAGCTTCCTGAACGACCAGTGCGTTCACCATTCGCGCCTATATCGTCGTCGTTCTCTGGAGCCTCTTCGCCTGGCGCCTGTACGCCATTTCAAGAGCCCAGGATGACAACGGCTCGCTCGAAGCACACTCAGGCGGCCGAACGCTGGAGCGCTCCGGGCCTGCTGATGCTGTTCCTCACCGCCTCGCTGGCCGCTTATGACTGGGTGATGTCACTGGATCCGCACTGGTATTCGACCATGTTCGGCGTGTCCTTCCTGGCCGGCGGCGCACTGGCCTTCATGGCCGCGCTGATTCTCATCTGCCTCGCGCTGCGGTCGGCCGGCTACCTCGAAAACTCGGTGAAAGAGGAGCACTACCACGATCTCGGCAAGTGGCTCTTCGCGCTGACGGTGTTCTGGGCGTACATCACCTTCTCGCAGTACATGCTGATCTGGTACAGCAATCTGCCTGAGGAAGTGGCGTGGTTTCAGCGGCGCCTGGCGGGCGGCTGGTACAACTGGCGGCCTTTCCTGATCTTCGCCCACTTCTTCATTCCGTTCTTCGCGCTGATGCCCCGCGCCAGCAAGCGGAACCTGAAGGTGCTGGGCTTCTTCGCCGGCTACATGATGCTGATGCACTACTTCGATCTGTACTGGCAGGTCATGCCCGTGCTGCACGGCAAGGGTCCGCAGGTGAGTTGGATGGATCCCGCGGCCTTCCTGGCCGTGGGCAGTGCGTTCGGCCTGGTGTTCTGGTCCGGACTGCGCAAGAAACCGCTGGTGCCGGTGGGCGATCCCCGGCTGGACCAGTGCCTTGCGTTCCATAACGTCTAGGGATCCGTGGAGTATTGAAGATGATTGACCCGAATCAGGAACACGATCCGACAATGCCCGATACGGCCATCATGGTCGAGGGTGTCGATTACGACCGCCGGGATGCGAAGGCCGGCCTCATCGCCATCGTCTCCATGGCTGTGCTGGGGTTGTTTGTCGCGATGATCATCGGTGTGTACTGGCTATACACGGTCGCCTACGAGCGTGTGGAGTACGACCAGTACACCGGCGTCGCCAGCAAGGAACTGCAGGCGATCCACGATCGCGAAGAAGAGCAACTTCATCGCTATTCCTACATCGATAAAGATAAGGGTGTCGTCCGCATCCCGATCGACCGTGCGATGGACATCGTGGCTGCGGAGTTTGGCGAGGGCAAGGTGGGTTACAACACCAAGTCCTACCCGGTGAAGGATGAACTGCCCGGCGGCGCCGCCGGCGGAGCCAATGCTCCGGCGCCCGGCGCAGCGCCGGCCGGTACTGCCCCGGCAGGTGCTGCTCCGGCGGCGCCCGCTCCCGCTCCCGCAAAGCCGGCCGCGGACCATAAGGCGGCCCACTAGGAAGACTCTGATGCGCACACTGAAGACAGCAACTGGGGAAGGGATGCGGCGCGGCGGCGCGCGGGTGCCGATGCGCCCGCGGCGGCTGGCGGCTGTTTCCGCCGCCCTGCTGTTGATGTCCGGTGCTTCCGGTCTGCTGGCCCAGTCCGAAGACGAAAAGACGCCCAAGGAGTTGGCGGGTGTCGATGTTGTCGAACACCTGGGCCAGAAGGTGGATCTCAACCTTCAGTTCATTGGGGAAGATGGCTACCCGCACGCGCTGAAGGAGTACTTCGGCAAGGGTAAGCCGGTTGTCCTGAACCTTGTCTATTACTCCTGCCCCATGCTCTGCAATCTGGTCATGAACGGCCAGACCCAGGCATTGCGCAAGTTGAAGTGGACCATCGGCAACGAATTCGAAGTGGTGACCATCTCCATCGATCCGACGGAGAACTTCGGCCTGGCCCGCAACAAGAAGGCCTCCTACCTCGCCTCCTACGAGCGGGAAACCAGCGGCTGGCACTTCCTGGTCGATCACCAGGAGAATGTTCGCGAAGCTTGCCAAACAGATTGGCTTCGGCTATCGCCGGGATCCGAACACGGGCCAGTATGCTCATGCGGCGGCGATTTTTGTGCTCTCACCCGAGGGCATGATCAGCCGCTACCTCTACGGAGTCAACTTCAAACCGTTCGACATTCAGATGGCATTGACGGAAGCGGCGCGAGAGAAGTTCGGTGTGAGCGACCGGATTCTGCTCTACTGCTTCCACTACGATCCGGCCTCCCGCGGCTATGTGCTGTTCGCCCGCAATTTCATGCGTGGCGGCGGCGTGCTAATGCTGCTGCTCTTCGGGTTTGTTCTGTTTCGATTGTGGCGACGTGAACGCCGGGTTGGATTCAACCACCCTCCTATGGTGACTGTGAAATGAATTGGTTCCAGAACTGGATGCTGCCCAAAGCGGCGGCCACACATGCCGGTGAAGTCGATGGACTCTACATGTTCATCGTCTACCTCACCATATTCTTCTTCTTCTTCAACGGAGCGTTGATCTTCTACGCCGTACGGAAATGGCGCCGCCGCTCCGCGAAGGAGGTGACGCCGCATATCACGCACAACACGAAGATGGAGCTCATCTGGAGCATCATCCCCCTGTTCGTCGTGATGGGCATCTTCTTCTGGGGCTTCAAGGGCTATGTGAAGGCCTGGGTTCCACCGAACGACTCCATGGAGATCGTCGTCACGGCGAAGAAGTGGGTATGGCAGTTCGAGTATCCCGACGGAACGCGCACGCTGAACGACCTGCATGTTCCGCTGAACAAGCCCGTGAAGCTCGTGATGCATTCCGAGGACGTGATCCACAGCTTCTTCGTGCCCAGTTTCCGCTTGAAGCGCGATGTGATCCCGGGGCGCTACACCGAACTCTGGTTCACCCCGACCGAACCGGGCGTCCAGCAGGTTTTCTGCGCCGAGTATTGCGGCAAGGGCCACTCGGACATGCTGGCCCGCATTTTTGTGGACACGCCGGAGCAGTACGAAACATTCCTTCGTGAAGGCGACGAACAGGTTCGCAAGATGCCTCTGAAGGACCTGGGCAAGCTGGTTTACGAGAACAAAGGTTGCGCCACCTGCCACTCCCTGGACGGCACTCGCGGACAGGGCCCTTCCTGGAAGGGCATCTGGGGTGAAACGGGCAAGGGTGCGGATGGCAAGCCTTACACGGTGGATGCCAACTACATCCGCCAGTCGGTGCTGCAGCCACAGGCTGTGGTGGTACAGGGCTTCGAACCGATCATGCCGACGTTCCAGGGTCTCCTGCGCGAGCGCGAAATCCTGGGCGTGATCGAGTTCATCAAGTCGGTGAAGTAACAGGAGCAATGGAATGGCAGATACTTTAGCGACCCACGGCAACGGTCACGCCGCTCACCACGGCGACTATTTGGAAGACCCGAAAGGGTTGGTCAGTTGGCTGACGACGGTCGACCACAAGCGCATCGGCCTGATGTACATGTGGTCGGTGTTCTTCTTCTTTCTGGTCGGCGGTATCTTTGCTCTCCTTGTGCGGATTGAGCTTCTGACGCCCAAAGAGACGATCATGACCGCCGAGATGTACAACCGGGTGTTCACCCTGCACGGCGCCATCATGGTGTTCCTGGTGATCATTCCGGCGATTCCCGCAGCGTTGGGCAACTTTGCATTGCCCCTGCTGCTGGGCGCCAAGGACGTCGCGTTCCCCAGGCTCAACCTGGCTAGCCTGTATGTGTACTGGACCGGCGCGGCGATGGCCGTGACGACTCTCGCCCTGGGCGGTGTCGACACCGGTTGGACGTTCTACACGCCCTATTCGAGCACGACCGGCGGCGGCGTCACCTTGATGGTTATGGCTGCGTTTGTGCTGGGCTTCAGTTCCATCTTCACCGGCGTGAACTTCATCGCCACCATACACAAGCTGCGCGCACCCGGCATGGGCTGGTTCGAAATGCCGCTCTTCTGCTGGGGCATGTATTCGACGGCCCTGATCCAGATCCTCGCCACGCCGGTTCTCGCCATCACCCTGCTGCTGCTCTGCATGGAGCGAGTCCTGGGCATCGGCATCTTCGACCCGCAACTGGGCGGCGATCCGGTGCTGTTCCAGCACTTCTTCTGGTTCTACTCGCACCCGGCCGTGTACATCATGATTCTGCCGGCATTCGCCGTGATCTCGGAGGTCATCCCGACCTTCTCGAAGAAGACCATCTTCGGGTACAAGGCCATTGGCTTCTCCTCCGTCGCCATTGCGTTGCTCGGCTTCCTGGTGTGGGCCCATCACATGTTCACCGCGGGCATGAGCCTCTTCGCCGCTTCGATCTTCAGCTTCATCACCTTCTTCATCGCCATCCCGTCCGCGATCAAGGTGTTCAACTGGATCGCCACCATGTGGCGCGGCTCCATCTCGCTGGAAGCGCCGATGCTGCACGCCATCAGCTTCCTGCTCATCTTCACCATCGGCGGTCTGACCGGCCTCTTCCTGGCGGCCCTCTCCACCGATGTCCACCTGCACGACACCTACTTCGTGGTGTCGCACTTCCACTACGTGATGGCCGGTTCGAACCTGATCGCATTGCTGGCCGGCATACACTACTGGTGGCCCAAGATGTTCGGGCGGATGTACAACAAGCGCCTGGCGGCCATCGGCGCGGCGCTCGTATTCATCGGCTTCAACGCGACCTTCCTGCCGCAGTTCGTGCTGGGCAGCCGCGGCATGCCGCGCCGCTATTACAACTACCTGCCTGAGTTCCAGCCCCTGCACGTGGCCTCCACGGTGGGCAGCTGGATCCTCGCTTCCGGCCTGTTCCTCATCGGAGCCTACCTGCTGGCTTCACTGCGCCAGCCCAAGGGCATGGTGGCCAATCCCTGGGGCAGCCGCACGCTGGAGTGGGAGACGGACTCTCCGCCCACCACTCACAACTTTGTGGGTCAGCCCGTGCTGCAGCATGGCCCCTACGACTATCGCGCTAACCCCGCGCCTGTAGGCGTGGAGGAGCCCATCCACTAGGATTCACGGAGTTCTTCAAGAGACGCATATCATGAGCACTGCGACCCATACGACCAGCGCCGACCACGGGCACTCGCCGTTCCTCCAGCATCACTTCCGTGATATGAACCAGCAGTTCAATACCGCCAAGATCGGTATGTGGCTGTTCCTGGTTACGGAAATTCTGATGTTCGGCGGCCTCTTTATCGGCTACGGCATCATGCATGCCAATCACCCGCAGGCGTTCCTTGCGGCTCACCACCACCTGGACCGCACGCTGGGCGCCGTCAACACCATCGTCCTGCTCTTTTCCAGCTTCACCATGGTGATGGCGATCTGGGCCGCGCAGACTTCGCGCAAGGGTCTGGTCGTACTGTTCCTGGTTATCACCCTGCTTTGCGCCGCAACCTTCATGGGCGTCAAGTATTCCGAATACAGCCACAAGTTCCATGAAGGCCTGCTGCCCGGCAAGTACTACACGCACGAAGGCGACACGGTACCCGGCCAGTTCCTGTTCTTCAGCTTCTACTTCATGATGACCGGCCTGCACGGCATACACGTGTTGCTGGGCATGGTCGTCATCAGCTGGCTGATCTTCCGGGCTATCCGCGGCGACTTCACGCCGGACTATTACGGCCCGCTCGACGTCACCGGCCTGTACTGGCACCTGGTCGATCTCATCTGGATCTACCTGTTCCCGTTGATGTACCTGATTTCCTAGAGGAGACCACCCGGAACCATGTCTCAATCCGATTCTCACGCCGCGCACGTTACCGGCCCGAAGACCTACGGGGCCGTGCTGCTGGGGCTGCTGGTGCTGACCATCATCACGGTCCAGGCCTCCTATATCGACTTCGGCTCCATGAACACGGTGGTTGCGCTCATCATCGCTACCATCAAGGCCTCCCTTGTGGCGTTGTTCTTCATGCACCTGCGCCACGACAAGTTCAATGCCGTCATTTTTGTCGGCGGCCTGTTGTTCCTGTCGATCTTCCTCATCTGGACGCTATTCGATCTCAGCACGCGGGAAACGATCCTGCCTTCGAACCTGAAGGAACCCGTCCAGGAGTTCCCCGGTGCGCCGCTGAACAAGCCGGTGCGGCCCTCCACGGGCCAGCCCGCCGGCACTCCGGCTCCATAAGCGTCAGCCCATCTCCGTTCCAATCAGCGCCATGCTCCCACACGGAGCATGGCGTTGTTATTTGCTGAGTACTTTGTGGACGCGCAGGATCTCCAGCACACGCTCCACTGGCAGAGCCTCCACGGTGTGCCCGTTGGACGTCACGGTCTCCGCCTGGAACAGGGAGTTGTTCACAGCCTCCTCCGTCGCCTCAATGACGCTTTCGAACAACGGCGTCATGCTGTCGTTGCTCACCAGCGGCTGGCCGCCGCGATGGGTGGAGAACGCGATGGCGTAGTCGCCGCTGCCGTTGGAACCGGAAGAGCCGGTCCGGCCGAGGCCCAGCATCGCGCGTGCCGCCATCCTCTTGAGATTGCGCGCATCAAGCGGCGCGTTGGTCGCAATGACGATCATGCAGCTTCCGTCCTTGGACCCCTGGCCCGACCGTCGCAGTGCCCGGACCACAGGGATGCCCGCGATCATCAGGTCGCCGCCGTAGTTGCTCTGGACCAGCACGCCGACCGTATATTCGCCGGCCACTCGGGACGATGTGCCGATGCCGCCCTTGTAGCCGAAGGCGACCGTGCCCGCGCCAGCGCCCACGGCTCCTTCTTCCACCGCGCCATCATGGGCCGAGCGTAGGGCCGCGAATACCTCATCCTTCCCGGCATGACGGCCGCGGATGTCGTTCAGGTACCCGTCGTTGGTCTCCCCGACCACCGCGTTCATGCTGCGTACCTGCTCATTGCCCGGCAAGGCCAGCATGTACGTCAGCAGCGCGTCGGCCACCTTCGGGACATTCAGCGTCGACGTGAGCAGGATGGGCGTCTCGATCTCGCCAAGTTCCTCCACCTGCGTCGAACCCATGAGCTTGCCGAAGCCGTTCCCCACGAAGACGGCGGCCGGCACCTTTTCGAGAAACAGGTTCCCGCCGTGAGGCACGATGGCCGTCACGCCGGTCCGGATGTTGCCGTCGCGAATGAGCGTGGCATGTCCTACGCGGACGCCAGGAACGTCCGTAATCGCGTTCCAGCGGCCAACGGGCAGCCGCCCGGTCACCACACCGGCCTCTCGCGCCCTCGGCTTCGGCGGTTGCGCCAGAAGAGCCCCCACGCTCAGAAGCGCCAGCAGAATCCGCATCATTTCTCCTTCACCGCCAGCAGAGCCAGCGGCGTCTCGGCGATCACCCGCCAGTCCGGCCGGGCTTTCAGCCATTTCGCGATGGGCTGTTTCCCTGGCACGAGGGCGGTGTCGAACTTCCATTGCTGGAAGAGTTGCTCAGTGCGAGGTCCGGCTTCGAGCATCTCCAGGTAATCTTCCGCCAGCGCGGGTCCAAAGAAGTCCTGCAGCCCATCGATAAAGACACGTTGCCGGGGGAAGCCTTCATAGATGAGGAAGTCGCCCCAGGCATCGGTGGAAAACACCCGGCCCGTACGGAGGATGTCTCTCTTTGAGGCAGTCATTGCGACGGGAAAGCGCTTCTCCGGAAAATCGGAAGGCAACCCTAGCGGCGTTCGAAACAGGAGCACCGCCGCAAACCCGGCCGCCAGCCAGACGCTGTGTTTCGCGAATTGTGGACGGATCCCCTCGTCGAGTTTGTGGAACTGCTCGGCCGTTCCGCGCTTGCCGGTTCTGGCTCGGATCACGTCCCAAAGCCAGCGCAGTTCGCCGGCAATCAGAGGTGTCACCGCGATGACAAATAACGGGATGTGCCGCGCCGACTTGCAGGCCGAGCTGAGGAAGAAAAGGCAAACCAGCGCATCGCTCACCCGACGCCGCCGGAGAGCCGACAACGCGGCCAGTCCAGCGAGCAGTCCGAGCGCCGCGAACCAGTAATACTGCTCGCCCAGCGATGGCGATGGAGGATGATACTCCTCGATCATTTGAATCGCCCAGGGTGAGGAAACGAACTCGATCAGGTGCTGGTGAAGCCGGATGCCGTAGGGATTGACCAGAGTGGCCGCGCCGACAAGCAGGCCGCAGGCGACCATGCGCCACACGCTCTTCCAACCTGACTTCGTCCACAGCGCCTCAACACCAAGCCCGATGCAGACCACCGCCAGATAGGCCGGCAGAATCGCAAATCCACCGTGCAAATTCGCCCAAATCGCAGCCAATGGGACCAACAACCAGAATCCGATCCAAGATTCTCGCCGTTCCCGCTCAACAATTGCGACGGTAATAGCCAATAAGAGCCATGACAGAAGATGGGGTCGCGCCAACGCGTGGTTCATCGAAGCCTGGAACCCCGCCATGGCCAGCAGCAGCGCAATCAGCGCGCTGTTCCCGCGCCGCAGGCACGTCCGCAACACCATCGCGGAGGTGCATGTCATCAACGCCACAGCCGCCAGCGCGATCGCAGCCAGCCCGAACCAGGAATGCAGGAACGATAAGCCGAGTTCCGTCAACCACTCCCAGGCAAACCACTCCTTGCCGGGGAATGCGAACGAGAAGGGATCGGAGTGAGGCAGGGAACCAGTGGACCGGATGAGATCGCCGGTTCGGATGTGCATGCCTACGCTTGCATCCGACAACAGCTCATCCAGCCCGCCCGGCAGCAGATAGGGGCGCAATACAAGCGCGGCCAGCAGCAGATCTGCCAGGGAGGGGACAATCCAACGACCAGACGTAGCACGCAACCGGAGGCCCATTCCTGTTCAGGATAAAGCTTCCAGCCTGATCTCGCTGCGTCGTGGTTTTCGTGCGGGTGCCGATCGGCGCGGGCCGCCCCTCTGGAGAGACTCGCGCCGATACTGGATAAGAGCCTTAACTATGCTCGCGTAACGTTTTCAGCCTGAAGGCCTTTAGGTCCGGTCTTTAGTTCGAATTCCACTTCCAGGCCTTCGTCCAGGGTCCGGTAACCGGACATCTGGATGGCGCTGTAGTGGACAAACACGTCTTCCCCCGTATGCCGCTGAATAAAGCCGTAGCCCTTTGCGGCATTAAACCATTTCACGACACCTTTTTCCTTCACAGATACTTCTCCTAAGTCGACACACCAGTCCTGTGCTCTGTAACGTCAAAGAGAACTTCAACGGGGAGTCACTTCGATGCGAATTGTCGAAGAGCCACAGGAAGGTTAAGCTTCTTTACTGTACGGACTCACTCAGTATCGCAAAGGGTTCAAAAAACTTCAAAGCGAAACCGCCCTCTTTGCGAATGTTACTCACCTGACGCGCTTGCCGTACACTAGTGATCGGTGACTCCTGGGACAGGCACGCACGAGAACGCCATGCGCCTGCTGCTGCGGCAACTGCGAGCGCTGGAAGAACAACTGTTGAAGGGCGGCGGACAGGCCAAGGCGGACCGTCAGCACCGTGACGGAAAACTGACTGCCCGTGAACGGGTTGCACGCCTGGCGGACCCTTCCTCTCCGCTTCTGGAAATCGGATTGCTCGTCGCGCACGACCGCTATGACGGGCAGGCGCCGGGCGCCGGTGTCGTCACCCTGCTGGCCCGTGTGGAAGGCCGTCCAGTGGTCGTTGTGGCCAACGATGCCACCGTCAAGGCGGGTGCATGGTGGCCGGAGACCATCACGAAGATCCTGCGGGCGCAGGAGATCGCCATCCGCAACCGCCTGCCGATCGTCTATCTTGTGGATTCGGCTGGTGTGAATTTGCCGTTACAGGACGGAATATTCCCCGGCCAATACGGGGCGGCCCGGATCTTTTTCTACAACTCCCTGATGCGGCGTGTGCTGAAAATCCCGCAGATCGCGGCCGTCATGGGGCCCTGCATCGCCGGTGGAGCCTATCTTCCCGCGTTGAGCGATGTCATCTACATGGTGGAGCGCACCAGCTTCATGGGGCTCGGCGGGCCGAACCTCGTGAAGGGAGCCACCGGCCAGAAAACAGACAGCGAATCCCTCGGCGGGGCCAGGATGCACACTTCCCTCAGCGGAGTGGCCCACTTCACCGCCGCCGATGACGCCGATTGCCTGCGCCAGATCCGCGAGCGCATCGCGGGCCTGCCGGTGCCGCCGGCACGCCAACAGGGAACGAACACCGCGAAACCGGCCGAGGATCTCTACGACATCCTGCCTGACGATCACCGTCAGGCCTATGACATTCGTGAAATTCTCGATCGCCTGCTGGATGCGGGTCAACAAACCGAATTTCAACCCGACTTCGCGCCCGAGATGTATTGTCTGGAGGCCCGCCTGCATGGCAGGGCCATCGGGGTCATCGGCAACCGGCGCGGCTTCCTCAAGTCCAATACCGGTCCGCGCATCGGCGGGATCGTCTACACCGAAACCGCCCGCAAGGTGTCCTACTTCGTCGAGTACGCCGAGCGCCGCGGGCTCCCCTTGCTTTACCTCCAGGACGTCTCCGGCTTCATGGTGGGTCCGGATGCCGAGGCGGCAGGCATCATCCGCGCCGGTGCGGAGATGGTTGAGTCCATGGCGTGTGCCACGGTACCCAAGATCATCCTCACCCTGAATCACGCCTCCGGCGCCGGCTACTACGCCATGGCCGCCCAGGGCTTCGATCCCAACTTCACCTTCGCCTGGCCCACGGCCCGCATCGGCGTGATGGAAGGCGATTCCGCCGTGCAGGCCGTTCATGGCGTGGAACTCGATAAGCTGAAGGCCGAAGGGAAACCCGTGCCGCCCGAACTGCAGGAGCGAATCGACAAAACGCGCGCCGACTACAACCGCTGGCTGGATGCCCGCTACGCCGCCGCCCGCGGCCACGTCGACACGCTGGTGGACCCGCTGGAGACTCGCCTGCTGCTCGCCTTTGCCTTCGAATGCGCCTGCGCTTCGGGCCATCGCGCCCATACCGCCCTGGAGGTTCTCGGTTCATGATCCGCATTGCCAATGGCCAGGGTTTCTGGGGCGACTGGCTGGACGCGCCCGTCCGCCTCGTGGAACAGGGGCCCATCGACTACCTCACGCTCGACTACCTGGCCGAAGTGACAATGTCGATCCTGCAGAAGCAGAAGCAGGCCGATCCTAACCTCGGCTACGCTCGCGATTTCCCGCCGCTGATGGCGCTGCTTGCTTCACGTCTGAAGCAGCGCAACATTCGTGTCATCGCCAATGCCGGCGGCGTGAATCCGCGAGCCTGCGCGGCCCAGGTCCGTGCCCTGGCGCCCGAATTGAAAGTGGCCATCGTGACGGGCGACGACATCTATCCCCGCCTGGACG
>JASGIE010000183.1:0-38424 GCA_049841055.1 Paludibaculum sp. | reverse complement strand
TGCTGTTCGTCTGCTTCAACCAGTACGTATTGCTAAGGTTGATCGGAAACACGATAGAATCCGAACAGCACCTTGACGACGCTGAAGATGGCGCTGTTCGCACCGATGGCCAGAGCCAGAGTAAAGATGGCGATGGAAGCGAAGCCGGGCGACTTCCGGATCATCCTGATGGCGTACCGCAGGTCTTCGAGCATGGGCGTCCCTCTCTCTCGGTGGCGCCTGTCGGCATGAACCTTCTATAACGAACTGTCCTCGGTTTGTTCGGCAAAATCTTCGTGAAAATCGCTCAGGCCTTGTTTGCCCTCTATTCCATCCCTGGAAAACTCCACGGAAAAAGAGTACTTGCGAACCACCCGGTTCCCTTAGATGCTACCGGACCCGGCGCCCTGTAACATCGCCAACACACTTTTGTTTTGAGTCTGTTCGCGATTTGGCCGCCTTCCTGCACTCTCAAGCGGCATGAGCGGAAATCACCTGGAGAATCGACATTGCGCCCCGACTCTCCGTCTCGACAATCCGCCCGACGAGTGCCCCACCGGCGGGAAACGGTGCGGTGCGGGCACACAGAAAACAGGAGCAAGCCGATGAAACTTAGCCTGACATTGGGATTCGCGGCCTCAACTCTCCTGGTGAGTGCTTTGGCCATTGGGAACACCTCAATGGGCACCCTTGGTGCCCAATGGGAGGGGGGTGCCCGGCCCACTCACCAGGAAGCCCAAGCCGCGGAGAAGCAGGAGGTGACCGGCAAGATTGAGGCAGTGGACCAGGACCAAAGCGTGGTTCAGGTTCAAGGCACCAGTGTGCCGATCGTGACAACCTCCTCCACCCGCTACTCGCGGGGACTGAGCTTCAAAAGTCTGAAGCCCGGCATGGAAGTGAAAATCGTCGCGGTGCTCCGCAGCGATGGAAAACTGGAAGCCCTGGAGGTGCGTAGCGCCTAACCTGACATCCAACTCACCTCAGTAGAAGGGAGCGCGCGGGTTTCCTCGGGGGAACCCGCGTGCTTTGCGTTTTCCATGCCGGTTTCCCCACCGGCAGCCATCCATTCATGGAACCCACAGAGGAGTCTCCGTTGCAGTTGACTACCAAGGCCGACCCCATGGCCTTCTTCCGAAGCGTCAAATCGATCGCCGCCAGTGTTTCCGCCAGACTGATCGTCGAATTCCCTTCCCTGAAGGATGCCGATGGACACAACCGGAAAGAACGCGAGTCCCCCAGCATTCATATCAACAGCATGGCCACGGATCACACCGCCCCCGCCCTGCCGGTGGAGTGGAACGGCCGGACTTCACCGTCAGCGGCCGCATTCGCGGCAATGGAGGGCGAAGCCGGTCGATCTTCATGTCCGGAACCTTGTCTGAGGACTTCGCGACCCTCGACCAGGTGCGCGTACAGGAAGTGCTGGAGAGCGGCGGGCAAACCACCATCTCCGAGTTCGAAGTGGCCACGCTGGTCATCCACGACCGCTCTGTCCTGGACCGCCTGCCCCAGGCGATCCCCAATTCCTACTGCCGCTACCAGGACCGCACCGGCGCCTCGGTCATATCCATCCGCCGCACCATCGTCCTGAACGGCCAGACCTTCAGCCAGGTGGCCAGCATCGCCGGCAAGGCGAGCACCGACCTGTCGTTCTATAACTAGGCGGGCCCGGACGCCTTACAGCAACATATACGTCACCAGGGCCGTCGCGATCGCGTGGCCATGCGAGTCGTGTACGTCCACGGTGCCCACCGCCAGCGTTCGTCCCACTTTCAGCAAACGAGCCCTCGCCCGCACCTTGCCGTGCGTCGCCGGACGCAGGTAATTCAGCTTCATCTCCACCGTCGTCGCCGGAGCGCCTCCGCGTACGCCAATGATGGCGATCCCGACCGCCGCATCCACCAGTGTGGCCGTCACCCCGCCGTGCAGCGTACCCAGCCCGTTCGAGAGTTCAGGCCGCACCTCGAGTTCCAGCGTGAGCCCATCTTTGTAGACGCGCGTTACGCGCAGTCCCAAATGGTGGTTGAATGGCATCTTGAGGATGAGCTCGTTGAGCTCTTTGATGGTAAGAGGCTGGGGCTTCAAATTTCAGTGTAGGACAACCTTATGAGCGATCTCGTCACGACCTCCCGGCAGGGTTCCGGTACTGGTGGTCACCATCGACAATCCGCCCGTCAATGCCTTGAGCCCGGGCGTCCCGGAAGGCATAGCCGCGGCGGTTCGCTCCGCCGCCCTGGACAACGATGTCCATGCGATTGTCGTCATCGGATCCGGCCGGACTTTCATCGCCGGAGCCGACATTCGCGAGTTCGGGCGCATCGTCTCGGGCGAGGCGCCGCCCCTGAACCTCAATGAGATCCTCTCCGGCATCGAAGGTTCGCCGAAACCGGTGATCATGGCGATTCACGGCACGGCCCTCGGCGGCGGGCTGGAGACCGCCATGGCGGGCCACTACCGCGTTGCCGTCGCCTCCGCCAAGGTGGGCCAGCCCGAGGTGAAACTGGGCCTGATCCCGGGCGCCGGCGGCACACAGCGTCTGCCGAGGCTCGCCGGTGTCGAAACCGCCATGCGGATGTGTGCGTTCGGCGAACCCATCAGCGCAGCCGAGGCGCGGGACTGCGGCATTGTCGACCGTCTCATCGAAGGCGACCTGCTGGCCGGCGCTGTCGCCTTCGCCAACGAGCATCCGCCGGTCCGCCGCACCCGCGATCTCACGGCCAAACTGTCCGGCACCCGACGAGGCCGACTCGCTGCTGGCGCTCTACCAGGATTCCTGCCGCAAGAAGCTGAAGGGCCAGACCGCTCCTTTGGCCGCGGTGGAGGCCATCGCCGCAACCGCCCGGCTCGACTTCGACGCCGGCATCGCCCTGGAGGCCAGGTTGTTCAGCGACTGTCTCTACGGCTCACAATCGAAGGCCCTGATCCACGTTTTCTTCGGCGAACGGGCGGTCGCCCGCATTCCCGGCCTGCCTAGGGAGGTCCAACCACTCCCGCTGCGCCGGGCCGCGGTCGTGGGCGCCGGCACCATGGGCGGCGGCATCGCCATGTGTTTCGCCAATGCGGGCATTCCGGTGGTTCTGAAGGACACCACGCAGAGCGCCCTGGACCACGGGCTCGCCTCGATCCGCCGCAACTACGACACCTCCGTGCAAAGGGGCCGTCTTTCCGCCAATGACGCCAGCCGCCGACTGGACCTCATCAAACCGGTCCTGCGCTACGAGGGATTTGACGAGGCCGACATCGTCGTCGAGGCGGTGTTTGAGGAACTGGCTCTGAAAAAGCACGTCTTCTCCGACCTCGACGCAGTCGCCCGCGACGGCGCCATACTGGCCACCAACACCTCCACCCTGGACATCGACGAGATCGCCTCGGTCACCAAACGGCCGGAGTGGGTGGTGGGCACGCACTTTTTCAGCCCCGCCAATGTCATGCGGCTGCTGGAGGTGGTGCGCGGCAAGGCAACTTCTCCAGCCGTCATCGCCACGGCCATGGATCTGGGCAAGACACTGAAGAAAGTGAGCGTCCTCTCGGGCAACGCCTTCGGCTTTATCGGCAACCGGATGTTCGGTCCCTATCGGCACGAGGCGATCCGCCTGGTGGAAGAAGGTGCCTCTGTCGGTCAGGTAGACCAGGCCTTGTCGGATTGGGGGATGGCGATGGGCCCTCTGGCCGTCGGCGACCTGGCCGGGGTCGATGTCGCCTGGCGCGTCCGGCAGGAGGCTCTCCGACTGGGCATTCCGCATATCGATTCGATCTCATTCGAGGATGAACTCTTCGTCCGCGGCCGCTACGGCCAGAAGTCGGGCGCGGGCTGGTATCTCTACGACCAGAACCGCAAGCCTTCAGCCGACCCGGAAGTCGAGCGGCTGGTACGCGAATATGCCGCCTGCCAGGGCATTCCGCAGCGCAGCTTCACGCACACGGAAATCCTGGAACGGACTCTGTTCGCTCTGATCAATGAAGGCGCCCGCCTGCTGGAAGAGGGCATTGCCCTGCGGCCGGTCGACATCGACATCGTCTACGTCAACGGCTATGGATTTCCGGCGTGGCGCGGCGGGCCCATGCACTATGCGGAAACGCTCGGCTTGCAGCGGGTGGCCGACCGCATGCGTGCGCTCTATGACGAGTTCGGCCCGTTCTGGAAGCCGGCCGCCCTGCTGGAACAGTCCGCCAAGGCCGGCCGTTGGAATCAGTGATCATTTTGTACTTTACAATTTAAAGTACTCTTCGTACAATCGGGCCATGACGCACCGTCGCAGTATCCTTCTCCTCTGGACGGCTACCGTGCTCGCAGGCTGCGGCGGTGCCCACGATACCTCCACCCTGATCGGCGCCGCCCGCGAAGGCGATCTCGCCGCTATGAACCGCCAACTGGACCAGGGCGCTGACGTCAACCAGGCGGCCGGCGTGAACAACTGGACCGTCCTTCAGCACGCCATCCATAAGAATCAGCCGCATGCCGTCGATCTGCTGCTGGCCAAGGGGGCCGATCCCAATCTCGCCCACGGTAAAATGACCCCTCTCATGATGGCGGCCGGCTACGGTTATGACGGCATCGTCCGCTCCCTGCTCAAGCACGGCGCCGATCCGAAAGTCCGCAACTCCGACGGGAAGACGGCGCGCGACTACGCCAGGTCCGGCGTCAGCGACATCGACCGCTTTACCTACGGCCACGAACAGTCCGCGGCACTTTCCGTATTGGACGCCAAGACCCCAGCTCATTGAGTCAGCGAGGCGCGCCGGGCGCCGGGTACACTGTGGGGTAAGATGCCGTACGCCTCGATTCCCTCTCTCTCCCGCCGCACGTTCGCGCTGGCCATGGCCGGCGCCGGAGTCTCGCTATTGCGCTCCGCCGAGCCCGAGATGCACTGGGCGCTGATCTCGGATACGCACATCCCGGCCGATGCCACGGACAGCTACCGCGGCTTCAATCCCGTCGCGAATCTCAAGAAGGTTGTCACTGAAATCGAGGCGGTCAAACCGGAGGCAATCCTGCACTGCGGCGACATCGCGCGACTGAAGGGCATGCCGGCCGACTACGAAGCCGTGCAGGGCCTGATGAAGCCGCTGTTCGCCAAGGTGCCGGTCGCCATGGCGATGGGCAATCACGACCACCGCAAGAACTTCCTCGATGTCTTCGGCAAGGAACAGGCGGGCATTCAGAGCGTGAACCAGAAGCATGTACTGGTGGTGGAAGGGCCGGCGGTCCGCGTCATCGTGCTCGACTCCCTCATGGAGGCGAACACCGTCCCCGGCCTGCTGGGCAAGGCGCAGCGCGCCTGGCTGTCGGAGTTTCTGAAGACTTCCAGCGATATGCCCACCGTGCTGTTCGTGCATCACACCCTGGACGATGGCGACACCTCGCTACTGGACGCGCCGCGCTTCTTCGAAATCCTCAAGCCTCACCGCAAAGTGAAGGCAGTGCTCTACGGGCACTCGCACGCCTACAAATACGAGGCGTGGGAAGGAATCCACCTGCTGAATCTGCCCGCTGTCGGCTACAACTTCAACGACTCGGAGCCCGTGGGCTGGGTGGAGAGCCGTCTCAGCAAGGCCGGCGGCGCATTCACTCTGCACGCGTTTGGCGGTAATACGGAAAAGAACGGCAAGACCATGTTCCTGCCGTGGCGCAGCTAGATCGGCGTCGCGAACCGCAAGCCTAATCCATCCGGAGAGACCACGGTGAAATCGCGCAGGCCGTAGTATCGATCCTCGATCGGCTTGATCACGCGAAGCCCCAGGCGCTGGCACAAGGACCAGTAGTGGTTCACGTCCGGCACCAGGATGCGCATGTTCGCCACCACGGTGGACGGCGGTTCGGGCTGCCCCGGGATCTCTTCCAGCAGCAGCCGGGACCGTTCCCAGTTGAGCGCCACGAAGTGCTCCTCCGCCCGCTCCAACTCGAAGCCGAGCCGCTGGTAGAACTCCGTTGACGCCTGAATGTCTCGCACGTACAGTTCCACCACCAGTTGTTGTGGACTCTCGGTGAAGTGGGTCAACGAAGAATCGATCGCCTCGAGATAGCGTTCCGCTGAGCGCTCCACGGCGTTTTTCGCGTCCTGACGAATCGTCTTCCCGGGGAATGCGCCATACAACCGCTGGAATTCGTAAGGCTCCAGCGCGGCCACAATGCGCTTCACCGCGGCGGCGCCCAGCGGAACCATATTCGGGTAGCTGTAGAGGAAACTCGTCCAGCGGCGATCCATTGCGACTTGAGGCTGATCGCCCGCGAACAGCACACCCGCCCGGTGCATCACCTGGTAGCCGTCGAAGTGGCCGCCGCAGCGGATGAGGGTCGCGCCGCCAGGCAGCTTCGCCGTTTCACCCACCCACAGGCGGACCGCGCCGCTACGCCGCTGCAGCCAGTCGCGCTCATCTTCGTGGATCCAGACGGGCGCCCCGCCGAAGGCGTTGCTCCACTCGATCATCGACGAGTAGTAGTGCGGGTGCGAGATGGCAATGGTGTGGATCCCGCCGAGTTCTGTCACGGCCCGTACAGTTTCATCGTCCAGAAGGGAGATGCAATCCCACAGGATATTGCCTTCCTCGGTGCGCACCAGGAACGCGCGCTGCCCGATGCCGAATGTTGGCTCCGTTACTATCGAGAAAACGCCCGGCTCCTCTTCCGTGATCACATTCCGGTGCCGTGTCCGAAGCTCCTCCAAGGTGGTCCAGCTCTGGCCCGCCCATCCCACATACTGCCGGGCGTCCTCGCAGACGGGACACCGACGGGGTGCCTGCTCAGTGGCTTCCTGCTGCGCTCCGCAGGTGGAACAGATCCAGTTCATGGCTACTGTTCAATGGATGACGCCGCGCGGGCGGTGGATTCCGCCCTGGCTCCTTGAATGGTGCAACATCCTTGCGGATGGCATACGATGTTGAGGGTTGATACCAACTACTCTCTGAGAGGCGATCATGTCACAAATAAAAGGACCCGCCATTTTTCTGGCCCAATTCATGGGCGACGAAGCGCCGTTCAATAACCTGCCCAATATCACTGCCTGGGCGAAGGAACTCGGCTACATCGGCGTACAGATCCCGTCGTGGGACAGCCGGGTGATCGACCTGAAGAAGGCTGCCGAATCGAAGACCTATTGCCAGGATCTGAAAGGCCAGATGAACGGCCTGGAAATTACGGAACTGGCGTCACACCTGCAAGGCCAGCTGGTGGCCGTCCACCCCGCCTACGACGAACTGTTCGACGGATTCGCGGCACCGGAGGTGCGCGGCAACCCCAAGGCCCGCACCAAGTGGGCCATCGAGCAGTTGAAGCTTGTCATCAAGGCATCGAAGAATCTTGGCCTCAGTGTCACCCCCTCGTTCACCGGCGCCCTGCTGTGGCCCACCGTCTATCCCTGGCCGCAGCGCCCGGCCGGACTGGTGGATGAAGCCTTCAAGGAGCTCGCCAAACGCTGGAAGCCGATCTTCGATTTCGCCGACAAGCACGGCGTCGACTTCGCGTTTGAGCTGCACCCGGGCGAGGACCTGCATGACGGTCTCACCTTCGAGCGCCTGCTCGAAGCCACGGGGAACCACCCGCGCCTGGGCATCAATTACGACCCGTCGCACTTTGTCCTCCAGTGCATGGACTATGTCGGCTTCATCGACACCTACGGCCCCTACATCAAAGCCTTCCATGTGAAGGATGCCGAGTTCGTGCCGTCCGCCAAGGCCGGCGTCTATGGCGGCTATGCCGACTGGAAGAATCGTCCGGGCCGCTTCCGCTCGCTGGGCGATGGCCAGGTCGACTTCGGCCAGGTGTTCTCGCGCCTCACCGCCGCCGGTTACAAGAGCTGGGCGGTTCTCGAATGGGAATGCTGCTTCAAGGACGCGGCGCAGGGCGCGGCCGAAGGCGCTCCGTTTATCGAAGCCCACCTCATCGACGTGCCCAAGAAGGCCTTCGACGACTTCGCCGGTGGCGCCTCCGACACGAAGCGCAATCGCCGTATTCTCGGCCTCGAATAGCACGACCTTCCGTAATGGAAAGAGAGGGGCAGCTCGCAAGGGCTGCCCTTTTTCTTATTTCTTGCCTCGATCCAGCCCGAACGACGGCTTTTCCCGCGTCCCCGTGATCTTGATCTTCGCCACCATGCCGTAGCCTTCCTTGGCAAAGAATGGATCTACCGGCTTCAGGGCCAGCCGCTTCCAGCGCGACTTCATCATCTGCGAGAGCCGGGCCTGCATTCTGGCCGTCCCGTGGAAGTCGAGTTCCTGAGTGTGGAACACGTAGTTCCCGGCGAGGTCCACCTCCGCCCCTGGAATCTCAAAGCCCAGCTTTGGAAACTGGATCTTCCCTTCCGCCATTTCAAAGTCGCCCGACATCTGAGACGGGATCTCGCCGATCTCCTGGTTCTGCGGCTGCCCCTGGGCGCGCCGGCTGAGCGAGTCCAACCCCTCCTGGACGTCGGGGCTGCTGAACAGCGCGTCGATCAGTTTGAAGGACCCCTTCAAACGCAGGCGGTCGGCGATCTCCCCCTGCCCCGGCGGCAACACGACCCGGAAGTCGAGCTCGATGCCGCCCTTCATGAACGGCTTGTCGCCTTTCATGGCCAGCAGCAGGACATTCTCCAGCTTGCCCTTGGGCATCACGGTCTTCAGGTCGACAGTCTTGCCCTTCGTGCCGGCATTCCGCACCACTCCACCACGCACAGTGAACGCTGTCGTGCCGAGCACCCCCTGCACCGGCTCCAACCGCGTATCGCCATTGGTGCCATCCACAATCGCATGGTATTTCGTGGTCAGCGGCATGCGGTTGCCGCTCATGGTCAGGCGGAAATCCGGCACGCGCGTCTCGCCGTCCACCGTGATCTCATCCAGCGTGCCGTGGAAATCGCCCGTGGAGGCCAGCGTCCCGGCGATGCCCTTGAAGACGCCGAGATTGGCGTTGTCGAAGGTGTACTTGCCCGTCAGCGGCGTATCCGACGGGCTATCCGCGACCCACGGACCAAACGTGCCCGTGCAATGAATCAGCCCTGGCGGCTTGGCGTTCGTCAGTTGGGCCTGATACTTCATGGCCAGCCCAGGGCCGGCTGATTCGAGCCGCAGAGCATGAATCCTGAAAATCAGGGGCGCCTTGGTGGCGTCCTTAGGCAGGATTGTCAGGATGCTGTCGCTGGCCAGCACCTCTTCGATGAGCACATCCACTTTCTGAGGCTTCTCCGCTCCGGCATCCGGCTCCGGAGCCTGGAGGCTATTCGCCACCTTCGGCCGGTCGACCTTGGGCGGAACGTTGATCTCGAAGCCATCCAGATTGACGTGGTTCACCAGCGCCTTGCCGCTGAGCAGGGCATCCAGATCCGCTTCGAACAGGAACTTCCGCATCTTGAGGATCGCCGGCGCCGAAGGCAGGCTCTTCAGCTTCACCTCCAGGTCTTCGCCGTTCACTCGCACCTTGATCATCTTGCCCTTGTGAAAGATGAGGTCCAGGGGCGATTTCAGAGGCAGGTCGATGTGGATGCTCTTCAATGCGACGCTGGCGCGAAATCGCGTTTCCAGGTAGGCAATGGTCTGTTCTCTGAGGAAAGGCTCGAACCGCCTCGCCAGGATGATTCCCGCTATAAACAGACCGGCGAGAATCAGGCCCGCCGCCACCGCGGACCACAGGAACCACTTCATGCGCCTGGACATGCTGTGAGTGTAGCTGTTATCCGTACCAAACACTCATGTTTTGGCGTTCCGTCTAATGCACGTCTGCCAGAACGGGCACCGGGCCGCTGGATTCGCGCACGATCAATTCGGGCTGAATCAGCGTTTCCCGGATCTCCTCGAGGCGGGCGGCATCGGCGGTGAAGCTTTCGAAGATGCGCAGTCCAATCAGGTCGCGGGCCAGGCGGGCAGTGGTGAGCGCGGGCGAAACGACATCGGAGAGGTCCAGACCGTCGAACCCGGTGACGGAGACATCATCCGGCACGCGCAGCCCCAGGTCTTTGAGCTGGCGCAGAACCCCCAACGCCATGAAGTCGTTCACGCACACGATCGCCGTCGGGCGGAAGCCGGATTGATAGATCTGGCGCACGGCACTACGCCCGCCGGCCAGGCCGTCCAGATCGGCGACCGTCCGGTACTCCACCTGCGGTGCAAAGTGCTCCATCACTTCTTCAAACGTCTGACGTCTGTCATTCAGAGGTCCGAGGGTGGTGTGGTGGCCGACGAAGGCGAAACGCCGATGGCCCAGCTCAAAGAGGTATTCGGCGATCTGCTGGACGGCGGTCCGGTAGTTCACCTTGATGCTGATGATGCTTTCGCGGGGGGTGCCGACATCGTAGACAACGGTAGGAACCTTGCGCTCGGCCAGCTCTTCCAGCAGCGCTTCGTCCATTTCGGACACCACCAGAGCGAGCCCGCCCAAGCGCCGCCCGATCATGAGGCGAACACTGGCCTTGAGGCGATCGACCTGATAATCGGTATTCGCGACAAGGACCTCATATCCGTTGCGGTTGGCCTCTGCTTCCAGACTGCGAAATACATCAAGAAAGAAGGGGTTTTCCAGGTTGGAGACGATAATGCCGATGGTCCGGTTGCTGCCGGCGGCCAATGCGCGGGCATGCATATTCGGGTAATACTTCAGCTCTTCGACGGCCTTCAGCACCCGCTCGCGAGTGGCGTCCCGGACCACTCCGATGTTGTTCAGCACGCGCGATACGGTGGCCGTTGAGACACCGGCTCGCTGTGCGACATCTTCAAGATTCATCCCAGAATCTCCTTGAATTCCTGCGCGGCGACATGGCGCATGAAGCACGGGTTTATCACTACCTGGGGTCTGGCGTCAAATCGGCCGGCGCCCCCCGTGTGGCGCCGGCCAGAGATAATTGACATCTACCAGAGCTTACACTGCTGTTCGGCCGGGCGCACCATGGGGTCGCCCTGTTTGCACTGGAATGCCGCATGGAAAGCAGGCATGTTCATCAGGGTCCCGTTGGCGCGGAACTTGGCCAGCGGGTGCGGATTTGTGTTGAGCTGAAGCCGCATGGCCTCCGGCCGGTACTGCGAACTCCACACGCGGGCGAAGGCCAGGAAGAACCGTTGGTCGGCCGTGAAGCCGTCGATGACCGGGCCGGGCTTGCCCTTGAGGGTGTGCTTGTAGGCTTCATAAGCCAGCGTCAGGCCGCCGAGGTCGCCCATCGCCTCGCCCACCACCAGCTTGCCGGTGTGATGCAGCCCCTCGCCAACGTCCATGGTGTCGAACTGGTGAATGACGCAGCCGGCCTTGGCATCGAACTTCTGGCGGTCCTCCGCGGTCCACCAGTCCTTGCGGTTGCCTTCGGCATCGAACTTCGACCCCTGGTCGTCGAAACCGTGACCCATCTCATGGCCGATCACGGCCGCGATCGCGCCATAGTTCACGGCGTCGTCGGCCTGGAGGTCGAACATCGGCGACTGCAGGATGCCCGCCGGGAAGACGATTTCGTTCATGAGCGGGCTGTAGTAAGCGTTCACCGTCGGAGGCGTCATGCCCCAATCGTTGCGATTCACCGGCTTGCCGATCTTGGACAACTGGTAGAGGCGATTGTTCAGGCTGGCCGCCCGCGTGTTCTCGAAGTATGCCTTGGGATCCACTTTCACCGCGGAGTAGTCGCGCCACTTATCCGGATAGCCCACCTTCGGCACGAAGGCGTTCAGTTTGGCGACGGCGTTCTTGCGGGTTTCCGGCGTCAACCAGTCGGCCGCCTGCAACTGCTCGCGCAGCGCCACGCGCAGGTTCTCCACCAGCTCGTTCATGCGGCGCTTGGCTTCGGGCGGGAAGTGCTTCTTCACGAAGACCTCGCCCAGGGCCTCGCCCAGGTTGCGATCAACGGCGTTGGTGCAGGTCTGCCAGCGTGGCTGTTGTTCCTTCACACCGGCCAGCACGGTACGGCTGAAGCGGAAATCTTCCTCTTCGAAGGCCTTGGGCAGCATGTCGGCCGCGCTGCTGACGGTGCGCCAACGGGTCCATGTCTTCCAGTCGGCCAGGGAAGCGGCGGTGAGCTGGGCGTTGAGCTTCTTCAGGGTTTCAGGCTCGGCCACGTTGATCGGCGTGGACTCGGCGATGTTGAACTGCTTGAAGAGCGCGCTCCAGTCGAGGCCCGGCGCCAGAGACTTGAGCCCCGCCATGTCCATCTTGTGATAACGGGCATCGGGATCACGGCGCTGGACATTGGTCATCATCGATCCGGCCAGAGCGGTCTCGAAATCGAGCACTGCTTTGGCTTCCGCTGCGGCCGCGTCGGGCTTGTCGCCCAACAGTTCCATCATCTTGGTCACATGGGCTACATACTCTTCGCGGATCTTGACGGAACGGGGATCGGTCTTGAAATAGTAGTCGCGGTCCGGCAGGGAGATGCCGCCCACGCCGACGTTGGCGATGACTTCCTTGGAGTTGCGTTGATCCTGGCCGCTCATGACGAAGTAAGGGCCGATGGGGGTCATCTGCTGGAACTCGTTCAGGGCGGCGGTCATGCCAGCAACGTCCTTGACCGCATTGATGCGGTCGAGTTGCGGCTGGATGGGTTTGAGTCCGCGCGACTCGATAGCCGCGGTGTCCATGCAACTGGCGTAGAAATCGCCGATCTTGCGCTCGTTTGAGGTGGGCGGTGCGCTCTTGTTCGAGGCCGCCGCTTCAAGGATGGTCCGCAGACGTTCCCGGTTCCCTTCATTCATCACAGACATGGTGCCCCACGAGGGATAGCGGCCTGGAATCGGGTTCTTGTCCAGCCAGCCGCCGTTCGCGTATCGCCAGAAGTCGTCGCAGGGCTTACAGGAGGTGTCGAGATTCGAACGATCGATGCCGCTGCTGCCGGTTTGCTGCGCGAACAGGATCGTTACCAGGCTTGCGCCCAGTAGAAGGGTATGTTGGAGTTTCATAGCGGTTCTCCCAAGATCAGTACCCAATCTACCGTCTTTCGGCCTGCTACTGCGCGCCAACCGGCCCTTCATTCTGTACAAAGTGGCTCTGTTCATTGGGCGCCTATGAGGCTAGATTGGGGAATACCTTATGAGCAGCACCACCGCCCCCAGATTCTCTTCTGTCCTGGAAACACCGGCGGCCGATCCGGAGACGGCCCGCCGGCACTTCGCCGCCAAGCTATCCCTGGAGACCGATCCGTCGGACGTCTTCGCCGACATGGAAAAGGGAGTGCAGGGTTTCGTGGTTGTGGATGTGCGCAGCCCCGAGCGCTATGCCGAAGGGCATGTCCCGGGCGCGCTGAACATCCCGCACCGCACCCTGCGCGAGGACACCACGGCTGGAATCTCCAAGGACACCCTGGTGATTACCTACTGCGACGGGCCGGGCTGCAACGGGTCAACGAAGGGCGCGTTGCGGTTTGCGGCGCTGGGGTTCCGGGTGAAGGAGATGATCGGCGGGCTGGAGTGGTGGGTCAAGGACGGATTCAAGGTGGAGGGAAACGGCCGCTGAGGACCGTTTCCCCAGGCAGAACTACTGCTTGGCCGGCGGTGCGCCGCGCGGCGGTCCCTGCGCCGGCGGTTCGGGCAGCGTGATGTGCGCTTCACCGCGGTGGCAGGTCCAGCAGGCGACCTTTTCGGCGCGTCCGCCGGGCGCGAACTTGTCGGCGTTCTCGCGGACGTTCATCACCATCTTGAGCATGGCGCGGGCGACGACCTTCTCTTCCTTGTCGTCCTTGGCGAACTCGCGCGCCACGTGGCAGAAATCACATTGGACACCCAGCGCCTGATTGAAGGCGCGCATGGTGTTCATGAGCTGAGGCCGGGGGATATCTTTCGGTAGCACCTGAAGGTTTGAAGGTGCTGGAGGTTGTGCATAAAGGCTCGCGACGGCCAGACACGCCGCGAACAGAAATCCCCTGGAGCCCTTGACCAGTAAGGTCTTAGTCGTCATCGTTACTCCTTGTTTGAGCCCTCTCGGCGGACTACGGAGATCCGCCATGGAGATAGTAGCGGATCTGGAGGCGGTTCGGTTACCCGGGGGCCCGACATTTCTTCCTAGAGGAAGTCTTCTCGGATGGGATGGAAGGTGTCGACCAGGCGGGCGGTGGGCGAGAGGAGTTGGATGGAGTGAGGCACTCCGGAGGCGACGGCGAAGAGGTCTCCGGGGCCGAGTTTGCGGGGCGGCTCACCGCCACTGAGGAAGAGGATCTCGCCGGCCGCGACGTAGCTGATCTGCTCGTGGGAGTGGACGTGCATGGGATCCGGTTCCGGCCAGGGTCCGCCTTCGATATCGATCACGACGGTCATGAGATCGTTGGTGCGGATGATCTTGCGGGCGAAGCCGGGGCGAAACACCTGGGCTTCGGTTTCGGCGTCGAACAGGACGAGGGCGGTGTGCTCGGCGTGAAGCATGACCTAGTTTCGCACCGGAGGCAGGACCTGGATGTCGATGGAGCGGAAGCTGACGGAGGATTCGTGGTGCTGGAAGGCGATGGCGGTCCTGCGGTGTTCCAGCCGTTCCAGCATGCGGGCGCTGTTCAGCTTCTTCGCGGCCAGGGCTGTCTTGAGTTCGGGTGAATGGAAGGAGTAGGCCAGTACGCGTTTGCCGTTGAGCCAATGCTCGACCTCCTCGCCTTGAACCTTCAGGCGGCCCGTGTTCCACTCGCCCGCTTTGCGGGCAGCACGTTCGGTGGGCGGCAGGTAGTTGTAGAGAGCGCCGGAGGCGTGAGTGGCCTGATCGGACCCGGCGGTGGAGGCATCGTCCACCAGTTGAAACTCGAAGCCCAGGGAGGTCTCATGCAGGAACTCGCCCTTGGCATCGTGGAGCTTGTCGGTGACCGTGGCCTGGATGAGGTATTTGATGCCGGTATTGGCTCCAGGGGCGACCTTCCATTCAAAGGTCAGGTCGAAGTGGTCGTACTCGGCGGCGGTCCACAGATCGCACTGGCGGCGGGCATCGGCGATGGACTCGAGCACTCCGTTCTCGATGCGCCAGCTCACATCTGGGCCTGTCAGGCCGGAGGGGGTGCGGAAGTTGCGGAAGCTGACGCCGTCAAATAGAGCGGCGGGTGTCGCGCGGGCAGCAGCGAGAAGGAGTAGGGCGGAACGGCGGGTCACTTGCCTGATTGTAGCGGCAACACGTCAGGCGAGAGAGAAGCGCGGATGAGGTCGCCATTCCGGGAGTAATAGAGGGCGCGGCCATCCGCGCTGAGCGCGATGCCTCCTGACAGCACCTGAGCGGTCTCTTCGACGGGCAGGAACCGCATGACTCGACTGTCCAGCGGGAAGAGGCAGAGTTGGGCGGAGTGCGGCGGGGCGGAGGGTTCGCTGGTTGCGTCAAAGAGGAGGATGGCCCGGTTGAGCACGAGGAAGTTAGGATTCCGGACGTCCGGGTGGACGAGTTCGGCGGGTCCTCCGGATGCGGGCATTCGCCAGAGCTGCCCGGCCTGCCGGCTCTTCAGATAGTAGAGGAAGCGGCCATCGGGGGAGAAGCGTACGCCATAGCCGGCCTGATCCAATACCAGTTGCGGAGCGCCGCCCTGCATGGGGACTCGCCAGATGGCGGGCTGCCCGGTCGTGAAGTAGATGGAGGCGCCGTCAGGCGACCAGGCCGGATGGAGTTCATCCGAGTAGCCGGATAGCAGTGCCTGGCCTGTGCCTGACAAGGCGGCTATGTAGATGCCGGAGGAGGCGTGGTCGAACGCCAGACGTTTGCCGTCAGGGGACCAGGCGGGATTCGTCTCCGATTCGGGTTGGTGTGTCAGCCGCCGCGGGCTTCCACCGTGCGACGGCTGGACATAGACATGGAATCGGCCGTCACCGCCTCCATTCCAGGCGAAGGCGACGGACGCTCCGTCCGGGGAGACGGCGGGTGCTGTTTCGATGCCAGGGTAAGAAGTGAAGGCCGCCACCGGTTCCTGACGATTGAAGGAGTAGAAGCCTCCGGCGGCCGCCAGCAGGAGAAGCGAGAGAAACCACGGCCACCACGGCTTGCGGCGCGGCGGGCCTGGGATGATGTGCGGCGCGGGTAGGTCATGCCGCCAAATCTGCAGGCGGTGCAGGGTCTCGATCACTTCGGTCATGGTTTGCGGGCGCTGTTCCGGTGCTTTGGACAGACAGGCTGCGACGAACGCGGAGAGCCCGGGTGTCAGGCCGCGGCGGAGGGCGTCGAGCAGCGGCGGGTCCTCGCGAATCAGGGCGGTGAGGCTGCGGAGGGCGGTTTCGCGGCGGAAGGCCTGGCGGCCGGAGAGCATCTCGTAGAGAACCACGCCGAACGAGAAGATGTCAGACCGGGCATCGGCTGTGCGCCCTTCAGCCTGCTCCGGGGCCATGTAGGGGATGCTGCCGAGGATGGCGCCTTCGGCCGTGCGCAGCGAGAAACCGGAGTGTGTGCGCGTCTCGTCCTGACCGCCCAGGTCACGGCGGGCCAGCCCGAAGTCGAGCAGTTTCACCCGGCCGTTGGGCAGCACCATGATGTTGCCGGGCTTGAGATCGCGATGGACGATGCCCCGGGCATGTGCGGCCTGCAGGGCGGCGGCGATCTGGTGGGCGAGGCGGAATCCCTCAGCCTCCTCTGGTTCGCGTCCACTAAGGTGTTCCGCCAGAGAGGTGCCTTTCACGAACTCCAACACCAGGGCGAAGGTGTCGCCGTGGATCTCATAGGCATGGAAGCCGGCTATGTTGGGATGGTTCAACAGCGCAAGGAGGCGGGCCTCGCGGCGGAAGCGAGCCATGTAGGCTGGGTCCTCCACGAGTGCCGGATGGAGGAGCTTCAGGGCGACGTCGCGCGCGAGGCGCTCATCGCGGGCCTGATAGACCTGTCCCATGCCACCCGCGCCCAGCGCTTTCACGATGGTGTACTGGCCGAGCTTGTCGCCGGGCGACAGGACCGCGGCGGGTTTGGGTTCTTCGTCCGCTAGGTTCGCCCAGGCAGGGACTTCGAGGAGGGAGTCCCGTTGGCCTTCGTAACCAAGCAGGGACTGGACTTCGCGGAGCAGACCCTCGTCGCCGGCGCAGGCATCCTGCAGGTAGGCGTCGCGCTGACCGTCCGGGCAATCGAGCGCAGCGTGGAACAGCAGTTCCACCCGGCGCCAGCGGCCGTCCTCACTCATCGTCCGTCTGGCTCATATGGCGGAGAAGCCAGGCTTTGGCGAGCTTCCAGTCGCGCAGCACGGTCTGGGTGGAGACCTGCAGCACGGTGGCAGTCTCTTCGACGCTGAGTCCGGCGAAGAAGCGAAGCTCGACGATGCGGGCCTTGCGGGCGTCCTGTTTGACCAGTTGAGTGAGGGCGTCGTCGAGCTGAACGACCTCCGATTCGCGGCCGGGGGCCATGACCATGGACTCTTCGAGAGGGATGCGTTTGGCTCCGCCGCCGCGCTTCTGGTAGGCGCGGGAGCGGGCGTGGTCGACGAGGACGCGGCGCATCATCTGGGCGGCGAGCGCGAAGAAGTGGACGCGGTCCTGGTACTCCATCTCGCGTGTGCCGAGCAGGCGGAGATAGGCCTCGTTGACGAGGTCGTTGGTCTGGAAGGTATGCCCGGGGCGTTCGAGGCGCATGTAGTGCCGGGCTGTCCGGCGCAGCTCCTCGTAGAGCATGGGCATGAGCCGTTCGAGGGCAGCCTGGTCGCCGGCCCGCCAGGCGTTGAGAAGGCCGGTGACGTTGATTGAGGGCTCCATCTGGCGCCTCCGGAGAGCCGATTGTAGCACGGGTCCAATTCATTTCCGCCCCCGTTAGAGCTTTCGTAACAAGTTCCCGCCTTGTCCGGCGAGCAGCGGTTTGGAAGCGCTGCCCGGAAGGACAAGACGATGAATCTGGGCACCTTTTTGGGAACGATGGTCTGGCTGGCCGGCCTGGTGGCCGCGGAAACACGGATCAGCGTCATGGTGGCGAACCAGGCGCACGTCTCGGCCTCCATGCTGAGCGAGGCGGAGCGAGTGGCCGCGCGGGTATTCGGGGAGGCGGGCATCCGCATCACCTGGATCGATTGCGCCCAGCCCGAGTTTCAGGCCAGTGAAGGCCATTGCAGGGGGACTGACGATCCGATGGTCCTGGTGCTGAACATCCTGACCAAGGACCGACGGGAGACGCGTAGCTCCGGTGCGATGGGCTTCGCTTTCCCCATGCTGGGGTCGGGCACGCATGCCGCGATCGTCTTCCCCCGATTGAAGCAGTTCGCCGACTCCTACGTGGATATCCCGGGGACGGCCGCCCTGCTGGGTTATGCCATCGCGCATGAGCTGGGCCACCTGCTATTGAAGAACCTGGAGCATGGGCCGGGCGTCATGAAGGCCGGCTGGGCGCGCGGTGAGTACATCTCGATGTGCCGGGGCCAGATGGGTTTCTCGACGGATCAGGCAGTTCAGATGCAGGCCGGGTTGCGCGCCCGGATGCAGACCCTGATAGCGCGGAACTAGGGCGTGGGCAGGGGGGCGCCGCGGGACAGGGTGCGCGGGTCGTCGAAGAGGGCCTTGTGGGCGTCGCCGGCGCGGCGATCGAAGATGTCGGCCCAGCCCATGAACCAGACCCAGCGGGGCTGGCTGGTGAGCACCTCGGCGGATGGAGGCTGGCCGACCTCGCCCAGGGCCAGGGGCTTGCCGGCGGCGAGGGCAACGAGGTCGTCGTAGTAGCTCTGCTTGAACTCGCCATAGACGTCAGTGGCCAGGACATCGACGTATTGGAGTCCGGGGAAGAAGTCGTAGTAGGGGCTGGTGGCGCGGCCGGTGTGGGCGTTCTCGTTCCAGACCCAGATGAGATTGTCGAGGCGGTGGAAGTTCACCAGGCGCTCGTAGGTCATGCGGTAGAGGGCGATGTAACCGGTCTCGCCCTTACGGCCACCCCACCAGAACCAGGTGCCGTTGTTCTCGTGATAGGGGCGCCAGAGGACCGGGATCTTTGCATCGCGGAGCTTCTTCAGATAGCCGGCCACGACGTCGAGCTGGGCCAGCCAGCGGCGGTTGAGCTCGGTGCCAGGGGTGGTGAGGGCCGCCCACTGGTCGTCGGTGAGTTTGGCCTGGACGCTGTTGCGCCAGCCGCTGCCGGCCGGCACCGGCTCGTCGTCGATGGGGCGCACGGCATGCCACATGAGGGTGATGATGGAGCCGGCGGCGTACTGCTTCCTGGCCTCCTCGATCATGGCGTCGCGGCCGGCGATGGAGTCCTTGTCGTCGCCTCCGGTGAAGCCAAAGTCGGAGCCCCAGATATAGGGGTACTTGCCGACCCTGGCGGCCAACTGGTCGCTGTGCTGGGAGCGGTGGTTGGGGAAGTTGTGCTGACCCGAGAGGATCGACTTGCCGGAGAGGGCGCAGAGTGTCCTCAGGAGCGTGCGTGCCTCAGGGGTGGCGTTTGGATTGACGGGCTCGCAGGGGGCCGGGACCGGCGAGAGCAACGACGGCTGGGCGAAGGCGCTCATGGCCAGCAGGATGGGGGCGGCGCGCTTCCACATATGGTTTGTCCCTGGTATACCACCGTGGATCAGGAGTGGATACCCGGCGCCTCGTGACCGGTGCGAGCTACGTACTCGATGTAGGAGCCGGGGTAGATGTGCGGGTTTCGGTCGCTTTCGTCGCCGCTGAGCTCCAGGACGCGAGAGCCCAGGCCGCGCAGGAAGGTGCGGTCGTGGGAGACGAAGATCATGGTGCCTTCGAACTCTTTGAGAGCGTCGACGAGCATTTCCTTGGTGGCGAGGTCGAGGTGATTGGTGGGCTCGTCGAGGACCAGGAAGTTGGGCGGATCGTACAGCATGCGGGCCATGGCGAGACGGGACTTCTCACCACCCGAGAGGGCGCGGATGGGCTTTTCAACGTCGTCGCCGCTGAACTGGAACGCTCCGGCGAGGGTGCGCAGGGCGCCAAGGCCGTCGAGCGGGAAGTCGCGCTGCAACTGTTCCAGAACGGTGAGGTCGTAGTCGAGCACGTCGAGAGACTGCTGGGCGAAGTAGCCCATCTTGAGGCTGGCGCCCAGACGGACTGTACCTTCGTCAGGCTGAAGAGCTCCGGCGATCATTTTGAGGAGGGTGGTCTTCCCCGCCCCGTTGCGGCCCATGACGGCCCAGCGCTCGCCGCGGCGGACGGTGAAGTTGAGTCCCTGATAAATGACTCGCGAGCCGTAGCTCTTGTGAAGGTTTTCGATGACGGCGACCTGATCGCCCGAGCGCGGCGGGACGCGGAACTCGAACTTCACGACCTGGCGTTTCTTGGGCAGCTCGATGCGTTCGATCTTGTCGAGAGACTTGATGCGGCTCTGGACCTGGGCGGCTTTGGCGGCGTGGGTCTTGAAGCGTTCGATGAAGCGCTGCTGCTTGGCGAGCATGGCCTGCTGGCGAGTGAAGGCTGCCTGCTGGTTGGCCTCGCGGACGGCGCGCTCGCGCTCGTAGAAGTCGTAGTTGCCGGAGTAGGAGACGATTTCGCCGGCGTCGATCTCGACGATTTTGGTGACGATGCGGTTCATGAACTCGCGGTCGTGCGAGGTCATGAGGAGGGTGCCGGGAAGCGACTTGAGGAACTGCTCGAGCCAGATGATGGATTCGATGTCGAGGTGGTTGGTGGGCTCGTCCATCAGCAGGATGTCGGGCCGGCCAAGGAGGACGCGGGCGAGGGCGACGCGCATCTTCCAACCCCCGGAGAGGGCTCCGACATCGCCGTCGATCTGTTCCTCGGAGAAGCCGAGTCCGCTGAGGACTTCGCGGGCCTGGGCTTCGATGGTATAGCCACCGAGGTGCTCGTATTCTTCCTGGACCTCGCCAAAGCGGGTGAGGATGCGGTCCATGTCGTCGGCCTGATCGGGGTCGCCGAGAGCGTGGTTGAGGGCTTCGAGTTCGTGGTGGAGGTCGCCGACGCGGCCACTGCCGGCGATGGCCTCGTCCAGGACGGAGCGGCCGTTCATCTCCTCGACGTCCTGGCGGAAGTAGCCGACGGTGAGCTTCTTGGGTACGGAGAGTTCGCCCTCGTCGGGGAACTCCTCGCCGACGATCATGCGGAAGAGAGTGGTCTTGCCTGAGCCGTTAGGGCCGACGAGTCCGACCTTTTCGCCGGGGTTGAGCTGATAGGAGGCCTCAACGAAGATGAGTTGCTTGCCGTACTGTTTATTGACGTTGGAGAAAGAGATCATCGGGGTGAATCGGGAATCAACGCCGCCGGACGGCGGTGTCGCACGTTGAGGCAGTCTCCTTTCAGTGTACAAAGCCGAGAGACTGTGTTTGCAGGTGCGCGTAAGCCGGTTCATGGCAGCGAGCCGCGCCTGGTGAATGTGCCGGTGTGCAGACGGAGCCTTCCAGTGCGGGTGGGCAGAGAGGGGCTGTTCGACACCGGGATTCAGGCGGCCGGCCTCCTTTCGAGGGTCAGAATGCGGCCGGATTCCGGGTTTGGGGGCTGTTCCCGCGGTTGTTCGGGGGTCCAGGTAGGGGCATTTTGCGGTTCGATGGAAGGCCGGGGTGTCGGAATGGCTGGTGCAGGCCCCGATTGGGGCTCGGCAGCGGTTTCGGGGGCCGGTTCCGGGGCCGATTCCGGTTCGGCGGGCTCGAGTTCGAGGTCGGGGAGGTCGGGTTCGTTTCGAAGGTCAAGTTCCTGCAGGCTAAGGGGTTCTTCGGATCGCTCGAACGCCTGGAAATGATTGCGATAGGCGATGAGGGTGTTGAGGACATCGCGGCGGGCCTTCTGCAGGCGGGTGAGTTCGCGGCCGTAGAATTGGAGAGCTTTCGAGGTATCGATGAGCTTGTTGGCGGCGCGCACGGAGATATTCACGGCGTTCACGCCGCGGAGCGAACCATTCTGACTGTGGATGGTCTCGGCCTCGTGGCTCACCTGGTGGTTGATGGTATGGGTCCGGAACATGGAGATGCGATCGATTTCCCAGTCGATGGTGGCGAGTTCGCGGACGAGGGAGCGCTCGAAGGTATTGATGGGGAGGAAGTCCTGGAAGAAGCGGTCGGTTCTCTCGAAGAAAGCCGGCTCATCCTCAGTGCAGAGCACGACAGCGTTGACGACGGGTCCACCGGTCTGGGCGTAGCGGCCGTGTTTGGTGGAGTTGCGGGCGGAGCGGGCCTTGCCTGCGGGCGTGACGGGTCCGCGAGAGTGCGCCCCGTTGATTCGAGCCTGTTCCGATCTTGATCGTTTTTCCATATATAACCTCGGTGGGCATTGTAGTGGAGAGTTTCTAGAGATTGAGGGTGGGGGCTGGCGGGGCGGTGGACTAAGTATTTTGAATTCAGATTGTTGCGGAATTCCAGGATTATTTTGAAATCGTGTGACCGGGTTTTGGAAGGGGTGGATTTCGGGCGAATTGCGTGGGGTTGGCGGATGGGTGACCGGGATCAATTGTGGATGGGAGGAGGGGTCGTGGGCACCCGGCCCAATGGGGCTTTTTGTTCCTGAATCAAGACTGCGTTGTAGCTTTTGTGGGATTGGGCGCAGAGTTCGGTCCGCGCGGTGGACTGGTGTGCTTCGGGGGTTGCGGAGGGTAAGGCACCGGGGGAGGTGGAGCACAATCCAGCGTTCAGAAGGGGATCAGGCGTCAACTCGACTTTCGGATTCGCTCCAATCTCCTAGTCTGACCTGCGTTCCTGGAGGAGAAGGCGGGGACTGCGGACGAGGCGTCCACTTCCAGATCTGTCCGCCGCTGCGGCACACGATGCGGTGTGCTTCTCAGGCTGGGAGCCTGGCTCGTTCGGTCCGGGATTGGTGCTTGTCCGTGGCCCGCTCTGTTGATAGCCAGGCCGGTGGGCAACGATGAGTTTCCTGGTGGTCGACCGGGGGGTCGACTGCGGACCAGGGGGTCCGCCGTCCCACATTCGTCGGTCTGCTGAGACTTTCATCGACTGTTGCGGCATGTAGGGTCCTGGGGACTCCGTTGAAAGTCAGGGCCGTCGGGTGACTTTGTGGCGCCGCGTGGTCGACCGGGGGGTCGACCGCGGACCAGGGGGTCCGCCGTCCCACATTCGTCGGTCTGCTGAGACTTTCATCGACTGTTGCGGCAGGTAGGGTCACGGGGACTCCGTTGAAAGTCAGGGCCTTCGGGTGACTTTGTGGCGCCGCGTGGTCGACCAGGGGGTCGACCGCCGACCAGGGGGTCCGCCGTCCCACATTCGTCGGTCTGCTGAGACTTTCATCGACTGTTGCGGCCTGTCGGGCCATTGGGGACTCCCTTGAAAGTCAGGGCCGTCGGGTGACTTTGTGGCGCCGCGTGGTCGACCGGGGGGTCGACCGCGGACCAGGGGGTCCGCCGTCCCACATTCGTCGGTCTGCTGAGACTTTCATCGACTGTTGCGACGGGTAGGGACCTGGGGACTCCGTTGAAACTCAGGGCCTTCGGGTGACTATTTGGCGCCGCGTGGTCGACCAGGGGGTCGACCGCCGACCAGGGGGTCCGCCGTCCCACATTCGTCGGTCTGCTGAGACTTTCATCGACTGTTGCGACGGGTAGGGTCACGGGGACTCCGTTGAAAGTCAGGCCGGTGGGCAACGATGCGCTTCCTGGTGGTCGACCGGGGGGTCGACCGCCGACCAGGGGGTCCGCCGTCCCACATTCGTCGGTCTGCTGAGACTTTCATCGACTGTTGCGACGGGTAGGGTCACGGGGACTCCGTTGAAAGTCAGGCCGGTGGGCAACGATGCGCTTCCTGGTGGTCGACCGGGGGGTCGACCGCGGACCAGGGGGTCCGCCGTCCCATGATTGGGGATTGGCACAGTTTTCGGTGCGGTTTGGCGGCCCGTTGGGCGAGGTGTGACACCTTTATCGGTCGCGGTTCGCAGCGGGACTGGCGTTGCGTGGGCGGCTTCAGCCGGGTGCTTTGCGAAACGGATGCTGTTTCCTGGTGTGGCGTGAGGGGCTGCGGTGCAGTTGGACTTGCAGGCGAGGCCGTGGGGAACGCGAAGGACTTCTAGCCGAGGCGGCCGTGGCTTTGGTAGATCCGGAGGATCTGGACGCTCTTGGGGAGTTCGATGAGGAACTCGGGATCCCGTGGGAGGTGGTGGATCCGGGTGGGATCCCCGCCGGTGAATCGAGACATCGCTTCGACACTTTCCCAATAGGAGATCGTCATGAACTCGGTCTCCGTCTCACGATCCTCGCGAAGGCATTGGACGCCCAGCGCCTTTTGCATGAGCGGCTGGATGCCGGTCTCGAAGTTGTATTTTTCGTATTCGTCGGCGCGCTCCCGTTTCACGCGGCCGCGCCAGATTCGGGCGATGGCTGGTTTCGGCTTGTGCTCTTCCGGCGACTGGGATGCAGCCATGGCGGGATTCCTCCGTGGGCGGACACAACCCGGAAGCGCCGTCAATGAGGCCAGCAAGAACGATCGCCGGTGGCTCCGGCCTTCGGGGTGCATACGCCGAACCTACCACAGGCTGCCGAGTTGAGAGATCAACTTACACCCAGCGGCAATTCCCGATTGGCGCATTCCTCGACGGAGGAGGGTCTGAAGCCGTATGAGCCGGCATGTGGAAGTCCACTGTTTACAGGTGCGATGCGCGGATGGCCGACAAATACCTTGCACTTCTACTGGTCGATGCGTAGGATCAGTAGAAGTGCAAGGTATACAGCCATGGCGCCTCCCAAATCCGATCTTCCCCAAGGTACGCTCGATCTCCTGATCCTCAAGACTGTTGCGCTGGGCCCGGTGCATGGGTATGCGATCGCGCAACGGCTACAACAGATTTCCAGGGATGTGGTCCAGGTTCCGGGCGGGTCACTTTATCCCGCGCTGCACCGCCTGGAGGAGCGAAAGTTGCTCGCCGCGGAATGGAGGCAGACCGAGACGGGCCGCGATGCGAAGTTCTACCGGCTCACGAAGACGGGCCGGGCGTTTCTCGATGCAGGGTCGGCGCGCTGGCAGCAGCTCTCGGAGACGGTCGGGTTGATTCTGGGCATGGCGGAAGGGGGCGCAAAGTGATTTTTGGGCGCTGGCTGCGACGCGAGGAGAAGGAAGCTCACCTGGAGAAGGAATTGCTCTTCCACATCGAGGAGCGGGTCGCCGAGCTGATGCGGTCCGGCGTCAGCGAAGCAGAAGCACGACGGCGCACGCGGCTGGAGTTCGGTACGGTGGAGCAGGTCAAGGACGATTGCCGGGACGTGTGGACGGCGCGCTGGGCCGAAACGCTCGCGCTGGATATCCGCTATGCGTGGCGCAACCTGCGCCGGAACCCCGGCTTTGCGGTAGTCGCCATCGCCACACTGGCCCTCGGTATCGGCGGCCTCACCGCGGTGTTCAGCGCGTTCGATTCGATGCTGATCCGACCCTTGCCTTACACGGACCCCGACCGGCTTGTGATGGTCTGGGATGACTTGAGCAAAACCGATGACCGGACCAAGTCGGCTCCCGCGCCCGCTGAATGGTATGAGTGGCGGCGCCTCAACACGGTTTTCTCCGACATCGCATCGACACAACCCACGGAGGCGACACTGTCGGGCGATGGCGCACCCGAACAGGTTCCGGCGCGGAACGCCACGGGCAATTTCTGGAGCGTGCTGGGCGTGAAACCGCTGATCGGGCGGGGCTTCGTCGAGGAAGAAGACCGGAATGGGGCGCGTGTGGCGGGTGATCAGCTACGGCCTGTGGCAGCGGCGCTATGGCGGGTCGCCCGATGTGCTGGGGCGGAAGATCGATGTGAACGATGTTCCCTATGAAGTGATTGGCGTCATGCCGCGCGAATTCTACTTTCTGCTCAACGCGCGACGAATCGACCTGTGGATGCCCGCCTCGTTTCTCGCCTGGATGCGGAAGGCCTTCGGATGGCATGACGAACAGGTGGTTGCTCGCCTGAAGGCGGGCGTGACCCGGTCTCAGGCGGAGCAGTCCATGGCCGCCCTCAGCCTGCAACTCACCGCGAAAGCCTTTCCGAGGCCACATCGCACGATCGTAACTTCGTTGCGGGACGATATTACGGGCAAGACGGAGACGGCACTCGTTGTCCTGCTGGCCGCATCGGCGGCGTTGTTGTTGATTGCCTGCGTCAATCTCGCGAATCTGCTGATGTCGCGAGGGCTGGCGCGCGGCCGGGAGGTGGCGGTGCGGGTGGCGCTTGGCGCGGGCGGTGGAAGACTGGCCGTGCAGTTCCTCACGGAAAGCCTGGTGCTGGCTGTTCTCGGCGCCCTGGCGGGCCTGGTGCTGGCCATTCCGGCGATGCAACTGCTGGCGAACCTTGCGCCGGAGACGATGGGGCCGGTGCGGCTTGCCCTGAACTGGCGCGTGCTCGGGTTTTCCGCGGCCGCAGCCCTTGGCGCCGCCCTGGTTTTTGGGATTGTGCCCGCGCTGCAAGGATCCCGGCGTAGCGCGCAGGGCGGCTTGCGTGAAGGCGGACGCGGCGCCGCGGGCGCGAGGAGTTACTGGTTCCAGCATTCGCTCATCGTGGCCGAGACGGCCCTCGCGGTCCTGCTGTTGACGAGCGGAGGACTTCTGCTGGGGGCTTCCGGCATCTGCGGAATACCGATCTGGGCGTGCGGCCGGAGAAGCTTCTGACCTTTGAGACGCCGCTGTTTCGGTACAAGGAGTTCCCGCGGCGCGATGCGTTCGTGACCGCGTTGCTCGAAAACATCCGGGCGATTCCCGGTGTGACTCACGCCGGAGCGACTTCCCAGCTTCCGTTGAAGCCCGGTGACGGTTCCGCAACTTTCTATCTGATGGCCGGCCAGCCGCGCGAGAAAGAGCGCGACCAGGTGGCGCTGATCCGGCTGGTGACTTGCGACTACCTGCCAACCATCGGCGCGCAGTTGCGGGCAGGGCGTTTCTTTGAGCCGTCGGACCGGCATGCGGACGCGCAGGTGGCGATTGTCAATGAGACTTTTGCGAAGCGGGGGTTTTGGGCAGGGTCCCGCTGAATCGGGGGCCTGTTCAAGTTCGGGAATACGGGCGAGAAGGGCCACTGGTTCAGGATTGTCGGTGTCGTGAAAGAGAATTCCACGAGGTCGGGATGGAGGAAGCCGCGCGGCCGGCGGTTTACAGCCTGCACGAGCAGGGCAGCGACCAGTTGATGATTCCGCCCTCCGGGATTGCGGTCCGGACGGCGGTGGAGCCGGCGGCGATTGTCCCGGCGCTCCGCCAGGCGATCTGGTCGATTGACAAGAGCCAGCCGATGTGGCGCGTACAGACTCTGGAGGACACGTTTGCCCGCCAGTTGAGCACGCCGACCCAGAGCGCCGCGTTGATGGGTGCGTTCGCGCTGCTGGCGCTGCTGCTGGCGTCGGTGGGGCTCTATGGTGTGCTTTCGTATGCGGTCACGCAGCGGACGAGCGAGATTGGCGTGCGGATGGCTTTGGGGGCTACTTCGCGCGAGATCCTGCTGACGTTCGGGCGGCGCGGATTGATGTTGACGGTGGCAGGGCTTGTTCTCGGGGTGGGCCTGGCTGTGGTGGCTTCGGGTTTCCTGGAGGCGCTGCTGTATGGGTTCCGGCCGGATCTGGCGCCGACCATCGGCGGGGTGTCGGTGGTGCTTTCTGTTGGTGGGCGGGAGGCGCGTGCCTGGCTCCGGCAAGGCGGGGCGGCTCGGGTGGATCCGGTGATTGCTTTGCGGAGTGAGTAGGGGGGCGGGCGGTGTGGGGGCGGGCGCCCGCTGACTGACGTGCGCGGTTCGCAGGGCGCGGGGACCACTCCGTTGAAAGTCAGGGCCGTCTGGGCGACCACGCCGCCCCGCGTGGTCGACCAGGGGGCTCGACCGCAGACCAGGGGGTCCGCCTTACCATACGGCCGGCCCGATGGGGCTTTCATAAGGTTTTGGCGGCCCACAGGGCCATGGGGACTCCGTTGAAGTCGCCCTGTAGCCCGTCGCTGACGCTTCGGGACTGGGGGTTATACTTGGGCTGCGTCCTCCGATTTTGCGGTCCGCAGAGCCATGGGGGACTCTGCTACGGTCGTGGTTCGTTGCGGGGGCGTTGAGCGCGAGTCGGTTCCGCTTACTGCCCGCAGAGGTGGAGACGGAGGAAGGCGGCGACGTCGGACATCGCTTCTCGGGCGACGCCTAGGATTCCGGGCATGGTGAAGAAGCCGTGGATTGTGCCCGGGTAACGGCGCCACTGCACCTGGTTTCCGGATTCGATGAGCTTGCCGGCATAGGCTTCGCCCTCGTCCCGGAGCGTGTCGTATTCGGCCGTTAGGATGAATGCCGGCGGCAGACCGCTGGTGTCCGGGGCGTGGAGCGGCGAGGCGAGGGGATCGCGCGGGTTCGTTCCTGGCGGAAGGTAGAGGGTCCAGCCTCGCTGCATGTCGATGGCTCCCGGGCCGAAGCCTTCGGCGTATTCCCCATATGATGACGACTGCGCAAACCGCGTCGATCATCGGGTAGATGAGGACCTGGCAACGCACGGCTGGGGTTCGGTGGAATAGCGCCGCCACAGCGGCCAGATTGGCTCCGGCGCTATCCCCGACGAGGGCCACCAGAGCTGACTGGTTCAGCGCCCACTCCAGAGCGCGGGCGGCGTCTTCCGCGGCTGCCGGAAAATGGTGCTCCGGCGCGAGGCGGTAGTCGATTGCGACGACTCGGGCGCCGACGGCAAGAGCCAGCAGGCGGCAGACGGTGTCGTGATGTCGAGATCGCCGCTGAAGAAGCGGCCGCCGTGGAAGAACAGGATGAGCGGCAGACCGGTGGCGTCCACGGAAGGGCTGTAGTGCCGGGCAGGCAGCGATCCGGATAGGGTGGAGGTCCTCCACGAGAGCCAGGGGCGGCGGCGGCCCGGCCAGGGCTCCGGCTTCGCGCAACCGCCGGCGCGTCTCGGCAACGCTGAGCGAAGAGCGAGGCGGTTGGCCTTTCTGGCGCTCCACCAGGGCCGCCACTTCAGGATCGAGAGGCATCCTATTTCGCGGCCAACTGTGCGAAGACTTCGCGGTAGAACTCGGGGTGGGATTGCCAGGTCTGGGCAGAGATGATGCGGTCGTCCCGCACGGCCTGCTGATTGACGAAGGTCCCGCCGCCCTGCTCTGCTTCGTAGCGGACGTGCTCGTAGCAGGTGAGGCGTTTGCCTTGGGTCAGGCCGGCCGCGACCAGGATCTGGATGCCGTGGCAGATGGAGAAGATCCACTTGCCCTGTGCGTCGAACTCGCGAACGATGTCGAGGAGTTTTGCATCGTTGCGGAGGTATTCGGGCGCACGGCCTCCCAGGAGGAGGACGGCGGCGTAGTCGGAGACGTGGACGTTCTCGAAGGTCAGATCGGATTCGAGGCCGTAGCCGGGGCGTTCGACGTATGTGTCCCAGCCGGGTTCGAAGTCGTGCATGACCAGGTGCAGGCGGCGCTTCGAGGGTGCCGCGACGAGGGCTTCCCAGCCTGCTTCCTGGAACCGGTGCACGGCATAGAGTGCTTCGTAGGACTCGCCGGCGTCGCCTGTGACGATCAGGATCTTGGGCATCCCTCTACTGTAATGCGGAGGGTAGTGGCTGGGGTGCGCTGCGGATGGGGCTTGGCGGCACTCGCTTGGGCTCGGGGCTGGGTGGCTGGCTCGGTGGGTTTGGCTCGGGTTCTGTCTGTTCGGGGACATGGGGTCCGTGGCCCGCTGCTTTCCAGTCGCGGTTCGCAATGGGAACGCGTGGCCTGCGGCGTTGAAGACGGGACTGAAGCGCGCGCCGGAGACCACTCCGTTGAAGACGCGACTGAGACGGGTGCCCGCTTACTGACGTGCGCGGTTCGTAGGCCTCGGGGACCCCTCCCTTACGGTCGGGGTTCGTAGCGACTTCCTCCGATTTTGCGGCCTGTGGGGCCACGGGAATCCCTTTCCAGTCGCGGTTCGCAACGCGGGAACGCTGTGGCCCGCTCCTTTCCAGTCGCGGTTCGCAGTGGGGACTCGTGGCCCGCTCTGTTGAAGACGCGACGGAGACGGGCGCCCGCTTACTGACGTGCGCGGTTCGTTGGGGGTTGGCGGAGACTGAAAAGGGGAGCAGCCCACGCTGCTCCCCTCTCCCTTGGTTGGACTGGCCGGCTTCTAGAAGAGCAGCTTGAGGCCGAATTGCAATTGCCTGGGGTCGTTGGCCTGGGCTGTGACGCGGCCGAAGTTGGCGCCGCCGTTTACGTTTGTGTTCGGGCTGGCGAAGCGGACCCGGTTCATGGAATTGAACGCCTCCGCTCGGAACTGCAGTTGGACCTTCTCCGTGAGTTTGAACTGCTTGAAGACGGAGAGGTCCAGGTTGTTGATGTGGTGGTTGCGGAGGTCGGCAATGAGGGGGCTCAGGTTGCCGAGAGTGTAGGGCGCGGGCTGGCTGAAGACGCTGGTGTCGAACCAGCGGTCGAGGCGGGCGTGGGCGTCGCCGCTGAGCGAGGCGCGCTGGCCGTTATTGTTGGCCCGGGCGGCTTCGCTGAACAGGGCGGCCGTGCCGTTGGCGCTGATGCCCAGCGGATTGCCCGATTGCAGCGTGTAGATACCGTTGACCTGCCATCCGCCGATGACGGCGTCGAAGGAGCGGGACATGTTCGTACCGAAGCGGCGTCCGCGGCCGACGGGCAGTTCGTAGACTCCGCCGAAAACCAGGCGATGCGGGGTGTCCACGCTGGATACGCTCCGGCTGCCGAGCACGTCGTAGCTGTTCTGATAACTGGTGCCGGTGTCCATGGCCTTGGCCCAGGTGTAGCTGCCTTCAAAGGTGATGCCTTTGGCGTAGCGTTTGCTGAAGGTGGTCTGCAGGGCGTTGTAGTCGGAAGTGGCACCTTGCGAGAACAATGGGTAGATGCTGCCGTACTGCGGATAGGGGCGCAGGAGCTGGGCCCGGGAAACCTGGCGATTGGCTATGACTCCACCGACATTCGGCTGTCCGTAGAAGGGGTTGTCGACGAGTTGGTTGAGCTGAGAGCCCAGGCTCAGAAGCGAGGGATCGAGCTGATTCAACGTGAATCCGCCTTCACCGCCACGCGAAAGCTGGCGGCCCCGGTTGCCGACATAGGCGACTTCCAGCAGGATGGACCCGGGCAGTTCGTGCTGCACGGTGAAGTTGTACTGCAGGGTGTAAGGAGTGTTGGTGTTGCTGGAGGGGCGCGTCGAGGTTGCTGCCCAAGGCCGTTCTGGCTCCGAGTGAAGAGCCGGGTACAGGCGGGAAGCCGGCGGGGAAGGGGTTGTTGAGCAGGTTCAGAGGTGTGAATCCATCGAGGCTGGTGACCCAGGTGGATTCGACGCGGAAGCCATAGGGCCGACGGTGCCCTGGGCGGCGAGGGTGCTGGGTCCGAACAGTTGGGCGAAGCCGGCGCGAACAGCGGTCTTATTGTTGATCTGGTAAGCCAAGCCGAGGCGGGGGGCGAAGTTGTTGTAGTCGCCGGAGTACTGCGAGCGGCCGTTGCCGTCGGCTCCCACGAAGCGGAGCGCGCCCTTGAGGTTTGAGTAACCATTCACACTGGCGAGTGGAGAGGCCAGAGACGGATCAAACCAGCTCATGCGGTTGAAGCGTTCCGTGCGCGGGGTGTCGAAATCGTAGCGAAGGCCCAGGTTGAGCGTGAGCTTGCGGGTGATGCGCCAGTCGTCCTGGACGTAGAACGCATGGTAGAAGCTGTTAGCCGCGACGTTTTTCCAGTTCTGGTAGAAGTTGCCGCTGGTGCCGGCGCCGAGCAGGAAGGAGGCGAAACCGAAGCCGGCGGTGGCACTGCTGACCGCAGGGTTGGGTCCCTGGGTCATGGCCGCCGTGAAGCCGAAGGTGCCGGCCGCTCGCGCTTCCCAGACGTTGATGCGAAGCATGCGTCCTTCATAACCGGCTTTAATGGTGTGGTTGCCGGAGAGCTTGGTGAAACTGCCGGCCAGGCCGTAGTTGTTGAAGCCGCTCTGGCGGTGGTCGCCACCGCCCAGGGAGGTTTGCGTGCTGACGTCAAACCTGGGAACATCAGGCGGTCCACCGCAGTGTCGAGGGCGGTGGGCAAGCCCAGGCTGGAGGGCACGAAATCGAGGCCCTGATTGTCGTAGAGAGAAGCGGTTACGAGCGAAGGAGAGCCGGAGGTTGATGAGGGCTGTCGGGGTGACGGTGTTGGTGTAGTCCACCACGGCGTTGCGGCCAAAGTCGTTGTTGTTGATACGGCCTTCAGCGATTCCGGTGGCCCCGGGGAAGAGCTGGGGCGGTCCGTTGAAGTAGCGGCGGTAAGAGAAGACGGCCGAAGAGGCGCTGGCGGTCGGTGAGGTTGTGATCGACGCGGATGTCGAAGTTGTCGGTATTGAATTGCGCCGAGCCGGTGTTGTAGAAGTTGTTGCGCCCGATGGAGTCCAGCCAGGCGAGATTGGGCGTGGGGTAGTACTTGATCACATTGCGGGCGACGGCATCCCAGCGGTTGGCGGGAATGAGATTGCCGGGGAAGGCGTCACGAATCGAACCGGACCGGAGGGATTGGTGCGGGTGGTGAAGGGATCGAACATGGTGATGCCCTGGGTGGCGGTGGCACGGGTCTGGGAGAAGTCACCGGCGCGCTCCAAGGCGGTGGGCACGGTGGTGAGTCGCTCGGAGAAGCTGCGTTCGCGAAGGCCTTCGAAGGCGGTGAGGAAGAAGAGTTTGTTGCGGAGGATGGGTCCGCCGAGATTGCCACCGAACTGGTTCCGCTTGAAGCTGGATAGCCCGACGCCGCGCTGATTGGCGTAAAAATTGTTGGCGTCGAGGACGGAGTTGCGCAGGAATTCGAAGGCTCCACCGTGGAAATTGTTGCCGCCCGATTTGTAGAGCAGGTTGAGGACTGCGGTCATGCTGCGTCCGAACTCGGCGGGGAAGTTCTGGGCCTGGAGTTTGAATTCGGCGACAGCGTCGACGGAAGGAAACACGGAGACGCCGGCGAAGCCGTTCACCGTGGGGAAGGCGCCACTGGAGCCGTCGACCAGTACGTCGAAGGTGCCACCGCGCGCGCCGTTCACGCTGAAGCTCACGCCGTTGTGAGCGTTGCCGATGCTGCCGGCGAGGCCGGGGGTGAGATTCACGAGGCTATAGACATTGCGGGTGTTCAGAGGGAGGTCAGCGATTCGTTTGTTATCGACGACCTTGCCGACGGAGGAGGAGGTGGCCTCGACGACCGCGGCATCTCCCTTGACCTGGACGCTTTCGCTGACAGCGCCGACCTGCAGGGCCACGTCCACGCGGGCCTGCTGCTGAATCTGAACGCGGATGCCGGTCTGGGAGAACGCCTTGAAACCGGTTGCCGTCACGGCCACGGAATAGTCTCCGGGCGGGAGGAGTGGCGCGGTATAGTCGCCTTCGGCATTCGTGGTGACTTCCAGCCTGGAACTGGTGCCGGTATTCGTGACGATGACGCCGGCATTGGCCACTACGGCGCCGCTACCATCGGTGACGGTGCCAATGATCGTCCCGGTGGCGGTCTGCGGCCAGGCCGAAGTGGAGCAGGCCAGTAGGGACACTACGAGCAGGAGTGGATTCTTTTTCATTTTTTCGATGTGACCTTGTTCCGGAGGCTAGCAACCGGAGGTTACGACTGCTTCAACACGACGTTAGCATTGGATGAATCGACCCGCCGGGTTGGGCGGGCGAGACATGGCCCGAGATACGCCCGTAGTTGGAAGAGCGTATCGTGGCGGCCGACGCAAATGCCCAGCCCAGGGTCGATAAATATCAGATTGGCGGACTGGATTCAACAAAAAAGCCGGCTCTCCTCAGGAAAGAAGAGAACCGGCATAGGTTCCAATGCAGGGACAGTGCTGGACTGGCGTTGGGAGATTTTTTCAGAAGTAAAACTTCGCGCCGAGTTGGATCACGCGCGTCGTCTGGCCCTGGAGGCCGGCGCCAACTTTGCCGAAGTTGACCGAGCGGATGCCGCGATCGACGGAACCGGGCTGGATGTTGTAGTGGTTGAACAGATTGTAGAACTCGGTGCGGAGTTCGGCGCGGCGGGTCTCGCCGAGGCGGAACTGCTTGTTCACCGAGAAATCCACGTTGACAAGACCGGGCAGTCGAATGGCGCCGGTGCGTGCGGAGTTGCCGTAGCTGCCGAAGGCGGGTTCGGCGAAAGCGGCGGTGTTGAACCAGCGCTGGTAGGTGCGTTCGCCCGGGTCGAGATTCGCTTTCTGGCCGGCGACCATGTCGGGCCGTGAGCCAACGCCGGTACCGGTGGTATCGACGCCGAAGGCGATGTCGACCGGGAAGCCGCTCTGGGCCACGACGATGGAGGACGCCTGCCAGCCGCCCAGCAGCGAGCGCAGACGGAGGGGCGCGCCGGAGAAGAACGGGATGTCGTACACGAGCGATTGAACGAAACGCTGGGTGACGTCGAAGCCGCAGAGCGAGTGTTCGCCGCGCATGTCGTAGATATTCTGCAACGTGCCGATGAAGGAACCGCCGCCGATGTCGGCGCCGATGTCGCTGGGTCCGGAGATGCACTTGGACCACGTATAGGAGGTGAGGAGGTTCAGGCCTCGGCTCATGCGGCGGTCGGCGCGCACCTGGAGGGAGTGGTAGTTGGAGTTGCCGATGGATTTGTCGCCCTGGATGGAACGTTGAAAGGCCTGATTGGGCCGGCGGGCGTTGATGGAAGCAAGACCGGGGGTGCGCGGATCGACGAGCACGTCGGGGCGGTTCATGGACGGCAGCGTCACGCTGAGGCGGGTGCTCTTGGAGGCGACGTAGCCCGTGTCCAGGACGAAGCCGCCGATGATCTTCTTCTGGAGGGTGAAGTTCCACTGCTGGATGTAAGCGTCGCGGTAGTTGGGGTCGTTGGACGGGACGGCGTTGAGCTGCGGCGTGGGAGAGAGCGCGCTGGCGAACGGGTCGTTGAAAAAGACGGTGGGTTTGCCGGCGGGGGCGCCGTCGACCTGATAGCTGCCTTTGGCCTGGGAGGATTCGGTCATGCCGAAGGGCGCATTGGGGTGGATGTGGTTGTAGTAGATGCCGTAGCCGACGCGGACGACGAAGTCCTTGACGAAGGCGGGGCGCCAGGCCAGGCCGATGCGGGGAGCGAAGTTGTTCTTGTCGCCGCTGCACCATGCGCGGGTAGCTGGCCGTGGACGGTGTGACGAGCTTTGTGACGTAGACGCCGTTCTGCTCGATGTTGGCCATACGGCCCTGGCGAGTCGAACAAGCGGCTGCAGATAGTCGTAGCGGATGCCGAGGTTGATGGTCAGATTCGGCGTTATCTTCCAGTCGTCCTGCACGAAGTAGCTCTGCCAGAGGCCCTTGAGGTCCGTGTTGGTGTGGTCTGGATTGATTTCGGCGTACTTGACGTAGCCGAGCATGAAGTCGGCCAGCGAGGAGCCGGTGTATGTTCCGTCGAAGCGGAAGGTGCCGCGGGCGTTGCGGGCCTGTTCGAAGGTGAAGCCGCGGCGGACGAAATCGGCGCCGATCTTGATGAAGTGCTTGCCGCGCTGCATGGAGACGATGTCGTTGAAGTTGTAGACGGCGTTGGCGCGAATGCGAGGGCCGATCTGGCGCTGAAGGTCGAAGACGCTGTAGCCGCCGTCGAGGCCGTTGGCGATGGAGATGCTGGGCGGACCGAAGTCGACCGGCAGGCGGGAGACGAGCGGAAGTTTCATGGCGCCGGCGATGTCAAAAGCGGGATTGTTCGTGGTGCCAAAGATCTCGTCCTCGGTCATGTCGTTCCAGCCGAAGCGGGCTTCGTTGACGATGGAGGGGCTGAACATGCGGGTCCAGGTGCCGGCGAGGTTCTGGGTTCGGGCATCGTTGTCGCGCACGTCGTTGCCCCAGTAGGGTGTTCCTTTCTCCTTGGTGGAATTGCAGACGTAGCGGAAGGCGAGCGAGTCCTTTGAGGTGAGGTTGTGGTCGAGGCGGTAGGTGTAGTTGTCCTGGGTGGCGACGGCGCTTCTGGGTGTGTTGATGAAGTTCTGCGTGCCGACCGAGGTATTGGGTTCGGGCGTGAACTTGAGGAACGTCGACTGCCTGCGGGCTGAGGAACGACATGGGGATGTGGTTGTTGACGATGCCGATGTTCATGGGGTCGCGCAAGGTGAGCGGCTGGCCGGTGCGGGCATCCCGGAGGGCGCTGAAGTCGCCGTTGCGCATCGCGGTGGGCGGGACCAGCCGGTAGGAGGCCGTGGCGCCGGACGCAAGGCGGCCGCTTTCCCAGTTGAAGAAGAAGAACGTCTTGTTCTTGCCGTTGTAGATCTTGGGCAACTGCACCGGTCCGCCGATGTTGGCACCGTACTGATTGCGGTTGAGGCGGGGGATGGCGACCGAGGTTTTGGCGATGGCGTCGTAGGTCTGGGTGAGGGCGTCGTTGCGATTGAATTCCCAGAGCGTGCCGCGGAACTGGTTGCCGCCGCGGCGCGTGAGGATGGAGACCTGGCCGCCGGGAGAGCCGCCGTATTCGGCCGAGAAGGTGGAGGTCTCGACGCGGAACTCGGACAGCGAATCCACAGACAGGGCGAATGGATAGGTGTAGCGCGTCATAGTCCATGAACTCGACACCATCCAGATAGAAGCGATTGTTGGTGTCGCGGGCGCCGTTGGCCGACATGCCCGTGCCGCCGAAGGCTGAGGAGGTCTCGCCGATGGAACCGCGGCCGCGGCGGACGGAGATGGAACCCGGCGTGCCGGGATTTACGCCCGGAATCAACTGCGCGAGCTGGATGAAATTGCGTCCGTTGAGCGGCAGGTCGACGATTTTTTCCGCGTTGATCACGGCGCCAACCGAAGCGGACTCGGTTTGGAGCGCGACGATGTTGCCGGAGACGTTCAAGGTCTGAGTCACATCGCCGACTTCGAGGGCGAGGTCGAGGCGAGCGGTCTGGCCGACCTCCAGAACGAAGGATTCGATCTGGAAGGTGCGGAAGCCCTTGGCGGTCGCGGTGAGGGAATAGGAGGCGGCGGGCAGGAACGGTACAGAGAACGCGCCGCTTGCTTCGGTGGTGGTTTCGCGGGCGATGTTGGTCTGGAGATTGGTGACCTTGACGAGGACTCCGGGCAGGCCCGCGCCGCTCGGGTCGGTGGCGATGCCGGTAACGGTACCTGTGATCTGTTGGGCGGAAGGAAGGCGGACGAAAGTAACGCCAGCGAGACAAATTTCGACATCAGCTTCATGGATGAGCCCCTTGGGTGAGTGGTGCTGGACTCCAGGCATCATGCCAGCCGGGCGACCCGGGGGACAAGTGAATTCTCGCGAATTCTCCGTGAAGAGTTTCCGTAAGTCATTCACAACCTTGAGGTGTTACCATTCCTCATATGTTCAGGGAGCACCACTCCGCGAGAAGCCCGGGTTCACCATGCCCTGCAGAATGGACGAACGGTGGGAGGTGGTGGAGCGGATGTGTGACTCGGTGCTCGCTCCGGAGGTCGGCGAAGTTACGGGACCTGCTGATCTACCTCTGCCACCGGTGCTGGGTGGATGGGGTGGTGGAGATCCGCGGATCACGAGATCGGCGTGGAGGTGTTCCAGCGTCCGGCCGATTACGATTCCGCCCAGGACACTCTGGTTCGCGTGCAGGCGTCCCAGTTGCGGAAGCGGTTGGAGCGTTACTTCGGTGACGAAGGCCGGGACGAGCCGATGATCCTGGAGATCGCCAAGGGGACTTACGAGCCGCTGCTCCGGGAGCGGGCCGCGACGGCGCCTGCGATGACAGAGGTGGCGCCGGCATGGAGGCCAGGGCGGGAACGGTGGACGGTGCGGGTGCTGGCGGTGCTGTGCGTGGCACTGGGGCTGCTGAGTCTCTGGCTGGCTTTCCACCGGCGGGAGGAAGGGATTGAGGGTGCGGTGTTGGGGCGGTTCTGGAACGCGTTCTCTCCTCCTGGGCAGGAAACGACGATTGTGATCGCGGATGCCGCCTTCTCCGCGGTGCAGGACATGCTCCACCGGCCAATCCTTCTGAGCGAGTATGTCAGCCGGGGTTACCGGGCCGAACTGGAGCGTCCGGACTATTCGGCCGAGAAGAAGGATGTGCTCCGATATCTGATGGAGCGGCGGTACACATCCCTGGCGGATGTCATGCTGATGAAGCGGCTGTGGGCCGCACGGATCCTCGACCCGGCTCACACGTCGGTGCTGTACGCCCGCGACCTGAACCTGCGCAATTTCCAGAAGGGGAACCACATTCTGGTGGGTTCCCGGCGAGCGGTACCGTGGGTCGACCTGTTTGATGAGTCGCTGGATTTTCATTTCCTCTACGACGAGAAGACGCGGAGCGTCCGGGTGGAGAACCGGCGCCCGGCGGCGGGCGAGCCCGCGTCGTTCTCATTGGCGGAAGCAGGCAAAGGCATTGGGGAGCGGTTTTCCGTCGTGGCCTTCCTGCCCAATTCCGGAAAGACCGGCAACATCCTGATTTTGTCGGGCCAGGAGATGTCGGGCACGGAGGCCGCGGCGAATCTGGTGACAACGGACAGGCTCTTCCAGGAAGTGCTGGCCAAGCTGCCGAAGAGGACGGAAGGGGTACCGCATTTCGAGGCGCTGTTGCGAGTGAAGCAGGTGGAGTACACACTGCAGAGCTTTGAGATTCTGGCGGTCCACTCGCACTAGCGGCAGCGGTGCAAACTCGAGCGATGCGACCGACGGATTGAGCGCAAAGGTGCTTGCGGACGGATGCCGGGCCTGAATGATTGACGCCGTGTGCCATAATCTCGCAATGCGATTCGCGATGGTCTTGCTCTCTCTGGCGTGGGCAGCCGACACGATGCCTCCAGAGGCGGAACAGCGACTGGCCCGGGAGATCTACCAGCAGATGGTGGAAGTGAAGTCCAGG
>JASGIE010000182.1:0-62362 GCA_049841055.1 Paludibaculum sp. | reverse complement strand
CATCGTCGACTTCTCCACCGGCAACCTCATCTTTGCCCGCAAGAACCCCTTCGATCCCACCGACTTGAGCCTCAACCCGAACACCTCGCGCGCCCTCCTGGACGAGGACTACAACAACTTCGCACCGCGGTTCGGCTTCAGCTACGACGCCGGCAAGGACACGGTCATCCGTGGCAGCTACGGCATCTTCTACGACGTCACCCAGGCTAACGAATTGAATTTCCTGGGCTTCGTCCCGCCTTTCCAGACGCTGATCTCCGTCACCAACAATCCGAAGGCCGGCACCCCCGGCACCCTGTTTCAAAACCTCTTCCCGAACCCGGGTCCGCCGGATCGCATCGACCCCGGCACGTCGACCTTCTCTCACCTGAAAACCGACCGGACACCCTACGTCCAACAGTTCAACTTCAACATTCAAAAGCGGATCTTCGGCGACTACCTGATGGAAGCCTCCTACGTCGGCACCCTGGGCCGCAAGCAGTCCAAGCGCCGCAACTACAACCAGAAGCGGATCACGGCGCCGGTCCCCTACTTCCCCCTGCCCAACCTGGGACCGATCCTGACTTCGGAGAAGAATTCGAACTCCAGCTACAACGCCCTGCAGTTGCGCCTGGAACGGCAGTTCAAGACGGGTTGGTCGCTGCTCGCCAATTACACCTACTCGAAGTCGATCGACATGGACTCCGCGAATGCCTCCTCGGCCGCCAACCAGGACGCCACCAACCTGGGCGCCGACCGCGGTCTGAGCGACTTCGATGTTCGCCATCGCTTCACTGCCGTGGCAACGTATGAACTCCCGTTTGGCCGCACCGCCAAGGGCATCACCCGTGTGCTGGCCGCCGGCTGGCAAGCCAGCGCGATCGCCACGATGCAGGGCGGCTTCCCGCTCACTATCACGGCCGCGGATACGTCAGGCGCAGGCTCCTTCACCGCCTTGCGCGCCAACCGCATCGGCGAAGGGAATCTGGACTCCGGCGACCGCAACATCCTGCGCTGGTTCGACACGGCGGCTTTCGTGGCTCCGCCGGCGGCAACCTTCGGCACGGCGGGCCGCAACATCATCATCGGGCCTGGCACGAACAACTGGAACCTGGCGGCGATGAAGAACACGTCGTTCCTGGAGCGCTACAACCTCCAGTTCCGAGCCGAGTTCTTCAATGCTTTCAATCACACACAGTGGTTTGCCCCGGCCACGAACGTAAGCGCGCCGCTGCAGTTCGGCCGCATCACCTCGGCCCGTGCTCCGCGCAACATCCAACTGGCGCTGAAGCTCTATTTCTAGATAAACAACACCTGTCGTTTTGGCTCCCAGCATGAAAAACCTGAAAACAACACTTGTCGTTTTGGCGTCCTTTTGCGCCCTTCTGCCTGCCCAGCGACTCGATTCGTACGATGTGGTGGTGATTGGTGCGACCCCTGCCGGCATCGCTGCCGCCATCCAGGCGGGCCGGGCCAAACTGAGCGTCGCCCTGGTGGAGGAGATGCCCGTTCCGGGCGGCCTCCTGACCAGCGGGGTCTCCCGGGCTGACGATGCGATGGTGCAATCGGTCAGCGGAGTCTTCGAGGATTTCCGCCGGCGGATTGCGCACTACCACCGCACGGAACTGGCCAACGATCCCGTGGTAAAGGCGCAACTGGCCGCTCCCAAAGTGCGCCACAGCGTCCCGATGGGCCAAGCCTGGGAACCGAAGGTCGGGGTGATGGTCTACCGCAAGATGCTGGCCGAACACCCGAGCATCCAGACCTACTACAGGGAGGTGCCCGTCGCAGCCAAGCTGGAAGGCGATCGCGTGGTGGCCGTCGTCACCAAGGATGCCCAGGGAACGGAGCACACCTACCGCGGCCGCGCCGTGATCGATGCGACCTATGAGGGCGATGTGGCGGCCTTTGCGGGCGTCCCGTACGATCTCGGCCGCGAGGCGCGCTCGCCCGAGCAGCCCATGCGGGGGAAATCTATACCGACGTGTTCTGCGAAGGGGTCTACCAGTTGCCCGGCACCATCCTGCCCGGTGGCAGCGGCCAGGGCGACAAAAAGATCATGGCCTACAACTACCGGTTCCTGGTGAAGGACTACGGCAAGGCGGACGGCCCACACCGGATCAAAACCCCGCCGCCCGGATATGACCCCAGCCGCTATAAGTGGTCGCCCCTCAAGGCTTACCTGCCCAACGGCAAAGTGGACGTGCTGGGTATCAATTGGGGGAACGACTGGTCGGGTCCGCAGTGGGCCTACCCCGAGGCGGGTTGGCCGGAGCGCGCCGAGATCGCCAAAAAGTACCGCGACTACGCCCTGGGCTTCTCTCCACCACATCCAGACCGAGGGCAAACAGCCCAACTTCGGGCCGGCCGACGACGAGTTCACCGACAACGGCAACTTCCCCTACAAGCTCTATGTGCGCGAGGCGCGCCGCATACACGGGCTGTACAAACTAACCGAGAGCGATATCCATAAGGACTTGCGAGGCAATGGGTTGCGCGGGCCGCTACACTCGGACAGCGTGGCCATCGGGCTGTACGAGATGGACTCGCACAACGTCCAGAATCCGACCAATCGCGACTCGCGCTGCTCGGGAGAAGGCGCGATCAACCTGGTGGACGTCACGGGTCCTTATCAGATCCCGTACGGGGTGCTGGTGCCGGTGAACCGGGAAGGTCTGCTGGTGCCTGTGGCGATTTCGTCGTCGCACGTGGCCATGACATCGGTTCGCATGGAACTGGTCTGGTCAGCCCTAGGGGAAGCGGCCGGGGCGGCGGCGGTGCTCGCCCTGAAGAAGGGCCTCGCGTTTCGGGCCGTGCCGGTGCCGGAATTGCAGAGACGGCTGCTCGCTTCCCGCGCCAAGTTGTTCTTTTACCAGGATGTAGACGCATCCATGGCGCATTTTACGGCGATCCAGAAGCTGAGCCTGATGGGTGCGGTGGATGGCGACGAAAACTACCGGTTTCATCCGGAAAGACCCATCACCGTGGGCGAACTGGCCCGGCTGCTGGTGAAGGGCCTGGGCCTGCCTCTGAGCATCACCGGAGCGCACTTCCGCGACGCGCCACGTGGCCATGAGGCCTTTAAGTATATAGAAACGCTGTATGATGCCAGCACTTCCTCGGGCCAGCCGTTCCTGCCGTTCGAGGTCCGGCAATACCTGACCTATGCGTCCTACAAGGACTCGATGGCCTTCGTCTATCCGGATGCACCGGTGACTCCGGAGGTCTTCCGCAAAATGACCCAGGGCGCCCTGCGCAGGTCAGGTAAAGAACTCGAGCGCTCAGGAGTTCCCGTTTGCGTCCAAGTCCGTGGTGAGGCGGGACGAGGCGTGCGAGGCCATCGCGTCGCTGCGCTGAGATCAGGCCGGGTTGCGGCGGCGCCAGTCGAACAGGACGACCCCGGCGGCCACCGAGACGTTCAGGGACGCAATCTGGCCCGCCATGGGAATGCGGATGAGAAAGTCGCAGTGGCGGCGGGTCTGCTCATGCAGACCATGTCCTTCGCCGCCCAGGACGATGGCCGCGGGATTGGTGAATTCGGTATCGGAGTAGTTCTGTTTGCCGCGTTCGTCGACGCCGTAGATCCAGAATCCGTGCTGCTTGAGGGTCTCGAGAGCACGGTTCACATTGTTTACTTTGACGACCGGCAGCAGGGCGAGGGCTCCGGCGGCGGACTTGGCGACCGTTTCGGTGAGTCCGGCGGCCCGGCGCTCCGGAATTACTACAGCAGTCGCGCCGGCGGCGTGGGCGGTGCGGATGATGGCACCCAGGTTGTGGGGATCCTCGACGCCATCGAGCACGACAAGCAGGCCCGGCTTGTCGACGACGGACTCCAGCGTGTGCGCCTCCTGCGTCGACGGAACGGCCACAACTCCCTGATGCGGCAGGCCTTTTACCAGCCGGTCGAGAGCTTCGCGGGTGTCGAAACGGACCGGCAGCTTGGCGGCGCGGCAGAGATCGATGATTTCCTGGAGGCGGGGACCGGCGGCTCCCTTGACGATATGCACGCGATCGAGCGACTGTCCGGCGCGCAACGCTTCGCGTACAGGATGGACGCGCCGGCAATGAAGGCCATGACGTTTTCATGGTAACGGAGGCGGGTGGTTCCCGCATCAAACAAAAAGAGCCGGAAATGGTTGACGCCGGGTTTGTCTTTCTCTAGGATGACGGTAGACTCCCACAACCCGATGGCCACCGCAGCAACCCGGCCCCAGCCGGTAGAGATTCCGAACAAGCTATATTTCCGGATCGGCGATGTCAGCCGCATCACGGGAATCAAGTCGTACGTTCTGCGGTATTGGGAAACGGAGTTCAACCAGCTCTCGCCGAAGAAGTCGGGCACGAACCAGCGCCTCTATCGCCGCAAGGATGTGGAGATGGTGCTGGAGATCAAGCACCTGCTGTACGAAAAGCGGTTCACGATCGAGGGCGCCCGCACGTTCCTGCATCAGCGCAAATCTTCGCCCCGCTCGGCCCAGGCGACGCCATCGGCGCCCCCTCCGCCACCGCCCACCCAGAGCAGCCTGTTTGGACCGGATCCGGTGCAGATGGCGGCTCGCGCCACTGAGAAGATGGCCGGGGTGAAGGCGGAACTCAAGGCGATTCTGGAACTACTGCGGTAGTTCCGCCCCGTCCACCTCAGCTCCCAAAACCAATGAGATAGCCGCTCCCGCTCTGCCTGAAAAGAGCTGAAGGACGGCGGCCTCTGTCCGATATGGGCAATTGAGGTCACCAGCATGGTCCGTCTGACGCGAATCAATCAGGCATCCTTCTATCTGAACTCAGATCTCATTGAATTCATTGACTCAACGCCCGACACGCTGATCACCACCGTGAATGGTACGAAGATCCTCGTCGTCGAGGATCCGCAAGAGGTGCTGCGCCGGGTGGTCGAGTTCCGGCGAAGCATCCATCCCATTGCGCGCGGGCCGGTGGGAGCGCCGGATCCGCTACAGGGGATGAGCCGGGTATGAGCAAAGTCGCGGAGGTCAGGGAACAACCGGCAAAGCGAAAACAGGCAAAGCAGACAGGAGACGGGAAAGAGCGGGGGAAGCTGGACCTCGGCACGGTCGGCGGCCTCGGTCTGGCGCTGCTGGGGATCCTGGCCGGCTATGCTCTGGAGCACGGGCGGGCTGGGGATCTGTGGGGCGCCTCGGCGGCGCTGATCGTGCTAGGTGGCAGCATCGGGGCGACCCTGGTGGCGAATCCCGTGGATCTAGTGAAGCGCGCGGCGCGGCGCGCCGGCGGCCTGGTGTTCGAATACACCGACAACAGCCAGGAGACGTTGGAGTTGATGGTGAACTATGCGCTGCGGGCCCGCAAGAACGGTGTCGTGTCGCTGGAGCAGGAGGCCTCGGAGATCCAGGACCCGTTTCTGCGCAAGAGCATGATGCTGGCGGTGGATGGGATGGATCTGCACGAGATCCGGGCGGCGATGGACCTGGAGATGGACGTTGCGGAGCGGCGCCTGGAGGAAGAGGCGAAGGTCTTTGAGATCGCGGGCGGGTTTGCGCCGACCATCGGCATTATCGGGGCGGTTCTGGGGCTGATTATCGTGATGGGTGAGCTGTCGGACATGAACAAAGTCGGCAAGGGGATTGCTGCAGCTTTTGTTGCAACGATTTACGGCGTCGGCTCGGCCAACCTGCTGTTTCTGCCGGCGGCCCTGAAGATCAAGCTGCGCGGGGCGGCGGAGCGGGAAAAGCGGGAGATGATGCTGGAGGGCGTTTGCGCGATTGTGGAGGGCATGAATCCGAAGATGCTGCGCGGGAAACTGGAGGCATTTACTTCGGGGGCTCCTGCCCGGACGGAAGAGACGGCAGCGGATACGCAGCGGTCGGCGGCATAAGGGCCGGGGATGGCGAGGAAGAAGAAGGCGGGCGATCATCCGAACCATGAGCGGTGGCTGGTGTCCTATGCGGACTTCATGACCCTGCTGTTCGCGTTCTTTGTCATGATGTACGCCAACTCGCAGACCAACAAAGAGAAAGCCACGCTGATCTCGCACGCATTTCGCGAAGCCCTGACCGAGGGGACGTTCGGCCCGGCGCTCTCGCGGCTGTTGAACAACAATCCTCCCAAGCCGGGTCAGATTCCGCCATCCAATGTGGCCGTGCTGCCGCAGGTGGAGAAGAAGCCGCGGCCGGTGGAACTGCTGCCGTCGCTCCACCAGTTGAACGACACGCTCAAGAAGGAGATCGAGTCGGGACGGCTGGAGGTGCGCATGGAGCGGCGCGGCCTGGTCATCAGTCTGAAGGAGGCCACCTTCTTTCCTTCGGGAGGCGACATCCTGGAGCCGACCACGCTGCCGATGCTGGAGGTGATCGCGAACGAAATCAAGCGCTATCCGAACCCGATCCGGCTGGAAGGGCACACAGACTCGATCCCCATCAAAACATCGAGATTCCGCAGCAACTGGGATCTGTCGGCGGCTCGGGGGATTGCCATGCTGGAGCTGTTCGCGGAGCGGTACGGGGTGGACCGAAGCCGGATGGCGATCTCCGGTTTCGCGGACACGGCGCCGGTGGCCAGCAACGACACGGACGAAGGCCGCCGGCGGAACCGGCGCGTCGACATTGTGGTGCTGAATGAGCTGGCGGCGGCGCAGGAACCGGTGCAGGCCGCGGGCAAGTAGGCAGGCTATTTCGACTGAAGGGATTGCAGGTGCTGGAGCAGGAGCTCGGCGGCTTTCTGGCCGGCTGCCTTCTTCGAGGTGCCTTCCGACTGGGCCGTGAACTCGCGGCCCACGCGGGCTTCCACCATGAACGTCTTGGCGTGCTCCGGGCCGGTCTCCTGGACGATAACGTAGCGAGGAACGGGCAGCTTGAGGGACTGAGCCAGCTCCTGTAAGGCGCTCTTGGCGTCGACGGGCACTTCGGCCTCGCCGAGTTGCTCTACCCGGATGCCGCCCCAGACGTACTTTTCCAGAAAACGGCGGCAGACGTCGAGCCCGGCCACGGGCCCCGCGTCGAGATAGAGGGCGGCGATGAGCGCTTCGACGGCGTTGGCGAGCAGAGCTTTCTTCGCCCGGCCGCCGCTCATCTCCTCGCCCCGGCCCAGCAGCAGATAGTCGCCCAGGTTGATCGCCTGGGCCGTGCTGAGCAGGTGCGCGGCGCTGACGAGGTGAGCTTTCAGTTTGGAGAGTTTGCCTTCCGGGTAGGAGGGGCAGAGGGTGAGGACGTACTCGCTGGCGAGGAAGCCGAGAACGGCGTCGCCGAGGAACTCCAGCTGTTCGTTGTCGCGGACGACGGACTCCGGGAGGTAAGACTCGGGCGAGGCGTCGGCCAGGAGGGATTTATGGGTGAGCGCGCGGAGGAGCAGTTCCCGGTCGGCAAAAGTATGACCGAGCCGGCGTTCCAGCTCCTCCAGCGGCGCACGCATCACTTCTAACTTTACTTCGCCGCAGCCTTGGCTTTGTTGATGTCCATCTTGAGCTGGGTGGCCGCGCTCTTCACCTGAGGATGGGCATTGGGATCGGCCAAGGCCTTGTCCACCATGGCGAGGGCCTCATCCAACTTGTTGACCTTGATCTGGCAGCTGGCGAGACGGAGCATCACGGCCGGGTCCGGCGTGGCCGAATTCTCGACGGAGAACTTGAACTCGTCGGCGCAGGCGTCGTACTTCTTGCGCACCAGGGCAGCGAGACCCAGGGCTTCGTGCGCCTGAGCCATGAAGTCCTTCTTCATACCATTCCACTGCTCGTCCGGAATCTGCGGATTGGGCTTGGTGGCGGAGGGAATGAGTTCCAAAGCGGCCTTGGCCATCTTCTCGGAGCGGCCGAGCTTTTCTTCCTTATCGAGGTCGAATTCCTTGGTGCGCGACGCCAGGCTGCTGGCGATCATGATCTGGGCGCCAAAGAACTTGGGGTCGGCTTCCAGGCACTTCTCGGCGAAGACGATGGTGTTTTCCGCATCGTTCTTCTGCTGATAGGAGAAGGCGGCGAGGTAGAGGGCCGTGGCCTTGAACTCGGTTTCAGAGAACTTGGTGATGAGGGAGTTGGCCGCCGCGATGCGCGCATCGGGGTCCTGCGCCTGGAACATGGCCATGATGGCATCCTGCTCCTTCTGTCCCTTGGGAACAGGCACTTTGGGGTTCGCGGTCTGCGCCGGCAGGAGACTGAGGGAGATGGTTAGAGCCAGGAGTGCTTTCGTGATGATGGAACGAGTCATGGAGTATTACCTCTAGGGTTTAGCTTGCTTAAGAGCAGCGGTCACGGTATTTAATTCCTGCCGGGCCGCTTTTGTGGCACCCTCGCTGGCCCCGTGAACGGCGAGAGCGGCCTGATAGTACTTGAGCGCGGCCTCGGTATCCGGCTCTTCAGCGGCAAGGACCAGTCGGGCCAGATATACATAGGCCCATGCGCGCTCAAACGGTTCGGGATCCAACTCGAGCGTGCGCTCGAGCATCTGTACGGCAAGTTCGGGGTGCTTTTCGAGCGCGGCGATTCGTCCCAATCCAAAGAAGGCCTTCGCCTGCAGTGGTTTGTCGGAAGACTGCTCGATCACCTTTCTGTAGGCGGTGCGGGCGGCTGAAAAGTTGCGGGTGGAGTAAAACTGACCGGCGGCGGCGAGATCGGCGGCAGGTCCGGTAAGCGGCGCCTCGACCGGCTTGGGGGCGCTCTTGACGACTCGCGCGGCACGCTGCGTGACGAACTCCACCTGGGCGATGCGTTTGTCTTCCTTGGCGACGTCGAGGTGGTCGATCATGTCGGGCAGGTACATGCGGAAGGCGAGGTCCTGCTTCTCGTAGGCGGGCAGCGCCTCGTAGAAGTAGGCCGTGAGGATAAAACCTTCCTTCATCGACTGGTCGACGTAGGCGTTACCGCTGGTCTTGTCCAGGCGGGCCTCGATGGCGCGCACCATGCACATGCTAGCCAGTCTAACGAAATCATTCTTGTAATCCTCGGCAAGAATGGGGGAGGCCTGGGCGAGATCGCCGAGTCCTTTCTTCTTGTCGAAGTACTTGGAGTTGCGAATGGCGAGCGGATCGACCAGGTAGTCGAGATAGGCGTGGCGGATGTCGCGGATTCTGGGCTCGACGGAAGGCGTCACCACCACGAAATAGTAGTCGCCGTAAACTCTTGTGTGGACTTGATTTGGAGCAGCCAGAAGATCGACGAACACCTGAAAACGGTGGCCTCGGGTGCCGCTGGTGGGGTTGCGCAGGTAGGAGTTCGATTCCAGGACGGCCTGGGTGACCGGCTCGTGATAGCGTGCGATGGCCTGATCGTAGAGAGGCTGAGCCTGTTTCCAGGCCGATTCCAGATCGGCCTCCCGGTAGAACTCGGTGAGCAGTTCCCTAAACCCTTCCAAAGCAGCGACATCCGGGGGCTGCTGGTTGTCGGGCAGGAGCGATTTGAAATCGGGCGGGGCGGCTGAAGCCAGCGCGAAGCTGATGTACTGGCTGACATCGGCGTTCGGATCGTCCTGGTGGTGGTCCGCGAAGAACTGCTTCAACCGGCGCAGAGACGGCGGCTGTCTGGCATCCACCCACTTGCGCACGGCGGCGCGCAGGGGACTGTTCGTGGGCGAGTCCAGGTTGGTGTTGTAGCCGGCGGCATTGATGGCGGCCAGGACGGCAAAGAGAGACGGGCTGGCGTCGAGTTGCCCTTGCCCTTCCAAAGGCTGCGGGGCGCTGGGGCGGGCGGGTGGAGCAGCGGGGGCAGCGGGCTTCTGAGCAAAGGACAGGCTGGGCGACAGGGAAGCCACCAGCAAGAGCGCCGTGAAAGAGTTAGCGCGGCTCATCCACCCGAAGCCTCTAGTGTAACGGATTCCATCGACAGGGTCAGTCGAAAGGTGCGGCTGGCAGGACGAGGCGAAGACAGGCGCTCTCCGGCGCGAGTCTAAAGTAAGGAAATCTCCCTGGTGATCCGATACTATGATGGGAAGGCGAGCGTGCAGGGCACGGCAGGGTGATCGGCGTAAGCCGACGGGATTCAAACGATTTAGCAGAGCACCACCGGGCGGAAACCTGGAAAGGTGACGGAGGAAGAGGAACTCAATGAAGCTGGTTCTCGTATTGGGCATCGCGGCTCTGGTTGGCGGGCCCTGTACAGGCACAATTCGGAGATACAGGCGGTGTGGGTGGATTCGGCAGCGGCCCCGTGGGCCAGTCGCAGATGGACCAGAACGGCACCAATCTTTCCCAGGGCATCGGTTTTCTCCCCTGGCTGGCAGTGAACGGCAACTACTCGCGCACCTTGAACGCCGAGCAGCTCGGCATTCAGGGGGACCGGTTCATGGGCTCCGCCGCGGGTGGCATCGGCGGCACCAAATCGTGGGAGAACAGCAGCCTCACGGCGGGCTATCTGGGTTCGGGCACCTACAACAATCTGTCGTTCGCGCGGAGTGCGGAACGGTGGCGGCAGTCGCACCTGGTGAACCTGGGCTACGGCCGGCAGTTGAATCAGCGCTGGCAGTTCCGGGTGAGCAGCTTTGGCGGCTTGTCCGATGGCGGATACGGGGTGGGGTCAGCCTACGGGTCGACCGGCATTCCCGGACTGGGCGGCGGATTCGGTCTGGGCGGGGGCGGCGGTCTGGACGATCCCAATCAGAACGGCCTGGTCGACAATGAGCTGGTCAGCGGCCGGGTGAAGTTCTATGCCGGACGCGCCGCGATGAGCTACCGGGTATCGGAGCGCCTGTCGGTTGGCGCCTTTGGCGGCGCCAGTTTCGCGCGCCGGACCAACGGGTTGAATGGCCTGAATTCCTACAACGGCGGCGGCGGCGCGGTCTATCAGCTTTCCCGGACGACGCAAGTGGGCGCCAACTACGTGCGCACCAATCTGGACTATGTAGGATTCTTCGGCGGAGTGCACTTCGACGCGGTTTCCCTGGGCTTGCAGAAGGAATTGAGCCCGCGGATGAGGATCATGGTCCAGGGCGGTGCTTCGCGCCTGTCGTCGACCTTTATCGGCAGCACGCCGATTGATCCGGAACTGGCCGCGCTGCTGGGCACCGGCAGCGTTCTCGAGGTGAAGCAGACCAAGCGGATTACCGGTTCAGGCCGGGCCGTCCTTACCTACAACACGCCGTCCAGCCACTTCAACGTGGGATTCGATCATGGGCTGGCGCCCGGGAACGGGCTGCTGTATGCGTCCATTCGCGACGTGGTGAGTTTCGGCTACGGGTTCCCGGTGGGGCAGAAGATCGGCATCAATTTCGTGGCGAACTACTACCGCATGTCCGGACAGGTGGCGGTGCTGCGGAACAGCCAGTCGGCGCAGGGTGGAGCGATGGCGAGCTACCGCCTGTTCCGCTCAGTGAGCGCAACGATGCAGGGCGGCTACCGCTATATCTCGATCTCGGGTTCCAAACAGCAGCGGGATGCTTATGTCGGGATCGGCCTGGCGTGGCGTCCGGCGGACGGACCGTTCATCTTTTAGCAACCTGGGCCCGGACGGCGGGAACGAACCGATCAGTCCGGGAACAGCTGAAGCTGCCGCTTACTGAAATACATGCGAGCCACGGCACGCCCGCGGGTGGGCACGTGCGACAGCAGCTTTCCGCGATAGCGCTTGGCCATTTCGCGGGCCACCTCGAACTCAGGATCGTTGGCGCTCAAGGCGGGTCCGCCGGTTTCGCGGATCCACGAGTCCGTCACGCGCGTGAGTTCCGTCTCCAGCACGCTGTCGGCGCAACGCCAAAAGCCCTTGCGTAGAAAGACCTTCTGACCACGAATTCTCAGTAGGGCACCCATAGATCAAAGGGGTCCGTCAATTTCGATTATGCCACCACAACTGCCGGCAGCACACGAAATTGCTGCAGACACGGGACTTTGCGGCAGTCCGGCGCGCTCAACAACTAAGTACCTCAATTGGGTGTAGACAGAAAAACCCTAGGGAGCACTGAAGCGGATCGGGTGTTCAGCCGATGGTTCAACTAGGAGCAATTACGATGGCGCATGTTTCCGACACCAATCCGAGCCGGCTTGCCGCGCGGGAGTATCATCGCATTGGCGTCCAGGCGCTGGAGGATCAGAGGCTGGAGGACGCGGTGGTCGCGTTGCGCCATGCCGTGGATCTGAATCCGCATATGGGCAGAACGTGGAACGATCTGGGTGTAGTCATGGAGGCGCTGGGCAATCCGAGGGAGGCGGTCCGCTGTTATCGCCAGGCCCTGGCAGTGCAGGCTGACAACCAGGATGCCCACGCGAATCTGAGCATGCTGATGATGCAGATGAATATGGCCCACACGCTGCGCTACCAGGCGATGTCGGCGGGGGCGCACCGCTGACGAAGTCTCTGTTGTTTTTGGGTTGACGTTCCGGCAGATCGCCGGATGTCAGTCCTAGTTTAACCGCCGCTCCAGTTCCTGGCAGCGGACCCACCAACTCTCTTCATTCGCTATGGCGCGGCGCCTGAGGGACAGGCTCTCCTCCTGTTCCTTCAACGCCGCGTCGATTTGTTGCAGGAAGGTCTGCGGGTCGTTGGCGAGGTACACCAGATCGGAGTACCGCTCCACTTCAGGCAAGCTGGCGCTGACCACGGGCAGTCCATAGGCGAAGTACTCGTACAGCTTGATGGGATTCGTCGAGAGGGTGAGGGCGTTGCGAACGAACGGAATGATGCCCACATCGAAGGTCCTGAAATGGCGGGCGAGATCGGCGTAGGGCACCTCTCCCAGAAGGCGGACGTTCGGCAGATGGCGGAGTGACTCGATGCGCGGGTGTTCAATCCGGCCGGCGAGCACGAATTGCCAGTCCGGCCGCGCGGCCGAGGCGAAGCGGATGTACTCGACGTCAAACCAGGAGCTCAGCGAACCGACATAGCCGATGACGGGTTTCGCGGTGGCGCATTTGGGCGGCACGGCATAAGAGCCAAAGTCGGAGACGCTCACGGCATTCCGCAGAAGGATGGACCGCGCCTGGATGTCTTTGTGGGCGGCGGAGCAGTGGTCGAGCAGCGACTGGGCGGAGAAGATGACCAGATCAGCGGAGTCGATGAGCCGGGATTCGGCCCACAGCAGATCGGGCGAGATGTTCCCGAAGCCGGCCATGAGGTCGTGGCAATCGTAGACGATGCGGCTGCCCCATTTGCGCCGGAGATCGTGGGCCACTTCAGCCCAGAGCGGAAAGCTGGTGAGGATGAGTGGGGGTCCGTTGTCGAAACCGAACGGCAGGCGGCAGATCGCTTCAGTCAGGGCAGAGACCTCGCCGGGGCGGAGACAGCCGTGATGGAAGACCGGCTCCCGCGGCAAGTGGACGTGAAGCTCCTGAATGGAAGGAGACAAGGCGGAGACCACACGTTTGGGGCTGGTTGGATAGACGGTGGGAAACTCACGACCCAGGTGCGGATTCACATAAAAGCAGCGATACCCCATCGAGGCAAAGGTGAGCGCGAGGTGCTGTGTGCGCTGGATGCGCGTGTGCCAGTCCGCGAGAGGGAGGAATAGAATGTCGCCCTTGGCGGGCTGAGAGTTGCCGCCATTGGAAGCCGGCTGGCGAGGCAGTGGGAGATCGAGCGATGCGGTGGGGTAATTCCAGCACTCCCTAAAATAAGTGGGGCAGTTTTGCGACCGGAGCCGAAAGAAGAACCACTTCAAATAGTAGGGTCGGACATACTCCTTGGCGCTTTGGAGCCAGTGGTTGGGCATCGTCCAATCGAGGGAGGGATGTCCTACAACCGGACCACCCACCCGATCTTATGGAAGGATAACATCCCCCTTTGGCCGATGCAGCAGACGCGACGGGCCCTGTCCTGGCGGGGCTGGACATTTCCGGTTCCGCCGCAGGCGGGCGCGTGTCGTAGTGAGAGCCGGGGTGAAAAGCCGGGGTCAAAGACGGCTGCAACGGTTCGGCCTGGGGTGGGCCGGAACGGAATCCGTGGCGCGGCCAGGGAGACCGGCGCGAGATCGAAGTGTACAATCTGATCGGTTGAAGGCAGGTGGCCCGGCGTGACTGACCGCCCTGGCCGGCGCCCTGCCTGGGAGTGCCCTGAAGTCCGGGAGGAGTGCTCGATGCGTTTTCTCACTCAAAAGCATACATTCTGCTGGCTGCTTGCGTCGATCTGGATGACCGCCGTCGCTCAGCAGGCCCCGTCTATTCGGGTCTCGGGGCTGCCTGTACAGGGGCTGCTGGAAACGGCGGGCCGCACAGTGTCGCTGGAAGGGACGATCACCGCGCCGGCCGGTCTGGCGAGTGTCATCTGGACCGACCAGACCGGACGCCGCGGCATGGCGCAGTTTCAGGCTATCGCGGAGGGTTCGACGGAATACCGCTTCACGCTGGGCCCCATTGCGTTGCGGAGCGGCCTGAACGGGATCCACGTGTCGGCGGTCGATCCGGAAGGCACGGCGTCGTCGGTGTCCGTACCCATCTATGCCCAGGCGCAGGCATCAGCCGAACCGGAACGGCGGATGGGCCGCTGGAACGGCCAGTCTGTCACCTACGAACTGGTGAACGGTGAGGCGGTGATCGAGGGTGACATCCTGCCGGGTCCGGAGGATCCACCAGAGCGGGCACCCGGCCAGGGCAAATCCACGGAGGGCAAGCGGGAAGGCTTGACGATCCTGTATTCGAGCAGCCTCTGGCCGGTGGACTCGATCACTCACGTGGCCAAGGTGCCTTACGTCGTGCTGAGCGGGACCGCCAACATGACGACCGCCATTAGCCAGTTCAACACCGTCTTTTCCGGACTGATTCAGTTCGTGCCGCGTGTGGCCGAAGCCGACTACGTGGCCATCGACCTGAACTCGGCGGACCACAGCGGGTCGTGTTTCGCGACGTTGGGACGGGCGGGCGGACAGCAGTCGCTGCAGGGATCGATTGACTGTGGAGTGCCCACGTTGCTGCATGAGATGGGCCACTCCATCGGCCTGTATCACGAGCATCAGCGCAGCGACAACGCGACGTTTCTCACGTTCAACCAGGCCAATCTCGACATTCCGCTGCTGGCAGGCAATTTCGGCAGCCAGAACAGAAATGCCCAGAATGTCGGGCTATACGACTACGCGTCGATCATGCACTACGGCGCGACTGGCTTTTCCAAGAACAACCAGGTCGTGCTGGAGACGATTCCGGCCGGCATGCCGATTGGCGAATCGTCCACCTTTTCGCCGGGTGACATCGATGCGGTGAAGCGGCTGTATGGAGCGGCGCCGACCAGCGTGACCATCACGACGAATCCGCCGAATCTGCCGATCACCGTGGATGGCGTGGCGTTGACGGCTCCGCAAACGTTTGCCTGGGCATTGGGTACGGTTCATACGCTCTCGGCGCCTACCGGCTCGCAGAAGACGACGCCGGCGGACGGTTCGCGCTATTTCTTCGGAAACTGGAATGACGGCGGAGCGCAGACGCACCAGATCACGGTGACCTCGGGCACGGGCTCGCTCACTTCGCCGGCCTCGAGTCCGGCCGTGACGGTCTACCAGGCCAGCTACCAGCGCTACAACCCCATCAATCCCGCCAACAACGGCCTGACGGGGCTGGGCGGCGGGACGCTGAATCTGAATCCGCTGCCGCAGTCGATCAGCGGGGTCTCGCACTACCTGCTGCGTCAGAAGGTCACCGGGCAGGCCGTTCCAAACGCCAGTTCGGTCTTCGTCAAGTGGTTCGGGAACGACTTCCTGCCGCGCGGCGCGAATCCCCGGGAGTGGATCATCCTGGCCGCGCCCTGGAATATCCAGGCTGACCTGGAGCCCACGACTACGCTGTACACAGTTGGTTCGACCTTCACGAACCCGGCGCCGCCCACGAGTCCGCTGAATCCCGCCGTGACAGCTATTGTGGATGGCGCCACGCATGTGATTCCGGAGATCTTTACGCCGGCGGACGGCTGGAGTTCGGGTTCGGCGCATACGTTGAACATCACCAACCTGCAGACGCCGGTGACCTCCAACGTTGCTTACAAGTTCAACAGCTGGACGCTGGGCGCGACGAACAGCGCGACGGCGGCACAGAATCTCACACTGCCGGCCAGCAGTACGAATTACACGGCTTCGTTCACGCCGTCCTACCGCGGCTATTCACTGGTGAATCCGTCGTGCGCGGCAAGCGCGCCGAATCCGCCGCTGGCCGACCAGAAGTATCTCGATGGAACCGTGGTGAACTTCCAGGTGAACCCCATTGCCCAATGGTTCTTCACGGGCTTCTCGGGGACGTTGAATACTTCGGCCAACCCCCAGTCGTTGACGGTGCATGATGAGTTCGCGGTGACGGCGAATCTCAACACGGTGGCGGCGCCGTTGACGGTGAGCGGGTTCACCCCGTCGTCGATGAATCAGGGCTCGGCGGGCGGCATGGTGACGATCACGGGCAGTGGGTTCAGCGCCTCCACGAAGGTGTTTGTGAACGGATTCTATTCGTCGCTGCGGACCGTGGTGTTCCAGGACGCGCAGCATCTCCAGGTACAGCTCAGCAACACGGATCTGACGACGGCGGGCGGCTTCCCCATCGGTGTGCAGAATGCGGCCAACAGTTGCAGTGTGTTTGTCGAGGGCTCGTTCGTGGTCAACCCGGCCGTGGCCCACTGGCAGATTACCAAGACGCATGCGGGCAGCTTCACGCAGGGCGGCACGGGGCAGTACACAATTACGGTGACGAACAACGGCGGCGCATCCACGTCGGGACTGGTGACCGTGACGGAGACGGTGCCGGCCGGGATGACGCTGACGGGGATGAGCGGATCCGGATGGTCCTGTACGACCAATGTGTGCACAACCAGCACGGCATTGGCGGCCAGCGCTTCCTACCCGGTGATCCTGGCCAATGTCTCCATCAGCGGCAGCGCGGCCACGGCATTGACCAACCAGGTCTCGGTGACCGGCGGCGGCGCGGGCAGCGGTCTCGTCTCGGATCCGACCACCATCCTCCAGGTACCGGCCACGATCACGGTCTCGGGCGGCAGCGGGCAGAGCAGCCAGATTCTCACGGCGTTCGGCCAACCGTTGCAGGCCCTGGTGGCGGATGCCGGCGGCGCGGGCATTCCCGGCAAGCTGGTGACCTTCACGGTTCCAGGTGCAGGAGCGAGCGCGGTGCTCACCTCCGCCAACCCGGCCACCACCAATGCGTCCGGCATCGCCGCGGTTACGCTGAGCGCCAACGGCACCGCCGGCGGACCGTACTCGGTGAGCGCCAGTGTCAGCGGTGTCGCGGCCACGGCACAGTTCTCGCTCACCAATATCCTGGGCACGAATGTGATCAGCTTTGCGCCGGTTGCCAGCCAGCCATTCGGCTCGGCGCCCATCGGGATTACGGCCTCGGCCAGTTCTGGGCTGGCCGTGAACTTCACGTCCAATACGCTGCCGGTCTGCACGGTGTCCGGAGCGACCGTGACCCTGGTGGCGCCGGGGAGTTGTTCCATCACGGCGCGTCAGCCGGGCAACGCCAACTATGCGGCGGCGACGCCGGTCACGCAGGTGTTCCTGATTACAGAACCAAGCATGATCTCGGTGACGCCGGGCTCCGGCTCAGGCGCGCTGCAGACATTCAACGCCACCTACATGGCGGCCAAGGGGTACACCGACCTGCTTTGGGTTCAACTGTTGTTCGCGACGGCGCCGGACGGCGGCGGGCAGACCTTCTGCTTCGTGCACTATGACGTGGTGGGCAATGCGTTCTGGCTGTATGGCGATGGCGGGTTCTTCGTGGGCCCGATAGCGCCCGGGACGACGTCGAATGTGCTGCAGAACTCGTTCTGCGCGGTGAACACATCGGGCTCGTCGGCTTCGGGCGTCGCGAAAACGCTGACCGTCAATGTCAGCGTGGTGTTCAAGGCGGGCGGGCGCTCGGAACACGTACATGCGGGCCATGAACAAGGCGCAGACCGACAGCGGCTGGGTGCAGAAAGGAACGTGGAGCACGCTGGCTGCGCCATTGGGCACTATGACAACTTCCCCGGCAACGGGCACCGGCTCCACGCAGACGTTCACGCTCACTTATCCGGATCCGCCCGGCTTCGCGGGTGCGCCGTTCGGCTGGTCTCAATTCCTGGTGGCGACGGCCTCGGACGGCGGCGGCAAGCCTTTCTGCTATGTGCACTATGACCGGGCCGGCAACGGACTCTGGATGTACTCCGGCGATGTCGGATTCTTCCTGGGGCCGGTGGCGCCGGGTACGCCGTCGAATGCGCTGGCGAGTTCGGCCTGCTCAGTCAACACGGCCGGAGTCACGGCGGCCAATCTCTCGGGGAATCTCGTCCTGACGGTGCCCATTGTCTTCAACGCGCCGATGTCCGGCGGCAAGAAGCAGTTTCAACGCACGATGGACGTGCTCTTCCGGGATACCGGCATGCTGCAGACAGGGAGGTGGAATATTCCCTAGGCTAACTGTGTAGGGAAGCCGGCAAAGAAGAAGGCCGCCGGATTCCGGGAGTTGCCCGGGATCCGGCGGCCTTTGCCATGTTCTGGCGTGACGCTCAGGTTATGGAATGTTCCAGGTTCCGGTCTGGACCATACCCGTATCGCGCTGCAGCACATCCAACGTGCGTTCGAAGAGTTTCTTCGCGCCGCTCATCGGGGGCTTGAAGGTGAGAGGCACCGTTACGATCAGGTTGCCGGACACATTCTGGATGGTCGTGCCGCCCGGGTTGACCGTGCAGGCCGAGCTGTCCAGTGCATTGGAAGCCGTGCCCGGCGCCACCGGTCCAAGGAAGAACCCGACGTCGCTCGAGTACATCCAGAGGCCGTTGCCGGCGCGATCGTAGTGAACGAAGCAGAACGGCAAGCCGCCGCCGTCACCAGCCGCGGCGACCAGGAACTGGACCCAGCCGAACGGGGCGCCGAAGAAGCCGGGAGGATCGGGGTAGGTCAGCGTGAAGGTCTGACTCGTGCCCGTTCCGGCATTCGGGCTGACGGTGGGCGTGGCCGGGGTGGAGGAAACTGTGTTCCATTCACCCTGCTGGAACATGCCCGTGTCGTAGCCGAAGGTGTCATGCAACCGCAGGTAAGCCTTCCTCGGCGTGGTCGACTTGAAGACGATGTTGGCCGAAACAGTGAGATTCGCACCGTTCATGGTCACCGTCGTCGATTGGGTATTGATGGCGCAGAGCCCATTCTGGAGCACCTGGGAGGAGACTCCTGGGGCGATGGGACCCACGAAGAATCCGCCGTCACCATAGAGCCACAGGCCATTGCCCACGACGTCGTAATGGAGGAAGCAGAAGCTCTGGCCGCCGCCGTCCGGAGCAGTGGCGAAGAGCAACTGCACCCAGAGGAAGGAGGCGAAACCGTTCACCGAGCGGTAGACGGCGCTGAACGTCGGCGAGGCGCCGCTGCCTGTTTCGGGGGTGATGGCGAACGTGGTGACCGGCAACACGATGCCGGGCTGCAACTGACCCTGCAGACCCGTGGTGCTGCTGGTGGGCGCCGCCAGGCCGAACTGGCCGGACTGGTTGCTGCCCCAGGCGCGAACGTAGCCATCGGTCTTCAACCCAGCGCTGTGAGCGGCGCCGGCCGCGACGGCCAGACCGCCATACATGCCGATGGTCTGCGTGGGGACGAAGCGGCTGGACGATGTCGAATCGCCCACCTGACCGCTGGTGTTCAGACCCCAGGCCCAAACCGAACCGTCGGCGCGGACCGCCACGCTGTGCGAGGCACCCGCGTCGATCGCCACAACATTGATGGTTCCATCGGCGCGAGCCACATTCAGCCGGGTGCTGGTGGTTCCTTCGCCGACCTGGCCGAAGGTGTTCAGACCCCAGGCCCAAACCGTGCCATCGCTGCGGAGGGCAAGGCTGTGGGAATCGCCGGCCGCGACCGCGATGACGCTCGACACTCCGGGCACCTGCACCGGCGTCAGGCGGGTGGTGGTGCTACCGTCACCCAACTGGCCGCTGGCGTTGAGGCCCCAGGACCAGACCGTGCCGTCGCTCTTCACAGCCAGGCTGAACGAATCGCCGGCCGCGATGCTGACCACATTGGTCAGGCCCGATACCTGGACCGGGAGACAGGCGGCTGGTGGTGGTGCCGTCGCCGATGGCTCCGCTGGCGTTGGCGCCCCAGGCCCAGACGGTGCCATCGCTCTTGCGGGCCAGACTGTGCGTCTTGCCGCCGGAGACCATGGTGACATTCGTCAGGCCGGGAATCGTGACGGGCGTCAGACGCGTCGTCGTGCCGCCGTCGCCGAGCTGGCCGCTCGAGTTGAGTCCGAAGCTACGCACCGTGCCGTCCTTGAGGACCACGAGCGTATGAGATGTTCCGGCGGAAACTCCGAGGGCGTTCGTCAGTCCGCTCACCGCGACAGGCGCGGTGCGGCTGGTGGTGGTCCCGTCGCCGAGTTCGCCATTCGAGTTGCTGCCGCTGCCCCACACGGTGCCATCGTTATAGATGACCATGGTGCGGTCCTGACCGGCCGTCAGCCGCTGGCCCAACGTGCTGGGCGTAGGAGCAGGCAGCAGACAGGGGGTCTCGGCCGCCACCGAGGCAAAGGTGGTGAAGTTCACGGCGCTGGAAGCGCGTCCGGATTCGCCCTTTTCATTGCCACCCGAGGTGAGAGTGGAGCCGTTCGCCAGACGGACTATGCTATGGAACGCGCCGGCGCCCACTGCGGTCGCGGTCGTAATTCCGCTGACAGAGGCGGGGACCAACGAATTGGTCAGATTGCCCTGACCCAGCTGGCCGAGCGAGTTGTAGCCCCAGGTCCAGAGAGTTCCGTCGCTTCTGACGGCGAGGGAATGATAACCGCCGCCGGCGACTTCCACGACATTCACCAGGGTGCCGGAGCGTACTGGGGAAGAACGGTTTACTTGCGTTCCGTCACCCAGCGCGCCGAAGCTGTTCGCGCCCCAGGCCCAGACGGAGCCGTCGGCCTTGATCGCCAGGTTGTGATAGGTGCCGGAAGCGATGGACTGGGCAACCAGCCCGGTGACGACAACCGGAGACAACCGCGAGGTCGTTGTCCCGTCACCCAACTGGCCGACACTATTCAAACCCCAGGCATAGACGCTTCCATCGCTCTTGCGGGCGAGACTGTGATACTCGCCGGCCGAGATCGCGGTGATGCCCGTCAAGCCGGGAACCTGGACTGGGCTAGCGCGGTTTGTCGTCGACGCGTCGCCCAACTGACCAAACGAATTGTTGCCCCAGGTCCAGACCGTTCCGTCATTCTTCAAAGCCATTGAGTGATAACGGCCGGCCGCGATGGCGATGACGCCGGTGAGACCCGGCAGGGTGATGGGCACTGTCCGGGAAGCGGTAATGGTGGTCCCATTGCCCAATTGACCAAAGGTGTCATCGCCCCAGGTCGAAACGGTAAAGTCCGATCGCAATGCGAGGCTGTGGCTGATGCCGGCCGCCACCGCGATGACGCTGGAGATCGGGATGCAGACCGGGCCCGAGCGCTGCTGGACGGTTCCATCCCCCAGTACGCCGTTGCCGTTCTCACCCCAGGCGATCACGCTGTTGTCCGCCTTGACGGCGAGCGTGTGCTGCGAATAGGCACTGATGAGTCCGACTGCGGAGCCCGCAGCCTGCAGTTGGATGCCGCTGGCCGAAAGACCGGTCGTCGACAGCAGACCCTTCGCGGCCAGGGCGCGGTTCGCTTTGATGGACGCGGCCGTCGCGTTCTGCGCTTCGATGGTAGCCGGATCCGCGGAGATGACCGCTACCGCCCAGCCCGCCTTCGCGTCCAGGACGACGCCTTCAAACTGGTATTCGCTGCGAGCGGAGCCCTGGATCAGGGTGAGGGTATTGTCCACCACGCTGACCGCGCGCTCAGTCAGCCGGTTGCCCAGCCACTGGGCATCCACGAGAGGCGCCGGCTCTTCCTGATTGAAGCGCCGCTGCAGTTCGGCGCTCTTGGCCGCCAGATCTTCGCCCGTGACGATGCGGGCGGAGGCGGAAGCGGTCCGGCTGTCGGTGCCCCAGGCCCAAACCTGGCCCTGGGTGTCCCGTGCGTAACCGATGTTCCCGTAGACCGCGATCGCTTCGATCCCGGACAATCCTCTGACCTGCAGAGGAGCCGTCAGCAGCTTGCGCGACTCACCGGGGACGATTCCGTTCCAGTTCGAGCCGAAGGCCCAAACCGTGCCGTCCGCGCGCAGAGCAACCGAGAAGAGCTGTCCCGCGGCGATCATGGTAATGTCCTTCAACCCGGGCACCACGCCCGGCTGGGCGCGGCTGATCAGTGTATTGTTGCCCAACTGACCTTCTGTATTGGCGCCCCATGCCCAAACCGTTCCGTCGCTTCGCAGCGCCAGTGAATGCTGGGCTCCGGCAGCCAGGCCGATCACCGAAGTGAGCCCGGGGAGGTGACTCCATACCGCCCGGTCCTGCTGGTCGCCCACACCCAATTGTCCCTGTGCATTGCTGCCCCAGGACCACACCGCGCCATCCACCGTCCTGACCAGAATATGGCCGCCGGTTTCGGGCAGGGCGAGATTACGCGCCCCGGCTACCGAACCGATCGAGCGAAACGAGACTTGAGCTGCCTGACCAGGAGTTTCCTGCAGCAATTGAATCCGTTCTGCGCCCCATGCCGGTGTCATAATGACTGCCAATGCGAGCGCACTTGCCGATAAGTGTGCGCCGAATGGTAATCGTCTGAATTGTCGTGTTTTTTGTAGAAGCACTTTCACCTTCCTCCGCCCTCGTGGTCCATGCAGGCACACCTGGAGGTTGCACCCCCCTTCCAGGCGATCAGTCTAAGGGTAATCTCTATGCTCGGGCCTGTCAATTGAGGACCTTACCAACACAGACCGCGCTCCGGACGCGCTGGAGGCGCGGGCCGGAGAGAATGCCCGCCGGGGACGGGAATCCTGGCCTGGGCACGAAAAACCGATCCAAAATCACAGCCACGGGAATATCAAATAGTACAAATCAGCGCATTTTGCCGGAACGGCGTTTCAACTCCGATCCGGCACAAATCCGTTGACTATCCAAAATGAACAACCATCCGCATTCAATGCACCCTGTCCATAAAGATAGTGAATGGGCAACAGCGGTTTCCAATTTGAATTACCTAACAGAAACGCTGCCAGCATGTACTGTTCGTTGTAGTAACGAATGTCAAAATCCTGAGGATACTCCTGGGGCAGAAAGATGTCGTGGATATGGACCAGCACTCCGCGCGGTACGGCCGGCAGGACCCGCAGGAAGAACTGCGTGACATCCGAGTCGTGGAAACAGAGATGACTGCCGTCGAAGAACAGGATGTCGCCCGGCTGAAGGGTGGAGAAGTAGTCCAGCGGGGTCTGGATGATGCTTTCGGTCCTGATTTCGTCGGCGACGGCATGTACCGCCAGGCGGGGCGAGGGATCGATACAGGTGATCCGGGTGGCGAGTTTACCATCGCGGATCGCCTTTCTCAGAAACCGCGTGCTGTTCCCGCTGCCGATCTCGACGACCCGGGCTGGAGTCAGGCTGCGGATGAGCGCATAAGCGGCGCGCGCATCCATACCGGTAAAGAAGGTGTTGTTCCAGAATGGGGAAACTTCGTCGGACGGATCCGCCAGATCGAACTGGACATCGGTCAGGTTCAGGAATGGCTGCAGCCGGTCGATTAATGTCTGAAATGCCCACATCCGCTGTTCGAGCATCGCGGTCACGGCCTCGAAGGGCTCGCGGTTCTTTTCCCTGGGCACCACGCTCTCGTAGTCGATCGGCACGATCAGCGCGGCCGTGGTGGAACGCGGCATGATCGTCCGGTTCTGGTAGTCCACAAAGCAATAATGATTGAGCACCAGCTCCCGGATGTAGGCCAGCTCTTCCTCGCACGGTGGGCCGGTGGGCACCGGCGGCGCCGGCTCTTCCACGGCCGGCTCGACCGGCACGGCATCCAACTCACCCGGGGCGGCCTCCGCGGCGGCAACGGGTTCCGGCGCTTCGGTGGGAGCTTCCGTCACCGGACTCTCGGCGGGAATTTCCTCAGCAGGCTCGACGGGGGTTTCGGCCACGGCCTCGGTGACGGGTATCTCCTCGACCGGCGGCTCCAGACTCAGTGGTGCGGCTTCCGGAACCGGCAGTTCCACCTCATCCACGGGCTCAGGTGCGGCCTCTTCGGCGGCCGGAGCGTCCTTCGGCTCGTTCAGATGGACAGGCCTCAGATTCAGGCCGCCCTCATAAGCCGCGATCACCTCATCGATGGGCCCATCCATCCTCAGCACGCCTTCTTCCAGCCAGAGAGCGCGGCTGCAAAGCTCCCTCACCGTGGCGGAGGCATGCGAAACGCACAGGATGGTTTTGCCCGCCTGGTGGAGCTGGTAGATGCGCTCCACGCACTTCTCCTGGAAGGCGCGATCGCCGACCGCCAGCACCTCGTCGATGATCAGGAAATCCGGATCCACAAAAACGGCGACCGAGAACGCCAGCCGCATCACCATGCCGGAAGAGTAGGATCTCACCGGCTCATGGACGAACTCACCGATGCCGGAGAACTCGATGATCTCGTCCGATCAGCTCTTCCGTCCGTTCGCGGGAGACACCCAGGACGGAGGCGTTGAGATGGACATTCTCGATGCCGGTGAGATCCGCGTGGAAGCCCGAGCCCAACTGGAGCAGGGCGGCGCCGCGACCGTTCACCTGGATGGTACCGGAATCGGCGTTCACCAGACCGGCCACCAGGCCCAGCAGCGTGCTCTTGCCCGCGCCATTGCGGCCGATGATGGCGACGCTCTCGCCGCGGTTCACCTCAAACGACACATCCCGCAGGGCCTGAAACCGCTCTGTCCGATGCCGGACCATCATCTCCTTCAGATGGCTGCGCAGCAGCCTCCGGGGCTTGTGCATGACAAAGCTCTTGGAGACGTTCCGGACGGTGACGATGGGTGAAGTGGTCACGTTGATTACAGATAGTCGTAAAACTGGCTCTTCCAGTGCCGGAAGACAACCACTCCGGCAGCCAGGGTAGAAAAGGAAACTAGTGCGAGCTTGATCAGCAGTTCACCACCCGGCGCGATCCCTTCCAGCAGGATATTCCTGGAAGCTAGCACAAGCGCTGCTACCGGATTGTACTGGTAGAACTCCTGGAACTGCTGCGGGATGGCGCTGAATGGATAGAAGATGGGAACCAGCCAGAAAAGGACCAGGTTCAACGACTCCACCACGTAGCGCGTATCGCGGATGAAGACGGCCAGGGTGGCGGTGATCAGACCCAGCCCGCAGACGAAGATGATCTCCAGACCCCAGACGACCGGCAGCAACAGCCAGTAGCGGTTCACTCCGTAGCCGAAAAACAGAACAAGCCCCAGCAACAGCGCGACCTGCGCCGCCATGTTCAGCGCCGTGGACAGGACAGCCGTCAGCGGGATCATTTCGCGCGGCACGTTGACGCGTTTGATGAAGTCGGAACTTTCAATCACCGACGAACTCGCGGCGCCCCAGGCCAGGCTGAAGAAGTTGTAGGGGACCATCCCGGTGAGAACGAATACCGCGAAATGATCCACGGTCCTGTTAGGAAAGATCACCGTGAAGATGAAGGTGAGAATCCCCATCATCACCAGCGGATTCAACAGCGACCACAGCATGCCCAGAGACATGTTGCGGTATCTGATCTTGAAATCCTTCAGGACCAGGTTGCGGACGAGATAAAGCAGATCGCCTCGCCACATAGGCTAGCTGGAGCCCACCCTTCGTCTCAAAACCCCAACGTCTTTCCGGCAGGCGGCAATTCCGGGCCCGGCAAACTCACGGCGAACCCGCCGCGCGGCCGGCTCAGACATTTGAGTATCTCCGGGCCCTGAGAATCGTGAACGCCTTTTTCAGTTCATTGATCCCATCGGGCAGGGAAACGGACGGCCGGAAGCCCGTGGCCTCAATCTTCGCATTCGAAACGATGTAGTCGCGCTTGTCGGGATCCTCGCCGATGGGGGCTTCCAGGTAAGAGAACGACGGGATCAGTTTCTTGATCTCGGCGCACAGTTCGAGCTTCGACAAATTCGCATCGCTCAGCCCGACGTTGTAGGGCTGCTCTTTCATCTCGTCGAAACGCGCCATCACGTGCTGGAAAGCCCTGGCCACGTCACGGATGTGTATGTAGTTGCGCTTAAAGTGGCCTTCGAAGATCACCAGGAACGGTCGGTCACCGCGCGGTGGACGAAGTCGTTCACCAGCAGGTCGATGCGCATGCGCGGCGACACGCCGAACACCGTCGCAAGCCTTAGAGATATGCCGTTGCCGGCCTCCAGCACCTGCCGTTCGGCCTCCACTTTGTCGCGCGCGTACTGGGAGATCGGCTTGAGCGGCGACTCCTCGGTACAGTAGTTCGACGCTTCGCCGACACCGTAGCCGCTATTGGTGCACGGGTAGAGCAGCCACTGCTGTTTGGAGCGCAGCTTCAGCAACGACTGAATGGCCTCCAGGTTGGTGGTTCTGGCCGCGATCCGGTCCGAATCGCACACCGGCGCGCCCACCAGGGCCGCCAGGGCAATGATGATGTCCGGAGAACCGATTGCCTCCCGCAGCACCCGCTCGTCCCGGCAGTCGCCGCGAACGATCTGAAAGTCGGGGTGCCAGCAGTTCTCCAGCAGGGTGGGCTGGCCATACAGGAAGCTGTCCAGCACCGTCACGGCGAAACCGGCGTTCAGAAGTTGAGGCGTCAAAACCGAGCCGATATAGCCCGCGCCGCCGGTAATCAGTACTTTTGCTTGAGCCATGGTTGGATGTCATCCGGGCGGTCAGACCGAGCGAGGCAACAGTTTGCGCACGCGCTCGAACTGCCGGTCCCAGTTCAACTCTTCTTTCATTGCGGTATTGCAGTTCTCGACCATCTCGTCATATTCCGGCGTCCCATAAAGCTGCATGGCACGCGTGAAGGCATCCAGCATGTCGTGGAAGCCCCACCCTTTCATGACGATGCCGCATTTGTAGCGCTCCACGATCTGCTTTGGCTGGGGATGTGGGGCGGTGACGGGCGGCACGCCCGACGCGATGGACTCGAAGAACTTGCAGGGGCAGGCGTAGGTCTGGTTCTCGTTGGAGGTCTTCCAGATGGTGAGGCTGTAGGCGTAGTTCGGCCGGGCGGCCTCGAGATACTTTGTGTCGACGAACCCCTTATAGCGGATCTGTCCGCCGGCATTCACGAGCACTTTTCTCGTCCGCTCAGGCTCCGATCCGCCAATATAGCCGTAAATGTCGATGGGAAACGCCTGCATCCGCGTATCGCCATAGTAGTCGACGAAGGTCGCATTCACGTCCAGCGCGCCCGAATAATAGATGCGGCCGTTGCGATCCTTCGGCGGGATCGGATCCTCCAGATCGGCCAGCCTCGTCGGCGAGTTGTAGGCCAACGCCACTGGGATCTTCTCGAAGCCACAACGGCGGATATCGATCGCGGCCCGGTTTTCCTCGGGAAACACCACGACATCGATCCACTGCCGGGCGTGGCGGTTGAATTCCGGATCGAAGTTGCCGTAGTAGGTGGTGGACTCCGTCGCATGGTAGATCACGAGCGGCGGTTTCTTCGCCAACCTATAGAGAACAGGGATGTTCCAGGAACAACGGATGATCAGGATGCGCGGCTTGAGTTGATTGATCCGGGCGGCCACACTGGACACGAACTCGATGCGGCCGGTCGTGCTTCGGAAATGGGTCGAGGTGGGGATGCGGACGACGTCCAGTCCGCCCTCCAACTGGGAGATGGCCTTGTCCTGCTGGTCGGGCTCGAGGATGGTCGCCGGCAGGCCGTACAGATCGACCAGTGAACGTAATAAGGAGAGCGAGTCGAAATTGCCCGAACCGACGCTGATGTCGGAGACCTGAACGATGCCGCCTGTCGAAGTCATGCCGTCACCCGCGCGGCCGCTGTCTTGGCGGCCTTTGGTTCCTTCGGGCCGCCGGAGGGCTCGGCCGGCGTCGACGCCAGGCCACCCAGTATGGAAACCAGATGTCCGGCGTTGTGGAAATCGTAGGCCGAGGGTGCGTTGTCCATCGCCGTATTCCGGTAGTGGTCGTAGTGGGCCAGCACCTCGCGCACTGCCGCGGAAAGGTCCTCAACCGCCGTGTAGCCGACCCCGATCGCGCTCAGGGGCAGAGGCGCATCTCCCTCATTCTGAAGGAGGAAGCCTACCTCAAAGTTCATCACGCTGAGCTCCACGTCGGCGAAGGCATGACGCAGGCTCACCAGCACCTTCGTCGTCTCCGGACCGATGGGCACCAACCCCACCACCTGCGGAGAAGCGTACCCCGGAGCGAGAATATCGGTATTCTCCTCGCACTTGCGGCCGGAGCGGTCGTTGCCCGTCACCGTCAGCAGGACCGCGTGTCCCTCCTCGGCGTTCTCCAGGTCCATGCGGATCCACAGGTAGCCCGCGTCCCGCGGGACATTGATCCAAGACTGCGCCGAGCGGTCTTCGCCGCCGAAATGCATCTCCCGGCTGGCACCCATGTACCAGGATTTTCCCGTGCCCGACTGCTGCCACAACTGATGCCGCCGGGCGGCCACCACGTCGTCTTCCCTGGACTGAAGCAGGCGGTTGCGGTACTCGTAGACACCGTCCGCAAACTGGCGGCCCAGCCACGAAGCGGCCGGTGCCACGACAGGTATTCCGGCCGTAAGTGCTTCAATCAGAACGCCGGAGCTGCGGGCGTAGTAGTTCTCGCGGTCGTAAGGCAGAATCAGGAGGTCCGCCTCCCGCAGGACTGAGCGGTACTGTTCGGAGGGCAGCGGTTCCAGAAAGAGGGTCACCCCGTCGCCGCCGATGCCTTGCAGCAGGCAGCGCGCCACCACCGCTTCCGATTCGCCCTTTGGAATATTGTAATTTGACTGAATCTTAAACTCTGCCCGCTTCGTAGCCAGGAAATCCCGCCGCAGGTCCTCTACCAATGCCGGAAAATAGTGGTAGCCCTTTTCCGCGCGGGCATCGCCTAAATAGACGAGCTGCAGCGGCCTAGCGGGGGAGGCTACGCGCAGGGAAGGGGACTCCGTGTGGGGGATCGGACAGGTGTGGAAGGGAAGCGAGGAGACCCGCTCATGCTGCTTGGTGAGTTCCTCGGTGTCCGTATAGAAGAACACACGGGCGGCGGACATGCGGCTGCGGAAGGACAGGAACGCGTTGCGCAGAGGGGTCAGGTGCTCGTCCTGATCGGGATACTGCCACTCGCGTCCATCGTACAGGTTGCGCCGGAACAACAGGTGGTAGCTGGCCTGCAATGCCTGCGGAAAGCGATCCCAAACCTCTGTCATGCCAACCATTTCCGGAACGCCGAGGGTGGGGATGAAGATCAGGTCGCCGTCTTCGGGCTTCAGCGCGCGCAGCAACTCCAGGGTGTCGGCGGCAAACAGCTTCGCCTTGCGGCGCTGGAATCGCCAGTCCTGCAGCGTGCCGCCGCTGGAGACGGATTCAAACAACAAACCCAACGCGCTGCGAACCGTGGTCCAGGCGGTTTCCCAGATCTGGCGAAAGAAGCCGCGAAAAGGGATGATTGCCGCAAGTATCCGGAATAGCGCCCGGATTGGCAAAAAAATCACAGCCAGCGCGGCCGCATAACCAATCTTAAATGCCGAATCAAACGGGTGCCAGCGCAGGTACTCAATTGCGTTGTTTCTCACTACCCAAAGAAATCCTAATTGGGAGAAAAACAGGCGAGTCTTGAAAACAAAAAACCGGTGGTAGAGATTCGTGTAGGCGTTTGCCAATCGTTCGCCCAGCGTCGCCTTGGACATCCGTTTCCAAAACCCTAGACGATAGGCAGGAAACACTTTCCACGGCGCTCCGGTGGATTTGAACTCCCGGTGGGCGGCCAGAACGGGCGTATACCCGGCGGCCTGGGCGGCCGAAAGAACGTGCTGCGCATATTCATAATGATGACCGCCGATATCGACAATTGATTGGTCTATCAATATGAATCTTGGCATTGAGCTGATCTTTTACTTTCTCAATTTGGCTCTTCGCAGACATCCGCCATGCCTGCAGTGAGACGGTAGAAGACTGACCATGATATCATAAATGGCTGTTGCTACCCACGGCCCTCCGTGGCGGCAGAGCCCTATGCGCATACTTGTCACAGGCAGTGCGGGATTTCTCGGCCGGCACACGATACCTGCGCTTCGTGCTCATTTTAGCGGAGTGGAAGTCATAGGGACAACACATTCCGACTTTGACCTTACGCAGCCCGCCGCTGTTGAAAACATGTTCCGGCAACATAAACCGGATGTAGTTGTACACCTTGCGGGCTACGTGGGCGGCATCGGCGCCAACCGGGCTTATCCAGCCGACTTCTACTACCGGAATACCCTCATCACCGCCCTGGTCTTTCATCAGGCAGCGATGTCCGGGGTTCAGAAACTCGTTTACCCGTTCGGCGGCTGCAGCTATCCGGCCAAAGCCGCTTCTCCGATCGCCGAAGACCAGCTCTGGCAGGGCTACCCCCAGCCCGAGAGCGCGCCCTATTCCACGGCCAAAATGATGGGCATGGTGGCCAGCGAATCCTACCGCAAGCAATATGGCCTGAACTCCATCCCCTTGATTCCAGGGAATATGTACGGCGAGCACGACAACTTCCGCCAGCACGAGTCGCACGTCGTGCCGGCCCTGGTGCGGCGCGTCCACGAGGCCCGCGAGTCCGGTGCCAAGGAAATCGTCGCCTGGGGTTCGGGCAAACCGGTCAGGGACTTCGTCTACGCCGGGGACGTCGCCAGATTGATTCCCTGGTTTATCGAGAACTACGACTCCAGCCAGCCGGTGAACCTGTCCTCGGGCGTGGCTACGCCCATCCGCACGCTGACGGAATCGGTCTGCCGCCTGTCGGAATTTGAAGGCCAACTGGAGTGGGATTCCACCAAACCGGACGGCCAGATGGTTAAGGTCTTTGACGTCAGCCGTATGCGGTCGCTCGGGCTGGATTGCCCGACGCCGCTCGAAGAGGGCTTGTGCAGGACCATCTCTTGGTACCGCGAGCATAGCGCCGCGGGATCGGACGGAATCCGCCTGTGACCGGCGGGGAGGGCTCGCGATGATCTTCGTGATCGGCGGACGCGGCTTGGTCGGCTCCGGCTTTGCGCGGCGACTGGAAGCCCGCGGCGAAGAGTTCCAGGTGATCGACCGCGCCAACTACGACATCTGGCGTGGTCAGAGATGCGACCTCCTGATCAACGCCAACGGCAACTCGAGAGAAACCTCTCGCCAAGCAGGCGCCGTTGGAAGAATTCGACGCCTCGGTGCGCTCGGTCCGGTCGTCGCTCATCGATTTCCCCTGCGAAACATACGTCCATATCTCCTCCTGCGACGTGTATCCGGACTGCACCAGTCCCGAAGTCAGCCGGGAGGACCAAGTCCTCGACCCCGCCCGCCAGAGCCCTTACGGTTTCCATAAGTACCTGGCGGAACAGTGTGTTATGCACGCGGCGCCACGCTGGATCGTGGCTCGCTGCGGCGGGTTTGTCGGGCCCGGCCTGCGCAAGAATGCCATCTTCGACGCCCTGCACGGCGGTCCGCTCTGGTTGGACCCGGGCAGCAGCCTGCAGTTCCTCCACACGGACCAGGCCGCGGACGTGATCCTGAAACTCGCGGCTCAAGCTCCGGCCAACCGGGTGTATAACGTCTGTGGGAAAGGTGTGATCTCCATCGCGGATGTCATCGAAGCAGTCGGCGCGCCGGTGCCCGTGCAGCCTGGCAGCCCGAAGGTGCGCTACGAGGTCAGCATCGAGCGGGCCGAACAGTTTGTGGAGATCCCCGAGACGCGGAAAACCGTCCTGGACTTCGTGCGAGCCCAACTGGAGACCAGGTAATTCCATGCAAACACGAAGCCTCCTCATTCTCGCCGGCGGCCGGGGGACGAGGCTTCAAAACCTGCATCCGGATCTGCCTAAGCCGATGGTGCCCGTGGCGGGACGGCCTTTTCTCGACTGGATGATCGAGTTCTGGGAACAGCAGGGTGCTGACGATGTGCTGGTGTCCACCGGTTATCTGGCTGATGTGATTGAAGATTTCCTCTCGGCTCGGGGTCGCGGCGAGACCGTGCGGGAACGTGAGGCACTGGGCACCGGCGGAGCGGTCCGATACGCCGTGGCACACCGCCAGGTGAGCGATCCATTCGTCGTTACCAACGGCGATTCGCTCGTGGCCGCTGACCTCAACAGCATGTGGGACCTGCCTCCCGGCGCGGACGCTGCCATCGCGGCCATCGAAGTGGACGATGCCGGCCGCTTTGGAACCCTGGCAATCGACGATGCCGGATTCCTGCAACGCTTCGAGGAGAAAAGACCTGGCGCGGGCTGGATCAATGCCGGCATTTACTGCTTCCGGCGCAGTCTGATCGAGGCATTCCCACCCGGGGCTTCCAGCATCGAGACAGACGTGTTCCCCGCGCTGCTGGCGGCGGCGTGAAGATTCGTGTCGTACGGGTGAGCGGACCATTTCTGGATATCGGCACACCCTCCAGCCTGCTGTTGGGCGACGCCTTCGTCCGGGAACTCAAGGGGGTGATGCCGGCATGATCATTACCAGGACGCCGTTCCGCATCAGTTTCTTCGGCGGCGGATCCGACTACCCTGACTACTTCCGGCAGTATGGCGGCGCCGTTCTGGCCACGGCCATCGATAATCGGCCTACCATTCGGTAACCCATTTCCACTCCCAGCTCTTCGATTACTCCATCCGCATCGCCTACAGGCAGGTGGAATGCGTCGCCCAGCTCGACGATCTGCAGCACGCGCCCTTCCGCGAATGCCTGCGCAGTTGCGGCATCACCCGGGACGTCGAAGTGAATTACACCGGCGAACTTCCGTCCTTTACCGGCTTGGGGACTTCATCATCCTTCGTCGTCGGCCTGCTGAATGCGCTGCACAGTTTTCAGGGCAGGAAGATCCGACCCCTCGATCTGGCGTACGAGGCGATCCGGATTGAGCGCGATGTCCTGGGCGAATGTGTCGGCTGTCAGGATCAGGCCCTGGCGGCGATCGGCGGTCTGGCCGTGGTCGAGTTCCTGCCGGACGGCGAGATTCGTCCTCATCCGCTGGTGCTGCGAGGCGACCGCAAGGACGAACTGCATGAGCACATGATGCTCTTCCACACCGGCATTCACCGGCGCGCGGCCGAGATGGCGCGCAGGCAGATGAGCCGCCTGAGTGAGAACACCGTGCGCATCCGGGCCCTCAGGAAACAGGTGGACGAGGGCTACTCCATCCTCACCGGGCCCGGACCGATCTCGGCCTTCGGCGAACTGCTGCACGAAGCCTGGCAACTCAAGCAGGAACTGGACACCCAGGTGGGCCCGCCCGCTGTCTGCGACATGTACTCTCGCGCCCGCAAGGCAGGCGCCCTGGGCGGCAAGCTGCTGGGAGCGGGCGGCGGTGGTTTTCTGCTGCTCTTCGTCCCGCCGGAACGGCGCGAAAAAGTGCGGCGCGCGCTACCGGAGCACCACGAGATCCCGGTGCAGATTGAAGCGCCGGGCAGCCACGTCCTGTATTCCAGTGACGGCTTGCCCTCGGAAGACCAGATCCTCTCGCCGCTGCGCGTGAAGATGCACTTCGCTGACTGACCGGACGCTCGCTTACCTGCCTGGCCCGCGGGAAGAGAGGGTTGTCCCCTCGCGCATCTCGTCCGTGGCGCGGCGTACCACCATGTCTCCGGCCTGAAGCTTGCCCATCACTTCGACCAGATCGCCATCCGCCGCCCCTTTTCTCACGTCGACCCACTCAGCCCGGCCGCCATTGCTGCGCACCACGAAGGTCCGTTCGGTCGTAGTCACCACACTCGTCTTCGGCACGAACAGGGCCGGCTTGGCCCGGCGGACAGGCCACTTCACCGAAGGGTACATCCCCGGCGCCAGCGATGCGTCTCCATTGGCGACATCCAGTTCCACCGGCATGGTCCTGGTGGCCGGATCGAGCATGTGGGCCGAACGGGCCACCGTCCCCGCGTAGGTCCTTTCGGGAAACGCAGGCACCTTGAACTCGACCCTTGCTCCTCCGGCAATTGCTCCGGTGTACTGCTCGGGCACGGCGACCACCAGCCGCAAACGAGCCAACTGTTGAATGTTCAACAGCACTGGATCACTACCCGGGCCCACCAGCGCGCCCGGATGAACCAGCCGTTCCGTCACCACGCCATCAAAGGGCGCCGCGATCCGCAGGTACGACTCCAGGTCCTTTTGCGCGCTCACCGCCGCAACCGCCGCCTGGCTGGCCTGTTGCCGGGCACGGACCAGAGCCTTCAGAGACTCCACCTGCTTCTTCGCCAGGACCACCTCGTTACCGGCGACGGCGCCCGGAGTCTCGGCGGCCTTGGCCATACGCTCCGCCGTACTCTCGGCCGCCGCCAATTGCGCCTCCGCCTGGAGCCGCTCCGATTCAGCCGCCTGCACCTTGGATTCAGCCTCGGCAATCTGCGCCTTCATCTCCGGCGCCGAGAGTTCCACCAGCGGCTGGCCCTGTTTGACGAAACTGCCGCGATCCACCAAGACTTTCTCGACATACCCTCGAACCTTGGCATGGACGCCTACGCTGAGGAACGGCTGAAACTCACCGGGCAACTCCACGGTCTGCGCGACGGGTTTCGCGGTTACCGCCACGAGGTCGCTGTTCTGCGCCTGGACAGCCGCCATCGAGGCGAGCAGGGAGGCCAACGTGAGGAGATTAATGCGCTTCATAGTATCGGCTCTCCGGATCCATCGGGTTCAGCGAGGGCGAAGTCGTGGACGCCTTGCGCTGCAGAATCGCATACAGCGACGGCAGGACGGTGAGGGTAGTGAATGTGGAGGCCAGCAGACCGCCGATCACGGCCCGCCCCAGCGGTGCGGACTGTGCGCCTCCCTCTCCAAGCCCGATCGCCATGGGCACCATCCCGAAGATCATCGCCGCGGCGGTCATCAGGACGGCCCGCAGCCGGCTGGCGGAGCCTTCCTCCGCCGCCTGCAAGGAATCGCGTCCTTCGTGCCTGGAGCGCTCGGCGAATGTGACCAGCAGAATCGAGTTAGCCACGGCGATGCCGATCGCCATAATGGCACCCATGAAAGACTGAACGTTCAGCGTTGTCGCGGTGAACAGCAGCATGAGGGCCACACCGCACAGAACCGCGGGAATCGTCAGCACAATCGCCAGCGCGAGCCGCACAGACTGGAAGTTTGCCGCCAGCAGCAGGAAGATCACCAGTACCGCCAGCAACAGGCCGAGCCTCAACCCGGAAAGGGTCTGTTCCAGCGCCGGCACCTCTCCACGAAGCTTGACCGTGACGCCCTTCGGCGGCGCGCCCGCGGCCGCGATGGCTTTGTTGATCTCAACCACCGCCTGGCCGAGCGTCGGACCATGCAGATTCGCCGTCAGGCTGACGACATGCTGACCGTTGTAGCGTTCGATAAGGCCCGGCATTGTGCTCAACTTGAATGCGGCCACGTCCGTCAGCCGGGGCTGCGGCCGGCCATTCTGCATCACCGGCACCTGCCCGAGATTCTCGACGCTCTGCATGTGATTCTGCGGAAGCTGCAATTGAATCTGGAAGGCATTGCCCGAGGCCGGGTCGCGCCAGTAGTTGGGTTGCGTGAACCGCGACGACGACGTGGCCGGAACAACTGAGCGCACGACATCGGCCATGGTGAGACCGAACTGACCGGCCCGCTCGCGATCGATGTTGATATCGACCGTAGGGAAGTCGGCCGCCTGTGCGATCTGCAGATCCCGCAGAAACGTCAGTTTCGACAGTTCGCCCTGCAGCTTCTGCGCGAAATCGTAGTCCGCCTGCAGACTGATGCCCTGCACCGCCACCTCCACGGGCGTCGGCGATCCGAAGCTCATCACCTGCGTGACGATATCCGCCGCCTCAAACGAGATCCGGACGCCCGCCAGATCCTTGTTCAACCGCTGGCGCAGCCGCTCCCGCAATGCTTCGCCGCGCGGCGAGCCCGGTTGCAGCGCCACCTGGATGACCGCCTCCTGCGGGCCGCTGGTGAACAGATGGATCAGGTTCACCGGATAGCTGGAGGGCACGATGCCGACAAAATCGCTGGTGATCCGCACGTGCTCGCCGCCGATCTCGCTCTGAATCGAATCCAGCGCCTTGAGCACGATCCGCTCCGTCTCTTCGATCCGTGTGCCGGTGGGCGCCCTCAGCCGCATCCGCAGCAGTGGCGCGTCGACATCGGGAAAGAGCTCCGTCCCCAGGCGCGGCAGGAGAATCACCACCAGTCCGATGCTCGCGACGAGGTAGACGGCGGCCAGCGGCCAGCGCACCTTCAGGGTCGCCCGCAGGTAGCTTTCATAGAACGATCGTAGCCGCCCGAACGGCCCCTCGTGCTCTTCGCCCCGATGCCCTTCCTTCATCAGCCATGTCGAGAACACCGGCACCAGGCTGCTGGAGAGCAGATACGACGCGATCATCGAGAAACCAACCGCCAGGGAGAGCGGAACAAACAACTGGCGGCCCACCCCCACCATGAAGAAGGAAGGCACGAAGACAGCCAGGATGCAGAACATCGAGAGCAGCCGCGCCACGGCGGTCCGGCTGCAGGCCTCCAGCACCGCGCGCGCCCGGGAAACGCCAGGCAGCATCTGCGAGTGGATATTCTCGATCTCCACCGTGGCTTCATCCACCAGCACGCCCACCGCCAGCGCGAGCCCGCCCAGCGTCATGATGTTGATGGTCTGGCCCGTCGCCCAAAGGGCAACCACCGCCGCCAGCAGAGCGAAGGGGATGTTCAGGACGACGATCAACGCGCTGCGCCAGTCCCGCAGGAAGAGCAGCACCATCAACCCTGTCAACGCCGCGCCCAGTGCGCCTTCCGTCACGAGTCCGTTGATCGAGTTCGTGACATAGGGAGACTGGTCAAACTCCAGCCGCACCTCAACCCCCTCGGGCAGCACCTTGCGGAACTCCGGCAGGTTTGCCTTCACCGCCTGGATGACGGCCAGTGTCGATGCGTCCGCACGTTTCGTCACGGGGATATAGACGGTGCGCTTGCCGTTGACATGAGCGTAGGCGGTAACGATGTCGGTGGCGCTCTCAATCGTGCCAATGTCCCGCAGGTACACGCTCGTGCCGCTGCCGGGGCGGATGGGCGTGCTGAGCAACTCAGCGAGATTCCCGCCGAGCGCCGCATTGGTCCGCGCGATGCGTTCCACCTTGCCGGTCCACATGTTGCCGGACGGCATCACCAGCGAGGCCTTGCTCACCGCCGCGATCGCCTCATCCGGCGAGACCTGGTACTGCTGCAGCTTGCCCGGATTCAGGGTAATGACGATCGTGCGCTGGTTGCCGCCAAAGGGCGGGGGAGCCGAGACGCCCGGCAGCGTCGCGAACAGCGGCCGCACACGATTCAAGGCAAAGTCCTGCAACTCGCCTTGCGTGTGCGTCGCACTGCTGAACACCAACTGGCCCACCGCCACGCTGCCGGCGTCGAAACGGGTGATGAACGGCGGCACGGCCCCAGGCGGCATGAAGGCACGGGCGCGATTCACATAACCCACGGTCTCCGCCATCGCCTGGCTCATGTTCGTGCCTTCGTGGAAAACCAGCTTCATCAGGGCGGCGCCCTGCACGCTCTTGCTTTCCACGTGATCGATGCCCGTGATGTAGAGGAAGTGATACTCGTAGTAGTAAGTGAGGTAACCTTCCATCTGCGCCGGATCCATGCCGCCATAGGGCTGCGCGACATAGATCGCCGGGTCGCCCACCTGCGGGAAGATGTCCACCGGCATCCGCTTCACCGCCAGGATCGCGCAGAGCGCCACCGTCAGCAGCGCAACGATCACCGTGAGAGGCCGGGACAGGGCGGCTAGGACTATACGCATGGATTCTTGTCCTGAAGAAATCTCACTTGGATGCCTCGGCTAGAAATGGCTGCAGGTCGCCGCCCACCGCGGCGATGGCGAGTAAGCCGCGCCACACACCCAGCCGGGCCAGCGAGTCGTCAATCTCGGTTTGTGTCAACAGACGCTGCGCATCGGCCACTTCCGTGATGTTGCCCAGACCCGACTGGTAGCGAGCCGTCGCCTGCTGCACGGCCGCCCTGGCGGAAGTGAGTTGCACCGGCGTGTTCGCGGCGATGCGGCGCGCGCCGTTCAGCGCCGCCACCGCACGATTCCACTGCGCGCGCAGTTCCACGGCCAGTTGCTCCGATCTCGCGGTCTGCGAACGGATCACCGCACTTTGCGCGGCTTCCCGGGCACGCAGGGCCGGCAGGTCCATCACCGGAAAGGTCACACTGAACCCCAGCGCGTAGTTCTGGACGCTCGGCGCCAGCCCGTTGGCGCCGCCCAACCGCCGGCCGTCGATCTCCGCCCCCGAACCTCGCGCATAGGCTGCGCCCTGCACATAGAACCGGGGGAAATACGACCGCTCCAGCGCGTGCAGTTGGGCCTGGGCCTGCTCGACAGCGGCCCGTTGCTCCGCCATCGCCGGATTCGCGGCGACCGATGCGGCCGCGGGTGTCTCCGTCTCCGGTGGCAGCCGGAGCAGGCCGCCAGACGGTAGCGCAGCCATCCCAGGTTCTCGGCCGGTGAACTGCGCCAGGTTTGCGCGCGCCACATCCAGCGCCTGCTGGGCCTGAATGAGTTGTGTCCTGGAGGCCGCCTGCTCCGCCTCCGCCCGCGACTGGTCCGCGCCCGGCCGCAGCTCCGCGCGCACCTGAGCCGAGATGATCTGCAGCACCGTGCCCGCCCGGTCGACGCCCGCCTGCGCCGCCCGTACCGTCTCCTGTGCGGCAACCACCGTAAGGTATGCATCCGCCGCGGTCACCAGGAGATCGAACTGTGCCCGCTTCAAGGCGGCTTCCGATTGCGCCCGGGACGCCGTGGCCGCCGCCACATTCGCACCCCGCAAGCCGAAGTCGAACGGCTCCCAGGTGACACTCGCCCCCAACGCGCTGCCCCACACACTGCCGAGATTGTTCGACCCGATCACTGGACCCGAAATCGACGGCAGCGTGCTCTGCGGCAGCAAGGCACCAAACACGTTGTTCCGGGTGGCCCGGTTCACCTGCGCCAGCGCATCCACGCGCGGCAGATAGGCTGTGCGCGCCAGCGCGATCCCCGCGGTCGCGGCATTGATCTGCTCCTGCGAGACACGGATGGACGGGTAGTTCTTCAGCACCACCTCCATGGCCTGTTGCATCGTCGGAGCCCGGGGGGCTGCCTCCTGTTGCGGCAGCGCGGCGCCGGCCGTCAACAGCACTCCGGCCGTGATGGCAAGCGCAAAACGGAGCGGATCGTTCATCGTCATCAATGCGCTAATCGCCCTCAATGAGTTCCCGGAAAAGTTCACGCACCTTCTGCTTGGCTCCCTCCAGAGCTCGCTTGCCTGCGGGCGTGGCGCTGTAGACTTTGCGGAGGGACTTCCCATTCCGCACCTCCTTCGACCGCAGATACCCCTTCTTCTCCAGCCCATGCAGGATGGGATAGAGGCTGCCAGGACTGATCCTGTATCCGTGGCGCGCCAGCTCCTCCATCATGCCGAGTCCGAAAATAGGCTCCTCGGAGGCATGATGCAGGACATGCAGCCGGATCAGGCCGGAGTACAGGTCCCGATCGAGCGCCAGATCTTTCCCCTCGGTTTTCGTTCTCGACATTCGATTACGAGTGTCGTCAGTATAGGGAGATTCCGGCGGGACTGTCAAACTGTCGATGGATGGAGAGGCGGACGGGAGGCGGCGTCCGGAGGTCGATCACCCGGACGCCGTGGCAGGCGGGACAAAGCTCTTCTACTACTTGGCGGCAGGTTCGTTGTATGTCAGCGCCATGACTGCGAACGAGGTGGCGGCATCCCTCATGAACAGCGCGGGCATAGCGCCTGCCGGGTACTGCTTGTTCATTGAAATCGAGTCCCAGTAACCCGCCTTCGAGTCCTGATGACCGCGCAGCCAGGTGAGGGCGGCCGCAAGCCTGCGATCGGAAGCAGGCACTCCGCCGGCCTGCAGCGTGAAGGCCGCCAACGCGGTGGCGTAACTATTCGCGCCGGTGACAGGCTTCGCCTCGGGATGCTCCTTCCAGGGACCAAGCGCTTCCGCCGACCAGCTTCCGTCATCACTCTGCTTCTTCAGCGCTTCGTCGACAATCGACTGCATCTCCTTCTTAGGCACCAGCCCCGGCAATTGCCGCGCCGCCCACAGCAGCATCAGCCGGTTGTGCAGCGGCTGTCCGGAGGAGGAAGCCTGGAAGTACGCTTTGAGCGACGCCATGCCCGTCTTCACCTGCTCCTCTTCCCGGTACGCCGCCGGAGCGCTGCTCACAGCCAGCGCAGCCAGCGTAGCTCCGAAGAAGGGTGAGTCCGGCGTCTCATACGGATCGGAGTTGAAGACGTACCATGGCCACGCCCCCTGCAGCGGTCCGGACTTCTGCTGTACACGCCAAAGCCGGTCAAAGGCCTGTTTCGTGGCCGGGCTCATGCTGGCCGTGCCCTCCTCCGCGCGCGCCAGCAACAAGGCGGCAAAGATCGCTTCCACGCCGATCGCCTGCGACGCCATGGGTTCCTTCGTGATCCCCGGCGCGTACTCCCTGGCTTCATTCTTATCGACGCGCGCCCGCAGGGCATTCAGCAGCCCGGTCTCATGCGCCACGGGGCGTCCTTCGCCCAGCGCCTTTCGCAGCGGAGGCCGCGCCAAGAGGTAAGTCAGGCCCGTGTGGCACGACAGGCAAGGCCCGCCCATCGATTTCACCGGACCCCAGGCAAACCACTCCGTCTGCCTGGCATCGAGATATTCGGCGGCCAGCCGGGGATTCCAGTCCCCCGCGAGGGAGCAGGCCGGAATCAGGGCCGAGGCGGCAGCCACGGCGAGAAATATTCTCATGGTTAGGTCCTTTCGGATTCGATGCCTAGGGCCGCAGTTCGCTGAACACGAAGTCCCGATCCCGGCGGTTTTTGTGACAGCCCGCACAGCCCTGACGGCCGTTCTCATCCAATGTGCCCTTCGTGAGGTCGGCGCCCAGAAACCGCTCAAAGCCCCATCCCCCGGAGGCCGGGAATTGCGTGGCGCTCTTGATCATGACGTCTACCCGCACCCGCTCGCCTTCCACGGTGACGCCCGCTTTCTCGTGCGCCTCCACCAGGTCGAACACCAGCACGGAGCCGTCCGCATAGCGGCCTGTCTTCAAGCCCTCCAGCGCCTTGTCGTTCGCGTACACATGGTGAATGCCGCCCGACCCCGCGAAAAACGGGCTCTTCTCGCCAATCAGCTGCGTCTTGACGTGCGCCCAGTTGCGAAACTGCGACGGGTAGGAGATGACGGTTGGGGGCGAGGCCCAAAGGTACCAGCAACTCGCGGCCAGGGCGGCCAGTTCGGCCGATCGTCGCCGCGCGAAACGCCAGCCCGCCATCGTACATCTCCTGTCCCAGGTCCACATAGTGGTTCCAGTGTGCCAGCCAGAGGTCCCGGCGGTCGCTCAAAATTGGATGATCCGATGCAGGAACGGACGGAAATCGGCAGCTTCGCTACCGGCGGCTCTGCCGCAACACCAGCCCGGGCGAGAATCCCAGCGAACGCTTCATGTGGAACGAGAGATGGCTGGCGTGCGTGAATCCGCACTCCTGCGCCGCCTGGCTGATGGAACTCGATCCCTTCAGCAGCAATGTGCGAGCCCGGTCCACACGCCGCTCAATCACATACTGATGCAGCGGCCGCCCCATCGACTGCCGGAATGCCGCCTTGCAGTGCGACACGCTCAATCCCACATATCGTGCGATTTCCTCGAGCGAAAGGTCGCCACCCAGGTTCTCCTCGATGTAGCACAACACCTGCTTCAGCCGGTATCCGGACAGCCCGCCCTTGGTCTCGCGCGGCGAACCCGAAAGGCTGGAATGATGCTGCAGCACATGCCCGGTCAGCGCCGTCGCCAGGCTCTCGACATACAGCCGCCCGTTCGGATAGCCCGCGTCCATCTCTTCCCTCAACGCCCAGCCCAGATGTTCGATGCGCCCATCGCGAATCTGGAAGCGGTTCGCAATCTCGATGCCGCTGCCGCGCAGCCCCGAGTCTTCCGCCACGGATTGCATCAGGCCGGTGGAAAGCCCCATGATCAGTGCCGTGTCCGCTTCCTTCAGTTCCCAGCGGCTGGGTTCGCCCACGGGAATGATGTCGACATCGCCATGAACGCTGCGGCCACGGTGCCGACGGCCCACACGATCGCAGCCGATCATCACCGGAGCCCCGATGTGCACCACCAGGCCGGCCCTTGGGCTGCCGGGCGCCATCATCACTCCGGCCGGATCCGTTTGCACCCGCGCGAAAAATCGCTGGGCGGTCAGCGAGTGGGCTGTCACTTTGGGCCGATCCACTCTGCCAGTATCCACGAGATCAGGCTTTTTGTTTGTCACAAATTGGCCCGTCCCTCGCCTACAGGTACCGCAGCCACCACGATCTTCGCGTGCTCTTCAACCGGCCATACCAGACGCACACCGGATACAGCGCCGCCACCAGCCCGATCCACGCCGCATACACCGCCGGCAGCGAATATCCGTAACCGGCGGGGTACAACTCCGCCGGACCACCCATCGACGGCAGCGGATGGAAGAGGAACGCGGCTTGCCCATAGCGAATCAAGGCCAGCACCACCGCCAGCAGATGGATCAGATAGAGATGGAGAAGGAAATAGAAAAGCGGCACCCGGCCAAATACCAGCAGCGGATTCAAGGGCCGGAACCGCATCCTGTCCAGCACGCTCAACGCGAGCAGCGCGGGTCCGAGGGTCATCAGAAGAAAGTCCAGCGACGGAGGATACTTCAGCACGTTTAGAAACGAGACCACCGTCATCACCGCCGAACCCTGGCTCGACCACGGCGCCGGATTGCCATAGATATTCACCATCCTGAGGACGACAAACGCAACCGTGGCCGCCGTGCCCATGCGCACCATCCACCGCTGCCGCACCTCGGGCTCCTTCACCATCACCGAGCCGAAACAAAAGCCAGCCGACATCACGGCAAACCACGGAATCAGCGGATAGGCCAGGAGCAGCACGGGCGACTGCGGCGGAATCACCCCCGGTTGATGCAGGACATTCCAAACCCAGCCAAGCGACCGCGACAGCGCGCCCTGCACCGGATCCAGCGCGTTGTGCAGGCAGATCACGGCGACACTCAGGATCGCCAGCACCCGCATCGGCAGACGGACCAGCCCGCCGAGAAGGATCATCGACCAGCCCAGAGCCCAAAGAACCTCCAGCACCAGCAGTCCTTCGGTCAGGCTGAAGGCGAATGCCAGCCGCACGGCGATCAACTCCAGCACGATCAGCCACAGCCCGCGCTTCCACAGATACCGGGAAAGCGCGCTTTGGTCCCCCAACCTCTGGTAAACCAGGAACGCACCGAGTCCCGCCGTGAACATGAACACCGGAGCGCAGAAGTGCGTGATCCACCGCGTGAAGAAGATGGCCGGCGTCGTCCGAGCCAGATTCTCGGGACTAAAGACAAACGCGGCCGCGTGGAGGAAATCGCGAAGATGGTCCAGAGCCATGATGATCATGACCGCGCCGCGCAGGGCATCGATCGAATCCAGCCTGTTCCTGGCAGTGGTTGGGGCAGACATAGAAGAGGAAGGTTCGGAGGCAGCGAAGCATTGCGGCCGGACGCAAACCCCAGCCTGCCGCCGCAACTCGATGAGGCTATTCTAACGGCACGTCCGCCGACTGGCCACCGGAGGTTGCAGAAAAGGATGGCGTTTTTACACTACGCCGCGAAAGCCCGCACACCGCCCTGGTGATAGACTCGATGGTTCTCATGCGGTTCCTTGTTGGGTTGATCGGCAGTCAGATCGCCGCCTCCGGTTCTCCGGCGATCCACGAACACGAGGCCTGTGCGCTCGGCCACCACTTGCTCTATCAGCTCGTCGATCTCTACCCGAAGGGATTCTCCGCCGCCGACCTGCCCCGGCTACTCGATGCGGCTGAATTGCTCGGATTCGCGGGCGTCAACATCACTCACCCCTGCAAACAGGCCGTCATTCCGCATCTCCACGAACTCTCCGCCCACGCGCGGGCCATCGGAGCCGTGAACACCGTCCTGTTCCGCGAAGGCCGCCGCATCGGCCATAACACCGATTGGCTCGGCTTTCACCAGGCGTTCGAGCTCGGACTGCCGGACGCCGCCCGCGACTCCGTCCTGCTGCTCGGCGCCGGTGGGGGCGGCAGCGCCATCTGTTACGCCGCCATGCAACTCGGCATCCAACGCCTCTTTGTCTTCGATCAGAATGCGGAGCGGGCGCAAGCCCTGGCCCGCCAGTTCTCAGAGCATTTCGGCCATCACCGCATCTCTGCCGTCGCCGATCCGAAGCCGGCTCTCCGTTGTGTCAGCGGCCTCATCCACGCCACCCCCACCGGCATGACCGGACAGCCGGGCATCGCTCTCGCGCCGGAATGCCTGCGGCCGGAGCTCTGGGTCGCCGACATCGTCTACTTCCCACTGGAAACGCAACTGCTCCGCGAAGCCTCCGCGCGCGGCTGCCGCACCCTCGACGGCGGCGGCATGGCCGTCTTCCAGGCCGCCGAAGCGTTCCGCCTCTTCACGGGCATCGAGCCCGATACAGGGCGCATGCTCGCCCGCTTTCGCGAAACCTACCGCGGTTAGCCCATCACCGGCCGGCGAATCGCGTCCGTACTGCGTACACACCCGATCGCGCCGCGATGAACAGTGTCTTTCTGTCCTTGCCGCCAAACGACAACTGCACCGGCCGCTCCGGCACGTCAATCGTGTCGATCAGCTTGCCTGCCGGCGAGTACACCTGGATCTGGCCCGCCGCCAGATACACGTTCCCCTGCGCGTCCACCGCCACACCCTCGGCTGCCACATCGGCGAACAGCTTCAGGTTCGTCAACGTCCCTTCCGCATCCACCGTGGCCGAATAAGTCTGGTGCTGTTCTTCATTGCTGACATAGAACGGCTGACCCGCCACCACGGGCGCCAGCCCGAATCCTCGAATCACATCCACCAGCTTCGATCCGTAATACAGCCGCCCCGTGACGAAGTCCTCGCCCGCCGGCAGGAACGTGGATCCATCGGGCGTCACATACTGCGACGGTTTCCGCACCGGCACGCTCTCCAGGAAGTCGTTCTCCAGGCGCCAGTGCGCCACCGGCAGCACCGCCGTCATCCCAGCTCTCGGCGCCGCCGGTTGCGGCTCCAGCATCCGCACCGGAGCATCCGGCTTGCCGGGCTGCAGGCAATAGATGACACCCTTGCCGCCGTACGAAACCACGCACAGATCTCCGGCCTTGTCGAAGAACAGATTCACGGGTTCCAGCGGAGCATCGCTCACCGTCGATAACCGGCGTTCCGCCGCATTCCACCGGTGGATCCGCTGCCACTTCGCATCGACGAAATAGTAGTCGCCGGTCGCGGAAACGGCACCACCCGAGACATTGAAGAACCCGCCGGCCAGCCGTTCGACCTTCGCCCCCGGCTCCACGACAACGCTCGGCGCCTTCGCTTGAGCGGCCGGCGGATGCCCGGAAATATTCATCCAGGCGAACTCACGCTGGCGCATCTGCACGTCGTGCGTCTCGTCGTACACCGCACTCTCGAACGAGGCCTTGGCATCGGTATAGCAGTGCACATTCCGCAGGTTGATGTCCTTCGAATTCGCGACACGGATCGCATAGGGGAATGGCTGGAACGAACTCACCACCCGGTAGAGATGGAAGTTCGCCACCGTGATATTGGACGAGTCCTCGATCTCCATCGGAATCGCATACCCGCTCTCCCCTCGCTCCTCCTCGGTCTGCGGAGCATACACCGCCCAGTTCGATGCGCGGTGGAACTGCAGCTCATAGCGCACGTGGTGCTCGCTCGACATGTGATACACCCGCCCCGGAGTTGCCGTGTCCGACACCAGCAGGCCGGCCCGCGCGAAGGTGCTCGGCGTCCAGATGTCGACAAACGCGCCTCCACCGCCGTTCGTCACCCAAAGGCTCGGGTACTGGCCATCCCATTTGCGGTTCAGGTTCGGATCCGCGGTGTGCGTGTTGTTATAGATGTCCTCCCGCGTCCCATCGATCTTCGACGTGCCATGGCCGCCCAGGAAGCGCACATCGTTCATCATCGAATCCTGCCCCGCCATCCACAACGCGGCTACCGCACGCGGATTCACCCCGTTCGTGTAAATCCCGAGCCCGGCCACCAGATTCGTCCCGCCCTTCGGAGCCTCCAGAACCGCCACGGGCCCGCCCAACCCCTGGAATGCCGGAGTTCCATCGGCCAGCACCAGCGCGGTTCTGCTCGGATGGAGGCCCACCAGCACGCTATCCGGCCGCATCCTGATCGTATCCGTGACCCGATACATGCCCATCGGGAAGTACAGCGCCCGGTGCGCCGCAATCGCGTTCCGCAGGGCGGCCGTATCATCCGTGACGCCATCGCCTTTTGCCCCCAGCGACTGCACATTCACCCACGTTTCCTGCCCCGGCAAGGCAGGCAGGTCGGCATGATCCGAGGGCATCGAAGGGATCGCCATGGCCTGCAGGTCGGTCCGGAACACACCGGCCGCCCCGACATCCGCATAGTGCAATCCATGCGAGAACGCCTTCACGTGGTATTGCGCCGACGGCCCGGGCACGCGCTTCCCACTCTCGCGGAAAATCGCCAGCACCGGCACCTGACGGCAGTACAGATCCTCGAGATTGATCTCCGTCCGCGGGCTCTTCTCCCGGCTGATGACGATGGCCGGATTGCTGACGTTCTCGAACCGGCCGTTCTTGATCCACAGCTCTTCGATATATCCGTCGTCGATGTCGATCGCCGTCGGCACATTCCGGATCACCGGATGCACCAGTGTCAGCCCCGCCTCGTGCGTCCGGATAGCCGCCTTCGCCTGTCCTTCGAACACCGTATCCACCAGCGTGAACTGCCAACCCGGCGACGGCTTCCGCGTATACACGCCATACTGCCCGCCGACGAAATGCAGGTCCTCGCCATAGTTCCCGCCATCATGAATGCCGGCCAGCGCGCTACCGAGCCGGAACTCCACATGTGCCAGATAGCAATGCTGCGCATACCGGGAGCGGACAGCCACGGCGCCGGCGTTCCCCGCCCCGATCTCAAAATCGATGTTGCTGAGCGCCGAATAGAACGTGCCTGGATTCGCATCCAGAGGCTGGCTCAGGTTCTCCTGGTGCAGGCCGCTGCGGCGCGGTCCCTGCAGCGGTTGCTGCCCGCTTCCGCCCGGTCGCTGGCCCCGCCCAGGACGGTTCCCCGTGAAGAACACCAGGTAGTTCTCCTGGGCCGGATCCTGATACCCCGGGGTCGCGTCGGCCAGCACCAGCACCGGCCGCTGCGCGCCGTAGCCAATCAGCCGGATCCCCGGCCACACGTGCAGCGTCCTGCTGAGGCGGTATCGCCCCTGAGGCACAAACACGACACCCTGCCCGCCGCTCTCCTGCACCTTGTCGATAGCGTTTTGGATGGCATCCGTATCGTCGGTCATGCCATCCGCCTTCACGCTGAAAGACCCGCTCGTCAGGTAGACCGCCTTCGGGTCCTCCGGCTTCACGGGGTAATAGGATGCCGCCATGGCGGAGACGGCGGACAACAGACAGATCGACACAGACCAGATGCGCTTCACGGCAGCCTTGGACTCCTTCTTCAGGCGCCGCCTCATCGCGCGCCAATTCGGTTCCAGGACGGCCTCGACTCCCGCAAAGCCACTCGCTCCAACCGGAATTACCGGCCTGTAACACCCAATTTTTATCGAACGCCCGCCATAAACACAAGTTTTTCGCCCGTCCCGATCGCCCGCCATCGCACCGGCAGCCGTGTTACCGTGAATCCCATCGCACCCTGGGAGGACCCATGAGACCCTGTTCACTACCCCTCCGCGCCACTCTCGCCGCGTTGGCACTCTCGGCAATCGCTCACGCCGCCGGCAAACCCGAGGACGATCTCGCCGCCGTCATCCGAGCCTTCTACGCAAAGTCGTTCACCGGCGATTGGTCCTCGGTCGAATCCCTGCCCGGCGTGCAGTGGGCACCGTTGCCGCCCACCGCCCTGCAGAACTGCCTGCCCGACGGTGGATGCTTCACCCGGCAGGGCAGGGCTGTCATCGGCGGCCGCAATCTGGTCGTCATCGCCACGGGCGCGCGCCAGATGGTGAACAACCTGTACCTCCGCAACGGCACTGCGCCCTTCGGTGAAGCCGCGGTCCTCGCTGCCCTGCAGTCTCTGAAATTCACCGCCGCGCTGGCACGCTGTCCGGTTCCTGGCACCACCGGCGGCACCAACTGGTATCGCCTCACCAGCCCAGCCACCAATCCCGGAGTGCTTTCCGTCCAATCCTCCTGCAACGGGCGCCCGTGCGAAGGATTCGTCCTCACACAAGGCCAGGAACTCCCGGCCCTGCAACCCGCGCAGCTCAAACTCTACTCCGAGCAATGCTCCGCGCCGCCGGCCGAGCGCAAAGCGGTCTCCACCGCCCTCCCGCACGAGGCACTCGCCCAATCCATAGCCGCTCTCATCCCGCCCGCCACCGGACCGGCACTCTCCGGCTGGAAGGACCTCGCCGCCCAGCCTTCGGAAATCAAGTGGCCCGCCACGGCCCCACTGAAGATGGATCTCTCCTTCAAGAACGACCCCAACCCCTTCGCCCAATCGGCCGAGCTCGCCCTGGCTGGGCGTAAGTTCAGCATCCTCGCCAGCGGCTCCACCACCCAACCGAAGGTCGTCTATTTCGAGGAGATGGGCTTGCACCCGCGAGGTGAGAACCTGCTGGCTGTCCTGTATGCCAAAGGACTCGCCGTTCAACTCGCTCGTTGCGGGCCGGTGTATACCGAATCCACAAACAACTGGTACAGCCTCAAGAGCGCCAACACCCAGCCTGTCATGCTGCGCCAATCCATCCGTTACGAGGGCAACCAGGTGCAGGACACCTACGAACTCCGGCTCGACAACACGCTCCCCAAACGCGACCCGCGAGACCGCGATCCCGGCGTCGCCGGCTGCCGCTAATCCCCGCGGCCAGCCTCGTAATTCTCGATATTTTCAGCCGTGATTGGTATACTAATCACGTAGGCGATTCTTTTGCTTATGCCTCGGGTCTGTTCCGCTTTTCCTTGAGGGGGGAAGAGCAGGATTTGACGGAATCCTCCGCTCGCGGAGATGCAAGATGAATCGAACTCTCCTCACCCCCGGCTCTTCGCCGCAAGCCCCTGAGGCACGTGATTTCGCCCGCTATTCCAACGCGTGGTATGCCCTCACCGTCCGCCCGCAACACGAAAGAACCGTGGAGCTCGCGCTATCGGCCAGAGGACTCACCACTTACCTTCCTCTCTTCGAAACTGTCAGAAAATGGTCCGACCGTTTCAAGAAATTGGTAGTCCCCCTATTTCCCGGATATATCTTCTGTCGTTTCGATGGTTCTTCCCGCGTACAGGTGTTAAAAACCCCAGGAGTGATCTCGATCGTGTCAACAGGACAAACCCCTACCCCCGTACCCGATTCCGAAGTGGAAGCAGTCCAGAAGATGCTCGCTTCCGGCTCGCCCGTTGAGCCTTGCGACTATCTCAAGGAAGGAGAGCGCGTGCGCATCGGCGATGGACCCATGGCGGGCATCGAGGGCATCCTGCTGGAAGTCCGCGATGCCTACCGCCTGGTCGTCGCCATCGAACTCTTTCAACGTTCCGTGGCGGTTCAGATCCACCGCGAAAGCGTCGTCCCCGTGCGGGGCTGATTCATTCCGGCCGCGGCCGCCGCTGCTTTCTGGATATGCGCCGGCCGCGACACTTCGGCCCCCGCCGCGATCACCCGCCGGCCGCGCAGGTCGATGGTGGCCTGGAACTGGCTCAGCTTGTCCTCCATCCCCCGGTTGATCGCATCCGCCAGTTCATCGGCGCCGCTGCACGAGATGCGGCTCTCGCGCGTCCGGTAGAACTCCACATAGTCCGACGCGCCCAGCGGAATCCATAGCCGCCACATCCCCTGGGCGGCCATTTCCGGACCATCGCTAAATCGCACACCGCCCAGACTCGCCCTCACCGCCACAAATCCAAAGCCGCGGTACACCCCCAGCACCGCCTGCCAGCAGCCCTCCAGCGAGGTGGCCATCGCCAGTTGCCGCCGGAAGCTCTGCAGGCTCAACTGGCGGTTTAAGAGCCGCCGGAAGATCCCCTGCCGCAGCATCCGCCCCGCCTCGCCAAACTCGACGTAATCCAGCTTCCGGACACCGATCCAGGCCGCCACGCAGAACAGCAGCAACACCACCCCGCTGTAGTTCTCCCAGGTGCTGCCCGCCAGCGAGAGCGCCGCCCCGAACGTGCACACTCCATACAGAATGAGAGTGACTGACTTCGGCCCTAGGCCCCGCGCCAGGAGCCGGTGATGCACATGCCCCCGGTCCGCGCCGAAGATCGGCTGCTGCCGCAGAAACCTCCGCGCAATCGCCAGTGTCGTGTCCAGCAGCGGGACCGCCAGCGCCATCAGCGGCGCCGTCATCCCCAGGAAAGTCGCCGACATCTGTCCCCAGAGAATCGCCAGAATCCCCAGCAGGAACCCCAACGTCAGACTCCCGCAGTCACCCAGAAAGATCGATGCCGGATTGAAGTTGTACCGCAGAAACCCCAGCAGCGCCCCGGCCAGCGGGATCGTTGCGAACATGAGCGGCTCATTCCCCCGCAGCATCGCCGCGGCCAGGGTCGTGCACGTCGCAAAGAACCCGATACCCGACGCCAGGCCGTCCACGCCATCAATCAGGTTGACCGCGTTCGTACACGCCAGCAGCCACACCACGGTGATGATCACACTCAGCCATTCCGGGAAATGACTGCCCCGCACCCCGTTAATGGCGACATGCGCAAAGCCGATCACCCACACGGACGCCACCAGTTGCCCCAGCAGCTTCTGCCACGGCCGCAATCCCTTGATGTCGTCCAGCAAGCCCACCAGAAACACCAGCGCCACGCCGGGGGCAATCCTCAGAATGCCCGGCAGCCACTCCGGCAGCGTGGCCCGGTAGTGCGGAGCCGCCAGCAGAATCAGGCACGACGACGCCACATAGGTCACGGCAATCGCAATCCCGCCAACTCGCGAGATCGGCAGCCGGTGTATCTTCCGCCTGCCATCCGGCTGGTCCACCAGGCCAAGACGCCTCGACCAGCTCGCTACAATCGGCGTCAACGCCAGGGACAAAAGAACGGAGACCAGCCCCAAAAAGAATAAAGAGTGCATGTCGATTGGCTCCAGATGGACCGGATCCGCGCGGCCAACACCGCGCCATCGCCGGTCCCGATAGATATGTAAGTTCTGCGGAAGGACGCCTGTCCGGTCCTCGTGTCAAATCACCGCGCCCGCTCCATCCGGTCGCGCCACGCAAGAAAGGGTTGTTCCACAAACCGGTACGAGAGCACCGCGGCCGCGAGGGCGCACACGAGGTTCAACGGAAACTGCGCCACCGCCAGGCTCGACGTGCGGTCCAGGAAAATCTCCTGCCAGATATACAGCGAGTAGCTCAGCACACCGATGCGCATCAGGATCGGTGTGTTCAGAATGCCCCCGCCGAAGCTGCCCGGGTACCTGACGAAGCGGTCGATCACCAGGGCCGCGCTCAGGTGGGCCAGTTGCATGAATCCGTAGGAAAGGGCCTGCCGGTGCGCCACGGCAATACCCGCCACGGGAATCGCCAGCGACAGTAGTGGAATCGGCGACCGCAGCATTCGCAGATAGCGCTCTGATCGCCCCAGCCGCTCACCGGCGCAGGCCAGCAGGCACCCGACAGCAATCGCATCCGCATCCGTCGGCGCCCACCAAGCCGCGTGGCCAAACACAATCTTCGTCCCGACTCTCAGCAGCGGCGCCGCCAGCGCGAACACCAGACACGCCGCGCCCGCCCTCCGCCACCCCAGCAGCACCAGGGTCACGGGCCAAAGCAGGTAGAACTGCTCTTCCACCGACAGCGACCACAAGTGCCCCACCGCCCAGCTCGGCGCGTCTACAAAATTCATGGTGTACGTCGCCGCGTGGGCGAAATCGCCCCAGTTCACGGGAACGAGCCCCAGGCCCGCCAGCACGGCCACCACGCTCAAATACACAATCGCCACCGGCAGAATCCGCAGCGCTCGCCGTGTATAGAACTTGCCCACCCGGATCGTTCCGTGCTTCCGCCACTCGCTCTGCAGGATCCGTGTGATCAGGTACCCCGAGATCACAAAGAACACATGCACCCCGAACTTCGCCAGCGCGCGCACCGGGTCGGTCACCTCGCCAAACCAGAAACCGCGCGTGCCCACCAGGTGGCCGAACAGCACGAGCAGGATCGATAAGGCTCGCAGCCCGTCCAGACTGGGAATGCGAGCCGCGGGCGCCGCGAACAATCGCGGCTGGAACGGAATAGGAGGAGTAGTGGTTGTCGCTTGCATGTCGGGAAACACAATGGCGTCGGACGCCGGTTGCCGCACAACAGTCAGGCGCTGGCCCGCAACTCCGGACTCAGGCCCTGAACCGCGGCCCGCACACAGGTGTACGTCCGCTCCCAGGAGTATTCGGTGGCCACCAGGCGCCGCCCGGCAAAGGCCAGCGAGCGCCGCAGCCCGATGTCATGAAACAGCCGGACAATCTGGTCAGCCGCATGCTTTGGCGAGTGGTACACCAGCAGATCCCGCCCCGGCTTCGCGGCAATGCCCTCCAGCCCGATCGGAGACGTCACGCACGGCAGGCCCAAAGCGAGATACTCCAGCACCTTGTTCTGCATGCCCGCGCCGGCCCGCACGGGGCACACCGCGCAGATCGCGCCATCCACGGCATCGGCCACGCTGTCCACCCGGCCGGTGACTTCGACGCCCTCCATCCGCCGGAACGACGACGCCGCACCCTCCGGGATATTGCCGACAATCCGGAACACCGCATTCACCCGCTGGCGCACCAGCGGCAGCACCTCGTGGATGAAGTAATGGCACGCATCCATGTTCTGGGCGCTCACCAGATTGCCGATGAATGCGATGACATTGCCCTCCTCCGGCAGCCGGAAGCGCAACTGGTGCGTATCCACGCCGTTCGGAATCACCTCCACCCGCGACGAATCGCCGTCCGTCAGGTACTCCTTGTCCACATCCGAGATCAGCCACGTCGAGTCGAACTGCGAGATCACCGCCTGCTCATACTGCTTCAGCCGCTGCTGCTCCAGCCCGTAAATGTACTGCCGCGGACCGCGTGCCCCCGTCAGCTTGCTGAACCGCTCATAGTTCAGCGAAACCGCGTCGGTCATCTCCAGAATCCTGCGGATCCCCGTCGCGTTCTCGATGTACTGCCCCGTCCGGATCAGATGCGCCCAAACCTGCCCGTGCGACGGCAGCAGCGCCTCCACCCGCTCACGATATTCAGGCGACTCGTAGTAAGCCAGCTGGAACGGCCTCGATGTCGGCAGCGCCTTCAGCGTGTTCCAGTACGACTTCCACTTCGGCAGGTACACCTTGTGGATCGCGTCGAACAACGGCTCCGGCTGCTCGCCGTCCATCTCCTCCTGGCTCTGGCAGATGGTGAGCAGCGTCAGACGCGACTCCTGCGCCAGCGCCTTGCACACGTGATACACCCGCAGCCGGTCGCCGCCGATCACGGGAAATGGGAATCGGGACGTCAGGACCAGGGTCCTATTGCTCTTCATTCAGATCTCTCCAAAACGCTTGAATCGGGCCGGCCACCAGGGCCGGGTGATACTTGCGGGCCTGCTCCAGACCCAGCCTCGACATCTCCTGGCGCAACGTCGCATCGGTCAGTGCCGAATGCAGCGCGCTGGCCATGTCCTCCACACTCCGCGGGTCGAAGTACAGTGCGGCACTCCCGCAGACTTCAGGCAGCGAGGTGCGCTGGCTCGCCACCACCGGAGTCCCCGAGGCCATCGCCTCCAGCGCCGGTATCCCAAATCCCTCCGACAGCGACGGGAACAGGAACACCGACGCCTCCCGGTACAGCCGCATCAGTGCCGCATCGCTCACCCGAGGCAGCATCTCCACCAGCCCGCCGATGCCGAGCTGCCGCGCCAACTCCTGGTAGTGGCCGTGAAACTGCTCCGACACGCCCGCCACCTTCAACCCATGACACCCGGGCCGGCCCGGCTGATTGCACCGCGCAAATGCCTCGATGCCCGCGGCCAGGTTCTTGTGCGACGCCTCACCGCCCACAACCAGCACGTACGGCTCCCGTCGCGCGATCGGCGCCGGCACGTCATACCACTCCACGCTCAGCGTGTTCGGAATCACACGCACCCGGCCCGGCCGGATCCGGAATCGTTCATGAATCCGATCCGCCGTATGCTCGGAAACCGCGATGATCTCGTCCGCTCGCTCAATCACGCGCGGCACCACCGCCCGGCGGTACATCCGCCCCGCCCTCTGGTACAGAGACACACCTTGCGCGCCGCGCTCCTGTGCCTCCAGAAAGATCAGGTCATGCACCACCAGCACCAGCCGGATCCCGGCCGGCAGCTTCAGCGGTGCCGTGTTGTAGGGGCAGATCAGCACCTGCAGGTTCAGCTTCCGCGCCAGGGCCGGCAGCGAAATCTGCTCCCACAGCGGGTACATCTGGAAGCCTCCGGCCTCCAGCCGGAAGTCCTCATCCGTCTCGCCCGGCGCGCATAGGCCAATCAGTTCCTTCTCCCGTCCGGCAATGAGATTCCTCAGAAAACGTCCCATACCGCGGGTCGAACCCATCGCCAGCCGCCCGTCAAAACCGATGCGAAGGCCGCGCGATCGGCGCCGCGCCGCCGGGACAGCCTGTGGTGATACCAACGTTGGTGAAGATTGAGACATGAATTCCTGCGTCGAAACAAGGTTTGGGCAGTCAACATGAATGCACGCGGGAAGACGCCTCTTCGCCGCGCGCGGTGCTTGCGCAATCAACTGGTCTTCGCCGTCTAGGGCAGTTGGAACACAGCCCGGTACAGAGGAGCCACCCGCTCCGCCGTGAAGTGCTCATCGACAATCTGGATGGCCGCTCGCCCCAGCGATTCGGCCGCCTGCGGATTGTCCCTCAGGTATTGGATCTTCGATCTCAGATCCGGCACGCTGCCGCACCGGAACAACATCGCGCCCACACCGTCGTTGGAGAGTTCCCGATGCGCCGGCAGGTCGCTCACCAGCGCCGGCAGTCCATGGGACATCGCCTCCATCAACACCAGGGAAAACCCATCGGAGTGTGAAGGAGAGATGAAGAGATTCGCCTGTCGATAAAATTGCTCGGGGTCATCCTGAAACCCCCAGAATGTCGTGTTCGTACCCACCGCCATCTGTTCGGCTTCGTCCCGGAAGGGTCCGTCGCCCACCACCCACAACTCCACGCCTTCCATTCCGTCGACCGCCGTCAGCAGATCCGCCAGCCCCTTCTCCGGCACCAGCCGGCCCACGAAGATCAGCCGGTACGGCGCCCGATCCTCTCTCCGTCCATCGGCCGGCCGCTTCTCCGGAATCCAGTTCGGCACCACCGCCAGCCGCGTCTTCCGCACAAAGGGCTTGTGCTGCTGAGCCAGATACGACGACACGCACACAATCTCCGTCGCAAACCGCGCATTGAAGCGATACAGCCAGCGCTTGAGCCCGTTCTGTTCCAGCGTCAGCGCCGAATGCCGCGTCACAATCACCCGCTGCAGCAGCAGCCGCAGAGGCAGCGCGAAAATCGCCTCCGCCTGCCCGTTGAGATGTACTCGCCGGATCCGGCGCGACACGATGCACCACAGCATGATCAGCCATACGAGGGGCACCCGCAGCAACGCCGCGCTGCGCGCCCACGCCGGCATCTCATACACATCAACCCCAACACCCCGCAGCATCCTCGCCAGCACCGGCGAACACACCACCGCCACCAGGTCCGCTTCCCCCTCCAGCAGCCGCGCCAGTCGCGTGTAATGGATCTCTCCGCCGCCATAGATCCGGCCGAGACTCACCAGCAGCAGCTTCGTTCTTTCAGTGTTCACGCCGGATCATCTCCATTGCTCCCTGCATCGCGTACGCCGCCACCAGCGTGGCCGCCAACGCCATCCAGCTCTTGAACGTCGCCGCGAACGGCTCAATCATGCCCGATCGCGGCATGTAGATCAGATTCGTCATCGCCACCATCGCAAAGGCGCACGACCCGCCTTTCAGCGACAGATGCAGCCTGCTCAACAGCAGGCCGATCAACGCCGATGCAATGCCCACACCGGGGATCCCACCCACCACATACGCCTCCGCCAGGTAAGTGGAGCCCGTGCCGAAGCCCAGGCGCATCGCCTCCGCATTCAGAAAATTGCTCAGGTCGATGCCGAACAACTGCCCCTCCCCAAACCGGTCCTGGGGCACGAACACCAGCGGGATCTGGTTCAGGATGTAATCCAGCCCGTGCGGCGAGAACAGATGCCGGAATCCCACCGCCACCGCCGTCACCTGGAACGACACACCCTGCGCCCACAGAAACACCGCCGGAGACGCCGCCGCGCTCTCCCTCATCTCCCGGAAGCCCGCCACCAGCTGCGCGATCGCCCCCAGCGCGGTCACCAGGATCGCCAGCGGCAATCCCTTGAAGTGCGAACCCTGCTTCTTCTTGTAGAGGAACAGGAATGTGAACAGCAGCAGAAACGCCTTCCCGCGCAACCCGATCAGCAGCTCCACCACCGTCACCGCGAAGTACGCCAGGCACACGGCCAGCAGCCGCCGCTTACGCTTCTCATACACGAAGTACAGCAGGAACGCCGACGAGCACACCTGCGACAACACCCGCGCCAGGCTCCCGGCCGCCTCCAGGTGCGCGCCCCCATCCGTGTAGATCGCCAGGTACCCGCCATGCGAACGGATGTACGACAGGTATTGCAGGTTCTTGTAGATGTGGAACGGAAACGTGGCCAGGAACAGCATCAGCAGCGCTTGCGTCAAATCGCGGCCCTGCGGAGCCTCGAAGCTCGATGCCCGGTACGAGAGGCTGCACGGAATGTAAATCGCCACCCCCGACAGCAGCAACAGCCACGTCGCCGTCAGGTTCGCTTCCGTGGGCAATGTGAACGGGATCGGCGATTGCAGGTCGATCAGATACGGATCCCCGTCGATTCCCATCATCATCGCCACCATCCGGCCACCCTGAAACAGCATGAGCATGCCCAGGAACAGCCACACCGGATGCATGCCGCGATGAAAACGCAGCCACGTCATCATCAACAGCCCCGCCAGGCACACAGTCACAATCACCGCGTGCTGCTCCGTCGTCAGCCAACCCGCCCGCATCGCCAGAAAATCCAGACTCACCACAGCCGCCAGCGCGAAACTCTCCATCCAGGCCAGCGGAACGGAGTTGCCCATTGGCATCGCGGCCGTCATTGCGCCACCTCTTCCGCTACCGCCACCGGAGTCGTCTCCGCCGTCGCCGCCGCAAAGCCCCGCTGCACAATCGCCAGCGACACCGGCAGCACATAGCTCACCGCCACCGCATTGATCAGCACGAACTTCAAGGTCGCGTTCAGCGCCAGTCCGTCAATCCGCCAGAACACAAGGAACACCGGCACCGCCAGCAGCGCCGCCACACCCAGGTTCACCGCCTTCCGCCACAGAAATACTGGAGCCGGGCTGTCCGCCACCGCGCGCGCCACCACGATCGACTTAGCCAACACTGCGAAGATCACGTTCGTCGCGATGCCGGCCCACAGGATCCCCTCACTACCCATCCACCGCACCAGCACCACGCCCTGCAGGATGTAGCCGCCCGCCTCCATCAGCGGCAGGTAGTACCCCGGCCGGAACGCCCCGCGCGCGGAGATGAACACGTCGTCCACCGTCTTGCTCAGGTTCAGGAACAACAGCACGGCGAACAGCGCCACCACCCCGATACTCAACCCGCGATCGTCGTGGAACAGCGCCGACACAAACGAACCCGCGCTATACCGGAATGCCCCCGCCAGGCAGAACGCCGCGAAGTACGCCGCCAGGCACACCGTGCCATACTGCCGCCGCCGCTCTTCGGCCGACGCCGCAATCATCCGCGCCGCGATAGTCGATGTCAGCGAAGCAAAGGCCGCGTTGAACAACCCGATCATGCCCGCCGCCAGGTACTGATACTGCGCGTACGTCTTCACCGCCACCAGCGAAGCCGCCAGCGACAGGATGATGAAGTCGGACTGGTAGTAGATCAGCCCGCCCACCTTGTGGAACAGCACGTACTTCGCCTGCGCGCGCAGCTTCACTATGTGCTGCGCCAGCGCGATCCCTCGAAAGGCCGGAAACACGGCCCGGAACGTGCGCCGCAGCAGGAAGACTTCCCCCAGCGTCAGCAGCGCCACCGCCGCCGGCACCGCCAGGTACGAGTGCAGCACAACAGCCGCGCTCAGCCCCACCGCCGTCTTCAGCAGGGTGCCCACGCCAAGAATCGCGTTGGTCCGGAAGATCTGCCTCGACGCATTCAGGTACGCCTGGCAATGCACCGTCACCAGCGTCGTCAGCGTGGAAGCCGCCACCAGCACCATGCAGGTGAACGCGATCGCCCACGGAATCTCCGAATGCACCGACCGCGAATACACGTAAATCAGCGGCAGCGACAACGGCGCCGCCACCCAAAGCAGGCGCCGGATATCCCCGCGCAATGCCGCCAGCAGCCCCGAGGTCTCCTCCACGTCGCCCCGTTCCACCGGCTCATACAGCATCGAGATCGCCGCCGTCGACAACCCCAGCTCCGCCAGCATGACGTAGTAGATCACCTGGTTGAGCACCGCGTTCAATCCGCCGTACTCAGCCCCGATGTACTGCGTCACCACCCGCAGTTGGATCACCGCGCACACCGCCCGCGCCGCGAAGTAGAACACTCCGGACGCCAGGTTCAGCGTGTGCCGCGATCCCATCACCCGCCGGATTGTCCGCGACTCAGGCCGCTGGTTCATCAGGCCGGGCCACTCCAGTTTGAAATTCAGCATCGATCGGAAAATCACCCAAGCGCACGCGCAGAAGAACGCCACCAGCCCAGCCGCCACACTCAGCAGCGCCCGCGGCGGCCACGACTTCCGGTCCGGCACCACCGCACTATCCACCACCTGCAGCACCGGAGCGCTCTTCGCCTCGTCCAGCCGCGCCGCTTCCGACTGCTTCGCCAGCAGCTCAAACAACGCTTCGTGATACTTCACATCGCGCAGCCGGCGCATGTACTCCAATCCCGCCGTCGGCAGATTGCCCGACGAGATCAGCGCCGAACCCTCGCCGGCCGCCCGGCCTTCCAGTTGCCGCAACTGCTCCCGCACCGCGGCCTGCTCGCTCCGCAAAACCTTTAACTGCGGATTCTGGTCCGTCGCAAAGTTACTCATCGCCTGCGCCTGCACTTCCAACCCGGCGAGCTCGGCGCGTGCCTGCGCTTGGGCCCGGATGATCGCTTCGGCCTGGCCGGCCGGCTGGATCATCCCACTCTTCTCCTGGGCCGACTTCAAAGCCGACTCCGCCTGCGCCAGCGCCGACTTCTGCGCCTCCAGCTCCCGCTCGAAGAACAGCCGCCGCTGCGACGCATCCGTCACCGCCAGCCGCCCGTTCTGCTTCTGCAGCTCTTCCACATAGGCGTTTGCCATCGCCGCCGCCCGCTTCGGATCCTTGTCTTCCACCGAGATCTCGATCAGCCCGCTCTTCCGCGCGCCGATCGCCGTATGATCCGCCAGCACTTTGCGCGTCTCACTCATCGAGCTCTTGCCGTAGATCTCCTTCATCCGGAACCGCTCTATGACGGCGTCCGCAATCGTGCGGCCTTCCAGGATGCCGATATACAAATCGCCGGCGACTTCATGCCCATCAGCGCCGACGATCCGCCCAGGCCGGTCAGCGCCCCCAACTGGCCCATCAACGCTGACGACAACGATTGCGCCTGCTGCGGCGGCATGATCACCGCCGTCGCCGTATACCGGTTCGGCACCAGGCTCAGCCCGCCGAACGCCGCCGCCGCGGTCAGCGCCACCACTCCGCCGATCAGAAACCGGCGCGCCGCCAGCGCCATCAGCACATCCCGATGCCGCCCAGGCATCACCGGCTGCTCGGGTCCATGCTCCGTCTTGAGTGCGCGCCCGGCGCGTTTCGAGGTGAGAGGATTGCTTCGCGTGGGGGTCATAGTCCTACCGCAGAATATTGATCGCCGCCGCACCCAGCGCCAGTTGGCCGAAGACCTGCGACCAGTCCCTCAACCCGCGCAGAAACGGCGTCTTGAACATCTGTTGAGGAATCACCAGCGAATCCCCTGGATTTAGCCGCGTCGCGTCGAACGCCTTTGTAAACGGGCTGCTCGACCCCTGCTCTCGGCACCACGCTGCCATCCGCCCGGATGATAAAGATCCGGCCCTTGTCCGCATTCCGCGTACATCCGCCCGCCTGCCGCAGATAATCCGCCACCCGCAGATTCGCCTCGTGGATGAACGAATTCGGGTTGTACACGGAGCCCAGCACATTCACCGTCGCCGGACGTGGCGGCACCACAAACCGGTCGCCTCCCTCCAGCACCAGCCCCATCAGCTTCGACACATCGCTGCCCGCCGGATCCAGGCGCAGCACAATTCGGCCCGTCGCCTGCGTCGTCCGGAACGCATCCACCATGCGCCGCTCCGTCTCCATCCGCGTCGTCAACGCCGCCGTATCCTGCGGGGTCGTCGCGCCGCCCAGCAAAGCTGAACCCGTCTGCTCTACCTCCCGCTCCAGGTCCCGCGTCAGCTCATCCAGCCGCCGCTGCTGTTCCTTCCGCGTCGACTCGCGCAGAAACTCCGACCCGAACAGGTAAGCCTCCGGCATCAGCCCGCCGGCCCTCTCGATCAGTTGGCCCAACGTCTCCCCCGGTCGCAGACTGTAGACACCCGCCGCCCGGATCTCGCCTCCAGCCGCACGGTTCGCGTCTGCTGCGAGACCGGCACACGGATATCATCCTGCGAGAAGATCGTCACCACGTCGCCCGGCCGCAGCTCCAGGTTCTGGCTCTCGTCGCGTTCCAGCAGCATCTTGCCGAGGTTGAATGGCAGCAGCTCCGGCTTCAGATCCTTCTCGTTCTGCCGCTCCACCACGGCATAGGTCCAGTTGATCGACGGCGCAGTGATCTCCAGCTTCGTCGCGCGCTTCTTCAATGCCTCCGCCTTCGGCTCGCCCGCCACCGACTCCTCGGGCCAACGTATCCCTGCAGATTCCGCTGGTTCCAGTAATCCCGCGTGATCAGCGACGCTTCATTCGGGATCAGATCCCGCAGCCGCATGCCCGGCTTCCAGGAGAACCGCCCCGGACTTGCCACCTGCCCGCGCAGCGTCACCGCATTCGCGAACTGCGGCAGCACCGTCTGGATCCTCAGCAGATCGCCATCCCGCATCGGCGTGGACAGCCCGGCGCTATCCAGCCCCAGGTTGGTCGTCTCCGCGCCGCGCGATCCTTGATCCGCTCCAGCACCGCCCGGTGCCCTTCCGCGATCGACGACAGCCCGCCGGCCAGTTGGATCGCGTCGCCCGCGTTCGTATCACCCTTCAGCTCGAAGATCGCCGGGTGCTTCACACTACCCGCGATCGCCACCTGGGGACCCACCGTCGGGATGTAGATGACGTCCCCCGGCAGCAGCCGCGCGTCCTTCGACTGGTCTCCGTTCAGCAGCAGGTCATACAGGTCCAGCTCCGTCACCAGCGCCCCACGCCGCTTCAGTTGAATATGCCGCAGCGACCCCAGCGCCGTCGGCCCGCCCGACGCGAACACCGCGTTCAGCAGCGTGCTCAGCGAATTCACCGTGTAGTTCCCCGGCCGCCGCGCCTGCCCAACCACCAAAACCTGAATCGACCGCAACTGACCCAGCGTCACGCTGAACTCGAAGTTCCGGAAGACCCGCCCCAGTTCGTCGCGCAGATGCCCCTGCATCTGCTGATAACTCATGCCCGCTACGTTGATGTTGCCCGCCTGCGGCACATAGATCTGCCCCGCCCGGTCCACCGTCAGGTTCAGGTTCTGATTGATCTGGCCCCACATCCGCAGCACCAGCTCATCCCCCGGCCCAATCACGTAATCCGTGGTGATGGGCGACTGCTGGATCGGAGTAATCGGGCTCGCTTCGCCCGCAAACAGCTCCATCCCGAAAATCGGCAGCGTCTGCCCGAACGACGACGCCACAAACCGCTGGAACTCACTGGGCGGCTCCGGCCTCAGCGCCGTCTTCTCGCTCCGCTCCGCCTTCTCGGTCTTGCTGTCGTCGGCGGCACTCCCGTCCTTCCGCTCGGTTCTGTTCGTCGATGGCTGCCCGGACGTCAACTCCTGCTGCGCGCGCATTCTCTGCAGCGCCGCCTTGGCCGCCTGGCACTCCGGCAGATTCTCACTCCCCGGAGCCGAGCATTTCTGCGCCAGCGCCTGCGCGTTGTCTTCCTGCGCCGGCCGCGAAAGGTCGCCGGGATTCGGGATCCCCTGCGCTCGCCCCGCCGCTGCCATCGCAACCGTCAATACCGTCACCGTCCATATCCACCTGACCGTCTCTCTCCTCGGTTCCAAGGACAACTTCATGCTCTCCTTTCTCTTCGTTTCACTCACCCGCTCACCGGAACAGCCGCAGCCGCGGCTCCCACCGCAGTTCCACCCGGCCGCTCAGGTTCCGCTGCGGACCACCCAGCACCGGCAGCCAGAACCGCTCGTACTGCAGCATCACGTCCGCAGGTGCTGTTCGGATTCTATCGTGTTTCCCTATTAACCTT
>JASGIE010000181.1:0-32752 GCA_049841055.1 Paludibaculum sp. | reverse complement strand
AAGGTTGATCGGGAAACACGATGAATCCGAACAGCACCTACATAGACCAGCCAGCGGCCGTCCGGCGACACCTTCGGGAACGAGCTGCTCATTCCATTGCCGGACGCCCCTTCAATCGTTTCCGCTACCCCGCCCTGCCCACCGTGGAATGGGACTCGATACAGGTCATACCGGATCTGCAGCTCTTGCGGGTCGTATGCGAATCGCGCCGGCTCCTGCCCCGGTGGGTTCGGCTCCTGTGCCCGGGCTCGCGCAAACACGATCGATTGCCCATCGGGAGCCCACACGGCGCCGAAGTGCACATACGCCGGATCATCCGCCCCGGGCAGCGGTTTCAAGACCCCGGAAGCCCGGCTATACCACGCCAGGCGCCCGCGCGTCGGGAAGAACACCTGCAGGAATCGATAGTCGGCGAAGTTCGATACGTAATAGTTGCTGCCACTGGCGCCGGGCGCATCGATCGTAGTCACGACCGCATCGCCCAGGGGCGACACCTGCGACATAAACCCCACCCGGATCGCGCTCTCCAGCCGCCCCTGCTCCGACGACCACTGGATCACGTCCTGGTTCCGGACCTCCACCCTCGGCCCGACATTCGCCAGAAAATACCGGCCCTTGTCCTCCGCAATCCGTCCAGATCCATCCCCATCACCCGCCCGTCGGCCGAGAACGAATGGCAATTCGCGCACACCGGCAGCCCTTCCATGACCACACGGCTGGCCGTTTCATTCGTGGACCGCAGGCGCCACTTCACCAGCCGTACCGCATACGGCGACAGCGGCTGAATCGTGCCCGGCGCCGTCTCGACAGGCATCAGCGGAACGTCGCGGTAAAAGATCGGAGCACCCACCGGATCCGGAGAAAAGCGAAGCTCAATCCGCGACTCCGACACCACCTTGCCCGCCCGCGTGCCCGAAATCTTCACCGTCGCACCCTGCAAGCCCGCGTGATGCCGAATCTGCGTCCACTCAGCCTCAGCCGGCCGCCAGCTCTTCTGGGTCCTGTCTACGCGCGGCAATTCGTTGGTGCTCGAAATACAGTCCGGATCGATCTCAGCCGCCTGCGGCATCGGTCCCCGGGACGAAAACCGCAACGGCACCGCGCCGGATGCAAACGAGATCTCAACACGCCAGACGGCCGCGCTCGACCGGTCGTGCCACAGGAAAGTCAGCGGCGCAAAATCGGGCGGGAACACAGAACCGCTCTCCGGATAGTCGATGACAAGCCCGGCCGGGCCAGCGCAAACCACACTCGCCAGCGCCAGGGACAGCAGACCAATTGCTCGACATCGCCGCAAACTCCATTCTAGGACAGGGATATCCGATACGAGCCGGCCGTGCTGAGTCCCACCGTCCACCCGCCTCGCTCGATCGCCGGAACCGATTGAATATAAATGAGTTCCTCTTCCACAGGCACACGCCCCAACGGATGTTACACACATTGGTATCGAATTTGGTTGACATACCGACCGTCTGGACGGTATGTGTTAAATGAAGTCACTTTCACAACTTCTCTCCATCGATGCGCCAACCCGAACGTACCAAAGCCGCCATTCTCGCGGCCGCTGAACTGATCCTGATTAAGAAAGGCCTCCGGGGTATGACGCTCGAAGAAGTTGCCGCCGCCGCAGCCGTCAGTAAAGGCGGACTGCTGCACCATTTCGCAGGCAAGGAAGAGCTGATTCTGGGCATCCTCCATCATCAGTTGAACCAGTTCGATCAGGACGTGGAACGGCGCCGTCAGGAAGACCCCGCCGAGCCCGGTGCCTACACCCGCGCTTTCCTTCGCGCGAATCTTGAACCCGACGAGCACGCATCCAAAGTATGTATTGCCTTTCTCTCTGAATCCCGAACGATCCCCACTTCCCTCGCCGTGGCCCAGCAACACTGCCGCGAGTGGGGGCATCGCCTTGAAAACGACGGCATCGACCCCGTGGTGGCCGCCATCGTCCGCTATGCCGGCGATGGCCTGATGTTTTCCGCCCTCTGGGGAATGCCAAGGCCAGACAACTACGACGCCATCGTTGAGCGGCTCCTCCAGTTAACGCAAGCCTCGGAAGCACTGTGCCTCCAGGCCCCCTCGAATCATAAAGAGAACTAAACATGAATCGAAGAATCCTCCGCCTCGCGGCGGTAGCTTTACCCTTGTTGTCGTCCGCAATTCTTCTCACCGGTTGCGGCGGCCCGGCCTCCGGCGGCCCACCCCCCATGCAGCCGCCCGCGGTTGACGTCACACCCGTCGTTACCGAGGATGTGCAGGTCAACAGCGAATGGGTGGCCACTATCGACGGCAGCGTCAACGCCATCATTCAGCCCCAGGTGATCGGTTACCTGGTTCGCCAGCTCTACCAGGAAGGCTCCTTCGTCCGCAAAGGACAAGTGCTGTTTGAAATCGATCCCCGTCCCTTCCAGGCCCAGGTGGATCAGGCCGCGGCTCAACTCGCCCAGGCCGAAAGCCAGGTCGTCCAGGCCCAAAGCCAGGTAGAACAGTCCCAGAGCCAGATAGCCCAGGCCGCCGCCCAGCTTCGCAAGGCGGAGCTGGACGTCCAGCGCGACACTCCTCTCGCCCAGGCCCGCGCCATCGCGCAAAGCCAGCTCGACACCGAGATCCAGGCCAAGGCCGCCGCCGATGCCGCCCTCCAGGCGAGCAAGGCGAACCTCTCCACCAGCCAGGCCGCCGTCCAAACCGCGCAGGCCGCGGTGAAAGCCTCCAAGGCTGCTCTGGCGCAGGCCGAGCTGAACCTCGGCTTCACCCAGGTCCACTCCCTCATCGACGGCGTCGCCGGTGTGGCGCAGACCCAGATCGGCAATCTCGTCAAGACCGACACCACGCTCACCACCGTCTCGCAAGTCGACCCGATTCGCGTCTACTTCCCCATCAGCGAGCAGGAGTACCTGAACCTCGCGGCGGGCCGCAAGCCCGGCGATCCGGCCGGCCTCCTCGCGCCCAATCAGGCGCCTTCCCTCGAACTCGTCCTCTCCAACGGATCCACCTATCCGCACAAAGGCAAGGTCACCTTTACCGACCGCCAGGTGGACTCGCAGACCGGCACTATCCGCGTCGCCGCGTCCTTCCCCAACCCCGGCAACGTTCTGCGCCCCGGCCAGTTCGGCCGCGTTCACGCCCTCACCGGCACACGCAAGGGCGCCCTGCTCGTGCCGCAGCGCGCCGTCACCGAACTCCAGGGCAAACACCAGGTCGCTGTTGTGCTGGCCGGCAACAAGGTCCAGATCCGCCAGGTCACCCTCGGCCCGGCCGTCGGGTCCCGCTACGTGATCGAAAGCGGATTGCGTGCCGGCGAAAGCGTGGTTGTCGAAGGCCTGGCCAAAGCCATGGACGGCGGCACCGTCGTGCCGCAACCGGCAGCCCAACCCGCCGGCGGGAGCCACTAACTCATGGCAAAATTCTTCATCGGCCGGCCCATCGTGGCCATGGTGATCTCCATTCTGATGGTGATCATCGGAACCGTGGCGCTGCTCAATCTGCCCACGGCGCAGTTCCCTGAAATCATCCCGCCGGAAATCCAGGATCACGGCAATCTACCCCGGCGCCGACGCCAAGACCCTGGAACAATCCGTCACCACGCCGCTGGAACAACAGATCAGCGGCGTGGACAACATGGAATATATGAGCTCGACCTCCGCCAACAACGGCAACGTCGACCATCACCATCAACTTCGACATCACGACCGATCCCGAACATCGACCAGGTGCTCACACAATTCCGCACATCGCAGGCGGCGTCGCAATTGCCCGTGCGAAGTGAACACCAGCGGGACTGACGGTACAAAAATCGCTCAGTTCACCACTGATGTTCGTCAGTCTCTATTCGCCGAAGAACACCTACGACGACATCTTCCTGTCGAACTACGCATACATCAACCTTGTCGATGAACTGACCCGCGTCAACGGCGTTGCCCGCGTACAGACCTTCGGTGGCGGTCAGTACGCCATGCGTATCTGGATGAAACCCGACCAGTTCGCCAAGCTCGACGTGACCGTATCGGAGATCACTCAACGGCGATCCAGTCGCAGAACCGCGTGAACCCGGCCGGTAAACTCGGCGGACGTCCGCCTCCAAAGGGCCAGGAATTCACCTATACCGTCATGGCGCAGGGCCGCTTCAATCGCCCGAAGAGTTTGGGGAATCATCGTCCGATCAAACCCCGACGGCTCCACTCTTCGCTTGAAGGACGTGGCCCGCATCGAAATGGGCGCACAGAACTACGACATCATCAGCCGCTTCAACGGCAGGGCGACCGCGGGCTCGCCATCTACCAGCTTCCCGGCTCGAATGCGGTGCAAACGGCGAAGAACGTAACGGCGCACCTCGACGAGCTCGAGAAGCGGTTTCCAAAGGATCTCGCGTCTGGACATGACCCTCGACACGACCAAGGTTGTGACCCAAGGCATGAAAGAAATCAGCCATCACGCTTACTTGAAGCTCTAATGCTGGTTGTCCTAGTGGTCTACGTCTTCCTGCAGGGATGGCGCGCGACATTCATTCCGCTTGCTGGCAGTTCCGGTGTCGTTGATTGGCACGTTCATGATCTTCCCGCTTATTGGGATTTTCAGTGAACACGCTCTCGCTGTTCGGAATGGTGCTGGCCATCGGACTTGTCGTCGACGATGCGATCGTTGTCGTCGAAGCAGTCGAGCATCATATCGAGAAGGCCTTTCGCCGAAGGAAGCTTCGTTGCAGGCGATGCGAGGAAGTATCCGGACCCGGTGATCGCCATCGCGCTGATTCTGGCGGCCGTATTCATTCCCACTGCGTTCATTCCTGGAATCACCGGACGGCTGTACCAACAGTTCGCGGTTACGATCGCGATTTCCGTCATCATTTCGGCGTTCAACGCGCTTTCGCTAAGCCCCGCACTATGCGCGCTGCTGCTCAAGCCAAGAAGCCCTCGACCGGACCGCTGGCGAAATTCTTCGGCTGGTTCAATCGCGTATTCGGACGGGCCACGGATCGATATATCAGTCATCAGCGGCGTCGATGATCCGGAAGTCCGCTTTCAGTTTGGTCTTTCTGCGTCGTCATCACGGTGTTAGGAGTCGGAATCGGTAGACCGGCTGCCATCGTCCTTTCCTGCCGGATGAAGACCAGGGATATTTGCTGGTCGCTCATGCGGCTTCCGGATGCGGCTTCCATCGAACGAACAGACGCGGCAGCAAGCAAAATCGAACAAGGAGTGATGAAGATTCCTGGAGTGGCGAGCGTCTTCTCCGTTGTCGGATTCGATCTGCTGGGCGGAATCGCAGAACACTTACAACGGCATCTTCTGGGTAACGCTGAAGGACTGGAGCGAGCGGAAGGCGGATAACGAGCAGTTCCAAGTCATTCAAGGAAATCTTGCCGCGCGCGATTTCCCAGGTGCCCGATGCATTTGCATTTCCAATCACGCCGCTCCGCGATTCCCGGTGTCGGTGCATCTGGTGGATTCACGTTTGTACTGGAAGACCGCTCCGGCGGCACCCAGGAAGAATTCGGCGCGAACATGTTCAAGTTTATCGGAGCTGCAAGCAAACGGCCAGGAACTTGTGGGATTGACGACAACGTTCCTGCCCAGCGTTCCTCAGCTCTATGCCGACGTGGACCGGGAAAAGCGGCCCGGCAGGGTGTGCAGATCGATGATGTATACAACACGCTGCAAACGTTTATGGGCGGTTATCTCGGTGAACTACTTCAACCGCTTCGGCCGTCAATGGCAAGTGTATGTCGCGGCCGAAGGAGAGTATCGATGAAGCCCGAAGATGTCGGGTCAGTTCTATGTTTCGAACGCGGGCGAAATGGTGCCGCTCAGTGCTCTTATCACTCTGGAAAGACGAATGCGGCCGGAGTTCAACTTCCGGTTCAATGAATATCGCGCCAGCGCAGATTTTTGGCGCCGCCGCGCTCCGGCTACAGTTCCGGCCAAGCGATGAAGGCACTGGAGGAAGTATTCGCGGAGACCATGCCGCGCGACATGGCCTTCGACTATACCGGAATGTCGTATCAGGAGAAGCGGCAGCGGACGGAATTCCACCGGCTGTGATCTACGGAATGTCGCTGCTATTCGTATTCCTGATTCTCGCGGCTCAGTACGAAAGCTGGTCGCTTCCGTTCAGCGTGCTGCTCGTGACACCAGTAGCCGTCCTGGGCGCGTACCTCTCGCTCTGGGCGCGCAGCTTTGAAAACAATGTCTACGCGCAGATCGGACTAGTGATGCTGATCGGTATCTCGGCCAAGAACGCCATCCTGATCGTGGAATTCGCCAAGAGCCGAATACTAAAAAGGCCAATCCACCATGGACGCGGCCCTCATCGCCGCGCGGCTTCGACTGCGCCCGATTCTGATGACGGCGTTCGCCTTCATCCTGGGATGCGTCCCGCTTTGGACCGCATCGGGTTCAGGAGCGATTTCACGCCGCATTCTCGGAACCGTGGTAATCGGCGGAATGCTCGCCGCGACCATCATCGCCATCTTCCTCATCCCCGTGACTTCTGTAGTGGTGGAGAACATCGCCGCGAAGTTCGGCAAGGCCAAAGCCCCTGCCCACCTCGAAGGCGAAGGAGAACCCGCATGAGGCATTACCTCCTCATTCCCGCTTTTCTCGCCTCCGCCGGGCTGATTCAGGCTGGCGGCATCGGACCCAAGTACAAACGGCCCGATGTGCCGGTGCCCGGCACCTATCGCGGAACCACCACCGACACCGCCACGGCTGAATCTTTGGGCGACGCCAAATGGTTCACCCTCTTCCAGGATCCTGAACTCCAGGGCCTCATTCGCACGGCCCTGGAGCAGAATCTCGACATTCGCATCGCCGCCGCCCGCGTCTCGCAAGCCCAGGCGCAGGCCGGCAGCGCGCGCGCCGAACAGTTCCCCAACATCAGCGCGTCCGGATCCGCATCCCGCCAGAAGAGCGCCAGCACGCCCTTCTTCCCGGGTTTCGAATCCAACATGAGCCAGCTCGGGCTCTCCTCCATCTGGCAGCTGGACTTCTGGGGCCGCTACCGCAAGGCGAATGAAGCAGCCCGCGCCAACCTCGCCGCCAGCGATTGGGGCCGCAAAGCGGTCATCTCCTCACTGGTCGCCAATTTGGCTTCGGCCTACTTCCAACTCCGCGAGTTCGATCTCGAACTCGACATCGCCAAACGCACCCTGGCGGCCCGCCAGGAGTCTCTCAAACTCACCCAGACCCTGGAGCACAACGGCGCGACGTCCATGCTCGACGTCCGCCAGGCCGAGAAACTCGTCGAAACGGCGGCCCGCCGCATCCCCGACCTCGAGCTCCGCATCACCCAGCAGGAGAACCTCATCAGCATCCTGCTCGGCAACAACCCCGGACCCATCACCCGCGGCCAGCCGCTGCTCGCCATGCAGCTCTCGCCGTCTGTCCCGGAAGGACTCCCATCGACCCTGCTCGAACGCCGCCCCGACATCCGCCAGGCCGAGATGCGTCTCGTCGCGGCCAATGCCCAGGTCGGCGTCGCCAAGTCGATGTACTTCCCGCAGATCTCGCTCACCGGATCCGCCGGCTGGCAGGCTTACTCCATGACCGGACTGTTCGACTCCAAGGTCTACAACGTGGGCGCCAACATGACCGCGCCCATCTTCGACTTCGGCCGCATCCGCTCCGGCGTCCGCCTGAGCGAAGCCCAGAAGGAAGAGATGGTCCTCACCTACCGTCAATCCGTCCAGCAGGCATTCCGGGAAGTCTCGGACTCCCTGGTGGCCGTGCAGAAGAATCGCGAATACCGCGAGCGCCAGGCCGCACTCACCAACTCCGCCAGCGAGGCCGCGAAGCTCGCCGACATCCGCTACAAAGGCGGAGCCAGCAGCTACCTCGAGGTCCTCTCCAGTCAAACCGACCTGTTCGACGCCGAGATCGGACTGGCCCAGGCGCAACTCAACGAGCGTGTCGCCGTGGTCCAGTTGTACAACGCGCTCGGCGGTGGGTGGCAGCCCTAAAGCAGCCGCATCCCATCAGCCGCACATCACATGAGGCCGTCCCCCGCGGGACGGCCTTTTTCATTGCGGACGTTCGCAACTTCCCGGCTGCGCCATGCGTCAGCAGCTAGTGGCCGGCCCTGCCCGCTGGCTATACTGTGTGCAGCCATATCGGACAGCCGGTTCTTCTCTCTCGGAACCGGCCATTCAGGTGGAAACTGGCCGAATCGATTGCCGTGGTTGGGCTGCAATCGAAATGACGCCGGCGGAACGTGGTTTGTTCTCTCTTCCAGATGTCTGAAACAGTTCTTACTTACGCCGTCACCCTAATCGTTCTCCTCGTGCCTCTGGCCATCTACCTCACCCGCCAGAGACGCCGCGCCGGCAAGGCCCGCGAGGCCATCCAGCGCGGAGAACTCTATTCCGAGGGACCCAAGGCCCAGCACCCGCACATCGACACCACTTACTGCATCGGCTGCCAGTCCTGCACCACGGTCTGCCCGGAAGGCGACGTCCTCGCCATGCTCGGCGGCAAGGCCGTCATTGTGAATGGCTACAAGTGCATCGGCCACGGCCTGTGCGCCGACGCCTGCCCGGTCGGCGCCATCACCATGGTCATGGCCAAACCCGCCATGGGCGCGGACATGCCGGCCCTCACCGGGGAGTACGAGACCAGCGTGGCCGGTCTCTTCATTGCCGGCGAACTGGGTGGCCTCGCCCTGATCAAGAACGCGGTCAACCAGGGACAGGCATGCATCGAAACCATCGCCCGCCGCCTCCAGTCCTCGACCACCCCCAAGCCGCCCGATGTCCTCGACGTCCTCATCGTGGGCGCGGGCCCGGCCGGCATCAGCGCCTCTCTCAAGGCCATAGAGAACAAACTCAGCTACCTCACCATCGAACGCGACGAAATCGGCGGCACCGTGGCCAAGTACCCTCGCCAGAAACTTGTGATGACCAGCCCCGTGCAATTCCCCATGTACGGCCGGTTCAACAAGACCGAACTTTCCAAGGAGAACCTGCTCGAGTTCTGGCACACCGTTCTCCACCGCGCCGACTTCAACGTACGCACCTCCGAATCCGTCGAGAACATCGCGAAGCGCGGCGACGGCGTCTTTGAGGTCACCACAAGCAGGTCAAAGTATCTGGCCCACCACGTCATCCTCGCCCTCGGCCGCACCGGCACTCCACGCAAACTCGACGTCCCGGGCGAGGACCTCCCCAAAGTCATGTACCGGCTCATCGAAGCCGATCACTACATCAACAAGAGGATCCTCGTCGTCGGAGGCGGCGACAGCGCCATCGAAGCCGCCATGGGCCTCGGCCACCAATCCGGCAACCAGGTCACGCTCTCCTACCGCAAGGACAGCTTCAGCCGCATCAAGGAACGCAACGCTCAACGCCTGCAGGAGTGCATTCGCAAAAAGCTCGTCGAGGTGATCTTCAATTCGATGCCGGCGGAATTCACCCCGGACTCGGTGGTCCTGGAAGTGAACGGCGAAAAGCGCGTCCTCGCGAACGACTATGTGTGGATCTTCGCCGGCGGTACTCCACCCACGGCCTTCCTGAAGCAGATCGGAGTCGACTTCGGCGCGCGGGACATCACCCTCGAGGCGAGCCTGGAAGCTCAGCAGCAGCGGGAAAGCGCGCGGGGCGCCCGCCCTTAAGCCGCGAAACGGCGCGGCCCAGGCCCTCGCAAGGCAGCCTTCTCATTGCGAACCTGCACGGAACAGCCTGGGTGGACAGCTCGCGGCTCGCCCGCCCGAAACGACGGATCCAGCCATGCGGCCTCATCTCCGCCCCAGCCCGACTGCGTATCGTAAGGACGCGCCGCCACCAAAGGCTTCCCAGCCCCACTCCGCCTACGCCGCATCCTGCAGCCCTTTGCGGCTCACCGGCATTTCCCGCGACTCGGGATCCGCCTCCTCCGCATTCTCCTCAAACGCCTCCTGGCAGTGGATGCAGCGCGAAGCCCACGGCACGGCCCGCAGGCGGTTAGGCGCGATATCCTCGTCGCAGTCGGAGCAGATTCCATAAGTGCCCTCCGCCAACCGGGCCAGCGCACTCCGGATCTCGGCAAGCCGGGCGGACGTGCGGTCCGCCGTCTCAATGGCGAGCTCCAGGTTCGCGGCCTGCTGGATCTCGTCCAGCGGGTCGGCAAAGGTCTCAATCGTCAGATCCCGGGTTCGGAGTACTCGTTCCAGTTCACGCGCCCGCGCCTCCAGGATCTCCTTGGGCCGCAGAGTCTCCAGTGTCTTCATCGCCGCATCCTTCTCCACGCAAACTACGGTGGAATTTCTCTGATTTGGCTCCATCCTAGGGCAGATGCACAATTGCGGACTATCCTGTCTCGACAGTATTTTCCGATCCCGGTTCCAGGGGATCCACGGCCGGCGCCGCCATGTCAGTGCACATGCGCGCGTGCCACCGGCACCAGGTTGACCGTGATCGAGTCCGGCCTCAACCATTCCACCGAAACCGCCGGCGGCAGGTTCACCACATCGCTCGGACGCGCCAGCCTCGTCGGCCCCACGCCCGAATGACTCAGATCGAATCGAACCGTCAATTGGTCCGCCCGCAGCGCCTCCACCGCCCATCGCGGCCCTCTCACTCTCATCTCCAGTTCCGTCACCGAAGGCTTCGAGACATCCATCCCCACCGGCGGATTCGTGAACTCCACAGGCACATGGAAATCCCGGATGGCCGCCCCAGATGAGACCAGAGTAAGACCCCAGGCCAACGCGGTAATCGCCAGCGCCGCGAGCTTCTGCCTCATGTGGCCGAACAGCACCTCGCGCAGACCACGTTTCGCTTCCGGCCGTGCCCGCGCGCGGTCCGGGCTCAGGAATTCCACGACGTCTTCTTCGTTCGCCGCGTGCCGCCAGCTCTCCCGGTGCACCAGTGTCACATCGCCGCGCTCCTCCGAGACAACAATCACCTTGGCGTCGCAGCGTTCGCTAATGCCCAAGGCCGCTCTGTGCCTCGTCCCAAACTGCGCCGGCAGATCAGCTCCGGTGCGTCAGCGGCAGCAGGACACCCGCCCGCGTAATCCGGTTCAGTTCCGGCGCAGACCCCGCCGTCATGAATGGGGGAATTCTTCTGGAAGATCGCCTGCAAAAGGGGAGACGACGGAGCCGCGCCGAGTTCGACCCCGCCGCCCGCCAGTTCCCTCACGGAGTGCTGCCGCGCCACCACCAGCAGAGCCCCGGTCTTCTGGCCAGCCAGCACAAACGCCGCCTCCGCCACCGCCAGATGCGCCGCAGCCGGATTGGACGCCCGGTCGCGCCTCCGAAACCACGCCCTCTGTCCGCATCACCAGATGCCGAAGCTCGGATTGAAAAATGGTGACCAGAAACAGCACCGCCATCAGTCCGAACGCCTCGAACACCCAGGCCGTCAGCGGCAGGTCCATGCGCGAGGCAAGCGCCGAAAGGCCAAACAAACCACTCGTCGCCAGCAGCATGACCCGCAGCCGGTTCTCGGCCGTCCACCGCAGAAAGACATACACCGCCACCGCGAGGATTGCGAGATCGGTTAACGTTTCCCAGCGATGCATTCAGGCAATCCTGTTCCCCACGCACGATGCCGGGCGTCAGCCAACCGCCACATTCGCCCGGCCTTCGGCCCGGTTAGTTCCGGAACTCGAGTTTCAGCTTCGTCCCTCCCAGGTCGATCCCCGTCATCCGCTCGGATTGATCCGGTTTCTTCGCGATCCTTACGTCGGTCCGATCAAACTTCTTGTCCTCGGTGGTGACATCCACCTCCGCCCGCGCCGCCTCCTTGGCGTTCTGATCAATAAACACAGCCGTCGTGTTTTCGATGCGCATCCGGTATTCGCCCGGCTTCAGCTCCGCCGAACCCACCATCACCTTCTCCGGCACACTGACGTGATAGGTCTTCACGCCCGCATTCGCCATACCGGCAAACAACCCCGAAACGGCAAGAATCATCAGGAATCTGTTCATCACAGTCAGCCTCCAATCGGCAACTCTGTTTTTCGGACACACCAACGCCGCCTCTGCTGGCCTGATCGGAAAGGTCGTCCCCACGCGACACTTCATCGGGTCACGGTCGCGCGGCGCCGCGGAACCCGCCGGCGCCCCGGCCACTCAGCGCAAGGCGGAGAACCATGTCACTGCCCTCAGCCTACCCCCGCTACCCCCGCCCGGCCATCCTGTGCGCCCGGTATTTCTCTTCATCCGGAAGTAGTACTCGCGCCCTGCCGCGATCTAGAGAGATTCGTATGACATTCTGCTACTCTGGCCTTGTGGATGAGCCATCCGATGCATGTAGGCAAGAGCCTCGATGCCGCCCAGGCCGTGCGTGACTCCAATCCCACCCGGAGCCGCGACATCCTGCTCCAGATCATCGAAGGCATCTCCGAGGGCGTCTACTTCGTCAACGAGAACGCGGTCGTCACCTACTGGAACAAAGGAGCCGAGGAACTCACCGGCTACAAACGCCAGGACGTTATGGGCCGCGAGTGCCACTTCCTGCAGTACTGTGGCCCCAACGCGCGCCGGTTCGGACTCGAGGAAATCCCCCTCATCGCCACCATCCGCTCCGGCCAGCCTCACACCACCACCGTCTTCCTGCTCCACGAACTAGGCCATCGCGTCCCCGTCTGGATCACCTGCACGCCCATCTTCGACGAGAACCAGCAATGCATCGGCGCCGTCGAGGTCTTCGACCGCAGCAGCAACAGCCCGGTCCGCCAGCGCCGCCGCCGCGATTTCAACGACGCCCAATTCATCGTTGCCGATACCGGCGTTCGCAACCGCGTTCTCACCAAGGTGCGCATCGACGACGCCATCGAGTTCTCCAAGGTGAAACGCCGCCTCACCGGCCTCATCTACGTGGAAATCGACAGCCTCAGCCAGCTTCGCCTTCAACTCGGCGTCGACGGCGGCACCCGTACCCTCCGCATGGTCGCTCAAACCATGGACAACTGCCTGCGCGTTACCGACTTCGTGGGCCACTGGGAAGACGATCACTTCGTCGTCATCGTCGACATCAAACAACCCACCGATCTTGAACTGGTCGCCACCCGCCTGAAGGATCTGATTGAAAAATCAGGCTTTAGCTGGTGGGGCCGAATGATCAGCGTCACTTCTTCCATGGGCGCGACTCTCGTCCGTGGCGAAGACACGGCAAATGCCGTCATCCTGCGCGCCCGCGGCCTCGCCGCCAAGTCCGTCTCCGCCGGCGGCAATCAGATCCGCCTCGGCTAACCCGCCTGAGGCGTCTGAAAAATTTCCAAAAAATTCCTCAAAGTCATCCGATCCCAGTCGACAAGGTACACAAGGATCCCTAGGAGACTATGAATTTATTGAACTGGCGCAAGGAGATGTCGCTCGGTATTGAAGACATCGACCGGCAGCATTACATGTTCTTCGAAATCCTCGGGCGCCTTCACGAAGCCGCTGTCTTCGAATCCCACATCAGCGTTCTTAAAGGACTCGCCGGCGACTTGTGCTGCTATGCCTCGCTTCTCTTTAGAGGCGAAGAAAAGTTCATCGCCTTGACGCAGGACCCCTCGGCCGGCCACCACCTCATGGAACACGCCGAGTTCCTTCACCGCGTCGCTGTTTTGGAAGACGGGAAGATCCTCTCAGACCGGGCCAAAGTCCGCGCCATCGCCGAAGAACTCGGCGACTGGCTGGAGATCCACATCGGCAGCTTCGACCACTCCCTCGCGCTCCGGGCCCGCCCCGTGCACGACCGCCTCGCCATGATGCGCCCCACACCAGCCATCGACCTGCCGCGGCTCCTCGAATCCGTCGCGTCCTGAGCAGGCGCTCACTCTTCCGAGGCTGCGTTCTCCCGGCGGTACAGTCCGGCCAGATAGCTCTCGCCCGCCACGATCTCGCCTTCGCGCAGGCTCTCCAGACGCCACGCCTCCAGCGATTTCGTCCGCAGAGTGTCCAGCAGTTTCTCGTCGCTCCGGGCCTTCTGATGCCTCTTCCGCGCGGCCTCAATCTCCCGATCGACTCCCGCAATCTGCGCCAGCACCAGCTGCTCCTGCCGCCTGGATGCTTCCACATAGTCGCGCAGTAGTTGCAGCACTCCGCCCGTCACCCCATCCGTCCTGCCCGTCTGCTCCGCCTCCATCCGCTGCGCTCTGAGGTCATTCAGGAACGCCACCAGACGCACCCGCCGTGCCAGCAACTGCTGCACTTCCGCTTCCCGCTGGCGCGTCTGCGTCTCCCTGTAACGCAACACCGATTCCAGCCGGAACGAGAACTTCTTCATGCCCGCCTCACAGCGTGGACGCCAGCGTGGTCAGCTTCTTCAGCGTCTCATCCTCGCGCGCCCGGGCATCCGGCCGCTGCTTCAGGAACGAAAGAATCTCTTCCCGCCGCGCAATGGCCGTATCCAGCTTCGCATTCACCCCACTCACATGCGCGCCCAGCAGGATCAGATCTTCTGAACGCCGGTAAACTGCCAGCGACTCCTTCACCTTCTGTGCCGCCGACAGGTGATCCGGAGCCGAAATCTCCGACGCCAGCCGGCTCACCGACTGCAACACATCAATGGCCGGATAGTGACCCGAAGCAGCCATCTCCCGGGAAAGAATGATGTGCCCGTCCAGAATGCCGCGCACCGCATCGCAGATCGGTTCGTTGAAGTCGTCGCCTTCCACCAGGACCGTAAAGAAGCCCGTAATCGATCCCCGATCAAAGTTGCCGACTCGTTCCAAGAATCCGCGGCAGCAGCGCAAACACCGACGGCGTATACCCGCGCTGGCTCGGCGGTTCGCCCGCCGCCAGTCCAATCTCGCGCTGCGCCATCGCCAGGCTCGTCACCGAATCCATGATCAGCAGCACATTCGCACCCTGATCCCGGAAGTACTCGGCCACCGTCAATGCCACATAACAGCCGCACGAATCCGAACCGGCGCCGGTTGATCGCCCGTCGCTACCACCACCACTGAACGCTTCCGGACATCGCCGCGCAATTCGTTCTCGAGAAACGCCTTCACCTCGCGGTTCCGCTCGCCCACCATCGCGATCACCGTAACGTCAGCCGAGTTGTCACGCGACATCACACCCAGCAGCGTGCTCTTGCCGACACCACTTCCGCCGAAAATGCCCATGCGCTGTCCTTCGCCGCATGGCAGCAACCCGTCAATTGCCCGCACCCCCGTCGTCACGCGCCGCGTAATCATCGCCCGCTGCAATGGATTCGGTGGCGGAGCGTACAGATTGTAGTGGTCTTCCGCGTCGATGCTCGGCCCGCCATCGATCGGGCGGCCCAGTCCATCCAGCACACGCCCCAGCAACCCCGGCCCGACGTGCAGCAGCGATTGCCCGCTACGCGCCACAATCCGGTCGCCCGGCCGCAATCCCGTCGGCTCCTCCAAGGGCATCGATAGCACCGCGCCTTCCCGGAATCCAATCACCTGAGTCAGGAAGGATCGTCCGGACGACGTGCTGATGCAACAGAAATCGCCCACCGCCGTCGCCGGACCTCGCGACTCCACCAGCAACCCGGTCATCCGCGTGACGGTCCCGCTCCAGCACCTGGGCTCGATCGAATCGAGGTGGCTCAGATATCGATCCGCGCTGAATCGTTCCGGCAGATGGCGCTCGGCAATCATGCTTTCCGTTCCCACTCCCATCACATCCGGTCGGCGAACCCGTTCTCAATCTCGGAGAACTGCGTCTCCAGGCGCGCATCCAGCTCGCCTTGTTTCGTCTCGAAGAGAATGTCGCCCAGGGCCAACGCGTTGTCGCCCACCACCTCAGCCGTCATCACGCCCTCGTCCTCCAAGGCCGCCCGGATCTGCTCGACGTGCCCGGGGTGCACATGGATCTTCTGCAGGTCCTTCTTCGAGATCTTCGTCAGCCCGGCATTCAACAGGCCGAGCACCGTATCGGCGTCCATCGAAAGCTCACGCCGTACAATCCGCCGCGCTACGGCAAACGTCAGCTTGAGAATCTCGTGCTCGGCCTCTTTGCGTAGCTTGTGTTTCAGACTGGCCAGTTGCGCCGACGCGACGGCCATCCGGTCCAGCACCACCCGCAGCTCTTCCTGCGCTTCGGCCCGGGCCGCCGCCTGTCCGGCCGCAACCCCTTCCTGGAACGCCTGCGCCTTCACCGCCTCCACTTGCTGGCGGATCTCATCCACTTCCCGGCGCGATTCAGCCCGCCGCTCCACTTCCGGTGGCGGCGGCTCCTTCGCAAATAGCGGAATCGGACCATGCCCGCCTTGCGCCTGACGTTCGAACCAGGGCCGGACCGTTCGGCCCACTGCGCTGTCCAGAACTCTAGACGACATATTCTTCCGCACCCGCCGACCGCAGATCGATCAACCCCTCGGCTTCCATCTGCCGTACCACCGAGATGATCTGCTGCTGCGCGCCCTCCACTTCCCTCAAACGAACCGGGCCCGCCGCGTCGATATCTTCCAACAGCATCGAGGCGCCGTTCTTCGACATCGAACCCAGGAACTTCTGCCGGATCTCTTCGCTCGTGCCTTTCAGCCCCAGCACCAGCAGCTTGCGATCCACCCGCGAAATCAGTTCCCGCATCGCCTTCGCGTCCAGTTTCAGGATGTCGTCGAAGACAAACAGCAGCCGCCGGATCGATTCCGCCAATTCCGGCGCCTGGGAGCCCACCGAGTCCAGCACCCGCACTCCGTCTTCCGGATCCAGCCGGTTGATGAGTTCCGCCGCCAGTTGCACGCCGCTCGCCCTCTGCTTCTGCTGCGGCCCGCCCGCGGGCAGCCTCTGCAGCAGCGAATCCGCAATCAACTCGATGACCGCCGGATCGGACTGGTCGATCACCGCCATGCGTGTGAATACTTCATACTGCCGCTCCGGCGTGAACGACGACACGATCTTCGATCCCGCATCCGGCGCCAGCGCCGACATGAGCAGCGCCACGGTTTGCGGATGTTCCGGCTCCAGGATCCGCGCCAGTTGTTCGCTGTCCGCCTCGGCCAGCAGGTCGAGAGACGTTTTCTTGACCTCTTCCCGGACAACTGCATGCCGGTCTGCCGCGCGAACTCTTCGCCAAACGTACCCGACAGCAGCTTCATCGTGTAGCCGGGTCCGCCACACCCCATGATCTGCCGCGTCGACGCCTTGTCCTCAAACTCCTGCAGTACCTGCTGCGCTTCGTCCACCGGCACCGGCCCCAGCGCGTTCAACGCCGCGCTCACCTGCCGGATCTCCTCCGGTTCCAACTGCTTCAACAACTTGGAGCTCGCTTCCAGACCCAGCGCGGCCATCAGCACGGCCACTTTTCTTGCGCCTGGACTTGGTTCCGTTGGTGGCTTCATCACGCTCCCGCTTCCTGCTCGGATAACCACTGCTTCAGCACAACCGCGCACTGCTCCGGCTTCTCTTCCACCAGCAGAACCAGCCGCGCCACCGGATCGACCTCTTCCGCCTCCAGCGCCTGCTGCTCATGCATGGCTTCCGCCAACGCACCCGGCGTCCCCTGCGGGGCCGGTAGCGCCGGCATCTCTTCCACCACCGTGGACTTGCGCGTACGCTTCGCTTTCTTATATCGGCGGAACTGCCACGCTCCGACACCCAGGACAAACACTCCAGCCAAAATTGCACTCAACGGGATGATCTGCTTCTCGTCATGCACCAGATTGGTGACCTTCGACTTCCAATCCTTGGCCACCGGAGCCGGCGCCTGCTCCGCCAGCGGATCGCCATGCAGATTCATCTCGAACGGCAGCACTTCCACCACAATCTGGTCGCCGCGTTCCTGCGAGAAACCCACCACGCCCGCCACCAGGTCGTGGATCGACTTCACCCGCTCCGGCGTCGGAGGCACAATCACCTTCTTCCGGTTGCGCCCTCTCCCTGCCATTCCACTTCGTTGTCCAGCAATACTGAAACCGACACCCGCTTCAGCACACCCTGCGGCGTCTTCCGGTGCCGCACTTTGCGCGAAGTCTGGTACGCCACGTTCTCGGTCTTGCGCGAAGTCCCCACCGGACCCTTCGCCCCTTCGTTCGACGGCCTCGGCAGAGACGAAGCAGTGCCCGGCACTCCGCCCGCCGGCGTGTGCGTCGAGCTGTCTTCACTCTTCTGGCTGCTCGTCATGACCGACTTCTCCGGATCAAAGATCTCTTCGCTTTCATCCGTACTCGACAGGTCACAATCAGCCGAAACGCCGGCCCGGAAACGGTCTGGTCCCAGCAACGGCTCCAGCGTGGAATTGATCTTGGAGAGCAACTGCTTCTCCACCGTCTGCTGATACTCAAGCGTGTAGTCGTTCAGCTCTTCCCCGCTCTGCGTCAGGCTCCGCCTCGGCCGGCCCAGCAGATTCCCGCTCATGTCCAGCACCGAAACCGACTCCGGACTCAGCCCTTCCACCGCGCTCGACACCAGGTGCGCAATCGCCTGTACATTCTGCTGCGACAGCTTCGCGAACGGCTTCAGCTTGATCAGCACACTCGCCTTCGCCGGCTGCCGCGCATCCGTATAAACCGACTCCCGTTTGAACGTCAGGTGGACCCGCGCCTTCTCCACCTCCGCCAGCGATACGACCGACCGCTCCAGCTCGCCTTCCAGCGCGCGCCGGAAGTTCACCTGCTCCGCAAAATCGGTAACGCCAAAATTCACTTTGTCGAACAGTTCGAAGCCCGGCCGCCCGCTGCGTACCAGCCCGGCGCCGGCCATCTCCAGCCGCATCTCGGCCGCTTTGTCCGAAGGCACCATCACCGACGTGCCACCCTCGCCCAGACGGAATTCGACGCCCCGCTCCTTCAGCTTGGCCACCACGGCCGAGGCGTCTTCGCTCGTCAGCTCCTTATAGAGAGGTTCGAACCCGCGTTCGTGCTGCCAGCGCGAGATATAGAAGAATCCGGCGATGATCGCCAGACAGATGATGACGATCGAACCCCGCTGCTTCGGGGTCAGAGAGGCGTATATGCTGCGCAGTTGGTTCATTGTTTCCTAGGAAGGCCTCAGATCTGCATCCGCATGATTTCCTGATAGGCCGAAACGACTTTATTCTTCACTTGCAGGGCGAGTTCGAAGTCCAGTTCAGCGCGCTGCACCGCCATCACCGTCGAGTGGATCTCGCTCTCCTCACCATTCACAAACTGATTCACCGCGGTCTCGGCCGTGTTATGCGACAGCTCCACCCGGTCGATCGCCATTTCCAGCAGGTTTCCAAACTCGGAACTGACCGGACCTGTGGAACCGACCTTGCTGGGAGACCCCAGCCCGGTGATGTTGTCGATCCCGGCGATATTCGCCATCGATGTCACTGGCGGTATCATCTAGACTCCCTCCTACCGCAGTAAATCGATCGAACGGTGAATCATGTCCTTCACCGCGCTCATCGCCGTCACATTCGCCTGATAGTTCCGTGAGGCGCTCATCAGGTCGACCATGTCCTCGGCCGGATTCACGTTCGGCAGCTTCACATAGCCTTCTTTATCGGCATCGGGATGGCCGGGCATGTAGCGCCGCTCCGGTTCTCGCGTGTCCGTCACGATTTCGCTGACTTGAACACCCGAGGCGTTCTGCCCCAGCTCGGCTGCATACATCGACTGGAACGGTGTGTCGACGCTCGCTGTGGAAAAGACCGCGTCCTTGCGGCGGTACGGACCGCCTTCCGCGGTACGGGTTGTCTCGGAATTTGCCAGGTTTTCCACCAGCAGTTCGGCGCGCTGGCGTTGCGCCGTAAGCCCGGTGGCGCTGACGGAGAGTGCGGTGAAGAGGCTCATGCGCCCTTACCCTCCTGAATGGCCGTCTTGATCTGACGCACTTCGGTCTTCAGGAGTGTCGAGGCGATCTGAAAACGCATCGCGTTCTCGGACAACAGCCGCATCTCGCGCTCCATGCTGACGTTGTTGCCGTCTGTCTTGGCCGCCAGTCCCGCTGGTTCTGAGATTTTGGGTTGCTTCCCCTCCATCACCGCCTGCATCTGGGACGCGAAATCCACGTCCTTCGTGCGGTAGTTGGGGGTTTCCGCGTTCGCAATGTTGGCAGAGACCAGGCGCTGGCGGAGAGCCACCAGATCCATGTATCGCTCGATACCTTCAGCGAGTTTGTCGACCATAACACTCGCTTTCATGCAATCCGCATGCCATGCGAGTTTTGTTAAGTCGGAGGCCTCTCCAGGCGCACTCGTCGTCAGCTATCGGACGATTCGCGTCAGGATTCTGACGATCTGGCTAGAGCCTGGTGGACCAGTGCTCGTGTTCGCCGCTGCCCAGCGATGCGTAGGCGGTGGTGGGTTTGAATGTCTGAACTTGTCGGCGCAGATACTCCCGGGTGGCAATCGCCGAACGGCGAGCCGCCTCCAGTTCCCGCACCAGTTTCTCGGCTCTCTGCGCTCGTGCTTCAGCAGTCGGAGCGTCGGACAGGTACTTCTCCACGGCCGCCGCTACCCGCTCGGCCTGCTGCAGCGCTCCGTGCATATCTTCGCCCTGGAGTGCCGCCATCAGCGACTCGTAGTACTCCTGCCAGCGCTCCTCCGCCGTGATCTCCATCCTAGTTGTTCTTGCTGTCGTTGTTGGCACTGAAGATCCCCGTAATGAGCGTAACTTGCTGTTCCAAAAGGGCAATCGCCGCGTCAGCCGCCGCCATCCGCTCCTTCAGATTCGTACTCATGACGTCGATGCGGTTCTGCATCTCCGAGATCTGATCGTCTTCCTTCGCCAATGTCTTCACGATTTGCGCGGAAGCGTCGGTCAGGACTCCGCCCGTCAGCCCATCCACCGTGTCGAGCGTGCTCTTCATGCTCTGCAGGAATCCGCCCGTGGTTTCTCCACCCAGGAACGCCCGTACTGAATCGCCGTGGTCCGCAAACGCCGCCGCGAACGTGGACGAATTGAACTGCAACATGCCGTTACGGTCCAGGGACAGCCCCAGGTCGGCCGGATTGCTGATCACCTCTCCACCCGAGTCGTACTTCATCAACTGCCGCAGCGCATTGCCGAGCTCCGATGGCAGGCTTTGGCCGGCCAGCGCACCGGTCCCCTGACCGCGATGTGTATCGATTTCGGTCGCCGCTGCATTAAAAGCAGTCACGAAGGCGGAGATGTAGTCCTGCAGCTTGGTGCCATCCGGGCTGAGGGTGATGTCCGTCGTGCCGAGTGTCACCAGCTCGGCGGTCACTCCGGGTGCGATCGTCACCTTGCGCGAGGTGCTGTCGATGGGTGTCGACGGGAAGCCGTTCACCCGGTACTGCGCCGTCGTTCCCGTGGAATACTGCGTGGCAATACTCCCTGTGGAATCAGCAAGATCGATCGTCACTCCGCCCAGATCGGTGCTGCGCAGGGCCAGCCGGTAGTCGGGCGAACCGGGAGCGCCGATGTTCACCACCGAAGCCTGGACACCCGCATTCTTTTCATTGATCGCTTGCGCCAGCGCGTTCAGGCTCCCCACCGGCGGAACGATCTCCAACGGAACTCCGTTCACCGTCAGCGTCACCACCGTCTCAGTCGTAATGGATTGCGTTGACGGATCCGTGACCTTCGCCAGCCCATCATTACTAAGAGAGGTGGAGTACGAACCGAGGTTGATCACCTCCAGGTTCATCTGCGTGGGCTGGGCGCCCGACGCCGCCGTCACTCTCGCTACCAGCGAATCGCTCAACGTCGCCGTCGGCGCGGCGCTCGTTCCGGAATCAATATTGTCCAACGCAGTCCGCAGAGCAGAGAACTTCGAGGAGAGGCTCGTGATCGCCGTTTGTTCACTCGCGGTGTTGCTCCGTTGCTGCTGGAGTTGAGTCAATGGCAGCGACGCGATCGCAACCGACCGGTCGATGATCGACTGAAAGTCACTCGCGTAGCGGCTGTTACCGCTAAAAATTGCACTACTCGACATATCTTACTCTCCTGGCATCCCCGCGGAGTGGCGGTCCAAACCAACTGTTAATGCACGTACGGGGCCGATCCGAAGATCGGCCCCCAAATTGGTCAAGAACGAACCCGTACTACTAACGGAGCAAGGACAGGACCGACTGAGGAGCCGAATTCGCCTGGGCCAGGGCGGCCATCGACGACTGCTGCAGAACCTGAGCCTTGGTGAGGTTCGAGGCTTCCGCCGCGATATCGGCGTCACGAATGCGGGACTCTGCAGCCGAGATGTTCGTGGCCTGCGAGGAAGCCAGGTTCACGGCGTACTGCAGCTTGTTCTGGCTGCTACCAACCTGGCCCTGAATCGTGCCGAGGGTCTTCGTGGCATCGGTCAGGTTCGTCAGAGCGGTCTTGGCGTTCGCCTTGCTCGTCAGATCGTCGCCGTCCACACCCAGTCCGGCCGAATCCACAACACTGGTCGTGGTCAGGTCGAGGGTCACAATCGAATTCGCCTGCGTGTCGCCGCCGCCCACAAACACTTCGCCGGCCTTGGCGTTCGCGCCGCCGGTGACCAGGCCGATGTTCGCCGCCTGACGGTCAATTTCCGTCTTGATCGCGGTGAATTCGTCGTCCAGCGTGGCCAGGTCGCCCGTGAATGTGTCGGAAGCGGCCTGAGTCGCCAGCGTGCGCAACCGGTCAACCATCTTGGAAATGTTGTTCAGGCCGCCGTCCACGATCTGGAGCTGGCTCAGGCCGTCATTCGCGTTGCGGATGCCCTGGTTGAGCTCTGCAACCTGCGTACGATAGCTGTTCGCAACAGCAAGACCGGCCGCGTCGTCACCAGAAGCGTTGATGCGGTAGCCCGAGGTCAACCGCTGAATCGTCCTGGACTGGAAATCGGTGTTCGTCCGAAGGTTGTCCAGCGCCATCAAAGAGCCGGTATTGGTTTGAACTGAGATCGCCATTTCTACTCTCCCCTTTTATTTCTTTTTTTGAATTCCCGGTCGCGCCTTTTAGCTCGCCGAGGACATTCATGTTGTCGCAAGGCACGGAAATTCCTTTAAGAAATTTCTTTAGCCTCTTGACAGAAATTTTGGGGAGCAGCCATGGTCTCCATCCTTCAGTTCACACTCCGCCGTCCAGCCTGGTCCGGCCCCGGCCTTCTACGTGCACAGGGAATTCGGGGCGGCCCGGCAACTCTCTTATAAGGAGCGCTCGCGGCCCGTTCTGCACGTCGAATTCAGAATCCTGATTCCGCCGCTGCCGCCTAAGTGATACTTCCTATGCATTTGCTTAGTCCTTTATCGCACACGCATAGTAATGTTTGAGGGAATTTGGGTGTTCGCGAGGACCGCGCACACAAATAGCGGAGGATGCGGACGCACCCTTTGAGTCGCCGGGATCGAACTTAAATCACACCGGACAGAACGCCGCCAGGCGCCTCTTCAGCACCCCGCTAGTCGCTCTATCCCGGCAGAATGCATGGACTTAGCGCTCTGGAAGAACGCCGCCTCGCCGTGGCTGCCGCCGCCTGGCACACCTCACCCTCGCCGCTCGAAGGGCTCGAGCGCTGAGCGGGCCGCCGGCTTTTCTCATTTCTGGAAAGCGTGAACACAATTCCAGCGCGGTCAGGCCGCGAGGCCCGTCCGGGCGCCAGTCGACGCTCACTCTTTCCCTCTCTGGCCTTTCCCTCCTTTCAGGAAAGAATCTAGGCCGCGGAGCCGGTTTCCGGCCCGCGGCCTAGGCTTCGCAGAATGTCGCGGAGACTAGCCGCTGAACTCCTGGAGGTCCCCGGTCCTCCCTTGCGGGCGGTTCCGATAGACCGGACTCAGCGGGATCATCCCCCTGCAAAGCCGAAAGACTGTGTTTTCAATGCCCAAGGTGGCCCACCGGCACACGCCGGCCGCCTGCGATCCCGGTGCTCCAGCTCGTCGCGAGACGCGGGCACTCAGGACCACTCGCTTGGACAGGCACGATGGCAAAACCCATCGGGTTGAGCTTCCGGTTCCTACTGCCGGAGCAGCGTCAGAACCGTCTGCGGTACGGAATTCGCTTGCGCCAGCGCCGCCATCGACGACTGCTGTAACACTTGCGCCTTGGTCAGATTCGAGGCTTCCGCCGCTATGTCCGCGTCACGGATGCGCGAGTCGGCGGCCGAGATATTCGTCGCTTGCGAGGACGCCAGGTTGATCGCATACTGCAGCTTGTTCTGGCTGCTGCCTACCTGGCCTTGAATTGTTCCGAGGGTAGTAACGGCGGTGGTGAGGTGGGTCAGCGCGGTCTTCGCCGCTGCCTTGTCCGTCAGTACGTCGCCATTGATCCCTAGCCCGGTGGAGTCCACTACACTCGTGTCGGTCAGATCCAACGTCACAATCGAGTTGGCCTGGGTATTGCCTCCGCCCACGAATACTTCCAGACTCTTGGCATTGGGCGCCTCCGGGGTTAACCCGATGTTGGCCGCCTGCCGGTCAATTTCCGTCTTGATCGCATTGAATTCTTCATTCAGGGTGCTCAAATCTCCCGTGAAAGTGTCCGAGGCCGCCTGAGTCGCCAGCGTGCGCAACCGGTCCACCATCTTGGATATGTTGTTCAGTCCGCCATCCACGATCTGGAGCTCGCTCAGCCCGTCGTTCGCGTTGCGGATACCTTGGTTCAGTTCCGCCACCACAGTGCGGTAGCCGTTCGCCACCGCCAGGCCGGCTGCGTCATCTCCCGAGGCGTTGATGCGATAGCCCGAGGTCAACCGTTGGATCGTCCTGGACTGAAAATCCGTATTCATACGCAAGTTATCCAGGGCCTGCAATGAGCCGGTGTTTGTTTGAACTGAGATCGACAACCTCTGACTCCCTCGATCCTCTTGTTTCGGCTTGCCCCATTCGGCTCAGCCCCCGAGGATATGTGAGTTGTCGAGTTCACCTGGAAATCCTTTAGTAAATCCGCTAAATCTCGTCAAGATTGGCAACCGCGTCGCCAATGGTAGACGGTGCGCCTGGGGGATACTGGCCCGGCCGGTCTCTGGGCCGCCTTCGCGCAAGCGCACGCGCTTCCGCGGAGCTCTCCCGTCACGTCCGCCTGGTCAGCAGGCAGGACAGGAGTCGCTAGCAGCCACCGGTTTCTCGCGAACCCGGCGCCGGACTGGTGCACAAGGCCAGCCGGCCATCAACATGTACTCGGTTTTGTGGAAGGACATTCGAGGAAGTCCCGCCAGGCGTGAGTGACCAGCCCACTCCCGACGTTCGGCTTCGTTTGGAACCTGAGCGCGGCCGTCGCTGCCGGCAATCGCCATTCGATTGCCGCTTTGGAACGGCTCGCCGGACCGCGCCTCCTTGGATCCTCTGCCTTTCACTTCCTCGCCGGAATCGTACTGATTCGCCGCGGCCGGCTCGCGGGAAGTCGGTTGGCGCGTTCTACCAACCCTCCGGGCACACTCCGTGCCCGGCCTCGCCACTGGTGGCGATCTTCCTCACAAACCTGAACGGTTTTTTGGACTCAGTACGGACCACTGGCCCGTGGCTCTCATTGGCCGTATCCAACCCGGTTGCTCCGAATCGGCCTGGCCTCGTCCTGCCTGTCCGCGCGTCCGTCAATTCTTGCGCGCGGACCGCAAAGCCTTGCCTGTTTTCATCTGGCCGGCTCGTCACCGCAAATGCTCTGGTCGCACTTGCAGTTTCACCGCGTGGTCGCCCGTGGTCTCAGTCAGCCGGTAGTCGCCCGCCCGGGCTTACTACTGGCGGAGGAGGGTCAGAACGCCCTGGGGCACCGCGTTCGCCTGGGCCAGGGCGGCCATCGACGACTGCGCCAGAACTTGCGCCTTGGTCAGGTTCGAAGCTTCCGCGGCGATATCGGCGTCACGGATGCGGGACTCTGCGGCCGCGATGTTGGTCGACTGCGAGGAAGCGAGGTTCACCGCATACTGCAGCTTGTTCTGGCTGCTACCAACCTGGCCCTGAATCGTGCCGAGGGTCGACGTGGCGGTCGTGAGGTTGTCCAGTGCCGTCTTGGCGCCGGCTTTGGAAAGCAGGTCGTCCGCATTGATGCCGAGACCGGTCTGATCAACGACACTTGTCGTCGTCAGGTCGAGAGTGACCACCGAGTTCGTCATGCTGCTGCCGCCGCCGACATACACTTCGACGGACTTGGCATTCGCGCCGCCGGTGATCAGACCGATGTTCGCCGCCTGGCGGTCGATTTCCGTCCGGATCGCCTTGAACTCCTTGTCCAGGGTGGTGAGGTCGCCCTTGAACGTGTCGGAAGCGGCCTGGGTCGCCAGAGTGCGCAGCCGGTCCACCATCTTCGTGATGTTGTTCAAACCGCCGTCTACGATCTGGAGCTGGCTGAGGCCATCGTTCGCGTTGCGGATGCCCTGGTTCAGTTCGGCAACTTCCGAACGGTAGCCATTGGCTACGGCCAGGCCGGCGGCATCGTCGCCGGAGTTGTTGATACGGTAGCCCGAAGTCAGCCGCTGAATCGTTCTGGACTGGAAATCGGTGTTGACACGCAGGTTATCGAGAGCCATCAGGCTGCCGCTGTTGGTTTGGATTGAGATCGACATTTTATTCTCTTCCTTACTTGTTTTTTTACTGACCCTCGGTCCAGTTTCGTCAACTCGCCGAGGACAGTCATGTTGTCGTGCGAACCCCAAGTTACTTGAGTATTTTTATTAAATGACTTGACACAAAACTTTTCCTCAAAGATGGCCGGGAACGTGCAACATCTGACCGCCTCCATCCCCAACCCGCCTCCGGCCCATCTGCCCCTCCCCTAAGGCCTAACCACTACCCTCCCCACGCCCCAGCCTCATCCCGAAGCCTCGACTGTCGACGCAAACTCAATCTAATCTATTAATTATGCACGACTTACCAAACAACCCAAGCACGTCGAACACTACCCACTCAGACAGCCTTCAGAGGCGCCCCAGCCTCCATTTCTAGGTATCCCGGCGCCTGGATGCTCTCCTCTATATCCTCGGAGGCCATTTAGCAGCGTCAGTTTTTTGACACTTTTACCCGATCGTCAAATTCCTGACGCTATATTTAGTCAAAAATTAGACACCGAACATGATCGAGGTACTTTTTCAGAGATTTTGAAAGAATGATTCACACCGGAGGCCCACCGAAAGATGGGCCGCAACCCGCGGCCGCCCCTCATTCAGCACAGTGCCCCACCCACGTCGAACCGCAGGCGCAGATACACGTACAGGCCTAGGCGCAGTGACAGGCATTGGTGCAGTGACAGGCATCGGAGCAGCTGCATGTGAAGGTGCAGTTGCATGCATAGGTGCAGTTCCAGACATAGGTGCACCTACAGACATAGGAGCACGTGAAAGCACAGGTGAACCAACAGTTATAGGTGCACTTGAAGGCACAGGTGAAACCACGGTCACAGGTGCACTGCAAGGTACAGCTAAACCTACAGACAGAGGAGCCCGTACACGAACAGGCACAGGTAAGGCAGACGCCCTCGTCTGCAGCCGGCCCCCAGGCCGGCTCCGAGGCCCCCCCAAACACCACCCCCCCCGAACACTCTTTAATAGGATGTGGATGCTTCAATTAGGATGTGGAAGGAACCAATCCAGCGGGCAATCCAGGCAAACGCCGGCGAGCGTTCCCCCGCGCACGCCACACACCGAAACACCCACGGTAGGAGCTGTATGCCGGACCGCCCAACCGGTTCTACCGGCTCGGCTTAGGCCCTGCCGGCCCACCGGCCGCATTGATCGCCGCCGTCAGGTCGGCCGCCTCGATCCCCAGGTTCTGGATCACCAGATCCACCCGGCGATTCTTTGCGCGGCCCTCTTCAGACTCGTTATCCCCGTTGGCCTGGTTCTCCCCATAGCCCAGGATCGCCACCCTCTTCCGGTCGATGTTGAACTTGGTGATCAACATATCCATCACGGCGATACTGCGCGCCGCCGAGAGCTCCCAATTGCTGCGGAAGCGCGACGTGTGAATCGGCACCGAGTCCGTGTGCCCCTCCACAACAATATGATTCGGCAGAGGTTGCAACACTTCGGCGATCGGCTTGAAGACCTCCAGTGCTTCCTTCTCCACCTGGTCGTCGCCGGACTTGAACAGCGCCGTCTGGCGGAAGCTGATCACCAGCCCCCGAGCCCCCAGGCTCACCTGGAGCTTCCCGTCGGCGATCTCCTTCGCCAGCTTCTCCGTCAACGCGTTCATCGGGGGCAGCAGTTCGGCCGGAATCGGCGGCAATACTGGCGTTTTGTCCTTCTTTGTCCCGCCCGGACCCCGCAACATCGCATTGCCGACGCCCTTCTCGTCCACCGCGCCGCCCAGGATGCGCGCCACCACACTGCGCCCCTCCATCACCGCGCCGCGTTGCACGGCCCGGATGTAGGATTCCTGGATCGCCGCCATCTTCGTTTTGTCCGTCTGCGAAGCCGCAAACATCACCACAAAAAGGGCGAAAAGCAGCGTAATGAAGTCGGCATAGGAAATCAGCCAGCGGTCATGACTGACGGGATGGTCCGATTTCCTGCGGCGGCGCATGTCTGGGCCGTCCTATCCCTGCACCGTCGGTACGCCCGCCGGCGCGGTCACCTTGCCTGCATCACTCAGCTTGGTGGACTTACGGCGCACTTCCGTGCCGCTACGCTGTTGAAACGACGCGAGTTTCTGGCGGATCATCTTCGGATTCAGCCCGTCCATCACGGCCGCGACACCCTCCATGATCATCTCGTTGCGCACCAGCTCCGCCCGCGAGCGCGCTCGCAGCTTTCCGGCCGCCGGCAGGAATAGCAGATTGGCCGACCCCACGCCGTAGAGGGTCGCCACGAAGGCCACCGCAATACCCGGTCCCACCTGGTCGATATTCTCGATGTGCTTCATCACCTGGATCAGGCCCAGGACGGCGCCCAGAATACCCAGCGTCGGAGCATAACCACCAGCCGATTCAAGCACATGCGCTTCGGCCTCAGCCCGCCGCTCAGCCAGCTCCAGCTCGAGTTCCAGCGTCTCGCGGTACTCCTGCTGGGCCATCCCGTCCACGCCGAGTTCCAGGGCCCGCCGCAGGAATGGATCCTGGATCTTCTCCAGGTCGTCCTCCAGAGAAACCACACCTTCCCGTCGCGCTTTCTGGGCCAAACGGGCAATCTCCTCCACCCGCTCGTCCAATTGCTCCGGAGCGTAGTAGAAAATCTCCGGCAATCGCCGCACTAACCGGACAAAAAGTTCAAGCGGAGTATTCAGCAGCACCGCGCCCAAAGTCCCGCCCAGCACGATCAGCAACGCTGACGCCTGGCGAATATCCGCAAAGTGGCCGCCTTCCAGGATCAGCCCACCGACGAGACTCAGCACGGCCAGACCAGCCCCCATCAGGCTCGATAAGTCCAGCCGTTTCTTCACCGACTGCCCCATGCTGTTGTCAGCGGTAGCCATGCTTGCCCTCTCCCGCGAACAGTTGAGCCGCCCCTCCGCGGCCACCGGTGGGCGGCGCGACGGCGATAGCCCGCCTGTACTCAATCACCCGCGCAATCACATCGTCCAGCGACTCCCGGACCATCAGCCGCTGCCCGTTCGTCAGCTTCAGAACCGTGTCCGGAGTCGATTCGACGCACTCGATCAGATCGGAATTGATCACGATCGGTTCCAGATTCAGCCGGGTCAGTCGAATCATGATTGCGCGCAAATACCTTCGATCTTCTGTCGCAGAAGTTCTCCCTGGTTTTAGCGGAAGTTACCCTCTATTCCTGCCCCCATTCCCTGCCGATAGATATACTGCGAGACAGCGAGTGGCCACACAGAATACCGCCGACCAGAAACGGACCGATTACACCCCGCCAGCCGGCCTTCCGGTGCTGGATGAGCTCAGCTCCGAGCAGTTGCGGAAGGCTCAACTTCTGCACGAAGCTCTGGCCGGAGCCCTCTCCGCTCGCTTCAGCGCGCTCCTCCGCCAGCCCATTCGCGTGTCCCTCGAGAAACTGGAACGCGACGATGCCGTCGGCTGCCTCACGCGCATCGAGGAAGACTCTACACTCGTAGTGCTCAACTCCGGCACCCATCTGCGGGCCGGTATCTTCTTCGGCAACAGCGTCTTACTGTCGATCATCGAACGCATGTTGGGCGGCACGGCGGGCGAACATACCTCGGCCCGGCCTCTCACCGCGGTAGAGGTCAAGCTGCTCGAAAAGCTTCTCATCAAGGTTGTCCCGGAATTTCAGATCTGCTGGGAACGAGCGATCTCAGACCCCGTGGTTCTCGAGGAGATCCACGCCAAGCCCGAGATGGCGACGGTCTTCGGACCCGAGGAAGACCTCATGGCAATGGCCTGCCGCATCCAGTTGGGCTTCTGCGAGTCCGACATGCGCATCGTCCTGCCCATCCGCTCCATTGTGAAAATGATGGACTCCGGTTCCGGGGCCCAGACCACCACAAACCACCAGGAAATTGACCCGGTGAAACAGCAGATTCGCGAGACGCTTTTGCGCAGTGAAGTGGATGTCGAGGTAATTCTCAGCGGCAATTCCCTGCCCCTCGCCGCCCTCGCCAAGATCAAACCCGGCAGCCTGCTGGTTCTCGACTCAAAGGTCGACCGCCAGGCCGAGGCCGTGTTCAATCAGTCAGTGAGGAAAAAGGGTCAGGTCCTGAGGGACGGCACCAGGCGGCTGTTCCGGATCCAGGATGAGAAAACCTCGTCCTGACGGACGGCCACGCGTTCCGTCTGAGCCGGAGCGCACACCTGTTCCAGCAAAGCCGAAATCGCCATGTGACGAATCTTCGGAGACGCATTGCCGGCCGCCGTGTCTACGTTCAGACTGGCCGCAATCGCCTCAAGCAGTTCCAACTGCTCTTCTTCCATCGTGGTAACGGGACGGGGCATCGGGTCTTCGTCAACCTCCATCAGGCCGGATGCGGCAACCGCCGCTCCGATTCGACCTCTCCTGGAAACCTCCAGGAGGTGTACCGCACGATCATGTATACGATTCGTCATGGACGTGGCGCAAGTCTTTGCTACCCATTGCATCGAGAGAATAGTGAAGAGTTTTAGAAAAAATTCTTCGCTACTTCAGGAAGTCGAACAGACTCGTCCGCGGCCGGCTGGATTCCGCCGCATACGCCGCTTCCCGCGCTGTCTTGTTCTGGGTGACTTCTACCGCCGCCGCCGCCGTGTCCGTGTCTTCAATCCCGGACGCTGCGTTCTTCCACGCCAGTTCCGCCTTATTGGCTGCCGACGTCGCATCGGCAATCTGGCTCTGCAGATTGCCATAGTGCGCAAGCTGTTGATTCAAATAGGTTGAAGCCGCATCCAGCGCGTCCGTCGCGGCCTGCGTCGCCGTCGCGCTATCCTGCTCCAGCGCCAGCCTCAAATCGTTCAATGCCTTGAACACACCGTTCGTGCCCGAAGCATCGAAAACCGTGTCCGCCGTCAAACCCGTCGGCAACGGATTGCCGGCCGGATCCGCAACCACTCTTCCAGGAATAAACTGCGCCGTCGCATCCACGCCGTTCGCGGAACTCAGATTCACCGCGTAGGGCGCCTTCTGGTCCAGCCCGCCGGCAAAGATATACCGGCCGTCCACATTCGTGTTCGACAGACCCACCATCTGGGTGAGCAACCCCTTCACCTGCAAGGCCAGGGCCGCACGGTCCACCGGCGCCGCGCTGCTCGCGCCCTGCGCCGCCAGCGTGACAGCCGAGTCCAGCACCTTCACCGCCTGCTGCAGCGACGTCTCCGCCGTGTCCACCTCGGTCTGGAACCGCCCCAGGTTCGCTCTGCCCTGCACACTCTTCGCGAGCTGCGATTTCAAGCTCAGCAGCGTGCCCAGCTGCACCGGATCGTCGGACGCCGTCACCAGCCGCTTGGTACTGGAAATCTGCTGCTGCGCGCGGTCGCCGCGCTGCTGCATCCGCTTCATATCCAACAGGAAGCGTTGTCCGTTCGCGCTAATTCCGGAGGTCATTGGCTATTCCCTTTTACGCCACACTATTCAACAGCGTTTGCGTCAGATCGCTGATCACCTGGATCATCTTCGCGTTGGCCTGGTAACTCCGCTGGAACTCCACCAGCTTGGCTGCTTCCTCGTCCAGCGACACGCCTGAGATCTGCTCCCGCAGGCTCCGCGCCTGCACCACCGCATCGGCGGCGCTATCCGCCTTGGCGGATGCGTCACTCGAAAGGAACCCAACCCGCGAAGTCATCGAGCCCAGAAACTGTCCGTACGTCTGCCCGTTGATCTGGTCGGCCGAGGCGCTCGAATCCCGCAAACCCGCCAGTTGCAGAGCAATGCCATTCACCGACGGCGGATTCCCCTGGCTGGCCGCCGCCAGGTCGCTCGACTGGAAACCAGCCACCACCTGCAACGTCCTCGCCGCATTCTGTGCGGCGTTGTACTGAAACAGCGGCACGCCCGCCACCGGAGTCGGATCCAGCGTCGAGTAGCCCGAGGTCAGCAGTTGATTGATTCGATCCGCGACGTTCGAAGCCAATGTGTTCAGAGTGCCCGGCTGCGTGCCGTCGCCCTCGATCTCCGCAATCGGCCCCGTCCGGAACGCCACCAGGCCGCCCAGCTTGCCGCCCGTCGCATGGCTCGTCACATCCTGCCCGTCGGCCGAGATCAGTTGGAACTTCGGCGGAGCGTTCGTCCCCTGCGGTGTGATGCTCACGCTGAGGGCCTTGCTCTCCGAGCCCAGCACCAGCGGGATCTGCCCGTCCATCAATACGTTAACCGTGCCGTTCGACTGCATCAGCACCGAAATATTGGTCAGCCCCGACAGTTCCTCCAGCGCGGCATGCAGTTGCGCGTCGACACCGGCATCCGGACCGTCCTTCTGCAGCTTCGCATTCAGCGCCGCGATTCGCGTCGTCAACTGATTGATCGACGTCACCGCCGATTGCGACTGCTGATCCGCCGATTGCCGCAACTGGCTCACCTGGTTGGCCGTCTGGTTGAACGCCGCCGCCAGATTCTTGGCGGCATTCAGCACCGCATCCCTCTGCGTCGCCGAATTCGGAGCCGTGCTCCACGACGAAAAGCTGTCCCACAGCTTCGTCAGCGCGGCGCCGACACCCTTGGTGGTATCGGCC
>JASGIE010000180.1:0-15093 GCA_049841055.1 Paludibaculum sp. | reverse complement strand
CGAACTGACCTTGAGCCATCAACTCCTTGTAGCGCTTCAGATGCGCCTGGATTTCGTCCTTCAACCGCGCAGCGGCATCCGGCGGCCCCGCCTGCGTGGGCGGTTTGCCGGACTGGGTAGTCTCCACGGTTGCTTTGCCCTGGCTGGCGCCCTGCGCGGCCGGCAAGGCGGAACCGGTCAGCTCGCTCAGCGCTTGCTCGTAGGTATCCGAATAGATCAACCCGGTTGCCCATCGCCACCACTACTTTCTTAAGCTGCGGCATCCGAGCCTCCGAAGCCTGGATATAGATGGGTTCAATGTATAGCATGGTGTTCTCCACGGGCAGTACCAGCATCTGGCCCCTCAGTACCTGTGAACCCTGCTGGTTCCACAAGCTGAGGTCCTTGGAGATGATCTGATCCTGGCTGATCCTGGCCTCGATCTGCATCGGACCGAAGATCAACTCCTGCTTCGAAAGTTGCAGGAACTGCACCTCCCCCAGCGCCTGCCCGTCACACCGGGCCACCATCACTCCAATCAGGTTGTCTTTGTTCCTGGGCGTGAACGTCGTCATCAACAGAAACTCGGGCTCATCGCTGCCCGGCAGGTGGCCACCACATACGTAGGAGAGACCGGTTCCGGCTTTCCGGACGGACCATTCAGGTTTTTCGCAATGTCCCATTGGTCCTCCTTATTGAAGAAGGCCTCCGGGTTCGTCATGTGATAGGTCCGGTACACTTCCGACTGGATGCGGAAGATCATCTCCGGATAGCGCGCATGGCTTTTCAATTCCTCCGGCAGGGCTGACCAGGGCTTGAACAACTTCGGGAATAGATGTTCATAGGCAGCCAGCAGCGGATCGCGATCGCCAAATGCATAAAGATGGACGCTTCCGTCGTAGGCATCCACCGTCGCCTTGACCGAGTTCCGGATGTAGTTGATCCGTCCCATGTCGCCGAGGTTGAACATCTTTGAGTAGGGATGCGCATCGCTGGTGGTGTAGCCATCCACCATCCAGATCAGGCGCCCCTCCTGGGTAATGACCAGATACGGGTCGCCATCCCAGACGATGAAGCCGGCCATCGCCTCCAGGCGCTCGCGGACCTTCCGGCGGATCATCATCCGGCTCTCGGGCGCTAGATAAGACGTCAGCAGGATGTTCCAGTCACCGGTAGACAAAGCCGCCGCCAGCCGCATCGGCATGGAGGAGATGGGGAAGCCTCCTTTGCCCTGATAGCGGGTCTCCACATTGCCGGCGCCGGAAGGATAGTTGAACTCCGGTTGCTGCGTGTGGACGAACACCGGATCATGAGAGACCTCGCCGTAGTACAACTCCGGCCGGGTCAGTTTCAGCGAAGGCGTCTTCACGACGGCCGGGGCATCCTGTACCAGCAGCAGCGGCAGGCCCTCCTTCGAGATCCTTGCTGCTTCCGCCACCACCATGCCGTAGCCGTGTGTATAGATGAAGTGCGGATTGATCCAGCGCGACCGGGCGTCGCCGGGCAGTTGACTCACGTCGATCTCGCGCGGAGTCACCAGCACCTGCCGCAACTGGCCGTCGATGCGATAGCGATCCACGTCGCTGTCGTGGAACACGTAGTAGGGACGCAAGGCCTGAATCTGCGTCACCGTGTCATGAAACGCCCGCCAATCCCACAGCCGCACGTTGTCCAGCAATTGCCGGTGTTTGGAGACATCGATGGGCGACTCCAGTTTCGCCGCATAATCCGTCTCCTTGATGTGCGCGCCCAGTCCGTACGCCGCGCGCGTTGCTTCAATGTGACGCTTGATGTACGGCTTCTGGATCGTGATTTCGCTGGGCCGGACATAAACGGCTGTGACCACCATGGGCGCGACGACCATCACCACGTAGGTCGCCACCAGCAGAAACAGCGTCTTCGGTCTCCTGATCAGTACACCGGCCGCCGCAATCAGCGCCGCTCCAATGTTCAGCCAGAGCAGCGGCAGCGTCAGGTTCTCCGCCACCCAATCCACGCCCACCAGGGATCCATGGTCGTCCAGCAGCAAATCGTAGCGGTCGAGGTAGAACTTCCCGGCCCAGGCCACCAGGAAGAATGCGCCGACGCCTCGGAGAAAGCCGGAGTCCAGCGCACCGCTCAAACTGAATCCGCTCAGGTCGACTCTCATGCCTTCCTGGGGGTTCCATTCCGGTAGCTGGTCTTTCAGGCTCCAGGCCCGCGCAGTCATCCAGTGGGCAATCGCCGCGACCACGGTGACAGCCAGCAGGTAGCGCAGGATCAAACCCAGGAACGGCAGATCGAAGAAGTAAAACGAAAGAGGATGGCCAAAGACGGGATCGCGCCACGCGCCGGAGTCCAGACCGTGGCCTCCGAACCAGCGCACCACCGTCCAGGAATCCACGGTCGACACCGCCACCAGCGCCGCCAGCAGCAGGGCCACGAATGTCGCCAGCCTCGCATAGCCCGGGTGCTCCCGCAGTCCAGTGCCGGCATGCTTCATGCCGCGCGCATGAGCAACCCAGAAAGTGATGAATGCCAGCAGGCCCGCGCCTATCACCGGCACCGAGCCGTAACTCAGCATCTGGATCCAGGTTTCCACCTGGCCCATTTCGCGCCACCATTCATACTCGATCGCAAACCCCGCCGCCCACCGGCCGCCAAGCAGCACAACCAGGATCAGGGCCAGGATCAAACCGCGTCCCATGGATATTCCTCCACACCCAGTGTATGCCGCCCCACTGGCGGACAGTCCGGAAAGATCTGCGGCATAATCGCAGCAGTTGCCCCATTCCCCGCAAGGAGCCCACTGCTTGCCCGCTGAACTGTCCCTGATCCTCCTCGATGCCATCGACGAGGCCTTCGATCGCAAATCCTGGCATGGCCCGAATCTTCGCGGCGCACTCCGGGGCGTCACCGCTCAGCAGGCGTTCTGGCGCCCCGCACCCGGCCGCCACAGCATCTGGGAACTGACCCTGCACTGCGCGTATTGGATCTACGTCGGGCGCCGCCGCCTCACCGGCGACAAACGCGGCTCGTTCCCCCTCAAGGGCTCGAACTTCTTTCCCGTGCCGGAAGAGCCTACCGAGGCCGCCTGGAAACTGGCCAATCAGCTCCTGGTCGACCAGCACCAGGACTGGCGGGCCGCGGTCTCCCAGCTCAAGACCGTTGACGGCAAGAAGATCCACCTCATCCGCGGGGTTGCTGCCCACGACCTCTACCATGCGGGCCAGATTCAGCTCCTCAAGCGCCTGCAATCGTAAGGGCTCGACTCTTGCTGTCCCGTCGGGCCAGCCGGTCTGAATGTCCGCAATCCGCGGTCCGGTGCGCGCCCTTCCCAGGCGAACTCCTTCCGGTGCATTCACATCCGGAATGGACGGTCTCCTTGCCCTGGTTTGTGATACATTCTCACCTTGCGCGCTTCCGGCCTGTTTCCGGCGCGCCGGCCGCCTTTTATGAAGCTCAACTCCTATCTGTTGAAGGCCACCATCGTGGCCGCCCTGGGTGGGCTGCTCTTCGGATTCGACACCGCCGTGATTGCCGGTGCCACGCACGCGCTCACGACCGTCTACGCCCTCACCCCGAGCCTGCTCGGCTTCACCGTCGCTTCCGCCCTTTACGGCACCATCATCGGTTCCATCTTTGCCGGCATTCCCGGCGATAAGTTCGGCCGCCGGGCGAGCCTGCGTGTCCTGGCCGTCTTCTACCTGCTCTCCGCCCTCGGATGCGCCTTCGCCTGGGATTGGTACTCGTTCGTCACGGCCCGCTTCCTCGGAGGTCTGGCCATCGGCGGATCCTCGGTCCTGGGGCCGATGTACATCGCCGAGATCGCTCCCGCACGCTGGCGCGGCCGGCTGGTGGGCATGTTCCAGTTCAACATTGTCTTCGGCATTCTACTGGCTTACTTCTCCAACTTCATGGTCGGCCTGGCCGGTCTGGGCGATTCCGAGTGGCGCTGGAAACTCGGCGTCGCCGCGTTCCCGGCGGCCTTCTTCCTGGTGATGCTCTTCACCATCCCCGAGAGCCCCCGCTGGCTGGTGAAGATGCGCCGCGCGCCCGAGGCCAGTGAAGTCCTTCGCCTCAGCGGCGAACCCAACTACAAGGAAGAGCTCAACGACATCGTCACCTCCATCGATGCCGACCACGGCCATGCCGACGAGCCGCTCTTCTCCTGGAAGTACCGCTTCCCCATCTTCCTCGCCGTCACCATCGGCATGTTCAACCAGTTGAGCGGCATCAACGCCATCCTCTATTACCTGAACGACATCTTCGCCCAGGCCGGTTTCTCCAAGGTCTCCGGCGACCTGCAGGCCGTAGCCATCGGCGCCACCAACCTTCTGGCCACCATGCTGGCCATGACGGTCATCGATAAGATCGGCCGCAAGACCATGCTGCTCGTCGGTTCCGTCGGCACCGCCGTCTGCCTGGCCGGGGTCTCCTGGATCTTCGCTTCCAAGGCCAACCAGCACCTCCTCGTATGGCTCCTGGTCGGCTTCATCGGGTTCTTTGCCTTCTCCCAGGGTGCCGTCGATCTGGGTCTACCTCAGCGAAGTCTTCCCGAACCGCGTACGAGCCAAGGGCCAGTCGCTGGGCAGCTTCACCCATTGGGCCGCCAACGCCGTTCTCTCCGGAATCTTCCCGGTCATCGCCGCCAGTTCCGGAGCCGCGCCCTTCGTCTTCTTCGCCGTCATGATGGCCGTCCAGTTTTTTGTCGTTCTCCTCTGGTACCCGGAGACGAAAGGCCACTCCCTGGAAGAGATGCAGAAGCGCCTGGGTATCGAATAGTCAGGATTACAGCGGCCGGCGGAGATTCGGATATAGTAGTCCGTGAATGCGCGGCCTTGTCCCTGTACTCATCCTCGTTGCGGGGCTGCTGCCCGCCCAATCCTCCCGCCTCGACCTCTCCGGCGAATGGACCTTCGAGGGCGGCAGGATCTTTCTGCCCGGCAGCACCGACCAGGCCGGTTACGGCAGGAAGACCGATGGGCCCGAGAAGGGCTGGCTCTCCCGGCCCGCTGTCTTTGAGGGCGCGGTTCATTTTGAACGCTCCATCCTGATCCCCGAGACCTGGCGCGGCCAGCACATCACGCTCTTTCTCGAACGCGCACACTGGCAGACGACGCTTGAGGTGGACGGCCAGACTGTCGGCACGCGGAACAGTCTCTCCACGCCGCACATCTACGACGTTTCGCAGGCGCTTACGCCCGGCCTCCACAAGCTCCGGATCGAGGTAGACAACACCTATAAGATCGACGTCGGCCGCGACGCCCACAGTGTCGGAGAACACACCCAGACCAATTGGAACGGCATCATCGGCCGCATCGAGCTGCGCGCCACGCCGCCAGTCTGGATCGAAGACGCTCAGGTATATTCGCAGGGCAGGGTGGAGGTCACCCTACGCAATACCACTGGGCGCCCGGTGGATGCGGAACTCCGCGCCGGCAACAGCTTTCTGAAAGTCGCCGCGCTTGATGCGGAACGCAAGGTCGTCTTCACGCTTCCGCCCGATCCGGCCGCGAAGAAGTGGGATGAGTACGAAGGCAATCTGCAATCCCAGGAACTCACCCTCACCGCCGGCGCCATCACCCAGCGCTATCAGCTCAACTATGGGATTCGCGAATTCACCACCGCGGCTGGACAGTTCCGCCTGAATGGCCGCCCTGTGATGCTCCGCGCCACCCTGGAGTGCAGCATCTTCCCCCTCACCGGCTACCCGCCCACCACGGAAGCTGCCTGGGAGCGCCTCTACCGCATTGCCCGCGAGCACGGCCTGAACTCTTTCCGCTTCCACTCCTGGTGCCCGCCCGAAGCCGCCTTCGCCGCGGCCGATCGCGCCGGCTTCCTTCTCTACGTCGAACTGCCCGTCTGGAGCGCCAAAGCCGGACTCGACGAAAAGCTCGACGGCTTCATGCGCCAGGAAGGCTTCCGGATCCTCCGCACCTACGGCAATCACCCTTCCTTCGTAGCCATGGGCCTCGGCAATGAGCTTCGCGGCGACTTCAAGTTCATGGACAACCTGGTGGGCGAGTTCATCCAATCGGATCCCCGCCGCCTCTTCACCTTCTCCGCCGACTACGTGCGCAAGGTCCCCGGTGAAACCTCCGAGTTCTTCATCGCCCAGAGTACGAAAGGCGGCTACCTCCGCATCCACGGCGACCGCTGGGATAAAGCGCCCACCGGCACCGATCTCGATTACGCCGGGCGCCTGGAAGGCATCACCGTGCCTGTCGTCGCCCACGAGCTCGGTCAGTGGGTCACTTACCCCGACTTCCGCGAAATCTCCAAGTACACCGGGGTTCTGAAGCCGCGCAATCTGGAGGCGTTTCGAGCGCGGCTGGAGGCCCAGGGCATGCTCGACCAGGCGGAAGCCTTCCAGCAGGCGTCCGGCCGCTTCGCCTGGCGGCTCTATAAAGAAGACATCGAAGCTGTCCTCCGCACGCCCGCTATGGGTGGCTATCAGCTGCTGCAGCTTCAGGACTTCCCTGGTCAAGGCGAAGCGCTCATCGGGCTGCTCGATTCCTTCTGGGACTCCAAGGGGCTGCTCACTCCTCAGCAGATGAATACGTTCGCCGGGCCCGTCGTGCCCCTCGCCCGTTTTTCCAAGTTCGTCTGGACCAGCGACGAGACCTTCACCGCGAAGACAGAGATCGCGAACTACGGCAAACGAACGCTCACCGGCTCAGCCCGCTGGACCCTCTCTGACGACTCCGGCCAGGCGCTGGCCACCGGCACCGTGCCCTCCGTCAAAGCGCCCGTGGGCGAACTCACGGCGCTCGCCGAAATCCGCGTGCCCCTCGCCGCCGTCCGCCAAGCCACGCGCCTGAAGCTGACCATCGCCCTCGGCGGCATCCAAAACGATTGGGAGATCTGGGTCTATCCGAAACAGCTCGACACGCCGAAACCGGAAGGCGTCCTCGTCACCTCTTCCCTGGATGCGGCCCGCCAGGCGCTCGATCGCGGCGGCCGCGTGCTGCTGCTCGCCAGGTCCGCGGGCATCCCTATGAGCTTTCAGCCGGTCTTCTGGTCCCTGAGCTGGTTTCCCAAGCAGCCCGGCACCATGGGGATCCTCTGCGACTCCGTTCACCCGGCCCTGAAAGGCTTCCCCAACGAAGGCCACTCGAACTGGCAGTGGTGGGAACTCACCCACGAGTCGAAGGCGTTCCTGCTCGACAATCAACCTCTCGCCCTGCGGCCGGTCGTGCAGGTGATCGACGACTATCACCGCAATCACCGCCTGGGCGCTGTCGTCGAAGCCCGGGTAGGGCAGGGCAGGCTCCTCGCCGTGTCCCTTGACCTCGAGTCGGATCTGGACCACCGCCCCGTCGCTCGCCAGCTCTACCGCTCGCTGCTCGACTACCTGGGCAGCGCCGCATTCTCGCCCGCCGTCGAGCTCACCGCGGCGCAACTGGAGCAGCTCGTGAAATCCACCAATCCCTAATCTGGGCGTGGAATTCTGCCGCAGTAACACCTCAGGACCGGCCGGGGCGCGGTTCTTTACCCGTGCGCCACAGCCCGGCGTTCTTCTTTCCGCTGTGAACCAGGACAGCGTATTTGCCGTAAGGCACCTTTAGACGATCCGTGCTGCATGCCACACTGCCGCCATGCCACGATTCCTTCTCGAATTCCTCCTGCCGGCACTCTCGCTCGCCGCTGCACAGCCGGCCCTCGACTCCCTCAAGGCGGCCCAGCAGTCCTACGTCGACTCCTTCAACCGGTTCGACGCCCCAGCCCTGACGGCTCTTCTCCATTCCGACTACTCCGAGTTCACCGCCTCCGCCGACACGCCTGACCTCTGGACCACCCGCCCCGTCTCCGAGCGCACCCGGACGTTCGCCGATCTCTTCTCCACGCACAGAACCCTGAAGCTGGAACTCACCTCCGCCCAATTCGTGATCGCCGGCTCCACCGGCATCGTCGAGGCGACTCAGAAACTCACCCAGCAGCCAAAGGACGGGATCCTCGAATACCTCCGCGCCCGCGTCACGTTCACGTGGATCTTTACCGGTGAGACTTGGCGCTTGCTGGCCGTACACCGCTCAGCGCCCCCGGCCAGCGCACCCCCCGCGCCTGCCCTTGCGCAGGATCCCGCCGAAGCCCTCATCCTCTCCACGGTCCTGGCCACTCCCCGCTGGGCCGGAGTGCCCATGGTCGATGGCCGCCTCCTCCGTGTCCTGGCCGAGAGCATTCAGGCCCGCAACGTCGTCGAGGTCGGCACCTCCACCGGCTTCGCTTCGCTCTGGCTGGCTGATGCCTTGCGCAAAACAGGCGGCCGCCTCACCACCTTCGAACTCGATCACGGCCGGGCCGCCACGGCTCGCCGCCAGTTCGAAGCCGCCGGCGTGAGCGGCTTCGTCACCCTCGTCGAGGGCGATGCCCATAAAAACGTGGCCCAGGTGAAAGGCCCCCTGGATCTGATCTTCCTGGATGCCGACAAGGACGGCTATCTGGACTACCTGAACCAACTCCTGCCGCTACTCCGCCCCGGCGGACTGGTTGTCGCGCACAACATGCGCTTCCCCACGCCCAGCCCGGACTACGTCAAAGCCGTCACCACCGACCCAAACCTGGAGACCATCTTCCTGAACATGGACGACCAGGGCGCCGGCGTCACCCTGAAGAAGCGCTGACCCGCCCTGCCGCGGGCCGTCTACTACCGCGCCGGTTGCTCTTTCGGAACCACCGGCGCGCCCGCCGCCGGCAGCCACACCTGCATGCGCGCCGGCCCCCGATTGTGGAAGACATAGTAGGGAACGAACGTCAGGTCCACTGGAGTCCTCACCTGCCACTCCTTTGTCGAATACAACGGCGCCGCCTCTGCCTGCTGCCCGAAGGTCAGCCCCTTGTGGTGCAGCACCGTGATGCCGCCCAGCAGTCCGGGCATCTGCTGCGGCACCAGCGCCGCCGGCAGCGACACTGCCGCGTCGAACACCGAAGTGGCCGGCTGATCCTCCTGCTCCAGGCAATACACCAGCGGACCACGCTGCACCGCCACCTTGCCGTAGTCCTCCGGCACCCGCGGATTCGCCCGCAAGAGCCGGGGCTCCATGTCCAGCGCCAGCCGTACCTGGTCGCCGGCCTTCCACTCCCGCTGCAGCGCCACGTAGGTGTTCGGCGCCGCTTTCAGCTCCGACGGCTTGCCGTTGATCCAGATCGTGCTCTTCTCCGACCAGCCCGGGATCCGCACGTACAACGTGAAGGTCTCCGTCTTTGCCGGATTCACCACGATCTCCACCTCACCAGCCCACGGCTGTCCGGTCTTCGTCTCCACCCGAACCCCTGTCCCTGACTCCAGCTTCCAATCGAGTTTGCTGTTGTCAAAAAAATGAACCCACAGTCCATCTTTTGAAGTGGAATAGAAATATCCACCCAAAGAGGTGAAGGTCCGCTGAAGATTCGGCGGACAGCAACAGGTGTCATACCAGGGGTTTCTGATCTTCTCCCCACCGCTGGCCAAAGGGTTCCGGTAACAATAGAGCGTGCCATCCAGCGACATCCCGGAATTGATCCCGTTGTAGAGCGCCCGCTCCATCACATCCGTATACTTCGCATCCCCCGTCGCCGCCAGCATCCGCTGGTTGAACAGGAAGCCCGCAATCGCCGCGCAGGACTCTGTATAGGCTTGACGGTTCGGCAGTTCATAGGAATCCCCGAACGACTCACCGGACGCCCTCGACCCCACTCCGCCCGTCACGAACATCTTGCTGTTCACCAGATCCGCCCACAGCCGCTCCAGCGTCTTCCAGTAGGCCGGATCCCCGGTCTCCAGGTAGTAGTCGGCCGCGCCTGTCGCCGCATACAACGCACGCACCGCATGCCCTTCAAACTGAGTCCGCTCCACGAATGGGCTGCCGCTGAACATGTACTCCAGTTGCGACGGGCGCAGCTTCAGCCTGTCCCGCTCCACACCGCTCAAGAGGTAGCCCGCCAGCTTCAGATACCGCTGGTCGCCCGTGGTCCGGTATAGCTCCGCCAGAGCCAGTTCCAACTCCGGATGACCCGTGAGCAGCGGTTGCTTGCCCGGCCCCGTATCTCGAAGCAGGTACTCGACAAACCGTATCGATCCGTCCAGTAACTTTCGCTTGCCCGTAGCCCGGTAATACGCGATGGCCCCCTGGATCATGTGCCCCAGGCAATAGAGCTCATGACCCGACGTCTGTTGCTGCCATCTCTGCCAGGCCCGCTCTTCCACCCAGTAGGTGTTCAGGTATCCGTCCGGCTGCTGAGCCGCCAAGAATCACGTCGACCAGCCGGTCGATCGTTGCCTCCAGCTTCGCGTCCGGTCGGCCGGTCAGTGACCACGCGGCTCCTTCGATCCACTTATATAGGTCCGAGTCCGTGTACAGCGGACCCCGCCGAGGCGTGTAATCAGTCTTCGATCCCAACCGCCGGAAGTTGTCCACCACGCCGTGTTCTTCCAGCAGGGTCAACAGTGTCGGAATCGATCGCTCGACCGTGATCCTTTGCCTTTCAGTCCAGAATCCGCCGGTCAGTTGAACCGCTCTCACCGGCACCGGATGCAGCTTGGCCTTAGGACTTCGCGACAGCTCCAGCAGTCCCTCGTCGCGCCAGGCAGTCTGGCCAAGTATCGGAAAAATAAGGAGAAACAGCAGCGCGCAACATCTCATGCTTGAGTTGTACCAAAACAAAAACCGGCACGCCACATGAATTACAGATGAAAACCGTCTGAGCGTTTCAAAAAACTGGAAAGTGGTTCACTTTGATGCTACACTCCATCTCGAATGCGTCTGGGAGTTCAAATGCAACATCGACTTCTTGCTTTGTTTTGCGTGTTGGGCATGTCGCTCTTTGCCCAGAACCGTGGCTCGATCTCGGGCGAGGTTCTGGACAGCACGGGAGCTCTCATCCCCAACGCGAAGGTGACTGTGTCGTCGCCGGCTATCGGCTTAACCCGCGACACGGTCAGTAATGAAAACGGATTCTTCACTGTCCCCACGCTGCAGGCCGGTAACTACGAAGTTAGGGTCGAAGCGAATGGGTTCAAGGTGTTGACTCGTACAGGTATCAGGCTCGACGCGGACCTCGCGCTCAACCTCAAGCTCCAGATGGAAGTCGGCCAGGTCTCCGAGAAGGTCGAAGTTACCAGCGACGTCCCGCTGGTCGAGACCTCGAACGGCGAAGTTTCGCGTACGCTCACCATGCAGCAACTGCAGAACTTCGCGCTGCCGGGCCGCAATCCTTTCTATATGCTCGGCATCATGCCGGGCGTCATCTCGCGCTATGGCAACTTCATGACCGACTTCCGCGGCGGCAGCTATTCCATGGGCGGCCTCCAGGTGAACGGTCAGCGTAAGGACACCAACTTCATCGCGGTCGACGGCATCAACAACGGCCGCAACCGCGACGGCGTCCAGCAGAACAACATTCTCGGCGTCGACTTCGTGGAAGAAGTGAAGGTGGAAACTACCCACTACGCCGCCGAGTACGGCCGCTCCACCGGCGCTCAGATCAACTTCATCACGCGCCGCGGCATGCAGGACTACCACCTGTCGCTCTACGAATTCTGGTTCTCCGACGGCTTCGCCGCCTGTCCCTATGTCGTGGGCTGCGCCTCCAAGGGCCGCATCCGTTATCACAACTACGGCTACACCCTCGGCGGACCCATCTACATCCCCGGCAAGTGGAATAAGGAGAAGAACAAGCTCTTCTTCTTCGCCGGCCTCGAAGGCCGCTACACCGCCGGCTTCAACCAGAAGACCTCCATCATCCCCACCACCCTGGAGCGCAACGGCGACTTCAGCAACAGCACCATCAAGCCCATCGATCCCCTCAGCGGCGCGGCCTTCCCCAACAATGTGATCCCCGTCTCCCGGATCAGTGGCCTCGGCAAGGTGCTGCAGAAGATCTACCCGGATCCGAACTACGGGGGCCCTGGCGCCAACTACTACGCCAGCAACGCCCAGCCCACCGACAGCACCGACATGGTCTACCGTGTCGACTACAACATCAAGCCCAACTGGCAGTTGAACGTCCGCACCCTGCCCGGGTCGCAGGACTTCACCTCCTACTTCGACAACACTGGCAACAACATCCCGCTGTTCCAGGTGCACCGCAAGCGCTACGGCGACAACTGGGTGGCCAGCCTGAATACGGCCATCAGTTCCACGATGATCAACGAGTTCAGCGTTGGCTACTCCGGCTATCGCGAAGGCTTCGACATCATCGGCAACGGCGGCAAGCGCGCCACCTATGGCCTCAGCATTCCCTCGCTGCTGGCCATCAACAACCCCGACCGCATCCCCAACATCAGCATCAACGGCTATACCGGCCTCGGCTCGGGCCAGGCGAACTATGCCCGCACGCCCACCTTCATCGTGGCGAGAACTTCAGCAAGATCATGGGCGCCCACACCATCAAGGCGGGCTTCTACTTCGAGAGCATGAACATGAACGAAGTGAACAACCCCAATGACAACGGGACGTCTCTCTTTCGGCAGCTCCTCCTCGAATCCGAACGACACCAAGAACGCCTGGGCGAACACCCTGCTCGGCTACTTCAACTCCTATTCGGAGACTGGTCCGGCCGTGCAGACCGTCTACAAGGCCTTCGACCGCGAGTTCTACGTGCAGGACAGCTGGCGCGTCAACCGCCGCCTCTCCCTCGAACTCGGCCTGCGCTACGCGTTCATCTCCCCCTGGGGCGCCAAGCTGAACAACCTGGTGGCCTTCATGCCCCAGTTCTACGATCCCAGCAAGGCTCCGCAGGTGGCGGCCAACGGCTCCATCGTGAATGGCACGGGCGACCCCTACAACGGCCTCGTCCTGCCCGGTTCCGGTTTCCCCGACGCCGCCAAGGGCCGCATCCCGCAGTACGGCGACTCCACCATCACCGCCCTCTTCCGCGGCATTCCGGATAAGTTCCAGCCCCTCCGCAAGACGACTTCCAGCCCCGCTTCGAGCCTGGCCTGGGACGTCTTCGGCAACGGCAAGCTCGCCATCCGCACCGGCGCCGGCATCTTCCAGGGCGTCACCGGCATCGCCTACTCCGGCTGGTACCTCGGCGCCCGCGCTCCGCTGACGCTGAACCCCACCGTCACCAACGGCAATGCCGACAACCCCGGCAGCGGCGTCGCCAACACCACCCGCTTCCCCATCGACGCCGGCGCCCTCCCGGCCGAATACAAGATGCGCAACGATGTATGCTCACAGCTTCGGCATCCAGACCCTGCTGCCCTACAAAACGCAGTTGGATATCAGCTACGTCGGCAACTCCGGCCGCCACCTCTCCTGATCAGCGGCCGCTCAACTTCCTGACGCCCGACCAGCAGGCTGCTCACGTCGGAGTCGACCTGCGGCAGTTCCTGCCCTATCGCGGCCTCAACGGCCTGAACATGGTGGAACCCTCGGCTACGTCGAGCTACAACTCCATGCAGATGTCGGTCCGCCGCCGCACCGGCGCCCTCACCTATGCCTTCTCCTACACGGTCGGCAAGATCGTCGGCTACGGCAATGAAGGCGTCGCCGGCGGTCCTCGAGGATCCCCTGAACGTCCGTGCGGAGAAGTCGGAGCTCGAAGAGAACCCGCCGCCACTACGCCGTCATCAGCCACACCTATGAGACTCCCTGGTTCAAAGGCCAGCAGGGCATCATCGGCCGCATCCTGGGCGGCTGGGAGCGTTTCCGGCGTCGGGACGCTCACCAGCGGCCGCCTCTTCGCACCCACGCTCACCAGTGTTGCGGGCAATGTGGCGAACCGCCCGAACGTTGTAGGCGACTGGACATCCAGCCCGATCAGCGCTCGCTCTTCAAGTACTTCAATACCGCCGCTTTTGCCCGGCCCGCGTCCTGGACCTACGGCAACTCCGGCAAGTGGGTCACCCGCGGACCAGGCTCCATCGACCTCAGCGCGTTTGCGCTGAAGAACGTCCGCGTGGCCGAGAAGGTCAACCTCCAGTTCCGTCTGGAAGCCTTCAATGCGCTGAACCACATGAACCTGGGCGGCTTCAACACGCAGTTGGGCAGCTCCTCGTTTGGCCAGATCAACGACGTCGGCACGCCACGCTACCTGCAAATCGGCGCCAAGCTGATGTTCTAACGCAAGAAAATCAAGCCCAGTTCAACAACGCCCCGAGCCCAACGGCCCGGGGCGTTTTGCTTCCTGCACTCGCCATCCCATTCGGAACCCCAAACCCCGTCCGAGTCTCTACCCGATTCTGCATCTCGATCCAGGTTCGCCACCACAACCACCAGCAAGCCACCCAAAGGACGGCGGACCCCCAGGTCCGCGCCATGCCCCAGACTCGGCCGCGTCTGCATGGACATGATTCTCCTGCCGTAAACAGGCACCCCAAAGAACTCCGACCTTAATGGAGTCCGCCACGGTGTTGCCGACCGCGGAAAGCGCGGGAATCCGCCCACCAGCCCCAGTCCCGGAGTGCAGCGACGGGCTAGCCCCACCAGCCCCAGGGAGCCCGCCCGGCGCCCACCCCGCACCCATCGCCCAGCGCCGCCCCGAACCCCATGCACTCCCACCTCACCACACCCCCATCTCCAGTAAACTTGGATCGTCCCATGCCACCGCAAGACCTCTCCCGCCGGGCCTTCTTCGCCGGAACCCTTGCCACCCTCACCACCACCGCCACCCTCCGAGGCGAAGCGCCACCCCCGGAATCGCCCCTCACCCTCTGGTATCGCCAGCCGGCTTCCACCTGGGTGGAAGCCCTGCCCGTCGGCAACGGCCGCCTGGGCGCCATGGTCTTCGGCGGCGTCGAAAAGGAACTCATCCAGCTCAACGAGGAGACCGTCTGGGCCGGCCACCCCCGCGACGGCAACAACCCCCATCGCCCGCCGCAACCTGCCCGACGTCCGCCGCCTCCTATTCGAGGGCAAGGAACAGGAAGCCACCGAACTCGCCGGCAACACGATGATGGGCGTTCCCAAAACCATCCAGCTACCAGACCCTCGGCGACCTCTGATCGAACTGCCCGGAGCCACGCAAGCCGCCGAAGACCGCCGCACCCTCGACCTCGACCAGGCCATCGCCGCCACCTTCCTCGTCAACGGAGCCCGCGTCACCCGCGAGTCTTCGCCTCCGCCGCCGACCAGGTCATAGGTGCTGTTCGGATTTATCGTGTTTCCCTATGGCCGCGAAGACGTGACCCTGAACGAAGCGCTACAT
>JASGIE010000179.1:0-38585 GCA_049841055.1 Paludibaculum sp. | reverse complement strand
AAGGTTAATAGGGAAACACGATAGAATCCGAACAGCACCTAACTCAGACTAACTGTGTTTGCCGCCGGCCCTCGACCAAAACGTGGAGATCGACTGCCATTTTTTGCAGTGCCCGGGCCTGGGCTGCTAATTCCTGCGCAGCCGCCGCTGATTCCTCCGCCGCCGCGCCCGTGGTGTGGCTGATGCGCTCGATCTCATTCAGAGACTGGGTAGCCTGTTGGATGGCCCGGGTCTGCTCCTGCCCACCGTGGCTGACCTGATCCACCAGCGGCTTGATGCGCGCGATGGAAGTCACCAGGGTACCCATGGCCTGGGAGACATGGGAGGCCTCGCTCTGGCTGGCATTGGACTGCTGGACGGAGTCGCCGATCAGACCCGAGATCTCGCGAGCCGCATCGGCGCAGCGTTGGGCCAGGGTGCGCACCTCATTGGCCACCACCGCGAAGCCCAGACCCGACTCGCCCGCGCGGGCTGCCTCGACGGCCGCGTTCAGAGACAGGATATTGGTCTGAAACGCGATCTCGTCAATCACCTTGATGATCTTGGAGCTCTTCTCGCTGGCCATGCGTAGCTCCGCCATCACCTGCATCATCCGCCCGATGGAAGCTTCGGCCAGTGTACAGGTCTGGTCCGTCTGTTCCACGATCTGGTAGGCGGATTGGGCGTTGCCCGTATTCGTCTGAATCATGGAGCCGATGGAACGGCAGGAGGAGGATGTCTCCTGCAGGGAGTTGGCCGTCGTCGCGGCGCCTTCCGAGAGCGATTGAGCCGAGTTTGCCAGTTGCGAGGAGGCTTGCGTAACCTGGCTCGCTCCGCCCGTGAGATTGCCCGCCACCTCCTTCAACGACCGGTTCACCTGACGCAGGGCGAAGAAACAGATCCCCAGGCCGGCGAGTACCGAAATGCCGGCCCCGATCGCGGTGCGCGTGATGACACGATCCACCAGCGTATCCACCTCGTAGGTCCAATTGCCCGCCGAGTCGATGTTCGCGGAACTGAATTGTCCGGCATCCTCCACCATGCGCGAACCCAGCGCGGCCCATTGATCGAGATCCCGGGCGAAGGCGTCGTCCTTGTCCTGGTGCGCCTCCACCTTATCGAGCATCGGCCGCAGGAATTCGATGTATCGCTTGTAGTCTTCCTGCAGCGCGTTCACCTTTCCAATCGCCTTCGGATCGGCGCTGGTCTGCACCACGGTCTTCAACTGGCGCAACTCCTTCTCGGCCTGGGCCAAACGGCCCCAGCCTCTCTCCAGGGCGCCCTGTTTCTGAACCGTCATGTGATAGATGAGGTGGATTCTGGCATTCAGCAGGTGGCGTTCGAAGGCCACCGCGATCCGGGCCTCCGGCAGCACGTGTTCGGATAGCAATGAAAGGTGGCGCGAGGAGTCCAACAATTGCCAGGCGGCCATCCCTGCAAATGGCAGCCCCAGGATCAACGCCGCAAGGAATGCCGACCAGATTCTCGCTCGAATACTCCAGTTTGCTGTCATGGTCAAAGCTCTCTGAATGGTCTCTTCGACCAACGGAGCCGATGTCATACTCTTAATCCGCGAAGAGTTTCGGGTCCCTGGCCTGATAAACTGAAGTCAGTCCCCTTACTATTCCTGCCGGGGGCGTGGTGTCCTCAGGAACCGGCGTTTGTCTCCGCCATTCCTGAAATCAAACCTTGGAGGCCCAGAATTCACGATATTGAGTTGATTCTCACCATTACGGGAGGCCTGTCGGCCGCGCTTCTGCTGGGGTACCTCACACACAAAATCGGATTCTCCCCGATTGTGGGGTACCTGCTGGCGGGACTCATCGTGGGTCGCGCATACTCCCGGCTTCGTGGCCAACCGCCACCTGGCGGATCAGTTGGCTGAGATCGGCGTCATTCTGCTGATGTTTGGTGTTGGTCTGCACTTTCATTGAAGGACCTGCTGGCGGTCCGCTCGGTTGCTCTGACCGGCGCCCTGTGCCAAAGCCTGGCGGCCACCGCCCTGGGCGCCGTCACCGCGCACGCCTTCGGCTGGAGTTGGCCCTCCGGCATTGTCTTTGGTCTCGCCCTTTCGGTCGCCAGTACCGTAGTTCTGACCCGGGTGCTCTCCGATAATGGCGACCTGCACAGCCGCACCGGCCGCATTGCCATCGGTTGGCTGGTCGTCGAGGACTTATTCACTGTCCTGGTCCTCGTCCTATTGCCCGCTCTCTTCGGCCCTGGAGCACAGAACTCCCTCCAGCCTGCCCATGGCCCTCGGCATGGCCGTGCTGAAGATCGCCGTCCTGGCCGCCTTTACGTTTCTCGTCGGTGGACGCGTACTCCCGCGGCTTCTTTCAGGCATCGCCGCCACTCATTCGCGGGAGTTGTTTACGCTCGCCGTGCTCGCCATCGCCCTCGGCATCGCTGTCGCCTCGGCTTACTGGTTTGGGGCTTCGATGGCTCTGGGCGCTTTCCTGGCCGGCATGGTCGTCGGCCAGTCGGAGTTCAGCCAGCGCGCCGCCTCTGAAGCGCTGCCGATGCGCGATGCCTTCGCTGTGCTGTTCTTCGTCTCCGTCGGCATGCTGTTCGACCCACGGCAACTGCTGCACTCGCCCGGAGTAGCGGCCGTGGCGTTGAGCATCGTCCTCATCGGGAAGCCCCTGGCGGCCTTCGTCATTGTCGTCCTCATGCACCACGGTTCGAAGGTGGCTTTAGGCGTCGCCGTCGCTCTGGCCCAGATCGGAGAGTTCTCCTTCATCCTGGCCGCCGTCGGCAAGAGCCTGAAAATCCTGTCAGAGGATGCCGCCAATATTCTGGTCGCGGCCTCCATCGCCTCGATTGCCCTGAATCCGCTGCTCTACCGGTTGGTCGGGCCGGCCGAGAGCTACCTGCGAAGTCATCCAAGGTTGTGGCGGCGGATCAATCGCGAAAACATGCCGGCCGATGACGGCTCAGTCAGCCACGCCGGACCAGCCCACCGGGCCGTGGTCGTCGGATATGGCCCGATCGGCCAGACCGTCACGCGCCTGCTGGCGCAACGCGGGATCGAAGCCACCGTCATCGAGTTGAACGTGGACACGGCCCGGCGGCTGCGGCAGGAAGGCGTGCATGCCATCTATGGCGACGCCAGCCAGCGCGAGATCCTGGAAAGCGCCGGCATCGAGCAGGCGTTCAGCCTCATTCTCACCGCCCCGGCCACGGCGGAATCCACCGAAATGATCCGCGTGGCCCGCGAGATCAATCCCTCGATCCAGGTTCTGGCCCGGTCGGCCTTCCATGGTGAGACAGCCAGCATCCGCTCGGCCGGCGCGACCCACGTCTTCTCCGGCGAAGGTGAAGTTGCGCTGGCGATGACGGAGTATATCCTGCAACAACTTGGAGCCGCTCCGGAACAACTGGACGGCGAGCGCGAAAGGGTGCGGGCGTTCCTTGCGACTTGAGCCGGACGGCCCGCCGCGACGGGTCTTGGTATCCTGAAAGAACACCCCGAATCGATCCACAGACAATGACCAAGAAACACGTGAAGCCTTCGCTCCAGGAGGTTGTGGAGGCCGAAGGCCACCTGATCGACTCCCACATCATGGAACAGATCTTCGACACCGTCGTCGAATACCACGGCCGGTTTGAAGTCGAACATTTCCACATTGGCCGGACGAACTCGCGATCCGTCCCGGCTGCGCCTGAGGGTGGAGGCGCCGACGCAGAAGACCTCGAACAAAATGCTGGGCCAATTGATCGGCCTCGGCTGCACGCCGGTAGACGGCAGCGACGCGGTCTTCGAGACTGTTGTCGACGACCATTGCGCTCCGGAGGATTTCTACTCCACGACAAACCACCGCACCCTGGTGCGCCGCCACGGCGAGTGGCTGGCCGTCGAGAACCAGCGCATGGACGCGCTCATCGTCTGGTCGGAAGGAAAGCCCTGGGCGCGGCGTCTGCGGGACGTCAAAGCGGGCGACGAGGTTGTGGTTGGCATGCGCGGCATCCGCGTGATCCCGGAATCGAAAGAGCGCGACCGGTTGGCGTTCGCCTTCATGTCAAACGGCATCTCCAGCGAACGGCAGGTGGACACGGCGGTCCGGCAGACGGCGGCCATGATGCGCCACGCCAAGGAAGCCGGGCAGAAGATTGTCTTCGTGGCCGGCCCGGTGGTCGTCCACACGGGCGGCGCCAAATCCATCGCTGGATTGATCCGGAAAGGCTATGTCAGCGCCGTGCTGGCCGGCAACGCACTGGGCGTCCACGACGCCGAGGCCGCGATGATCGGCACCTCGCTGGGCGTTCGTCTCAGCGACGGCCGCCAGGAGGAGCACGGCCACCGCAATCACATGCGGGCCATCAACGCCATCTATCACGCCGGCTCCATCGCCGGAGCGGTAAAGAGCGGCAAACTGACCAAGGGTATTCTCTACGAATGCGTGACCGGGAATGTGCCGTTCGTGCTGGCCGGCAGCCTGCGCGATGACGGCCCTCTGCCGGACACCATCACCGACATGAACGCCGCGCAGGACGCCTATGCGGGCCATCTGCGCGGTGCCGGTCTCGTCCTGTGCCTGGGCTCCATGTTGCACTCCATCGCGGTGGGCAATATGCTGCCCAGTTGGGTGAAGACCGTCTGCGTCGACATCAATCCGGCGGTCGCGACGAAATTGAGCGATCGCGGTACCGGGCAGGCCCTGGGCGTCGTGACGGACGTCGGGATGTTCCTGGAACTGCTCGAACAAGAATCTGGGGGAAGGGAAATAAACGTGGCTGATAAGAAGAAAAAGACCGCCAAGGCGGAAGTGGAACGGGTGTACACCGACGAGCATGCCGCCAGCGGGTTGGATGCGGCCCTGCCGTCGGTCGAGTGCTGGCCCAACCAATACTCCGCGAATGATTACTGGATCGAAGTGACGACGCCGGAGTTCACCAGCGTCTGCCCGCGCACGGGGCTACCGGACCAGGGCACCATCACCATCCGCTACATCCCGGACAAGCTCTGCCTGGAATTGAAATCGTTGAAGATGTACTGGCTGGCCTACCGCAATCTAGGCATCTTCCAGGAGAATGCCGTCAATCGCATTCTGGCCGATTGCGTCAAGGCCTGCTCTCCGCGGGAAATGGTCGTATCCGGCGAATTCACACCCCGCGGCGGCGTGTACTCGACCATCACCGCCAACTACTCGCGCCGCCGCAAGTAGTCCGGCGAGTCCACCAATCCATATCCTTGCTTCCACATTGAGGCTCCTGAATAGGATTTCGACATCCTTTCTAGGAGCCTCTATGTTTTCCAGGACGTTCTGGGCCGTCTCTCTACTGGCGGCCGCCGGTTCGATTTCCGGCTGCGGATCGAAGACTCCCGTGGCGGGGAAGGAAGCGGCCGTGCCCGTGCGGGTGCGCAAGCCGGCCAGTGTCGACCGCCAGGCCGCCATCCGCGCCGGCGGTACCGTGGAGGCGCGTGAGTCGGCGGAGATCGGGTTCCAACTGGCCGGCCGCGTCGCCCGGGTCTTCGTCGAAGAAGGCCAGCCCCTGCAGCGAGGGCAGGTTCTGGCCGAGTTGGATCCGCGGGACTACCAGTTCGGAATGGATATCGCTTCGGGTGAGTCCGAGGCCGCCGCGGCGATGGCGGCGAAGGCGTCAGCAGGCACGCGGAAACAGGATCTGGAGCAGGCGCGCGCCGCCTTCGAACAGGCCGACGACGAGTACAGGCGCATGAAGACGCTGTACGACCGTCACAGTCTGGCGCCCAACGATTTCAAGAAGATCGAAGCGCAGTGGCGGGTGGCGCAACAGCGCCTGGACGAAGCCCGGGAGGGCGCCCGCGTGGAGGACCGTTCCGCCGCCGAGGGCAAGGCGCGCCAGGCAGCGGCCAACGTCAGGCTGAATGCCAAACGGGTGGCCGACACACGTCTGGTGGCCCCGCTGTCGGGCGTGGTGGCGAGACGGCTGACGGATCCGGGTGAGGTGGTGGCGGCAGGTATGCCGGTATTCGCAGTCATGGACCTCAACCCCGTGCGCGTCCGCGTGGGCGTGCCCGAAGCCGAGATCGCCAAGGTACAGCCGGGCCGCCCGGCCGTCGTCCGCATTCCGTCCATGGGCGGCCAGGAGTTTCCTGGAAAAGTGGAACTGGTCGGATTCGCGGCCGAGCCGCAGTCCCGCACGTTCGCCGTCCGGATCCTGGTACCCAATCCCAAGCTGGTGTTGCGCGCCGGCATGATAGCCGAGGCGGAGATTGAGGCGGCAGCCGAGAGAAGGTGATCACCGTACCCGGCGAGGCGATCGTGCGGGATCCGCAGGGCGCGACGCTGGTTTACGTCTACTATCCGGAGAAGCAGCGGACTTGCCCGGCGCGTGCAGGTGGGCCGCGCGGTGAATGCGGAGATCGAGATTGCCAGCGGGATCGCCGCCTCCGACCTGATCGTGGTGGCAGGTCAGCAGAACGTGCGGGAAGGCGGACTGGTGCAGTTGACGGGAGCGGCACGATGAACCCCGTCAAAGCCTCTCTGCACTATCCGCAGGTGACCTTGCTGCTGACGGCGGCTGTGTTTCTGAGCGGCATCTACGCACTCTCCACGATGCCGCGACGGGAGGATCCCAAGATCACCATCCGCACAGGCCTGGTGATCGCCCTCTATCCCGGCGCTACCGCCGAACAGGTGGAAAAGCAGGTGACCCGCAAGCTGGAGGACCGCCTCTTTCGCTACGAGGAGGTGCGCAAGGCCAAGACTGGTCCACCAGCCGCAACGGCGTCAGCGTGATCAATGTGGAACTGGAAGACCACGTCCGCCAGCCCGATGTCTTCTGGTCGAAACTGCGGCACGCGATGATCGAGCTGAAGCTCACGCAGTTGCCCGAAGGAGTGCAGGACCCCTCGTGCGCGACGACTACGGCGACACCGTGGCCCTGCTGCTGGCGCTGCACGGCGGCTCGTACAACTACCAGCAGCTGAAGGATTATGCCGGCCACATTGAGGATGAGTTCCGCACGACGCGTTCCGTGGCCAAGCTGTCGCGCGTGGGCGAGCAGAAGGAAGAGATCCGCATTACCAGTTCGACCGAGCGGGTTTCGCAGTACACGCTGTCGCCGCTGAAGGTGATCCAGGCGCTGCGCGGCCGCAACGTCGTGCAATCGGGCGGGAACTTCAAGACCCCGGACAGCGACGTGCCCCTGAAGGCCACGGGGCTCTTTCAGACCGAAGACGAGATCCGCCGCCTGATGATCGACATGTCGCCCACCGGGCAGCCTGTGTACCTGGGAGACCTGGCCAACGTCAACCGGGTGGAAGGCGATCCGCGCACCCTCTGCCGGTTCGACGGCGAGCGGGCATTGATGATCTCCGTCGAGATGCTGGAAGGCAACAACATCGTCGACTTCGGCGATGAGTTGCGCGGCAAGCTGGAGCGGGTGAAGGCGACGCTGCCGCCAGGATCTCAAGGTCGACATCGTGGCCGATCAGCCGCGCGTGGTGGAGGAGCGCATCAGCCACTTCATCCGCGAGTTCGGCATCGCCATCGGTTCCGTGATTCTGGTGACCATCCTGCTCCTGCCGTTCCGTGTGGCTTTGATTGCTTCGCTCGCGATCCCCGTCACCGTCGCCGCGACCTTTGGCGTGATGGACATGATCGGGGTGGAACTCCACCAGGTGTCCATCGCCGCCCTGATCGTCGTGCTGGGCATGGTGGTGGATGACGCCATCGTGATCGCGGACAACTATGTGGAGCTTCTGGATCGCGGAGTGGCCCGCGGCGAGGCGGCCGCACGCTGCGCGACGGAACTCGTGGTGCCTGTCCTCACCGCCACGGCCACCATCATTGCCGCGTTCCTGCCCATGCTGCTGATCAGCGGCGCGGTGGGCGAGTTCATCCGCGCGCTGCCCATCGCGGTCGCGGTCGCCCTCACGTGCTCGTTCGTTGTGGCCATGCTCCTGACACCGTGGCTCTGCCAGTTTTTCATCAAAAAGGGGCTACACGATCCGGAAGCGGAGAAACGGCACGGGTTCAACCTGCTGGACACCATGCAGCGTCTGTACAACAAGGGAATCGTCCTTGGGATGCGGTACAAAGCATTGACCCTGACTGGCGGCCTGCTGGCGTTCGTGTTGTCCGTTGTTCTGCTGGGAACGGCCGTACCGGAGCGCTTCTTCCCCACGGCCGAACGCGCCCAGTTTGTCATCCACGTCTGGCTGCCGGAGGGCGCCCGCCTGGAGGCCACCGACGCGGCGATCCGGCGCATTGAGGGGCAACTGAAGTCGAATCCGCTGGTGGAAAACTACTCCACGTTCGTCGGCGAATCGGCTCCGCGTTTCTATTACAACGTGGCGCCTGAATTCACAGCCTCCAACTACGCCCAGGTGCTGGTGAACACGAAGACGGCGGATGAGACACCTTCCCTGGTGTTCCGCCTGCGGAAGACTCTGGCCCAGGCCGCGCCCGAGGCGCGCATTCTGGTGCGGGAGCTGGAGCAGGGCACGGCGATGCAGGCTCCGGTGGAGGTGCGCATCGTCAGCTCCGACGACGGCAGCGAGGATCTGCAGCGCCTCAAGGCGATTTCGGCGAAGACACGCGCGATCCTCAGCGAATCGCCGGGCGCCGAGTATGTCTACGACGACTTCCACGAAGACGCCTACGACCTGGGGGTGCACGTCGACGACGAAGTCGCCAACCGGCTGGGCCTCAGCAACGCGAGCATCGCCATGCAACTGGCCGGCGCCTTCAGCGGCATGCCCGTCACCACGTTCTGGGAGGGCGACCGCGACGTCCCCGTCGTCCTGCGCCTGGACGAGTCCTACCGCCAGCGCTTCGAGGATGTGTCGGACGCCTACGTCGTCAGCTCCATCACCGGAGCGCGCGTGCCTCTGCGCAGTGTGGCGAACCTCAAGCCGGAGTGGCGCGCCAACCGGATTCTTCACCGCAACGGAGTGCGCACGCTCACAGCCATGGCGATCGCCGCCGAGCACCACCTGCCCTCCGAGATCCTGAAACAGGCACGCCCGAAGCTGGCTGCCATGCCGATGCCGCCCGGCTACCGCATTGACTATGGCGGCGAGATCGAAGGCCAGCAGACCACCTTTGGCGAAATGAAAATGGTGATGGCGCTGAGCATCGTCGCCATCTTCCTCATCCTGCTGTTCCAGTTCCGCTCGCCAGTGCAGACGCTGGTAATCATGATGTCGATCCCGCTGGCCATGCCGGGCGCCGTCCTCGGGCTGCTGCTCACTGGGAATCCGTTCAGCTTCACGGCGTTCATGGGCGTGATCAGCCTTTCGGGCGTCGTCGTGAGGAATGCGATCATCCTGGTGGAGTACATCAACGAGCGCCGCCATGCCGGCGTCGAACTGGAAACAGCGGCGCTGGAAGCCGGCGAGCGCAGGCTGCGCCCCATCTTCCTCACCACTGCCGCCGCGGCCGTCGGCGTGACTCCGATGATCCTCTCCGGCTCCAGCCTGTGGTTACCCCTGGCCAGCGTCATCGCCATCGGTCTGATCTGCTCGATGTTCTTCACGCTCGGCGTGGTGCCCGTTCTGTATGTGGTGTGCGAACGCCGGACGGCGGGCCGTGCCCCCGTGGCTGCCTTGCTGGCGCTCTGTCTGCTGGGGGCCGGATCCCTGCGCGCCGAGCCGCGCAGAATCACCCTGGACGAAGCCGTGACCCTCGCCCGCACACAGAACGCGATGGTCAAGCTCGCGCAGTTGAAAGTGAAGGAGAGCGCGAAGAAGCGCGATCAGGTGCGGGCCAACTATCTGCCCGTGCTTTCGAATGAATCGAGCATTGTCTACACCAGCGGTCTGCAGAACCTGGCGATTCCCGCCGGATTCCTGGGTTCGATCCCCGGCGTGGGCGCCCTTCCCGTCGGCCGATCTCAAACTGTTCCAGGGCGACAACAGCTTGGGGCTGATGATGACCACCGTGGGCCAGCCGCTCACGCAACTCGTCAAGATCCGGGCCGGCACGCATGTGGCGGAGCAGGACATCCACATCGCCGAGCAGCGCCAGCGCCAGGCCGAGAATGAAATCGCCCTCAAGACCCGCGAGGCCTACTTTGGAATCCTCATCCTGGAGCAGAGAATCCAGGCCGCCAAGGCCCGCGTCGCGGCCGGGGAAGAAGGCCGGAAGGAAGCCCGCGACGCCGTCGACACCGGCGCCGCCCTGGAGGTCAGGTCGCTCGAAACCGAGGCGCTGCTGCTGCAGCAGAAGAACGCCGTGCTGGCGGCGGAACTCCAGACTTCCGATCTCCGGTCGGAACTCAACGACCTGCTCGGACTGCCCATTAACTCCGAGCTGGAACTGATCCTCCCTGACCAGCCGGCGGTGCAGCTCGAGCCGCTGACCACTCTCACCGCGCAGGCGTCGGCCGGCACCTGAACTCCGCGAGGCCGAGGAGACAGTCCACCAAAGCCCGGCACGCCCTGGCCGCGGCCCGGGCTGAGTTCATTCCCGACATCAGTCTCTTCGGCATGCACACCTTCCAGAACGGCGTCCCGTTCCTTCCCACGAACAATGCCGCCGTGGGGGCCAGGATGAGCTGGAGCGTCTTCGATGGCGGCAAGCGCGGCGCCGTCGTGGGCGAACGCCAGACGCTTCTACAGCAGGCGGAGCTGAATGCCACCCGGCTGAGGAACCGCATCGCCATCGATGTGGAGAAGGCCCGTCGCAAGGTGGAGCGCCTCCAGGACATGGTCCGGGTCGCCGAGAAGGCGGTAGCCGTCCGCCGGGAGGCACGCCGGATCGGCGCCGATCAGGTCGAGTTGGGTCTCACGACTCTGCTGGCCGGCAAACAGTTGGACGCTGCCCTGGCCGAGGCCGAATCGCAGTTGCTGGAGGCCCGTCTGGGCCTCCGGTTAGCCGCCGCGGAACTGGAGCGAACCCTGGGCCGGTAGGCTGCCGCCCCGCTACAGCAGCGACAGGTAACCGATCTGGAGAACCGCGCCCGCGCTGGGGCCCGTTTTTCCGACAAGGGCGGCCGGTCCCGCAATCCAGGCGCATGCCTTGAAGGCACCCACGGCTACACCCGCGGGCACGCCGAAGATGACGCCCTGCGCCGTCGCCGCGGCCCCGAATCCGCCGCCCAGACCGACGATGCCGCCTCCCGAGAGCGAAACCACCTGGCATGTGCCGCTGAGCTCCTCCGGTTTCAGCGGTTCGTTCAACGGCAGGTTGCCTTGCGTGAGCTCGGTGCCCACGTTGGGGAAGTCCGAAGTGGAGCCGGCGCCCGAGAACCCGGGCAGCATCGCCCCCACGCCTCCGCCGTTGTAGCTGTACACCAGCATCTTCTTGCCCTTCTCGTCCCCCACCGGTTTCATGTACAGGCGACCCATCAGCGAGATCTCAAACCCCCGGCCGCCTGCGCCGGCCGAGAAGGACTGCCCGCTGGACGAGCACAACTCCCACCCCAGGCCCCGGCCGTACTTGCTCATGTTCTTCTTGAAATTGCCCCACGTGGTGGCGGATTCCTTCAACGGCAGGTTCGCCTGCTTCGCCAGAACCTCCCATTTGCCGCTCCCGCGCCACTGTACGTTCGGCGAGTTGTAGTCCCGTTGACCGGGCGTGTAGACCTTCAAGCTCTCCCTTCGCGCCCGCCGACGGCGGCACGCCCAGCCCCTGCAGCAGGGCGAAGCAACCCCCGCCATCCTTCAGCAGGATGCCCGTAGGCAGCACAACCCAGTTTCCGCCTGGAGGCAGCCGGAAATCGCGCGTATCCATGTGCGCCCACTTCCCGCCGTCGCCCTCCCCCTGCATCAGCCGGATCTTGACCACCGCCTTGAAAGCCTGGCTCCGGCCATTGGCGGCTTTCTCAGAAAGCGTAATGTCGATTCGCAGATCGCAATCGAACACGCCCAGCACCTCCGAGGTGTCCGGGCCGGAGTTCGCACCACGCGCCTCGCCCGGGCATACCCAGAAGAGCGGAATCACCGGTCGGAATGCCTCATGGGCGGGTCCCGGCGGTCTTCCCGTCAGGGCAGGACGGTAACGGGCTCCTTCGGAGACAGCCCCGCCGGGTCGTTCACCTGCGCGCCATGCGGAGCCGGCACTGGACCCCGCAGCAGCGGATCGTCCGTCTCCTTCATCCAGCCCTCCATACGGCCTCTCAGCCTGGCCAGTTCCGGCGTCGCCTCGTCGCGCGTGGCCAGGTTGTTCGCTTCGTTGGGATCGAAGACGAGATCGTACAGCTCCTCGCGGGGAACCGGCCGGTCTTTCCACCCCCGCTCCAGCCAGTACGATTTGCTCAGCCCGTCGTCGCAGTTGGGCAGCACGGGCAGAGTCCTTTCGCCGAAGTTACGGATGTACTTGTAGCGCTCTGTCCGCAGGGCACGCTTTGGCTCGTAGGCCGCGTGATAGGAGACCTCGGCGAAGACCTCGTCCCGGATGGATTGCACCGAGCCTTTCACCAGCGGATCGAGCGGCCGTCCTTCCAGCCACGCCGGTTTCGGCAGTTCCAGCGTCTCGCAGAGAGTGGGATAGACGTCCAGGTGCGAAACCATCGAGTCGCAAACCTTGCCACCTTCGAAGCCCCCCCGGACCCCGCATCATGAGCATCACCCCGATGCCATGATCCGTCAGATTGCACTTCATGGCCGGGAAAGCGATGCCGTGGTCCGTGGTGAGGACGACCAGCGTGTTCTCCTCCAGTCCATTCCGGGCCAGCGCCTCCAAGATGGAGCCCATGGAGTCGTCCAGAACCCGGGCCGCCGCCTTGAAGTTCGCCATGTCCTGCCGGATGGATGGTGTGTCCGGCATGGGTGCCGGCGGCAGGGTGTAACGCGGATCCTCTTTCGGGCCGGAGACCGGGTATTCGCGATGCGTCTCGAAGAACCCGCACGACAGGAAAAACGGCGCCTTGGGCTTGGAGTTCAGGTACTCCACCGCGGCGGCCGCCGCGTCCGGACCACGATTGCTGGCGGTCTTCAGCACCCGCTGGTATCCGAGGGAGGGTATGGTGCCGGCCTTGGTCTCGTGCTGCACGTTGCACAAGGTAGTGTCATAGCCGTTAGATTGCAGAAAGTTCGCCAGATGCCGCTCCGGATGGCTCAGGCTGAAGCCGCGATGCGCCAGCCCCAGCATGCCGCTGCCATGCGCGGTCTGGCCGGTGAGCAGGGCCGCCCGGCTGGGACTGCACGTCGGCGCCGCGCTGAACGCCCGCCGGAACAGAACCCCCTGGCTCGCGAACTTCTGAAGATTCGGAGTCGGGACGGGATGCCCGTACGGCTCAATGTAGCGTCCCGTGTCGTGCGAATGCAGGTAGAGGACATTGGGCCGCCGTTTGGGCGCCAGAGCCTGGGCCGCGCTGGTGGACAGGAATTCCCGCCGGTTCATGGTAGTAGCCTACACGATCGCGCCTCCTGCGTTGTTCGCGTAAGCGTTTGCATTCGCGCCGGCCCAGGGCATATGATGTGGCCACGCCGCCAGGGCGCGCACCAGCTCGCACCGCCGCACCGGCGCGCGAGATGTCTCCAGGAGCGTCCGATGCGGTACATTTCGGTCCATCCCTTCGCTTTGATCCTCACTGCCTGCGGCCTGTGGGCTCAGTCCCAGCCGGCTGCGCCCCTGCCCGCCATTCGGACGAATGGCGCCGTGAAGCAGCTGTTCGTCGACGGCCAGCCCTTCCTCATGCTGAGCGGCGAGCTGCACAACTCCAGCGCGTCCAGCGTCACCTACATGCAGCCTATCTGGAAGCGGCTGGCGGCTCTCCACTTGAACACGGTCATCGGCACCGTGAACTGGGAGCTGCTCGAGCCCGAGGAAGGGAAGTTCAACTTCACCCTGGTCGACGCGCAGATCCAGGAAGCGAGGCGCCACAATCTGCGCCTGGTACTCATCTGGTTCGCCTCCTGGAAGAACGCGACCTCGACTTATGTCCCCATGTGGGTGAAGCTGGACCAGCGCCGCTTTCCGCGCATGGTGATCAAACCCCGGCCCGACCTGCCGCAGCACCTGGCCTCCCAGATGGGCGCAACGATGCCGGCTCCAAATCTCACCCCGTTCGGCGATGCGAGCGCCGCGGCCGACGCCAAGGCGTTCGCCGCCCTCATGCGCCACATCAAACAGGTGGACCCCCAACACACCGTGATCATGATGCAGGTGGAGAACGAAACCGGGCTCCTGGGCGATAGCCGCGACCGCTCGCCACTGGCCGAGGCCGCCTGGGCCGGCCCCGTGCCCGCCGCACTGATGGACTACCTCACGAAGAACAAAGCCTCCCTGCTGCCGGAGCTGCAGAAAGTGTGGGGCGCCAAGGGCTTCAAATCTTCCGGATCCTGGGCCGAAGTGTTCGGCACCGACAACTTCGCGGAAGAAGCCTTCATGGCCTGGCACGTAGCCCGCTACATCAATCGCGTGGTGGAGGCCGGCAAGGCGGAACTCTCTCTGCCCATGTACGTGAACGCCTGGCTGGGTCCGCAGCCGCAAATGGAGCAGCCGGGCCAGTATCCCAGCGGCGGCCCCGTAGCCCGCGTGATGGATATCTATCGCGCGGCCGGCTCCGCCATCGACCTGCTGGCGCCCGACATCTACGTCCAGGATTTCAAGGGCACCTGCGCGCTCTATGCCCGCTCCGGCAATCCGCTGTTCATTCCCGAAGCCCGCGCCATCACCGGGCATCTCTTCTGGGCGCTGGGCCAGCACTCGGCCATGGGCTTCTCGCCCTTTGGCATCGACGATGTGAAGGCAGACCATCAGTTGGGTGAGGCCTATGCGTTCCTGAGCCCGATGCTCCCCGTTCTGGCCAAGGCTCAGGCGGAAGGCAGGATACGCGGGATCCTGCTCGACGGAGACCAGCCCGAGACCGTCAGCCTGGCCGGATACCAGGCCCGGTTCACCGCATCCCGCGCCCGGGTCCAACTGGACGCGGGCCAAGCGCCCCTCGATCCGGCCGCTCGCCCGCCGCAACCTGCCGCTCCGTTTGGCCCACCGCCACCCGACACGCGGCCCCAGGGATTGCTGATCTCGACCGGTCCGGACGAGTTCCTCATCGTCGGAACCGCCTTAATGGCCACGTTCCTGCCGGATTCACCTGGACCGAAGATCGTCGAAATCGGCACAATCGACGAAGGGTCGTTCGAGAACGGCCACTGGGTGGCCGGCCGCCGGCTGAATGGAGACGAAGGACGCCCGGCGATTCGCTCAGGACGGTTCTCGGCCATCAAGGTGAAGTTGTACCGGAGAGATTGAGGCGTTCCCGCCTGGCTCGACGCCAGGCCTCAGGGGAGAGGAAATAGTGGTGCGGACGGGGAGGGTCGAACTCCCATGGGTTTCCCCGCTGGAACCTAAATCCAGTGCGTCTGCCAGTTCCGCCACGTCCGCACGGGCGACTCAAAAAGTCTAGCAGGTGGCATCGCCGCGGCGCTACACGGGCTTTCGCCCCGTCAATCGCCGGCGGCCTGGACCAGTGGCCGCGTGTCCTCCCCGGCGGTTATCGGCTCAGGGAGCTCGATGCGTCTCCAGTCCCAACGGACTCCGCGGCCGCAGTTGCAGGAGTCCAGAATCAGATTCGCTGAATCTTCTCCCGCCGTGTGGAAGCCAGTCCTCGTCTCACACTCCACCGCCACCAGCTCGCCCGTGGCGGTTCGGATCTGTTCATACGCCGGCACACCGAACCAGTTCCAAAGCTCGGCATGGGCCGCCTCATCCAGTGGGCCCTGCTCCGGCGTGGAGAAGACCAGCAACGGATAGGTCAGTTCGCAGGCGAGATGACCGGAAGCCCGCAAGCGGCCGGCTTGCACCAGGTCCTGCCGCCAGCCGGCCAGGGCGTGAGGCCGGAATCTGTTCAAATCGGCGCAGGTCCATTCAGGGAAGACGTGGATGCCCGATTCCTGCCGCACAGTGAGCCCCAGAACGCCTAGACGTCCCGGCCGCTCTAGCGGGTACTCCAGCCGCGGCAAACGCAAGGAGGTGCCTTCCTGGCCCTTCCCGGCCATCATCCAGGTTCGTCGAAAGAAGGAAAAGTGCATTTGCGCGGCGGACCTCTCGGTGATTAGTGGCCGCCGCCGCGGAATTCTCTCAAAACTTGCAGGCTCTTTTCAGCGGCCTCGCATCAGACTGCGCAGGTTGCCGCCCAGAATGTCGGCCGCATCGTCGCCCCGGATCCCAACCTTCCACATCGCGTTCACCTGGTCGTCGAATACCAGCTTGTGCCAGCCCCGCGGAAAGTAGGAGGAGTCGGTTCCAAACAGCAGACGCCGCGGCCCCACCACCGACAACGCCTGCCGGAAGACCTGCTCCAGCGTCGGCGGCGGGGTGAGGTAACGCGTCCACGCGTTGCTGCTCGACGTATCCATGTACACATTCGGGCACATGTCGGCCAGCATCAGCGCCTCGCGGAAGAAGCCGGCGCCAAAGTGCGGAATGATGATGTTGACCCCCGGGTACTTGAGCGCCAGCGGATGCAGGTCCAGCGGATTGGAATACCGCATGTCGAACGGGCAAGGCAGTCCCAGTCTCTGCCGGAAGCCCACCGAGAGCACCCCGCAATGCACGAACACCGTGCCCCGGCAATTGGCGGCAATGCGGAAGACCTCCTCCACCCGGGCGTCGCCCAGCGAGAAGTTGTGCATGGCCGGCAGCAGGCAGACCGTTTTCAGGCCGCCCCGGAAGCCGCGCTCACAGCGCTCTTTTGCGTCCGGAGCCAGCGGGTTCAGGAAGAACCAGCCGTAGAACCGCCCCGGAAAAGCGCTCACGGCGGCCAGGACCGAATCCTCCTCGCCCGGCAGGCTGGCGATCAGCGTCGCCTGGGACACCTCGTTCCGAACCAGTTCGGCGGCCCACAGCGCGGCGCACTGTTCGGCGGTCTCCGGCGGAGGTTCCCACCCGAGCGTCACGCAGAGGTCGTTGGGCGTGGCCGATCCGCCCTTCTGGACGGCGAGCTGCCGCAGGAAGCTCCGGGAGAAAAAATGGACGTGCGCGTCGGCGACGGCAATCTGACCCCAGAGAGTCTGCATTCAGTCAGTTTACCCGGCAACGGCGCCGCGGCCAGTATTTCCGTGAGAATTTGACAAGCCGTTGGCCAGCGCCACCTGCGTGAGTCCGGCGACGTTGCTGACGCCCAGCTTCTTCATGAGAGTCTTGCGGTAGCCGCGCACCGTCTGCAGGCTCAGATTGAGCACGACGGCGATCTCCTTGCTCGTCTGCCCTTCGGCCACCATCCGCATCACCTGTTGCTCGCGGGGCGTCAGTGCCTGGACCGCCGTGCGTCCCTGGGCATCATTCAGGTTGCCCCGTTGTACGCGCGACAGGAAGGTGTCGGACACCTGCGGGCTGAGGTACGATCCGCCGCGAGCCACGGTCCGCAATGCGTCCAGCAGGTCCCGGTCGCTGGCTTTCTTGAGAACAAACGCACGAGCTCCGCTACGAATCGAACGGATGACCGAATTCTCGTCATCGTGCATGGACAGGATGACAATCTTGGAATCTGGAGCATGGCGCATAATTTCACCGGTCGCCTCAATTCCGCTGATGCCCGGCAAATTGATATCCATGAGAATCAATTGGGGCCGTAAAGTCCGCGCCAGCGCAATGGCGTCCGTACCAGTCTCCGCTTCCGCTACCACATCGAACTCACCTGAGTTCTTCAAAATCGCGCGCAACCCGTCGCGCATAATTTTGTGATCGTCCACCAGCAGCAGGGTATACATCAATCATGGTTCCTTGCCGGGAGTAACGGAAAGTTCCGTTACCGAGGTATCCCGGTACTCCACCGATAGGTTGGCGCGTGCGGCCATTCGGCGCGCGGATTCCAGGACTGCTTCTCCGAGCAGTTCACCGGCCGGCGCTCGCAACTGCACTGCGCAATTCTCGAGCACGAGCTGCACCCGCCCCGGATGCCCTTGGGCCTCCCAGGAAAGAAGTGCATCCCCAATGATACGGCAAAGCGTTTCAGCCTGCTCCGGCGTCCAGCCGGGCGTGCCTGGCGCTACCGTCAGATCCACCGGACGGTCCGACGTAATCAACTCCACGGCTTTGCGCAATCCGCAACGCCCGGCGATGCCCGGATCCGACTGGTAGCTCAATACCCTCACCGAATCCACCGCGGATTCCAGGGCTTCCTGCACCGTATCCAGCAAATCGCGCGATTCCTGGTTCAAATCCGGCCAGTTGCTGCGTAACAAGCCCACCATCAACCCCGCCGAACAGAGCGACGGGCCGATGTCGTCATGCAGACGCCGGCTGACGCGCCGCCGGTCGTGCTGGCGGATTTCGTCGAGCCCGCTCCATGCCGGATTAGCCGGGAGCGGAGTCTTGGCGTTAGCGTCCATCGGGGTCATGATAAACGAAATCGCCCGCCAATGCATATTGGCGGGCGATTCTTTAGTCGGGCTGAAAAACAGAAGAGCGGCTATTTCTTCCGCGCCAGCACGCGCCGTGCGGCGGCGGCGATGTTATCCGCGCGCATTCCGTATTTGTCCAGAAGTTCATCCGGCGTGGCCGATTCCGCGAAATCGGTCAAGCCGACGAATTCAATCGGAACCGGGTGCGTCTTGGCGGCAGCCTGCGCCACACGAACACCCAGGCCGCTGTCCACCAGATGCTCTTCAGCCACCACCAGCGCGCCCGTCTCGGCCGCCGCGCGGCCAATCGCCTCTTCATCGATGGGCTTGATGGTGTGGATGTCCAGCACGCGGGCCGAAATGCCTTCACCTTCCAGTTGCTCAGCGGCGCGGATCGCCTCCGCCACCACCAGGCCAGTGGCTACCAGCGTCACGTCCGTGCCGCCCACCAGTTCCACCGCCTTGCCGATCTCGAATGTCGTACCGGCCGGGTAGATCACCGGAACCTTCACGCGGCCGGTGCGGATGAACACCGGGCCAACATGCTCGGCCGCCCAGCGCACCGCCCAATCCGTCGCCACTTCGTCGGCCGGACAGAGCACCGTGAAATTGGGCAGGGCGCAGGCCAGGGCCAGATCTTCCATGCTCATCTGCGATGGGCCGTCCTCGCCGATGGAGATGCCGCTGTGCGTGCCCACCACTTTGAGGTTTACGTTCGGATAAGCCACCAGGCAGCGCAGCTGCTCAAAGCCCTTCGTCATGACGAAGGCCGAGAAGCTGGAAACAAACGGGACTTTGCCCGCCAGCGCCAGGCCGGCGCCGATGGCGACCATGTTCGCTTCCGCAATGCCGCATTCGAACAGACGATCGGGGAATTCCTTGGCGAAGTAGGTGGTCATCGTCGATTTGGTGAGGTCGGCATCGCCCACGACGATGTTCTGATTCTCGTGGCCCAGGGCGGCCAGCGTCTTGCCAAACGCCTCGCGCGTGGCAGCACCCAGCTTGAGTTCAAACTTCACGTTGGCCGGCATATTAGGCAAGCTCCTTCAGTGCGAGTTCCAGTTCTTCCGGCTTCGGGGCAACCCCGTGCCATTTCGGGTTGTTCTCCATGAAGCTGACACCCTTGCCCTTCACGGTGTGCGCCACGATGCAGGTCGGCTTGCCCTTGGTGGCAGCCGCTTCGGCAAACGCCTTCTGGATGGCCGCGATGTCGTGTCCGTCAATCTCCAGAGTGTGCCAGCCGAAGGAACGCCACTTCTCCGCCAGCGGAGAGAGGTCCAGAATATCCTTTACGAACCCATCCAGTTGGATGCCGTTATAGTCCACGATGGCGCAGACGTTATCCACCTTGTGGAACGCGCCAAACATGGCGGCTTCCCAGATCTGGCCTTCCTGGATCTCTCCGTCGCCCAGCACCACATAGGCGCGCGAGGGAGACTTGTCGAGCTTCGCCGCAAGGCCCATGCCCAGCGCCAGGCTCAAGCCCTCACCCAGCGAGCCCGTCGATGCTTCCAAAGCCGGGATGAAACGCACATCCGGGTGGCCCTGATAGATCGAGCCCAGCTTCCTGAGTGTGTTCAACGACTCCAGCGGGGTGTAGCCGCACTCCGCCATCACCGCGTAGAGCACCGGCGCGGCATGTCCTTTGGACAGGATGAATCGATCCCGTTCGGGCCACTTCGGATTCGCGGGATCGTGCCGGAGCACATCCCAATACAAGGTGACAAGGAGTTCCACGGCTGACAGCGAGCCACCCGGGTGGCCCGACTTGGCAGCCGTAATCATGGTTACGATATGACGCCGGATCTGGCGCGCTATGGACGAGAGCTCGGTGGGATTCTGCGTACGCTGCATAGGAAAAACCCACTGTATCATAGGTGGGCGAAGGGAAGAGGCGGTTCGTCCAGACACAAAAAAGCCCGGAACTCGCGTCCCGGGCTTTTGACCAAAGTACTGCTTCAGTTACTACTTGACTACTTGCGGCGGCGCAGGAAAGCCAGAGCAGCGAGGCCAGCGCCCATGAGGGCGTAGGTGCCCGGCTCCGGAGCCGACACGTGGAAGTTGTCAAAACGGGCATCCTGCTCGAACGGCGTCTGCCAGTAGAAGCCGAAGCCGGTGATCTGGCTGAGGTCGGCACTACCGGAGAACGTGGAGAGCAGGGCGGCAAACGACTGAGGAGCCGTGCCGGCGGTAATGAACGTCTTTGTGGAGGTGGCCGTGCCGGAGTTCAACATCGAAGCGATGTTGCCCGCCGTCGGGCCGCCGATGCTGGTGACGAAGAACGTCAGCGTGCCACCAGGAATATCGGAACGAACCCAATCCACAGAGAAGCTCTCGCCAATACCGGTCAGATCGGTCGTCGCGATCGAATAGAACACACCACCAATTCCGTCAACGCCCGTGTCCGTGGAGATCAGGAAGTTGCCCAGACCAACCGAAGAGTTCATGTTGAGGAACGGATCGCTGGCCGGGATACCGGTTTTCTTCACGAACACAGTACGGCTGATACCGGCGATCGGCGTCGCGTTCTGTGTGGTGTTGATGCCAACATTGCCCGTCGTGTTCGCCTGGGCAGCGTTGCTGGCTGTACTGAAATCGTCCGTGAGGGCGATTGGTGCACCGAAGGCGGCTACACTCAGTAGTGCAGCGCCAACGGTTGCAAGTAAAACCTTCATTGATTCTCCTCCTCTAAGCTACAAAAGTCCCGAAAGACTTTCTCTGAGAGGATACTACGTCCATGGACTAGACACACAGGCTATCTTTAGATTGGTATGGCTTATGGTGCCACCTGTAAGCGGTTGAAAAAGAGCAACTTACAAAAGCGTAGTATCAATGGTCCAGTACTTGCAAAGCTTAACACTCTTAGCCTTAGGTACGTATCTCGAACCCTAGCCGCCCGCAACGCAGCGTGCAGCACCTTACCTGCCGTCGTGACAACGCAACTACCACCACCCCAAGGTGGGCGCGACCGGGTGCCGGATCCTTGCAGCCGTCCAACCGGGGGAACCTGCGACGGCAAGTTTGCGCCGAACAGGCCGGCGGCGGAGCCTCATCCCTGCCTCCGTTCCGAAGACAGCTCCTATTGTCATTGATAATTCAATCGCAAATCAGCAGCTGCCGACAATATGTATTAAGCAATTTCAAAAAGAGAGATTAGCATTATTCATAGTGTTTCTGGAGCTATCATTCATAATCTTCCATGGATAATTTATAGGAAATTTTGATACTGTATTCCAACGGTTCCATTGGTTAAACTTTGCTCATCTAAGGTGTTTCACTTACCTCGCCTGGAATGGGCCCTATCCAGCGGCCAATTCGATTAATACCGCTAAATAGTACCAGTCCTAAGATAGGTATATTCGCGATAGATAGAGCACCTCTTTGAATGATTCCCTTGCGACAAGTTCCATTGCCGCTTAAGTTTAGATGTGGTCCGAGCTGAGCGCAGGTAGTACTAGGACGCTTGGTGGAATCCACGGAGGAGAAGTCCAGTTGAAAAAATTACTATTTTTGTCCGTGTTTTTAGTCGGGGTCTCGTCCGCCGCGACTCTCAATCTGTTCCCACCGGCATCCACCTGTGTCGGTACTACCTGCACAGCCACAATGGGGCTTACCAATCTTGCCTCCGGAGTTTCTGGAAACGTCTATAACATAAATTGGGACTTTTCCAACGACCCGTTCGTGACTGTGCCTTACCCCATCTCGAAGATCACCTTCTTCCTGGATGTAACCGGCACGAACAACGGGCCCATCAAGCTCGTGATGTATACCCAGTCGGCGACGACGGTGGACGTCGTGGTCGCGCAGGGCTCGTTCAGCCATTCCGCTTCCAGCGTCTTTGCCCTCGGTGACTTCGACTTCCCTTCGCTCAGCGCGGCGATCGCCCCCACCGGGCTGTTCACTACCTCGCTGAACTGGTTGAACCCGATCTCGAACGGGAAACTGAACAGCGCCTCGGTCACCATCGAGTATGCGCCCGAACCCTCCACCTGGGGTCTCATGGGTGGCGGCCTCCTGACGCTGCTCGGCCTTGCCCGGCGCCGCCGGCAAGCCTAGGCTAACCATCGGCTTAATAACCGAAAGGGCCCCAGCCGGGCGAGCGGCTGGGGCCCTTTCTTTATGTTCTCCCGTCTAGCCCAGCAGCCGCGCCGCCGGCTTGGCGAAGTAGGTGAGGATGAAGTCCGCGCCCGCCCGGCGAATCCCTACCAGCGATTCCATCATCGCCCTCTGTTCGTCAATCCACCCGTTCCGCGCCGCCGCCATGATCATGCTGAACTCCCCGGAAACCTGATAGGCGGCCAGCGGCACATCGAAGCGGTCTTTCGCCATTCGAATGATGTCCAGGTAGGGCATGGCCGGCTTCACCATAATCATGTCGGCGCCCTCCTCGAGATCCAGCGCGATCTCGCGCATCGCCTCCAGAGCGTTGGGCGGATCCATCTGGTAGCTGCGCCGGTCGCCGAACTGCGGCGCCGATTCCGCCGCCTCGCGAAACGGTCCATAAAACACGCTGGCGTACTTGGCGGCGTAGCTCAGAATCGGCACCTTCGGAAAGCCCGCCTTGTCCAGTGCCTGCCGGATTGCGCCCACCCGCCCGTCCATCATGTCCGAAGGTGCCACGATGTCCGCCCCGGCCCGCGCATGGGAAACAGCCGCCGCCGCCAGCCAGCCCAAAGAGATGTCATTGTCGACGTCACCGTCCACAATCTTTCCGCAGTGCCCGTGGCTGGTGTACTCGCAATTGCACACATCCGTCACGACCAGCAGATTCGGCACGGACCGCTTGATCGCCCGCACCGTCCGCTGCACAATCCCGTCGTTGTCATACGCCCCCGACGCTTCCTCGTCCTTATGGTCGGGAATGCCGAAGAGAATCACGCCGCCGATGCCCAGCGAGGCGCACTCTTCGCACTCTTTGACGATCTCCTCGATCGACAACTGGTAGTTGCCGGGCATCGAGCTGATCTCTTTCCGGATTCCTTCGCCTTCCACGGCGAACAAAGGCAGGATGAAGTCGGCCGGTTCCAGAATCGTTTCGCGCACCAACCGGCGCATGGACTCCGAGGAACGCAACCGCCGCGGACGTTGAGTGGGGAAGGGCATAGGCTCAACAGCCATCTTAGCCCACACGGCGCACCGGCCCGTCAGATCAAAAGGGCGGCCACCACACTATAGAACGTGCCCAGCCAGACGAGACCAAAGAGCCCGCCCAGCACTTTGCGGTCGTCCTTCCACAGGCCAAAGCAGGTGAACCCCAGCGCCGCCAGGAAGATGGCGAACTTCAGCAGGGCACAGCCCAGCATCAATTGAACTGTCCGGTTTTGCAGGTCGCCGTTCATCACCCGCAGCAGCAGGGTATTCTCCACCGCATCCAGCAGCGCGGCCAGCCAAATCGTCCAGCCCAGAGACAGGCCCAGCGTCGTCCAGCCTGAGCGGCGGGCCAGCCAGACGCACGACATGCTCAGCGCCGTCGCGTAGCCCAACAGGAAAACAAAGTCGAGCATGGTGAGCCGCAACGCCAGCTCATCTTTCCCCTTCGGGACCGCCTGGACCATCTTGTCCAGGTTGTCTTCCAGCGAGATGCCCGGATGATCGCCCCGCCACTCCTGCAGGATCCGCTCCGCCACCGGGACGGAAGACGCAAGTTCCAGGCTGACAATGCCTTGCGGCGCCGACTTCGATTTCAGATCCGCGCCCATCCAGGTGAGCACCAAAGCCATGCCGCAGGCGAAAAGGGCCGCCGGCCACATGAATTTCCGCCGCACCCGGTGAGGCACAAGTTGGAGAGGATGGAACACTCTACGGATAATGAATGTAGCATGGCAAACAGGATGGATAGGCAGGACTCGCAGCGCATCTCCCGGATCTATGTAGTGAAGGGGCGCGTGCAGGGGGTGGGCTACCGCTATTTCGCCCAGACGGCCGCCGCTGAAACCGGGGTCACGGGCTGGGTCCGCAATCGCGACGACGGCGCCGTCGAAACATACGCCACAGGCACCGCGGCGCAGCTGGCGGCTTACAGCGGAAGGCTCCGGATTGGCCCCCGGTTTGGGGAGGTGCGCAGCGTCGAGGAGATCGAAGCGCCTCTGCTACAATCGGATGGGTTTTCCATCAAGCACTAGTTCCCGCACATACTTATGACCGATTTGAAGTCTCTCATCCGCGAAGTGCCCGACTTTCCCAAGCCCGGGATCAATTTCTTCGACATCACCACTCTTCTGAAGGATCCCGAGGGCTGGAAAGCCACCATCGACGCGCTCAAGGCCCGCTATGAGGGCATCCAGGTGGACGTGGTGGTGGGCATCGAAGCGCGCGGCTTCTTCTTCGCCCCGGCCATCGCCTACGCCCTCGGCGCCGGGTTCGTTCCGGTGCGCAAGCCAGGCAAACTGCCGGCCGCGACCGAGACCATCGAATACGCGCTGGAGTACGGCACCGACAAACTGCAGGTCCATAAGGACGCGATCAAACCGGGCATGCGGGTACTGATCATTGATGACGTGCTGGCCACCGGTGGCACGGCCTCGGCCGTCGCGCAGCTCATCGAAAAGCTGGGCGGGCAGGTGTTGGGACTCGGCTTCCTCATCGAACTCGATTTCCTGAACGGAAAGTCGAAACTCGAGGGCAGGGAAGTCTACTCGGTGCTCCACTACTAACGTGTCTTCCCGATCAGCCACGGTCCGGGCCTACGCCAAGGTGAATCTGAGCCTGAAGGTTCTCCACAAGCGCCCGGACGGCTTCCACGAATTGCGCACGGTCTTTCAGACCATCGGCCTCCATGACACCCTCGATTTCGAGTACACGCCCGGCCGGGGCTCGCTGGTGGAACTCGACGACGCCCTCGCCATCGACAACAACCTGGTGACCCGCGCCGCCCGCCTTTTCTTCGACCGCCGCAAGGTGCGCGGCCGGCTTCGGATGAAGCTGAAGAAACAGGTGCCGATGGGCGGCGGCCTGGGCGGCGGCTCCAGTGACGCGGCAGCGGTTCTGCTGGCCTTGCCGGCCCTCACCGGCCGCAACACAAACCTCCCTGAATTGATGGAGATGGGCGCACAGTTGGGCAGTGATGTGCCGTTTTTCCTGGTGGGCGGAGCGGCCCTCGGCCTGGGCCGCGGCGAGGAGTTGTACCCGCTGCCGGAGCCGAAACCGCAGCCGATGATCGTACTCGCGCCGCCGATTCACGTGTCGACACCCGAGGCCTTCCGCGCCCTCGGGCGGCCCTCGTTGACTTCACCGTCCGAGTCACCTAAACTAAATACTTTCCAGTCGTTTGTTTGGCAGGCGTATCTTGCGTCTGATGCGGAGAACGATTTCGAGGTAGCCGTCTTTCAGCTTCATCCGGAGTTGAAACGATGGCGGAGAAAACTCGAACGGCTTGGGGCTCATGTTGCACGGCTCTCCGGCAGCGGGGCAGCACTCTTCGGGGTGTTTCCAAACCAGGCCAAGCTTCAGGGAGCCCTTCCGCAGTTTCACACGGAGCCTCTCAAGGTTTTCTCGACGACGATGATGACGCGCGTGCAGTATCGCGCGCGTTTGTGGCGGAGCCTGCGAGAACACGCTTTAGAAAACACATGGCCTCCCCAAAGCCGGTACGCGTAATGAGATCTGAGAGACTGAAAATACTGACCGGCAATTCGAATCCGGTTCTCGCCGCTGCGCTGTGCACCGAACTGGGCACCGTGCTGGGCGGAGCCAAGGTGAAGACCTTCTCGGACGGCGAAATCTGGGTCCAGATCGAGGAGAACGTGCGCGGCAACGACGTCTTCGTGGTGCAATCCACGTGCACGCCGGCCGATCGCCATCTTCTGGAACTGATCCTGATGATCGACGCCCTGAAGCGCGCCTCGGCTGACCGGATCACTGCCGTGCTTCCTTATTACGGCTACGCCCGTCAGGACCGTAAAGACCGTTCCCGCGTGCCGATCTCGGCCAAAGTCGTAGCCAGCATGCTGGAGCGAGCCGGAGCGGACCGTATCCTTTCCCTCGACCTGCACGCCGCCCAGATCCAGGGCTTCTTCGACATCCCGGTGGACCACCTGTTTGCCGCCCCGGTGATGATCGATCATTTCCGAGCCAGCGCGGATCTCGACCGCCTGACCGTCGTCTCTCCCGACGCTGGCGGCGTGGAGCGCGCCCGCGCCATCGCCAAACGCCTCGAAGTTCCGCTGGCCATCATCGACAAGCGCCGCGAGCAGCCCAACGAAGCCGACGTGATGCACATCATCGGCGACGTCGAGGACCGCGACTGCCTCATCATCGACGATCTCATCGACACGGCCGGCACCCTCGTCAAGGGCACCAAGGCTTTGATCGAACGCGGCGGAGCCGCCAGTGTTTCCGCCTGCGCCACCCATGCCGTGCTCTCCGGGCCGGCTGTGGAGAACATCAAGAATTCTCCGCTGAAAGAAGTAGTTTTTTCGGACTCCATTCCCTTGCGTCCGGAGGCCGCCGCGTGCGGCAAGATCCGGGTGCTCTCGGTGGCCGGCCTGTTGGCCCGCGCCATCCAGAGCATTCACGAGGAAACGTCCGTCAGTTCGTTGTTTGTCTGAATCGATAGGAGCGTAATATGCGAAAGGACATCACCATTGCCGCCGAACCCCGCTCGTCGCGGGGCAAGAACGAGGCCCGGCGGCTGCGGGTCCAGCAGCGAATCCCCGCCGTGGTGTATGGCACCGGCAAAGACGCCGTGGCCGTGACGGTCAGCCCCAAGGAAGTGAACAAAGTTCTCCACTCCGGTTCGGGCGTCAACACGATTTTCAACGTCGATATCTCGGGTGTCGAAAGCACTCCCGTGATGGTGGTCGACTGGCAGCACGATCCCGTGAAGAACAATCTGCTTCACGTCGACATGCTGCGCATCGACCTCAGCAAGCGGCTGCGCGTGAAGATTCCGGTTCATACGCTGGGCGACCCCAAAGGCGTCAAGGCCCAGGGCGGTCTCCACGAAGTGGTGTCCCGTGAAATCGAAATCGAATGCCTGCCGGACGACATCCCGGAGAAGTTCGACATCGACGTCACCAACCTCATGCTGGGCGATGCCCTGCGCGCCAGCGACCTGCCGCTGACCGGTTCCATGAAGCTGGTGAATTCGCCCGACCAGATCGTCTCGCACGTCGTGGCTGTCCGCGGCGCCGCCGAAGCCACTGATGAGGACGCCGCCAAGACGGCCGAGCCTGAAGTGATCAAGAAGGGCAAGAAGGAAGAAGAAGGCGCGGCGGACGACAAGAAGAAGAAGTAAGCCGCCCTTCTGGGTATTGTTGCTCCGGCGCCTGGAATCTCCAGATTCCCCTCGCCGGGGCGGCCGCCCCGGGTTGAAAGCAGAATGCCGGATCCGGAGATTTTGGTGGTGGGGCTGGGCAACCCTGGTCCCGAGTACGAACAGACACCCCACAATCTCGGGTTTCTGACGCTGGACCGTCTGGCCGCGCGCCATTCGATCCGCCTCAGCCGGCTGGAATGCCGGGCGGTGGTCGGTTCCGGGACGTTGGAAGGCAAGCCGGCTGTGCTGGCCAAGCCCCAGACGTTCATGAATCTGAGCGGACAGTCGGTGAAAGGCCTGTTGGAAAAGTACAGCCTCAAACCGGACCGCCTGATTCTGGTGTTTGATGAGCTGGACCTGCCGTGGACTCACGTGCGGGTCCGGCCCAAAGGCTCCGCCGGCGGACACAATGGCGTCAAGGACGTCATCCGCTGTCTGGGTACGGACGAGTTTACCCGCTTGCGGTTGGGTATCCGTCCGGACCACCCGGTGAGCGATGCTGCAAGGTTCGTGCTCGCTCCTTTTAAGAGCGCGCAGATGAAGGAACTGGATGAGCTGCTGGATGCCGCAAGCACGGCAGTGGAATCCATTATCGCCCAGGGCGTCGATAAGGCCATGGCGGCTTACAACCGCCGCGCCCAGGGGCCCACAAGAGAGGAAGAATGAGGATCTACGAAGAGCTCTTCATCGTTCGTCCCGACGTGACCGAGGAAGAAATTGATGCCTACATTGAGCAGATCAAGCAGGTAATCACCTCCGCCGGCGGGACCATCGACAAGGTGGACAAGTGGGGCGTGCGCAGGCTCGCCTACCGCGTGAACAAGCGCAGCGAAGGGTTCTACACCCTCATCCAGTTCTCGGCGGAAGCCGCGACGGTGAAGGAAGTGGAACGCCGCATGCGCGTGACCGATCTGGTGATGAAGTGGATCACCGTGCGCATCGACGAAAAGCTGAAGAAGCTGGAGAAGCGGACCAAGCAGCGTGAAAAGCGCGCCAAGCGCCGTCCCGTGGTGGAGCGTCCGGCGCCCACCGCCGCCGCGCCCGCCGCTCCGGCTGCCGCCGTGCCCGGCGCGCCCATGCCCGGTGCTCCGGCGCCCGTCGAAGCGCCCGCCGCTCCGGCTGAACCCGTTGCCGCGGCGCCTGAAGCCGCTGTCGTGACCGAGACCCAGGAATAGGAACAGGAGGCATAAATCACCATGGCTGAACAAAAGGGTGGACGCCCCATCGCCGCTTCCCAGAGGCCGACCGGTACCGACAAGGCCATCGCCACGGGCAAGCGCCAGTATTTCCGCCGCAAAAAGGTCGATCGCATCTGCATCGAGAAGATCGACTACATCGACTACAAGGACATCCGGCTGCTGCAGCAGTTCATCACGGAGCGCGGCAAGATTGTGCCCCGCCGCATCTCCGGCCTGAACGCCCAGAACCAGCGCCGCATCACCGAGGCCATCAAGCTGGCCCGCAACATCGCGCTGCTGCCGTTCGCCGGTGGCGTCGAGAGGGAGAGATAACGCCCATGGAAGTCATCCTTCGTGAAGACGTCGAAAAGCTCGGTCATCGCGGCCAGGTAGTGAAAGTGGCGGCCGGTTACGCCCGCAACTTCCTCCTGCCCAAGAGACTCGCCGTAGCTGCAACCGAAGCCAACAAGAAGATCGTCGCTCAGGAACGCGACGCGGCTCTCCGCCGCGAAGCCAAGGACAAGGCCTCGGCCGAGGAATTGGCCAAGCTGTTGGGCGCGCTCAAGCTCACGTCGACCCAGAAGGCCGGCGAATCGGACGTCCTGTTCGGTTCCGTCACCGCCAAGGACATCGCCGATCTGCTTGAGAAGCAGGGCTACCAGATCGACCGCAAGAAGATCCAGCTCGACGCTCCCATCAAGACCCTGGGCGAACACAAGATCGCCATCAAGCTCCACCGCGACGTGACCGCCGAGGTCAGCCTGTCGGTGAACAAGGAAGAAGAAGCCCAATAGCTTCCCGTTGGACCGGCCCGCCGCCAGCCATGCCCAGGCATGCGAAGCGGCGGGCCTTTTTACTTTTCTCACCGTGCCTACTTTCCCCGAACAGTTCGACGCCACCCCCGTCTCGCAGCTCCTGTTGGAGGCCGAGCAGGGCCTGATCGGATTCGATCAGCGCCTGTTGAAATCGCTTCTCGCCCGCCGCGAGGAAACCCTGGCCGCACTCGTCCCCTTCGCCGCCGAATCCCGTGAAGAAGTCCTGCTCGATCTCGCCGAGCAGTGCTTCGACCTCTTCCGCCAGTTCCGCGATCCCGCCGCCATCCCCTTCTACCTCACCCTGCTCGCCAGGCGCGGCGATTCCATCCCCGACGAACTCGTCGAAGCCTTCGCCGATCTCGGCGCCCCCGCCGTCGAGCCCCTGCTCGCCTTCCACGAAACCAGCTCCGCCGACGACCGCCCCGACGTCGTCTTCCTGCTGGTCACCCTCGGCGTCCACGACCCGCGCATCCGCACCCTCGTCGAAGAGACCCTCGAACGCGACCCCTACGAAGGTGCACTCTGCGCCGGCCTCTACGGCGACCCCAGCCTCCGCGACACTGTCGCCGCCGGCGCGGAAAAAATGCCCGAGAAGAGCGAAGAGCGCAAGGTTCTCCTCGAATGCGTTGATGCCCTCAACAACGAGCGCAGCGCCCACGAACCTGAAGAGTTCGACATCCTCGGCCTCTATCCGGCCGAGGCCATGCCCTTGTTCGACCAGATGGATCCCGAACACGTCGTCGAGTTCTTTGCCTGCGCCGAGCCTGCCTACCGCACCCGCGCCGCCGCCAGCTTTACCGACGACGATTACCCCGACGACATCCGCGACCGCCTTCTCACCCTGGTCCGCGAAGATGCGGAACCCAAGGTCCGCGGCGCTGCCCTGCGCGCGCTCGGTGAGCGCGTCGCCGAAGCCGAAGTCCGCGAGCTCCTCACCCAAGCCCTCGAGACCAGGCGCGAACACAAGGAACGAATGGCTGGGCGCTCTCATCGGACTGGCCGGCGCCACCGGCGAGCCCGAGGTCCACGACGCGCTGATGGAAGCCTACGCCACCGACGACTGCCGGGCCGCTGCTCTGCACACCATGTGGCGCTCGTTTGACGCGCGCTACAAGAAGTACTTCCCCTCCAACCTCCGCAGCGAAGATCTCGACATTCGCCGCCAGGCCATCCAGGGCGTCGGGGCCTTTCCGCTGCCCGATCTCTCCCTGGAACTCGTCCCCATGTTCAAGGACGACGAGGTCCGCGAGGAGGCCCTCTTTGCCTACGCCCTCAGCGTGCGCCACAACACCACGCCCAAGAGCGCCGGCAAGCTGCTCGATATGATCTCCGATCGCGCCGACGGCCTCAGCGACTCCGAGGAGGAGTCGGTCTGCATCGCCATCGACCGCCGCCTGGAACGCGAAGGCTACCAGCCTGTCTTCTTCCCGGATGACGAGGAGCACGATCACGACCACGATCACGCCGGGCACGACCACACTCACAGCCACTCGCCGGCCACCACGCCGCTCGAGACAGTCCGCAGCGAAAAAATCGGCCGCAACGACCCCTGCCCCTGCGGCAGCGGCAAAAAGTACAAAAAGTGCTGCGGCGCCACCGCCTGACCAAACATTTATCAGTCATCCTGTTTGACTGAGAATTCATAAAGGGTGCATCGGGCTGTCATCCAGCCCGTTCACCCTGGGTGCGACAGCGGAAGAAACTGCCATGCCGCACTCGACGCAGATCATCGCCCGAACCACCTCCCCCCGGCTGCGCGCCTTCCGCGCCGCCGTCTCCCTTCACAGCCACACTGCGCACTCCATCGAGCGCCTCGACCATGTCCGTAGCATCGCCGCCTTCTTCCGCGGACTCTGGTGGACCCCTCCCCTCGCCGCCGCGCCCGCCCTGCGCCTGGAGCGCGCCCAGATCGAGAGCCTGGGCCTTTTCCCGCTGGTCTCCCTCACCGATCACGACAACATCGACGCGCCCCTGCTCCTGCGCACGCAGCCCGGCAGCCGCGATGTGCCCGTCAGCGTTGAATGGACAGTGCCCTGGGGCCCGACCTTCTTCCACCTCGGTCTCCACAACCTGCCGCCGCGCCGCGCGGCCGAGCGCATGCGCGTTCTCGCCCGCTACTCGGCCCGCCCCTGCGAGCACGACCTGCCCGGCATCCTCGACTGGCTCGCCGAAGACCCGTCCGTCCTCATCGTCTTCAACCACCCCCTGTGGGACGAGAAAGGACTCCTTCCCGGCGAGCACGAACAGACCGCCCGCGAGTTCCTGCGCGTCCACCGGTCCTGGATCCACGCCCTCGAACTCAACGGTCTGCGCACCTGGAGCGACAACCGGCGCGTCCTTCGCTGGGCCCGCGAAAGCGGCCTGCCCGCCGTCGCCGGTGGCGACCGCCATGGCTGCGAGCCCAACGTATTGCTGAACGTCACAAACGCATGTACATTCGGTGAATTCGTCGAAGAGGTGCGCGATCACGGCATCAGCCGCGTTCTTGTAATGCCCTCTTACCGACGCCCCCGAGGCAAACGCATCACTGCCGACGTCCTCTCTGTCTTCAGCCGCCAGCCCGACGGCTCCCGCTGGACCGACCGGGTGCTCGTCCAGCGCCAGGGCTCTCTCGTCTCCCTCCGGACGCTCTTCCGGCGGCCCCGTCCCGCCGCCGCGCCTGCCGGCTTCTCGGCCCCGCTACAATCGAGTTAATGAGCCGGTCAGTCCTCCGCCTTACCCTTGCCATCGCCGCCGTTGCCTCGCTGACGGCGACCGCCCAGCAGGAACGCACGCCCAAGGCCGCCGCCAAGGTCGTGCAGGACGCTCTCCAGGCCCTGGGCGGCGACAAGTTCCTCGCCATGCAGGACCGTGTCGAGGAGGGCCGCTTCTACGCCTTCTACCGCGAGAACCTTTCCGGCATGTCCCGAGCCAAGGTCTACAGCCGCTACCTGCTGGCGCCCGAGCCCATGCGGCCGAACTTCTTCGGCATTCGTGAGCGCCGCGCCTTCGGAAAGAAGAACGAGGACTACTTCGTCGTCTACAACGAACTTGGCGGCTACGAGATCACCTACAAAGGCGCCAAGGCCCTGGATAAGCCCGTCTTCGACAGTTACCAGGAGACCCTCTTCCACAACGTGCTCTACACCCTGCGAATGCGTCTGAAGGAGCCCGGCCTCACCATCGACCCGGCCGGAGTCGACATCGTCGAGAACCAGCCCTGCAATGTCGTCGACATCGTCGACAGCGACAATCGCGTCACCAAGGTCTGGTTCCACCAGTCCACCAAGCTGCCCGTGAAGCAGTACTGGGACCGCCGCGACCCCAAGACCCGCGACCGCATCGAGGAGGTCACCATCTTCGACAAGTACCGCGATATCGGCGGCGGCGTCATGTGGCCCTACGTCATCCGGCGCGAACGGAATGGCGAGCGGAATTTCGAAATGTACGCCGATTCCATCACCATCAACCAGGGCCTCACCGACGAACTCTTCACTCTCTCCTCCGACGTCAAGATGATCGAGAGCAAGGGCAGTAACATCCGGCCCGGCAAGAAGTAAGCTCCCACCCGCCCGCCGGGCAAATACGCAGCGAATGACATCGGGATCGCCCGAATTGCCCCCTCGCGTATGCTGGAATCAATGAAATTTTTCGCCGCGCGTTTCCTACTCCTTTGCGCTATGTTTAGTGCGGCCTGGCCCGTTGTGGCCCAGACCCGCATTCAGAAGGTCTCCGGTGACGGGCAGTTGGTCCTTCTCTTCTACTCCCCCACGCAACCGCTGGTTGTCCGGGTGGTCGACGGAGCAGGGAAGCCCGTGCCCGGCAAGTCAGTGAAGTGGACCGATGTCGGCGGCATCAGTTACGCCAGCCCCAGCACGGTCACCACCGACGTCAATGGCCTGGCCTCCCTGCAGTTCGTGGCCGGCGGTTCCTTTTCGGCGGGCGTCGGCTTCCTCTCCTACACCGTCACCGCCACCACCGACATCGGCAGCACGAACTTCTCCATCGTGTCCTACCCGTTCCAGACCGGCGCGGCCAACTACCAGCCCCTGGTCGACTTCCTCAAACCGCTGCAAGGCGCACCCATCACCTTGAAAGCCGGTGAACGCGTAGCCGACGCGGCGCGCGTCGTCGTCTCCACCAGCGGGGCCAACGGCGGCTCGGCCGGATTGCCCATGCCGGGCGTCGGGCTCTCCGTTCGCACCGTCAATCAGGATCCTCTCGCCGGCCCCGTCGCCTCCTGTACCGGCGGCACAGTCCTCACCGGCGCCGATGGCGTCGCCTCCTGCGAGATCCAGGCCACCGGCACACCCGGCACCACGGACCTCATCATCGACGTCGGAGCCTACCGCACGCAGACCATCCATCTCACGATGCTGCCCGGCGACCCCACGCCCACCATTACCCAGGGCAACAATCAATCCGGCCTGCCCGGGCAGGCGCTGCCCGTCCAACTGGTTGCCCGGATCCTCGATTCGTTGAACACCCCCGTCGTGGGCAAGGCCGTCCAGTGGTCCGTCGTCACCCCCGGTTCCGCCACCATCACCAACACTGTCTCCACCTCCGACGTCTCCGGATATGTCTCAGCGAACGTAACGCTGGGCACGACGCCCGGGTCGTTCCAGATCCAGTTGGCGGTGGGCACCAACACGGTGCTGTTCAATTTCGTGGTGCAGGGCACCGTGCCCGCCTTCACCATCACCACCGCGACGTTGCCCAACGGTGTGGTCGGCGGCGCCTACAATCAGACCCTCGCCGCCAATGGAGGCACCGCGCCCTACACCTGGAGCCTCGCCTCCGCCGGACTGCCGCCGGGCCTGACCGTGAACTCCAACGGCACCATCACCGGCACCATCACCACCGCCGGCACTTACAGCTTCACCGTGCGTGCCACCGACAGCGCCGGACTCCAGACGACCCGCAGTTTCTCCATCTCGACCTCCTCGGGCCTGACCATCACCACCACCACACTGCCGGCCGCCTCGGTCGGAGCCGCCTACTCGCTCACCCTGGCCGCTACAGGCGGAACGCCTCCCTACACCTGGAACCTTTATTCGGGCTCCATCGTGGCCAGCGTTCTGCCTCCGGGGCTCTCGCTCAGCCCCACCGGCGTCATCTCCGGGACACCCACCACCGCCGGCAACTACGGCCCCACCGTGCGTGTCGTCGATGCGACCGGCCGTGAGGCGTATCAGACCTACACCTTCCCCGTGGTCACCGGCGTGGTGATCTCCACCGCGTCGCTACCCAACGGAGCCGTCGGAGCGGCTTACTCCCAGACTCTCGCCGCCGCCGGCGGCACCGCGCCTTACCTCTGGACCCTACTCTCCGGCACCATGCCGCCCGGCCTCGCGATCTCGCCCGCCGGCGTCATCACCGGAACGCCCACCGTGAACGGTGTCTTCAACTTCACCCTGCGCGCGGCTGATGCCATCTCGGCGTCCACATCCAAGGCGTTCACCATCGTCATCAATGGAGCCGCCCTCACCGTCACGACAGCTTCCCTCGCCAACGGCACGCCGGGCATCCAGTACTCGCAGACTCTTGCGGCGTCCGGCGGCACTACCCCCTACACCTGGTCGCTCGCGTCCGGCACGCTCACCCCCGGACTCCAGCTCTCCGCGGCCGGAGGGATCACGGGCATCCCCGCCACCGCCGGCACCTCCACCTTCAGCGTCCGTGTCACCGATGCCGCTGGCGGTAGCGCCACGGCCAACTACAGCATCACCATCGGCGCCGCGCTGCAGATCACCACAGCTTCCATTCTGCCCAACGGCTCCGTCGGCACCCCTTACTCCACCCAGTTCACGGTTCAGGGCGGCACCGCGCCGTTTACCTGGGCGCTGAACTCCGGAGCCATGCCGCCCGGCCTCATGATCTCCACCGCTGGTGTGATCTCCGGCCAGCCCACCACCACCGGCAACTTCTTCTTCTCCGTGCGGGTCAGCGACTCGACCGGCGTGTTCGCCACCGCCTCCATGACCCTCACTGTCGGAACGGCCAGTGCCCCGCCGCGAGCCGGCATCATCTCGCAGGTAGCCACCGGAGGCGGCTGGAAGACCACTGTCAGTCTGCTCAACGTCGGAGCCACCACGGCGCCCGTCAAGGTTCAGTTCATGGCCGAGGACGGCACTCAACTCGACCTGCCCGTCACCATCACACAGGCCGGCGCCTCCGTCACCCAGGCCAGCGGACCGGTCAACGCGACCCTCGCGCCCAATGCGACCCTTCTTATTGAAACCGAGGCGCCCATCTCCACCACCACCGTCGGCTGGGCCGATGTGCAAAGCACCGCCACCCTGTCGGGCTACGCCATCTTCCGCCAGCGCGGCGGCGATGGCCGCGACTCCGAAGGCACCTCTCCACTGGAGACCACCGGCCGGGCTGCGGTCCTCGTCACCTACGACAACTCCATCGGTTTCGCGACAGGCATTGCCTTGGTGAACCTCTCCACCGGCCAGGCCTCCGTCACCGCCATCCAGCGCGACGACGCCGGAGCCGAGCTCTCCCGCGACACCATCCTCCTGCCCGCCAACGGCCACATGTCGTTCGCGGTCACAGACCGCTATCCGGCCCTGGCCGGACGCCGCGGCGTCGTGGAGTTCCAAACCGACCAGACCGCCGGTATCACCGCCCTCGGCCTGCGCTTTAGTCCGACCCTGAGCTTTACGTCGATTCCGGTCGCCGCCAGGCCCTGAGGTCACGAATCACGGCTGCCTGGCTCCGGCCGGGCAGCCGCAAGCCTTGGAGCAACTTCACCTGCCGCCCTCTCCGGACAATAATGGAGGGGTCCGCAGAGGAAATTCATGTCCCAGGCAATCGACTCCTTCGTCAGCTCCAATTCCAGCCGCTTCCTTGAGGAACTGAATCAGTTCCTTCGCATCCCCTCGATCTCGACTTCGCCCGAGCACGTCGCCGACGTGGCTGCCGCGGCCCAGTTTGTGGCCGGCAGCCTCAAAACAGCCGGGCTCGAGAACATCGAGATCATTCCCACGGAACGCCATCCCCTGGTCTATGCCGATTGGCTCCACGCCCCCGGCAAACCCACCGTGCTCTGCTACGGCCACTATGACGTCCAGCCGCCCGATCCCCTCGAACTCTGGCACACCCCGCCCTTCGAACCCACCGTCCGCGACGGCAACCTCTACGCCCGCGGCTCCGCCGACGACAAGGGCCAGATGTACATGCACGTCAAGGCGGTGGAAGCGCTCTTCGCGGTCTACGGGAAACTGCCGGTCAACGTGAAGTTCCTCATCGAGGGCGAGGAAGAGGTCGGCGGCGCCAGCATCACGAAATACGTAGCCGCCAATCCCGCCAAGCTGAAAGCGGACGTCGCCCTCGTCTCCGACACTTCGCTCTATGCAGAAGGCATTCCCACCCTCTGCATCGGTCTGCGCGGCCTCATCTATATGGAAGTGGAAGCCACCGGGCCCATGCGGGATCTCCACTCCGGTCTCTACGGAGGTGCCGCTCCGAACGCCGTCTTCGGCCTGATTGAACTGCTCGGTAACGTTACAGGATGCCGACGGAAAGATTCAGATCCCAGGCTTCTACGACCAGGTGGCCGAGCCAGCCCCCGCCGAGATCGCCAGTTGGAAGTCGCTGCCGTTCTCCGAAGCGGAATTCCTGAAGAAGGAAGTCGGCTCCAGCCGCCTGACCGGCGAACCCGACCGCATGGTACTCGAGCGCGTCTGGTCCCGTCCCACCCTGGAGGTCCACGGCATCGCCGGCGGCTTCACCGGGGCCGGCGCCAAGACCGTCATTCCCGCCACGGCGACCGCGAAAGTCAGCATGCGCATGGTGCCCGACCAGGATCCCGACCGCATGTACGCCGCCTTCGAGAACTGGGTGGCCGACAACACCCCCGCCGGCATCCAAGACCAAAGTCCGCAAACTCAGCGGCGGACCGGCGGTCATTGTGAACCCCGAGCACCCCGCCATCCACGAAGCCGCCGCCGCGTTCAAGGACATCATGAACGCCGAGACCGTGTTCATCCGCTCCGGTGGCTCCGTGCCCATCGTCGGCGACTTCGCGCATCACCTTGGGATCCCCACCGTGATGATGGGATTGGGTCTGCCGGACGACGGGCTCCACTCGCCCAACGAGAAGTTCAAGCTCGACAACTTCTACCTGGGCATCCGCACCGTCGCCCACTTCTTCGAGAAGTACGGCGCCTGATTGTCCGGCTTACGGTCGCGGCTGCACACCCGTGCTGGCCGCGACCGGCTGACACGCCGTTTTCTCGACCGGACTCTTGCGGACCACCACGACACCCTGTTCAGAATCAGCGGCCACAGGATCCGTTCTTCCAGAATCTCGCCCTGCTCCTTCACAACCCGCCGGACTTCCTCCTGGCCCAGTGGCCGCTCGTCTGGAAATTTCCACAACCCGATTGTTTCCAGTAGCTTTCGCGTGATTCTATAAAGCAAAGTCGGAGTCGGGAAGGTGATGAGAACCGTGCCACCCGGCTTCACCTGGTTGAAGTGGGCCTCGATCGCCTGCCGCGTCCCGGTCTGGTCAAAATGCTCCACCAAGCCGGCGCTGAAGACGGCGTCCGCCCGCGGATCGATCCGCGAGTTCCAGGACGCTTTCCTGCCGTAACTCGACCTCTGCGGACGCCCGCCGCGCCAGCAGGTCCAGCCCGTGCCGGTTGGTATCGATCACCTCATACCGCGACGGTTTGAACTCGCTGGTCAAACGGCGTAGAACAACTGTTTGCCCCACCGATCTCCACCAGGTGCGCCCCCGGCGCCAGACCCGCCGCGCGCAGCATCGCCACCAGGGCGGAGGCACTGTACTTCCTGGTCAGCTTTGCCGTCGGCGGCACAGACTTCGTAGTAGCTGGTCCAGTCGGTCGCCTCGCCCTGCTTCCGGCTGAAGATCAGATCCCGCTGAATCAGGAAACTCGCCAGGAACAGCGCCGCCTCCACCGCCAGCTTGATTCCGACCACGCCAGCCTGGAATCGGTCGTGTATGAGCGTAATCAGCAGGTAGGAGATGGCGGCATTCGTGGTTACCAGCAGCAGGTATTTGGGCAGCGTGTCCTGTGTGGCCCGTGGGAAAGAAAAACAGCCTTCCGTGCCGCGACATAAGGTGCTGTTCGGATTCTATCGTGTTTCCCTATTAACCTTAGCAATACAATGGTTGAAGGCTACAT